>NZ_JAEKKT010000317.1 GCF_019510245.1 Streptomyces sp. | reverse complement strand
CGGGAGCGAGGCCGCAGCCGCCCTGGCCTTGATCGAGAGCCTGCCCGGCAGTGAACAGCACCGCTGCGGCTTCTCGCCGGGCTGGAGCGTACGGGCCTACGACGACTCTCTCGATCCGGCGCTGTTCGAGGCGGCGTTCTGCTTCACCTGCCACGAGGTCCGCATGCAGGGAACGGCGGTGCCGCCCGCTCTGGCCACGCAGTTCTTCGACCCGGGCGCCCTGCCGGCCCGGACCCTGCTGTCTCTCTTCCGCAAGGAAGCTCCGTAGCCGACCGCCTGGATGAGCGTCACGACAGCGGCCCAGGGCGCCTCCGTGCAGCCCTCCGACACCGCGGGCAAGCCCGCCGCGTGTACGTCCCGCTCGTCGGCCGGATCGCCGCCGGTGGCCCGATCCTCGACGAGGAATCGGTCGAGGACGTGTTCCCCCTCCCCGCCAGTCAGAGGTGCGCCGGGCCGACAGGGTGGAGGCGGATGGGCGGGCTGCGAGAGATGGCGGCGCCGTTCGTCGCCCTGGGGCCGTCCGGTGCAGCGGTCCGCGACCGGCTCGAGCATCTGACTGCCGAGGACGAGAAGGCACTTCGTCTGGTCGGTGACCATCTGCGCATGCTCGCCTGTCGGCGGTGAGGTCGTACACCACGGCGATGACGGCGCCGCTTGCCGGCACCTCGTTTCCGTCGACGTGGCCAGCAGTCGCGGACGGAACGGGTGAGCTTGAACACATCGGAGGTCTTTGGCGCATACAGGCATTCCGTACCACCGCTGTTGCGTATCGTGCACTGTTCCCGCTGTACAGGCACGTGTCACCAAGAACATGACGCTTCGTCAAATGAGCTCGTTTGAAAGGGAGAAGGGCTGATCAGCTACTTCCGGGTAGCGTGGAGCACCTCTCGAGATGAACTCAGTGGTCACTCCAGCCCCTACTGTGTTGCCAGACCCCTGCCGGGCCTCTCCCCCACTCAGCGGGCGGGACTCCCGTCTGCCACCACTCAGAACAGGCAGCCGCGGGTATGAAGCCATTGCGTCCAGAAGATCCCGGACACCTGGGCCCCTACCGCCTCGTGGCCGAACTCGGAGCAGGCGGTATGGGCCGGGTGTACCTGGCCACCTCACCGGCGGGCCAAACCGTCGCGGTCAAGGTCATCCGTCCCGAGATGGCGGAGGACAAGAACTTCCGCATCCGCTTCCGACGCGAAGTAGCGGCCGCGGCGGCCGTCGGCGGCACCTACACCGCATCCGTGGTGGACGCTGACCCCGACGCGGAAACACCGTGGCTCGCCACCACGTATATTCCGGGTCCCACCTTGGCCGAGGCGGTCGCCGAACACGGGCCGCTGCCGGTGCAGTCGGTTCTCGCCCTCGGCGCGGGCATGGCCGAGGCGCTCACCGCGGTGCACGCCCAGGGGCTCGTGCACCGTGACCTGAAACCCTCCAACGTACTGCTCGCCGCCGACGGACCACGCGTCATCGACTTCGGCATCGTCCGCGCCCGCGACGGCTATCAACTCACCACCACAGGCGGCGTGTTCGGCTCCCTGGAATACATGTGCCCGGAACAGGCCACAGGCGAGCCAATGGGAGCGGAAGGGGACGTCTTCTGCCTCGGCTCGGTGCTGACGTTCGCCGCCTGCGGGCACCCGCCCTTCGATGGTGCCGCGGCAGCCACTCTCCTCTACCAGGTGGCCCATGGCTGGCCCGACCTGGCCGGGGTGCCTGAGCCACTGGACAAGCTCATCAGTCTCTGTCTGGCCAAGGACCCCGCCTTGCGCATCAGCCCCGACCGGCTGTCCGCGGCATGCGCTCCGGGCGGCGTCGAACAGTTGCTGACCGAGTCCTGGCTGCCCGCTCCGGTGGCCGCGACCGTCGCTCGCCATCAGGCCGCCGTCATGGATCTCGTGTCACCTCCGGGCGTCGTTCCGACCGCCCCCGACGCCCCCGACACCGCCAGCAGCAGGGCCGGGGCGGACGGCGGCCACGGACCCCGGGCAGAGGCCAACTTCCTCGGCCCGACGGATCCGGAGAAGTCCGAGAAATCCGAGAAGTCCGAGAAGCTCGGGAAGTCAGACCCGGAGACTTCGGTTCCACGCATGCACCGCCGCTCCCCCGCATACTCCGGTCCCTCCCGGCGCTCGATCCTGGCCGCCGGTACGGGAGTGGCGGTGGTCGGGGGTGTCGCCGCTCTCGTCGCCGTGCTCAGAAAGCCTCGCGCCCACCCTGCGTCCTCACTGGTCCCGGCGCCCGAGCCGAGCTGGGTCTACCTCAGCGACCCGTTGCTGCAGGCTCCGGCGGTCTTCAGCGACGGCACCGCCCTGCTCAAGGCCCGCCCGGGCACCATGATCTGCCTCGACCTCGACAACGGCTCCCACCCCAGGTGGATCTACCAGGGCATCAGTCTCTCGCCCACTCCCGTCCTGTTGACCGACGGTGCGGCCGTCGCACTCGGTACGGGCGCCACGGTGATCGGCATCGATCCGGCCAGCGGGTCGGAACGGTTCACCCTCGATTTCGGCGCGGACTTCCAATTCGACCAACTGCTGGGCGCCTACGAGGGCTTCAGCGTTTCCGTGCTCGGTGCTCGACTGGAGCGCCAGTCGGCCGAACAGGGCGTCGCGACATCCACCGACGCCGTCTTCGGCGTCGACCTCCAGGCCCGCCAAGCCAGGGTCATACCGATCAGCCCGGAAGACGTCGGCATCCGCCTCCAGCCGGTCGTCACGTCCGACTACTTCGTCTACGCCGACGGTCTGCGCAACGTCTCGGTCCGCAGCACCCGCGACGCCGGTGCCCTGCGTTGGCGGCACCCGGTCGGCTACGACCTCCGGCCAGGTCTCGCCGTGCTCGGCCAGACCGTGTTCGCGATCGGCTCCGAGCTCATCGCCCTGGAGCTGAGCACCGGCAGGCTCCGCTGGCGGGCAAAGCCCGAGCACGGCTTGTTCGCCTCCCTGGGAGTGGGCGGCAACACCGTCTACGCCATCGGCAACGACCCCTACGGCGTCTACGCTTTCAACGCGGCGAACGGTTCCCAGCGCTGGTTCTGCGAGACGCCGCGCCTCGACGGCGACCATCCCATCGCCGTGGGACCGCACGCCGTCTACGCTGCCGCCCTCGAGAACAAAGACGGCTTCTTCGCCATCGAGGCTGCCTCTGGGCGCCTGAGGTGGAACTTCACGGACGGCCGAGACACAGGCGTCAACGGCTGGCAGATCTCCTGTGACCGAGACGGACATCTGGTGGCGCACCACTACGACCGGGTCTACGGACTGCCGAACACCTGAAAAAGGGCACATGTCCGGCGTTTCGACCGACGTACACGCCTGCGCCGAGGCAGCAGCGGCCGCTGTATCGAAGCGCACCATGCCCGCCTGATGTATTGCGTCGACCCCGACGAGAGCGTGCGGCTCATCAGAGGGTTGCCGGGCCCGCGTCGGCGAGGGCGGCATCGACCAACGACTCCGCGATGGATCGCGCGTACGCGTGGGTGTGGCCACTGTTGAGTGCGGTGCCGCGTGCGGCGGCGCTGTCGAAGAGCAGTGCCAGTTGCTCACCGAGAGTCTCCGGGGCTGCGACCCCGGCCTGCCGTGCGATGTCCGTGAGGCGGCGGGCGAACTCCCTCTTGTACGCCGCGGCCAACTGATGGGCAGGATGCGTTGGATCTGGCACTTCGACGCTGACGTTCAGGAACGGACATCCCCGGAACGGAGCGGTGGTTTCCGGCCGCTCCCGGTCGAAGACGGCCAACAGCTGCTCACGCGGGCTCGGTGCCGATGCCGGTTGGGCGGGTGAGGGGAGGACGGGCAGGAGATCGTCCACCAGGGACTGCAGGTAGGTCCTGACGAGCTCATTACTCGCCCGCGCCGCTGTTGGCGCCGATCACCCGGTAGGGGCCGGTGCCGACGCCGGAGCGGAGTTCCTCGGGCCGGTTGTCCTTCGCCGGGGTGATGAGGATGTTGGCCATCAGCCGGTCCAGGACGGGCACCGGCTCACGCGTGTGGAGCAGGAAGGTGCGTTCGCCGGCTCCCGGTCCGACCGACACTCCTCAGGCGCCCCTTATTTGGTCGCGGCACAGCGAACGGTCCTGCCACAGTGAGCCGATGGAACTCCCTCCCGACACGGTTCTCGTCTTCGATCGTGACGAGGAACTATTCGTCTTCGGATCTTTCGTGCACGCCACGAACTGGATCGAGGCGATCGACGTCGACGAAGGTGAGTACGCAGCGGTGTACTCACCGGACGGTGGCGTGTGGGCGCTGACTGCCCCGGAAGGCCCGGAAGGATCGGTCGTTCTGGCCAGGACCGGCAGCGTTGATCTGGGCGATCTGGAGCGGAGAGTGACCCGCTACTGGCGCCGTCACCAGACAGATCAACTGCCCCGTGACCCGCTCCAGACAGCACGGTTCTTGATCGAAGGGGAGAACAACTCGCGCAGAGGATGGTTGGGCCGGGTCACCGGCCTGCTGCGACGCGACACCGCTGCACGTTGACTTCGACCCGCCCGCCACCTCGTGCGATTGCCTCCCGCACGTGTTCGGCAACGCGGCCTGCCATCCGGACCGAGTGCGCCGGTATCCGTCGGACATGACAGACGCGGAGTGGGCGGCCGGCCGGCCGTTGCTGCCGATGCGGCCTGGTTCCCGGGGCGGGGTGGACGGCCCGAGGGCTACTGCCACCGGCAGCTGCTCGACGCGATCCGCTACCTGGTCGCGGGCGGGATCTCGTGGCGGGCGATGCCCGCAGACTCCTCCCAGCAAATGTCCCGGTGGGACATGTGTCCCAATGGGACATCAAGGCGTATGCTGGCAACCATGAAGGCTACGGAGCCAGTCCACCCGACGCAGGACCGGCGGCGGCGCAAGGCGCAGCAGACGCGGAACGCGCTGGCCTGCGCCGCTGTGGAGCTGATCCTGGAGCGCGGGCTGGCGGCCACGACCGTGGAGGCGATCGTGGAGGAGGCCGACGTCACCCGCCGCACCTTCAGCCGGCACTTCACCGGCAAGGAGGACGCGGCCCTGGACTTCGTCCGGGGTGACGGCGACCGCATCAACGACCTGCTGCGTGTCCGGCC
>NZ_JAEKKT010000065.1 GCF_019510245.1 Streptomyces sp. | reverse complement strand
CGAGTTGCCGCTGGTCGGCCTCGACGGACTCCGCCGCCGCGTCCGGCAGCGCGGTCGACGCGAGCTTCCCGGAGACCGTGAGCCTGCCGAGCAGATCGATGGCGGCCTCCGTGACGAACTCCTCCAGCTTCACCGCGGCAATCCGGCGCACGCACTTCTTGTCGCCGTTGCGGCTCTTGCGCGTGCACAGGTACGACGGCACTGCGCCGACCTTCGTACCGGACATGAGAGTGCCGCAGCGCGAGCACATGACCAGGCCGCGCAGGAGGTAGAAGCGCCGCAGCTCCAGATTGGTCTGGTGGATCGCGGACCGGTACTCGCGCCGGGCCCGCGTCTCCTCCCACGTCCCCTGGTCGATGATCGCGGGCCACTTGCCCGGGCCGACCTCCTCGCCCTGGTGCATGCGGATGCCGGCGACGTGGCGGGAGTCGAGGAGGGCGCGGACCGTGCCCTGCGTCCACTCCTTGTCGTACACAGTCTTGATGCCGCGCTTGTGGAGCACCAGCGCGATCGCGCTCGGACTCTGCCCCTTGAGGTAGCGGTCGAAGACCTCGCGGACGATCTCGGCCTCGTCCTCCCTGATGGTCATGCCGTCGGCCTCGTATCCGAAGCGACGTTTGCCCGAGTGGGGGAGGCCAGTCTCGGCGCGCTCCTTCAACGCCGACTTCAGCCGCCGCGAGGTGTCGTCGGACGAACGGCAGGCATGGGCGACCTCGATGCGCAGGATGAACCGGTCGTCGGGGTCTGACAGATTCCGCCGGTTCGCCTCGCCGTGCAGCATGATCTGGTGCTCGTCCGAGACCTGGAGCAGCTCCTCCAGGTCCCTGGGCTGCCGCATCAGCCGGTCGGGGTGGTACGCGATGACGTGCCGGAACTCGCGCCGCTGGGCGCGTTCGAGAAGCTGGTCCCAACCCGGCCGCTTGCGGCCCCGACTCCATGCCGAGCGGCTGTTGTCGACGAAGACGTGGGCGGGGTCGATGGTGAGGCCCCGGCGCTCGGCGATTTCCCGGCAGATACGTTCCTGCCGATCGACGCCGGTCTGGTCGTCGTCGTCCGCCTGGGATATCCGGCAGTAGAGAGCCGCTGGCTCACCTGGGGTTATGGTCGGCTCGTGGGGCCTGGGTCGTCGCATGGGACCGATGGTATGAGCATGCAGTGGGCTCGCCGAACTTCCGGCATCCGGTGCCCCTCGCCAAGGAGCTGATCTCCCTCGACGACATCTCCGGCGGCCGCGTCACCCTCGGCATCGGCGCGGGCGGCAACGGCTTCGACGCCACCGCGCTGGGCCAGGAGCCGTGGACCCCGCGCGAGCGCGCCGACCGGTTCGCCGAGTTCGTGCCGCTGCTGGACCGGCTGCTCACCGAGGAGTCCGTGACGTCCGAGGGCGAGTTCTACTCGGCCCACGAGGCACGCAACATCCCGGGCTGTGTGCAGCGGCCCCGGCTGCCCTTCGCGGTCTCCGCCACCGGACCGCGCGGGCTGAAGCTGGCCGCGCGGTACGGCCAGGCGTGGGTGACCACCGGCGACCCGAAGCTGTACGAGGACGGCACGCCCGAGCAGTCGGCCGAGGCGCTGCGCGGGCAGCTGGGGAAGCTCGCCGAGACCTGCGCGGCGATCGGCCGGGACGTGGCCGAACTGGACAAGATCCTCCTCACCGGGTTCACCCCGGACCGTGGCCGCCCCCTGGAGTCCCTGGACGCCTTCGTGGACTTCGCCGGCCGCCACCAGGAGCTGGGCTTCACCGAGCTGGTGATCCACTGGCCCATCCCCGACTCGGACTTCGCGGCCGAGCAGAAGGTCTTCGAGCAGATCGCCATGGAGGCTCCGGCCCAACTCGGCTGAGACGGCCGAGGACGCTTCGGAGTCGCCTGTGTCTCATCTGTGCGCCCGGCCGCCCGGCCGTGCGGGCATATGCGCCAGAATGGCCCGGTGACCTCAGCGACCCGACAGCCCGAGACCCCCGCCTTCGCGACCCCGCCCCGCCTGATCGCCACCGATCTCGACGGCACCCTGCTGCGCGACGACAAGTCGGTCTCCCCTAGGACGGTCGCCGCTCTGGCCGCCGCCGAGGAGGCGGGTATCGAGGTCTTCTTCGTCACCGGCCGCCCGGCCCGCTGGATGGACGTCGTCAGCGACCACGTCCACGGCCACGGCCTGGCGATCTGCGGCAACGGCGCGGCCGTGGTCGACCTGCACGGCGGCCCCGGCGCCCACCGCTTCGTGAAGGTGCGCGACCTGGCCCGGGAGAACGCCGTGGATGCCGTACGGCTGCTGCGCGAGGCCGCGCCCGGCACGGTGTACGCGATCGAGCAGACGTACGGCTTCCACCAGGAACCGGCCTATCCCAAGCTGCACCTGGAGATACCGGACCACCTGCTGGCCGCCGAGGAGATCCTCGCGGCCGACGGTCCGAGCGCCGGCGAGCCCGTGCTCAAGATCCTCGCCTACCACCCCGACCTCGACCCCGACGCCTTCCTCACCCTCGCCCGCCTCGCCGTCGGCGACCGCGCCACCGTCACCCGGTCCAGCCCCAGCGCCCTGCTGGAGATCAGTGGCCCGGGCGTCTCCAAGGCGAGCACACTCGCCCTGGAGTGTGCCGAACGCGGCATCTCGCACGAGGAGGTCGTCGCCTTCGGGGACATGCCCAACGACGTCGAGATGCTGACCTGGGCCGGCCAGTCCTACGCCATGGGCAACGCCCACCCCGCCGCCGTCGCCGCCGCCTCCGGCCGCACGGTCGCCAACAACGAGGACGGGGTGGCCGTCGTGATCGAGCAGCTGCTGGCCGCGCGCGGCTGAGACGGCCCGCTGTGCCGGGCTACCGCGCTCCGACCAGCGACTCCGTCGCCGCCTCCCGCTCCGCCATGTCGCGCAGCGGTCCGGCCGCGGCGGCGAGCTCCGCGTAGCTCCCGCGCTGCACCACCCGGCCCGCGTCGAGGACGATCACCTCGTCCACGGCCTCCAGGCCCGCCAGCCGGTGCGTGACGAGCAGCGTCGTACGGCCCTCGGTGGCGGCCAGCAGGTCCGCGGTGAGCGCGTCCGCGGTGGGCAGGTCGAGATGCTCGGCCGGCTCGTCCAGCACGAGCACCGGGAAGTCGGCGAGCAGCGCCCTGGCGAGGGCCAGCCGCTGCCGCTGCCCGCCGGACAGCCGTGCCCCGTGCTCGCCGACCAGGGTGTCGAGTCCGTCGGGCAGCCCGTCCACCCAGTCGAGGAGCCGGGCCCGGCCCAGCGCGTCCCGCAGATCCTCCTCGGTGGCGTCCTTCCGGGCGAGCAGCAGGTTCTCCCGCACGGAACTGTCGAAGAGGTGCGCGTCCTGGGCGCACAGCCCGATAAGCCGCCGCACGTCGTCGCTGTCCAGGCCGTACGCGTCCACGCCGGCGAGCGTGTAGGAGCCCGCGGCCGGGTCGAGGAACCGCAGCAGGACCTGGGCCAGGGTCGACTTGCCGGCGCCGGAGGCACCGACCACGGCGACCCTGCGCCCCTCGTGCAGGGTGAGGTCGAGCCCGCCGAGCGCGTCCCGCGCCTGCCCCGGGTACCGGGCCGTCAGCCCCTTCAGTACGACGGGGAAGGGCGCGGCGGGCGCCTGACGCGGTCGCTCCGGCTCCCGCACGGGCTCGGGCGCGTCCAGCACCTCGTAGATGCGCTCGGCGCTCCTGCGCACCCGCTGCCGGTGCCGCACGGCAAGTGGCAGACCGAGCACGGCCTCGAAGGCGGCCAGCGGAGTGAGCACGACGACCGCCATCGCCACGCCGTCCAGTCGGCCGTCGGCGACCCCCTGGGCGCCCAGCAGCGCGGCGGCCACGACGGTCAGGCCGGTCAGCAGCGCGGTCAGCCCGTCGCCTAGTGCGGTAGCCGTGGCCCCTCGCGACGCGATGCGGGTGAGCGTGCCGTCGGCCCGCCTGACCGCGTCGGTGCGGGCGGGCAGCGCGCCGGCGACGGTCAGTTCGGCGGTGCCGGTGAGCAGGTCGGTCACCCGGGTGGCGAGCAGCCCGCGGGCCGGTGCCAACCGGTGTTCGGCGCGCCGGGCCACCGCCGAGGTCACCAGCGGGACGCCGGCACCGGCTGCGAGCAGCCCTGCGGCGAGCGCCGCTCCGGCCTCGGGCAACAACCAGGCCGTGAAGCCCACGGCCCCGGCGGACACCGCCACCGCGGCCCCGACCGGAAGCAGCCACCGCAGCCAGTAGTCCTGAAGGGTGTCCACATCGGCGACCAGTCGGCTGAGCAGATCGCCCCGTCTGGTCGCCCGCAGCCCGGCGGGCGCGAGCCGCTCCAGCCGCCGGTACACGGCGACCCGCGTGTCGGCCAGCATCCGCAGCACCGCGTCGTGCGACACCAGCCGCTCGCCGTACCGGAACACGGCCCGCCCGATCCCGAAGGCCCGCGTGGCCGTCACCGCAACCATCAGATACAGCACCGGCGGCTGCTGAGAGGCCCGCGAGATCAACCACCCGGAGGTCGCCATCAGCCCCACGGCACTGCCGAGCGCAAGAGCCCCGAGCAGAAGAGCGAGCAGCAACCGCCCCCGCCGCGCCCCGGAGGCAGCCCGAACCCGGCCGAGAACACTCCGCCGACGCCCGGCCCCCGACGCCCCGGAGCCGCCCAACCGAGCACTACCCATCCCACCGAGCCGACCTGCGCCCTCGCCTCCCAGCCCACCGAGCCCCTCCGCGACCTCGCCTTCCCGTTGACCGATTCGGGTGGGGCGATGGCTCTGGGGGTCCAGGGTGCGGAGCCCCCTGGGAGCCTCGCCGCCGGAGAGCCGCACCACCCGGTCCGCCGCCGACAGCAGCGCCGGCCGATGCACCACCAGCAACACGGTGCGCCCCTCGGAGAGCCGCCGTACCGCTGCCACGACCTCCCCCTCGGTCACCCCGTCCAGCGCAGCCGTCGGCTCATCCAGCAACAGCACGGGCCGGTCGGCGAGGAACGCCCGCGCCAGCGCCAGCCGCTGCCGCTGCCCCGCCGACAGACCGGCCCCGTCCTCGCCGAGGACCGTCCCCGCGCCCTCCGGCAGCGCCTCCACGAACTCCAGCGCCCCGGCGTCCCGCAACGCCCGCCGTACGGCGTCGTCGTCCGCGTCGGGACGCGCGAGCCGTACGTTCTCGGCGATCGTCCCGGCGTACAGATGCGGCCGCTGCGGCACCCAGGCGATCCGCGACCGCCACTCCGCCAGGTCGACGTCGGCGAGTTCGGCGTTGCCGATCCGTACCCGCCCCTGTGTCGGCCGCACGAACCCCAGCAGGACGTTGAGCAGCGTCGACTTGCCCACACCGCTCGGACCGACCAGCGCGACGGTCTCCCCGGGTTCGACTGTGAACGACACATCGGTCACCGCGTCCGCCGAGCGTCCCGGGTAGCGGACCGTCACGCCGTCGAAGACGAGGGCAGCGCCGCTGGGCACCGCACCGGCCCCGGAAGCCGGTGCCGGCGTCTCCAGCACCGCGAAGATCTCCTCCGCAGCCGCCAGCCCCTCAGCCGCCGCGTGGAACTGGGCTCCCACCTGTCGCAACGGCAGATACGCCTCGGGCGCCAGCACCAGGATGACCAGCCCGATGTACAGGTCCATGTCGCCGTGGACGAGCCGCATGCCGATGGTCACGGCGACCAGCGCCACCGACAGCGTGGCGAGCAGTTCCAGCGCGAACGAGGAGAGGAAGGCGATCCGCAGCGTCCGCATGGTCGCCTGCCGGTACTCGCCGGTGATCCGGCGGATGGACTCGGCCTGTGCCTTGGCCCGGCCGAACACCTTCAGCGTGGGCAGCCCGGCGACCACGTCCAGGAAGTGGCCGGAGAGCCGGGACAGCAGCCGCCACTGCCGGTCCGTCCGGGACTGGGTGGCCCAGCCGATCAGGACCATGAAGAGCGGGATCAGCGGCAGGGTCCCGACGATGATCGCCGCGGACACCCAGTCCTCGGTGACGATCCGCGCCAGCACCGCGACCGGCACGACCACCGCCAGCCCCAACTGCGGCAGGTAGCGGGAGAAGTAGTCGTCCAGGGCATCGACACCGCGCGTGGCAAGCGTGACCAGCGAACCGGTCCGCTGATCGCTCAGCCAGCCGGGACCGAGTGCCACCGCCCGGTCGAGGAGTCGGCCACGCAGCTCGGACTTGACCGCGGCGCTCGCCCGGTGCGCGGCAAGCTCGGTGAGCCAGGAGACCACCGCCCGGCCGACGGCCACGGCGACCAACAGCAGCAGGGGAGTGCGGAGTTCGGAGACCGAGTGGCCATGCTGGAAGGCGCCGACCACCACGTCGGCGATGAGCATGGCCTGGGCGATGACCAGTCCGGCCCCGACGGCACCGAGGCCGACGACGGCCACCAGGAAGAGGCGGGTGGCACGGGCGTAACGCAGCAGACGGGGATCAATTGGTTTCACGTGAAACACCCCACCCTCGGACTCAGTGTGCGGCTTCGGTCGCGATGTGCTGCGTACCGATCCGCTTGCGGAACACCCAGTAGGTCCACCCCTGGTAAAGCAGGACGAGCGGCGTCGCGATCGCCGCGAGCCACGTCATGATCTTCAGGGTGTACGGGCTCGACGAGGCGTTGGTGACCGTGAGGCTCCACTCCCCGTTGAGCGACGACGGCATGACGTTCGGGAAGAGTGACAGGAAGAGCATCGCCACGGCGGCCACGATGGTCACGCCGGAGAGGGCGAACGCCCATCCCTCACGGCCCCGCAGATTCGCCCCGAGAGCGGCCACCAGCGCGGCGACCGCGACGACCAGTGCCACCAGGCTCTTGCCGTCACCGCTGTCGACCTGGGTCCACACCAGGAAGACCAGCGCCAGTGCGGCGGTGAGGACACCGACCTTGGTCGCCAGCTTCCGCGCCCGTACCCGGATGTCACCGACCGTCTTGAGCGCGGTGAAGACCGAGCCGTGGAAGGTGAACAGGGTCAGCGTCACCAGTCCGCCGAGCAGGGCGTACGGGTTGAGCAGGTCCCAGACGGTTCCGACGTACTCGAAGTTCCGGTCGATCTTGACACCGTGCGCGATGTTCCCGAAGGCCACGCCCCACAGGAACGCCGGGATCAGCGAGGTCCAGAAGATCGCGGTCTCCCAGTTGCGCTGCCACTTCTCCTCGGGCCGCTTGGCCCTGTACTCGAAGGCGACGCCCCGGACGATCAGGCAGACCAGGATGACCAGCAGGGGCAGGTAGAAGCCGGAGAAGAGTGTGGCGTACCACTCGGGGAAGGCGGCGAAGGTGGCGCCGCCCGCGGTGAGCAGCCACACCTCGTTGCCGTCCCAGACCGGGCCGATCGTGTTGATCAGCACCCGCTTCTCCAGGCGGTCCCGAGCGAGCAGCTTGGTGAGGATGCCGACCCCGAAGTCGAATCCCTCCAGGAAGAAGTAGCCGGTCCACAGGACGGCGATCAGGACGAACCAGACGTCGTGAAGTTCCATGACTGCGTCTCCCTCGGCCTAGTACGAGAAGGCCATCGGCTTGTCGGCGTCACGGGCCTCGCCGCCGATCTTCGTGGGCGGGTTGAGATCGTCCTCGGTGAGCTCGGGCGGGCCCGCCTTCACGTACTTCACGAGCAGCTTGACCTCGACGACCGCGAGAACGGCGTAGAGCGCGGTGAAGGTGATCATCGAGATGAGGATCTCGGTCTGGGAGACACCGGGGGAGACCGCGGCGCGGGTCTGCAGCACGCCGTAGACGACCCAGGGCTGACGGCCCATCTCGGTGAAGATCCAGCCCCAGGAGTTGGCTATCAGCGGGAAGCCCAGCGTCCATATCGCCACCAGCCAGTACAGCCTGCCGAGCCTGGGGCTGAGGGCCTTGTTCCTGAAGAGGACCAGGTTCGGCACCTCGTCCTCACCGACCCGCAGGTGCTGCGGCAGCATGAACTTCTTGCGGGTCAGCCAGAGTCCGGCGAGGCCGATGGCGAAGGACGCCATACCGAAGCCGATCATCCAGCGGAACGCCCAGAAGGTGACCGGGATGATGGGCCGGTAGTCGCCGGCGCCGTACTTCTGCTGCTCGGCCTTGTTGGTGTCGTTGATACCGGGCACGTACGAGTTGAAGTCGTCGTCGGCGAGGAACGACAGCACGCCCGGGACGGAGAGCTCGACGGTGTTGTGGCCCTTGCTCACGTCGCCGTAGGCGAAGATCGAGAACGGGGCCGAGTTCTGGCCGTCCCACAGGGCTTCGGCGGCGGCCATCTTCATGGGCTGCTGCTTGAACATGACCTTGCCGAGAGTGTCGCCGCTGACCGCGGTGAGCAGACCGCCGATGACCACGGTGATCAGGCCGAGCCGCAGCGAGGTCTTCATCACGCCGATGTGCTTCTTGCGGAACAAGTGGAAGGCGGCGATGCCGACCATGAACGCGCCGCCGGTGAGGAAACAGGCGCTCAGCGTGTGGAAGGCCTGGGCCAGCGCGGTGTTCTGGGTGAGGACGGCCCAGAAGTCGGTGAGTTCGGCCCGCCCCTTCGCCTTGTCGATCTTGTAGCCGACGGGGTGCTGCATCCACGAGTTGGCCGCGAGGATGAAGTACGCGGACAGGATCGTGCCGATGGAGACCATCCATATGCAGGCCAGGTGGATCTTCTTGGGCAGCTTGTCCCAGCCGAAGATCCACAGCCCGATGAAGGTGGACTCGAAGAAGAAGGCGATCAGTGCCTCGAAGGCGAGTGGAGCACCGAAGATGTCGCCGACGAACCTCGAGTAGTCGGACCAGTTCATACCGAACTGGAACTCCTGCACGATGCCGGTGACCACGCCCATGGCGATGTTGATCAGGAAGAGCTTGCCCCAGAACTTGGTCGCCCTGAGGTACTTCTCCTTCTCCGTGCGCACCCAGGCGGTCTGCAGGCCGGCCGTGAGGGCGGCCAGCGAGATCGTCAGCGGGACGAACAGGAAGTGATAGACGGTGGTGATGCCGAACTGCCAGCGCGCCAGCGTCTCCGGCGCCAGAGCCAGGTCCACGTCGTCAGTCTCCTTACGTCGCCGTGGTACAGCGGCATGTGCCCCCTTTGTCACGTACATTACGGAGCAAACGGGACGCGCTTGTGAATGCATTCACATTCACAAGCCATTATGGCGCACTCACTCTCGAACATCGAAGGGGGGTCGCACTTGGGCCGTCCGGCCCCTCCGGAACATGCGAACGGGGCCGCTCGGCCCTCATTCCGGCCGTGCGACCCCGCACACCTCGCACCCCGTCGACCGCCAGGGCCTCCCGGCGGCCCCGCGGACGCTACAGATCCTTGCGGAACGCCTCCGTCACCTTCAGGAAGATGTCGTTCGCCTCGGTCTCGCCGATCGTCACCCGCACGCCCTCGCCCGGGAACGGCCGGACGACCACCCCGTGCTCCTCGCTGAGCTGCGCGAACGCGGTCGTCCGCTCCCCCAGCCGCAGCCACACGAAGTTGGCCTGGGACTCGGGCACCGTCCAGCCCTGCCCGCGCAGCGCCTCGACCACGCGCTGCCGCTCGCATACCAGCGAGCCGACCCGGCCCAGCAGCTCGTCCTCGGCACGCAGCGAGGCGATCGCCGCCTCCTGGGCGAGCTGGCTCACGCCGAAGGGGACCGCCGTCTTGCGCAGCGCCGCAGCCACCGGCTCGTGCGCGATCGCGAAGCCGACGCGCAGCCCGGCGAGACCGTACGCCTTGGAGAAGGTCCGCAGCACGCAGACGTTCGGCCGCTGACGGTAGATCTCGACGCCGTCGGGCACCTCGAGGTCGCGGATGAACTCCCGGTAGGCCTCGTCGAGGACCACCAGCACGTCACTCGGCACCCGGTCCAGGAACCGCTCCAGCTCGGCCCGCCTCACGACCGTACCGGTCGGGTTGTTCGGATTGCAGACGAAGATCAGGCGAGTGCGGTCGGTGATGGCGTCCGCCATCGCGTCCAGGTCGTGCACGTCGCCGGGCGTGAGCGGCACCTGGACCGAACGGGCGCCGCTGATCTGCGTGACGATCGGATACGCCTCGAAGGACCGCCACGCGTAGATCACCTCGTCGCCGGGCCCGCTGGTGGCCTGGATCAGCTGCTGGGCGACACCGACCGACCCGGTGCCGGTGGCCAGGTGACCGAGCGGAACGCCGAAGCGGTCCGAGAGCTCGTTCATCAGGCCGGTGCAGGCCATGTCCGGGTAGCGGTTGAAGGAGGAGGCGGCCGCGGTGACGGACTCCATCACGCCGGGCAGCGGGGGATACGGGTTCTCGTTGGAGGAGAGCTTGTACGCGACCGGGCCGCCGGCCGCCGCCGGCTTGCCCGGCCTGTAGGTGGGGATACCCTCCAGCTCGGCGCGCAGCTTGGGGCTCGTCTCGCTCACCGCAGTCCTCCTCGCGACCACCGGCGGACCGTCCGCGCCGCCGGCATCCAATACTGCTCACCTTATGAGGATTCGGCGCCGCTGCGTACAGCAGAAGAGGGCGCGAAGAGCCGGGCCGGCGCGGCGGCGGAAGGACGAGCGGCCGGAACGACGAACCTCATCCGCACCACCGGCATCACGGGCATCACCGCACGAAGGCGCATTTATCGGGGGCGCGCCCTACATATATCTACGCGCCGGTGGCTCACGCCGTAGCGCGCATCACCCGTGCAGGTGAGTTGAGACCTCTTCGAAACATCGGGCACTTGGCAGGCCCATCCGTGCCGACAAGTCACGTCTCACTATTGGATCGTTCAACTGACTTTCTTTCTAAGGCAGTTGGCCCACATTGACCTTGCAGAAACGTGCCTGTCAACGCGTGCATATGCGTCCGCACTACCCCACCGCATGAGCCCTACTATCGGCTCGCCATGACAGCAGCAGGGAAGCACCAGGTGAGCCGCGCGGAAACCTCTCGGCGAGGCAGCCGGCCAGGCCGGGCGGGCATCAGAGACGTGGCCGCCGCCGCCGGAGTCTCCATCACGACCGTCTCCGACGCCCTGAACGGCAAGGGGCGGCTCCCGGATGCCACCCGCCGCCATGTCAGAGAGGTCGCCGACCGGCTGGGGTACCGCCCCTCGGCCGCCGCCCGCACCCTCCGTACCGGCAAGTCGGGACTCATCGGCCTGACCGTGACGACGTACGGGGATGAACCTTTCACCTTCACCGAGTTCGCGTACTTCGCCGAGATGGCGCGGGCCGCCACCTCGGCCGCGCTCGCCCGTGGCTACGCCCTGGTCATCCTGCCCGCCACCTCACGGCACGACGTGTGGTCGAACGTCGCCCTGGACGGCACAGTCGTCATCGACCCCTCCGACCAGGACCCGGTGGTCAGCGAACTGGTCCGGCAGGGCCTGCCGGTGGTCTCCGACGGCCGCCCGGCCGGCTCCCTCCCGGTCACCGCCTGGGTGGACAACGACCACGAGGCCGCCGTACTCGGCATCCTCGACCATCTCGCCGCCGCGGGCGCCCGCCGGATCGGCCTGCTCACGGGCACCACGACGGACACGTACACCCACCTGTCGACCACCGCCTACCTGCGCTGGTGCGAGCGTGTCGGCCAGGACCCGGTCTACGAGGCCTACCCGGCGCACGACCCGTGTGCGGGCGCCGTCGCCGCCGACCGGCTGCTGGCCCGCCCCGACCGCCCCGACGCCGTCTACGGACTGTTCGACCCCAACGGCACCGACCTGCTCGCCGCCGCCCGCCGCTACGGGCTCCGCGTCCCCGACGACCTGCTGCTGGTGTGCTGCAGCGAGTCGACCGTGTACGCCAACACCGAGCCGCCCATCACCACGCTCTCGCTGAAGCCGCGCCGCATCGGCACGGCGGTCGTGCAGCTGCTCATCGACGCGATCGAAGGGGTCGAGTCGGACCAACCGGTCGAGCAGGTGATACCGACCGAACTGATCGTGCGTACCTCCTCCCAGCGACGTACCCAGCGCACCACGGTCAGCCCGCCGCGGGCACCGGAGGAGGAGTAGCACGGAAGCGCGGAGATCGGGGCGGCGCGGCTGCCGGGTGCCGTGGGACGGCGGCCGGCAGCCGAACGGCGGGTGGTCGAACCCCTGCCCAACCGGGGCGAAAGCCACGCTGAACTGGAGTACTGCCCGGATTCACCACCCCTGGGTCATCACACGGCGCTACGGGCATTCCTATGATGGGCCCACGACACCGCGGGCCGCTGCGACCAGGCAGTCCGAAGCGGTGCAGATGCGGCGCGATGGTGGAGGGGTCTGATGACTCAGGGGGCCGGTCAGGGACCCGAGACGGAGCGGACGGCGACGTTGCGCGACTTCCGGGTGCCCGGATACGTCAACGAGACCGGTCCGTACGCCCCCGGCACCCACCCCGGCGACGTCGTCCCGCCCCGCGACGACATGTACCCCGAGGGGTATCCGGACGGGTACACGCCCACCCAGCGCGACCTGCCCGTCATCAACCGCGGCGACACGCTCCAGGCGCCCGTCGAACCGGCCGCCGTGCAGGCCGCGCAGCCCGCGGACGGTCCCGGCCCGCTGTACGTCGTCGGTGACGTGCACGGCTACTTCGACGAGCTGGTCGCCGCGCTGCAGGAGCAGGGCCTGACCGACGCGGACGGGCACTGGTGTGCGGGCACCGCCCGGCTGTGGTTCCTCGGCGACTTCACCGACCGCGGCCCCGACGGCATCGGCGTCATCGACCTGGTGATGCGGCTGTCCGCCGAGGCGGCCGCGGCCGGCGGCTACTGCAAGGCCCTCATGGGCAACCACGAGCTGCTGCTGCTCGGCGCCAAGCGGTTCGGCGACACCCCCGTCAACTCCGGCGCGGGCACCGCCACCTTCCAGGCGGCCTGGCTGCTCAACGGCGGCCAGAAGACCGACATGGACCGGCTCCAGGACCACCATCTGCAGTGGATGGCCCGGCTGGACGCCGTCGAGGAGGTCGACGGCTATCTGCTGGTCCACTCCGACACCACCGCATATCTCGACTACGGCGACTCGATCGAGGCGGTCAACGACACCGTCCGCGAGACCATCACGCGTAACGACGCGGACGAGGTGTGGGATCTCTTCCGCAAGTTCACCAAGCGCTTCTCCTTCCGCGACGAGGGGGGTGCAGACGCCGTCCGTTCCCTCCTCGATACGTACGGCGGTACCCGCATCGTTCACGGGCACAGCCCGATTCCCTATCTGCTGGGCGAAGTCGGCTCCGAGGAGGGCGAGGAGGGCACCGGCCCCGTGGTGGAGGGACCGCACGTCTACGCCGACGGGCTCGCCATCGCCATGGACGGCGGCGTGACCATGGCCGGAAAGCTGCTGGTGAGGCAACTCCCGCTGAACACCTGAGCGTTAACCGGGCGGTTTCAACCCCCCGACGTCACACACGGGCCACCCCCAATTTCCGGCAACCCCCTGTCACCGTGTGCCGTAACGGCTCTACCATCGGTTTATCCGTAGCAGGCTCCCCTCCGTTTCTGCCCGACGGCTCGCCGGCGTGCGAGCCACCAGCCCTACGGAGCATCGGGGGATGCACATGAACAGCGTTCCGCAGCACCTGCACAGCGAGGACCGCCACGAGTACGAGCGGATCCTCGACGAGGCGCTGCGCTCCGCCCCGTACCGTCCCGAACTGGCCGGTACAGGCCGGCACCTGAACACCGAACAGCTGCGCACCATGGCGCTCAACGCCACCGCTCTGATCACGGCGGCCGCGGCGACCGAGTACCAGCACTATGTGAAGGTCCGCGAGGAACTGCGCAATCCGGCGCGGTCCACCCCGGCCACCGTCCAGGAGTCCGGCTCCGCAGAGCCGGGCCCGGGCGGCGCGACGGGGCTCGCCACCACCCTCGGCGAGGCCGCCGAGACCACCGGCGCCGGGGGCTTCGCCCTCGCCCTGGTCCTGGCACCGGTGCTCGCCGGCACCGCCGCCGCGATCTTCCTGCTCGTCGGCTACGTCCTGAAGATGCTGGACCCGGCCCCGGCGTTCGCCCAGACCATGCTCACCGCCGGCTGGGTGTTCGGCGTCGTGACCGCGGCCGCCATCATCATGGCCGGCGCCGGACTGCTGCTCACCGCACTGCGCAACAGCCCCTCGCTGGAGGCCGGAGCCTACGGCGAACCCGGCGGGGAGGTGGCCAAGGCCCGGGAGGCCTGGCGGGACGCCCTGCTGGAGCGCGGCATCCTGCCCTTCCTGCGGGAAGCGCTGGCCGCCGACTCCGGCACGGCCGGACTGCGCCGTACCGCCCCGTCGGGCCCGGCGGGCCGGATGCCGCGTCTCGGTTACGACCGTCCCGGCTTCAGCACCGACGACGGCGCCGCACCCGCCCCGCGCCCGAGCTTCACCAGCCCGGACTACACCAGCCCGGACTTCGGAGGCCCGGAACACCAGCCGGAATAGCCCGGCTTGCGCCCCCGGCCAGGGGGCGCAGGCCGGACACCACCGTCACTCCGTGATCGGCAGGTACACGGCGGATGTCCTGGGAGATCCTCATCGAGGAAAGGGTCAGCCTCGCGTCTGACCGCCACCAGCAGACGCCCTTCCAGCCGCACGTGGTTCGCGGGTGGTTCGCTCGTCGAACTCCTCTCGTGCAGCCTGGACAGCAGCGATGTTGGCCTGAGACCAGTCGGTGATGCTCTGCAGCAGTCCCCCCACCTCCTGGCCCATCCCCGTCAACTGGTACTCCACGCACGGTGGCACGGTCGGATACACGGTGCGGGTCATCAGGCCGTCGCGCTCCAGCGCGCGCAGGGTCTGCGTCAGGACCTTCGATGTGACGCCATCCAGCCGTCGGCGCAGCTCGGCAAATCGCATCGGCCGGCCGTCCTCAAGTGCCACCAGCACCAGCATGGTCCACTTGCCGGCGATCAGCTCCAGCACGGAACGGGTCGGGCAGTCGCGCAGGAAGACATCCACGCCACCGTGTTTCCTCAGGTCGAAGCCGGTATCCATGAAGAACCTCGGTATCAGACAAGTGCCTTCTTCCGTGGGGCTCTCGCTCGGTCCGACCATGGAAAGCACCGCGATCCATTGACGAGGAGCCCCGATGTCCGCCCATATGCACGCCGTCGTCCAATTCCGGTTCGGCGGTCCGGAGGTGCTGACCTACACCGAGACCGATGTGCCGGAACCTGCGGCCGGGGAGGTGCTGCTGCGGGTGGCTGGTGCCGCAGTAAACCCGGGTGACGCGGTTCTCCGGTCCGGACGCGTGCCGGAGCTGATCACCCTGCCGTGGACGCCGGGCAACGACGTGTCGGGGGTCGTCGAGCGGATCGGCGCGGGCGTGACGCGGTTCGTGCCGGGCGACAGGGTCTACGGCATGCTGCCGGTCACTCAGCGCGGCGCGTACGCCGAATTCACCGCCGTGCCGGCCGACGCACTGGCTCTGGCGCCCAGGAATCTCGACCTCGTTCACGCGGGGGCCGTACCTCTGGTCTCGTTCACCGCGTGGCAGGCGCTGGCCGTGCTGGCGCGGGTCCAGCCCGGCGACCGGGTACTGATCCACGCTGCTGCGGGCGGTGTCGGCCATGTCGCGGTTCAGCTGGCCAAGGAGCTTGGGGCGCATGTCATCGGTACCGCTCGGGCAGCCAACCACGACCGTGTACGTGGTCTGGGAGCCGATGAAGTGGTCGACTACACCACCACAGACTTCCGGACCGTCGTGGCGCCGGTGGACGCCGTCCTGGACCTGGTCGGCGGTTCCTACGGGGCACGCTCCCTCGATGTGCTCCGGCCGGGCGGTCTGCTCATCGGAGCGTCGATCGACCCGGGAACGGACGAGCGGCAGGCCGCCGCCCGTGGCCTGCGCTATGCATGGGTCACGGCAGAGCCCTCCGGGGAGCTGCTGGAGCGGGTCACCGAACGCATCGAGGCCGGTCGGCTGCGAGTCACGGTCCAGGACACGTACCCACTGGCACGAGCCGCCGAGGCGCACCGCACGATCGAGACGAAGCGCACCAGCGGAAAGATCGTCCTTGTGCCGTGACCACTTCCGGCAGCCAGGGCTCCTGCCCCTGCTCCACCACCTGATCACGACCGCGGTGGTGACCGAGCGGGGTTTGAGTAGAGCTCTCCTGACTGTCACGGAGCCACTCCACGGAATGCCCGTGGAGCAGCCCACCGTGGACGACGCACGCTCGGCGCCAGTCAGTCGGCGATCGGCAGGTACACCCGGTTCCCGCTCGCCGCGAACTCCTTCGACTTCTGGAGCATCCCCTCCGCGACCTCCTCGGCCGACGCCCCCTCAGCTGCCGCGCCACCGAACCGCTCTGTGATGCTTTGGCTGATCTTCATCGAGCAGAACTTCGGCCCGCACATCGAGCAGAAGTGGGCCGTCTTCGCCGGCTCCGCCGGGAGCGTCTCGTCGTGGAACTCGCGGGCCGTGTCCGGGTCCAGGGCGAGGTTGAACTGGTCCTCCCACCGGAACTCGAAGCGGGCGTCGGACAGCGCGTCGTCCCACTCCTGCGCGCCCGGGTGGCCCTTGGCGAGGTCGGCCGCGTGGGCTGCGATCTTGTAGGTGATGACGCCGGTCTTGACGTCGTCCCGGTTGGGCAGGCCCAGGTGTTCCTTCGGCGTGACGTAGCAGAGCATCGCCGTACCCCACCAGGCGATCATCGCGGCACCGATGCCGGAGGTGATGTGGTCGTACGCCGGCGCGACGTCCGTGGTCAGCGGGCCGAGCGTATAGAACGGAGCTTCATCGCAGATCTCCTGCTGAAGGTCGATGTTCTCCTTGATCTTGTGCATCGGGACGTGACCCGGGCCTTCGATCATGGTCTGTACATCGAAACGCCTGGCGATCCGGTTGAGTTCCCCGAGCGTGCGGAGTTCCGCGAACTGGGCCTCGTCGTTGGCGTCCGCGATGGAGCCGGGGCGCAGCCCGTCGCCCAGCGAGTACGTGACGTCGTAGGCGGCGAGGATCTCGCAGAGTTCCTCGAAGTTCTCGTACAGGAACGACTCCTTGTGGTGCGCGAGACACCAGGCCGCCATGATCGAGCCACCGCGCGAGACGATGCCGGTCTTGCGGTTGGCGGTGAGCGGCACGTACGGCAGGCGCACGCCCGCGTGGACGGTCATGTAGTCCACGCCCTGCTCGGCCTGTTCGACGACCGTGTCCTTGTAGATCTCCCAGGTCAGCTCCTCGGCCCTGCCGTCGACCTTCTCCAGCGCCTGGTAGAGCGGCACCGTGCCGATGGGGACGGGGGAGTTGCGCAGCACCCACTCACGGGTGGTGTGGATGTTGCGGCCGGTGGAGAGGTCCATGACCGTGTCGGCGCCCCAGCGGGTCGCCCAGGTCATCTTCTCCACCTCCTCCTCGATGGAGGACGTCACCGCGGAGTTGCCGATGTTGGCGTTGACCTTCACCAGGAACCGCTTGCCGATGATCATCGGCTCGATCTCCGGGTGGTTGACGTT
>NZ_JAEKKT010000147.1 GCF_019510245.1 Streptomyces sp. | reverse complement strand
GCCGCGAACCGCCCCGGGGGCGGCGCCGTCTTCACCGTACGGCTCCCCCTGCCGGCCGACGAGCCGCTCCGGGAGGACCGGTGGTGACCCTCCGGCGCCTGGTCCGCCCCGCCCTCCTGGTCCCGGCGGCCATGTGCGTCCTGGCCTCGTGCGGCATCCCCACGACCGGTGTCGTGCAGGCGGGCGGTCCGGCCGTGGGCGTCGTGCCGGAAACGCGGCTGTACTTCGTGCGGGACGGCGCCCTGTTCGCCGTCCGTCGCCCGACGGACGCGCCGGGCGACGTCGAGTCGGCGGTGCTGGATCTGCTCCGGGGACCGACCGACGCGGAGCTGCGCAAGGGAGTGACCACACGGCTGCCCCTGCCCACGGGCCTGCCGACGGCGGTCCCGGCCGTCCCGGCGGACGGCGGTGCCACCGTCGTCCCCGAGGCACCGTCCCGGGCCGGCCTCGTGGAGGTGACGGCGGGCGACCACCGGATCTCCGTCCGGCTGTCGTCCGCGGCCGGCGATGCGGGCGATCCCGGCCTCGCGGCCGCACAGATCGCCTGCACGGCGGCCGCCGCCCAGCGCGTTGCCGACCCCGGCGCCGAACCCGCGCCGGTGACGGTCACGCTCCCGGGCGGCCGGCGCTTCGAGGGGGCCACGACGCGATGCCCCGGTGTCTGACACCCGGTCCGCGTCCGGCACCCGTCTCACTGCCCGGCCGGCGGCACGTCTCTCAACGGCCCCTGCGGTATCCGCCGGCCGGCTCCTGCGCGGTCCCGCCCGGCATCACGCACCGTGCGGAACCCGTGCCGCCGTCCGCAGCTCCGGGCCCTTGATGGACAGCCGGCCGCCGAACTGGGTGATCTGCGAGGCGGTCGCCGCGGCGAGCGTGATGGTCCGGGTGCGGGTGGCCGGGTGCGAGAGCCAGCGGGGTACGGCGTCGGGGGTGACGGAGACGGTACGGTCCGCCGGGAGCGGGCCGCCGCCGAGGCCCGTGACCCTGCCGGTCAGTCTGCGGACGTAGAGGGTCGCCACTCCGCCGGCGCCCGGCCCCCTGAGCGTGGAAATGGACGCCGGCCTCGCCCGCAGACGCATCGCCGCGCGGCCCCGGCCCGCGGTCAGGACGAGGCTGACGGCGTCGAGCGACCGTACGGTGAACTTCAGGGCCCGGGCCCGCCCGTTCCCGGTGCGCACCGACACCACCCCGCGGAACCTCGCGCCGCGGAGTACGAGCCGGTCGGCGCGGAGTACACAGGGGCCCTTCGCGGGGCGGACCGGGGCCGACGAACCGACCCGTGCGCCGGAAACGCCGCCGGGCAGGTGTGGCACGCCGAGGCGCAGGAGCCCGGCCACGGCGACCACGGCCAGCGCACCCGCGAGGGGCCGGGCCACACGACCGATCACGGCACCGGCCGTACGAGCGAGCGGGTCAGGCGCCACCGCACCCCTCCCCCGTCGCTGCCGTCGCGGACGGCTGGTCGTCCGGCGCCGTCGACGGCTCGTCGGCCGGGGGCGGCAGCCAGGCGCAGGCCAGGGAGCCGCCGACCAGGCCGAGGGCCACCCCGAGGAAGAGGCCGCCGAAGTTCGAGACGGGCAAGGAGACGATGGCGAGCAGGAGGGTGGCGATCCCGGCGAACACCCGGAGGTGGGGGCGGCAGCACAGTGCGATGCCCAGGGCCGGGAGCAGGATTCCGATCACCAGAGACCCGGCGCCGGAGGTGGTCGACAGGGCGAGCGGAATCCCGGCCAGGCTCAGGTGCGCGTAGGGCCAGTAGAGGATGGGCAGACCGGCGGCGAAGGTGAACAGCCCGGCCCAGAAGGGACGTTCACCGCGCCAGGTGCGGAACCTGCGACGGAACTCCGGCGCCCTGGCGAGCAGTTCGCGTCCTCCGGCGAAAGGGTTGGTGATCACGCGTCCTGTCCTGAGGGATGGGGTGCCGGCGCCGGGCGGAGGAGCCGGGTCCCGGGCGTACGGCCGCCGCGCATGGCGCTCGCCGGGGTCAGAAGCATGCGTGGTCGCCCTGTCGGAGCCGCACCCGCAGGCCCGGAATGCTGAACGTGCCGGCGGAGACCGCCACCGCGGTCACCCGCACGTCGTTCAGGGTGGTCGACGTCGCCTGCTGGCCGACGCCGTCGGGATCGAAGAACTGCGAGTTCCGGTCTCCGGACCTGACCGGGCCCTTGGTGAGGGCTCCCTGGGCGACGCCGATGTCGAGGCCGGTGAAGTTCGCCTCGGCGACCGACTCGGCCGTCGCGTCGATGAAGAAGTTCGAGGTCTCGACCGGACGGCCGGAACCGCCGGTGAGCCGCAGGGTGTGCGTGCCCAGCACCGGGACGTCGACGACGACGGACTGGCACAGCGTGCTGATCGTGGCATGCCGGAAACCGGAGACCACGACGGGGACGAGTTCGTGCTTCCTCGTCACGTCGACCATGCCGTAGAGGCTGAACCCACGGGCGGTCAGCGTCTCGGCGGAGAGCTGGAACGTCTGGCCGGAGATGAAGAACGAGGCGGCGAGCACTCCCTGTGCCATGGCGACGCCGACGGTCGCGCAGGCGGCGACACCGGGTACCAGGACGACCGCGAAGCATCTCCAGCGGGTTCTTCCGGCGCGGTGCGACATCCCGTCTCCTTCGGTCGTGAGGTGGACCCGACCATGCCGACAAGTCGGCAGATGCCACGTTTGCCCGGTGATGGATCCTAGGCTCCCGGCTGCGCCGACCGACTGCACGCCAGGCCCGCCGGACGAGTGACGCAACTTCTGCTGCTCCCTTCGGGCGACCGGGCCGGCACGGCCCTCAGGAGGCGAACGGCACCTGCGCCGACGGCGCTTCGTTCCTCCCGGCCGGGTGCCGCCACACGCCCTGCGCGGCCAGCCGGGGCAGTACGCCTTCCCCGAACCAGTACGCCTCCTCCAGGTGGGGGTACCCGGACAGCACGAACTCCTCGACGCCCAGCGCCGCGTACTCCCCGATCCGCTCGGCGACCTCGTCGTGGGAGCCCACCAGGGCGGTCCCGGCGCCGCCCCGCACCAGCCCGATGCCCGCCCACAGGTTGGGGTGGATCTCCAGCGCGTCCCGCCGGCCGCCGTGCAGCGCCAGCATGCGCTGCTGCCCCTCGGACTCGCTGCGGGCGAGCCCCGACTGCACCGACCGCACGGTCTCCGGGTCGAACCCGTCCAGCAACCGGCCGGCCTCGGCCCACGCCTGCCCGGACGTGTCCCGCGTGATGACGTGCAGCCGGATCCCGAACCGCAGGGTGCGCCCCTGTTCCGCCGCGAGCCCCCGGATCCAGGCGATCTTCTCGGCGACCTGGGCCGGCGGCTCTCCCCAGGTCAGGTACACGTCGACGTAGCGGGCCGCGACCTCGCCCGCGACCGGCGAGGACCCCCCGAAGTACACCTCGGGGACCGGCTCCGGCAGCCGGGCCAGCCTGGCGTCCTCGACCCGGAGGTGCTCCCCGTCCAGATCGACCGTCCCGCCCTCCCACAGCCCCCGGACGACCTCCAGGAACTCACCGGTACGGCGGTACCGCGCGTCCTTGTCGAGAAAGTCCCCGTAGGCCCGCTGCTCGTGGCTCTCGCCCCCGGTCACCACGTTGAGCAGCAGCCGTCCGCCGGTCTGCCGCTGGAAGGTGGACGCCATCTGCGCGGCGAGCGTGGGCGAGACGAACCCCGGCCGGAAGGCGACCAGGAACTTCAGCCGCTCGGTGTGCTGGCTGACCATCGCCGTGGTCAGCCACGCGTCCTCGCACCAGGCGCCGGTCGGGGTGAGCGCCCCCGCGAAACCGAGGTCCTCCGCGGCCCTGGCGATCTGGCTGAGATAGGCGACCGTCGGCGGCCGGTCACGTCCGGAGGCCGTCGCCGGGGTGCCGTGACCGCCGCCGACGACATGCCGGCTGTCCCCGTTGGTGGGCAGGAACCAGTGGATGGTGAGGGACACGGGGGTCTCCGATCGAAGGGGGCGGGAGGTCACAGCAGACCGTGGCGGGGCGGCCGGGTGCCGTTGAGGACGTACCGGCCGATGTGCTGGATCTTCCAGCGGGTCGGATCGTGCAGGGTGTGGGTCCGGGCGTCCCGCCAGTGCCGGTGCAGATTGAGGGAGTTGAGGGCGGAGCGGGTCCCGGACACCTCGAAGAGCGCCCCGGCGACGGTCACGGCCGCCTCGGCCGCCTGCACCTTCGCGGCGGCCACGGCGACGGACGCCTCGGCGGCCGACGCGTCGGTGAGGTCGGCGCCGGCCGCGTCGACCGCGCGGGCGGCCTCCCGCAGCAGGGCCTCGGACGCCCTTACCGTCACGGCGAGTTCACCGAACCGCTGGATCAGCAGCGGGTCCTCGGCGGCGGACTCCACCCCGCTCTCGAACCAGGGGCGGCTCCTGGTCCGTACGAACTCCGCGGCCTCGGCCAGCGCTCCTGCGGCGATCCCCACGTCGATGGCGGCGTGCAGCAACTGGGCGACCGCACCGTGGAGCTGCGGCCCCCGGAAGGTGAGGTGGTGGGGCAGCACACGGTCGGCGGGCACGGCCACGCCGTCCAGCCGGACGGTCCCGCCGGCGGTCGTGCGCTGCCCCATGCCGTCCCAGTCGTCGACGACGGTGAGGCCGGGCGCGTCCCGGGGGACGTAGGCCACGTGCAGGTTGTCGTCCTCGGCGCGGGCCAGGACCGGGATCCAGTCGGCGAAGAGGGCGCCGGTGGAGTAGTGCTTGACCCCCGTCAGCAGGAAGGTGGCGTCGCCCTGGCGTTCCAGGCGGGTGCGGATGTCCTGGACGTGTCTCGTCCCCGCCTCGGACTGGGCATTGCCGAAGCGGCTGCCGGCGAGCAGCTCGGCGAAGAAGAACTTCCGCTGGTCCTCGGTTCCCTGGCGACGGATCACGTTGACGTACACGAAGTGGCTCTGCGGGATCTGGGCGAGGCTGCCGTCGGCCGAGCCGAGGAGCCGGAAGATCTCGGCGAGGGTCAGGGCGTCGACGTCGGCGCCGCCGTACTCGGCGGGCACCGTGACACCCAGCAGGCCGGAGGCCGACAGGCGGTCCAGCTCGGCCCGGGGCAGCCTGCGTGCGGCGTCCCGTTCGGCGGCCCCGGCCCGGAAGGCGTCGGCCAGAACCCTCGCCACGGCGAGGGCCTCGGTGGCGTCGGCGATGACGTGGGCGGTCATCGGGTCAGCTCGCCGCGGCGAGGACGGGCGCACGGCCGAGCAGTGCGGCCGAGAACCGGTCGACGACCGGGACGAGCGCATCCGCGGCGGCCGGTGCGAGGGTGAGGGTGCCGTCCTCCCCCACGGTGATGTCCTTGTCGAGGGTGAACCAGCCCTGGACTATGTGCGCGGCACCCATGGAGTTGAGGACCGGTCGCAGCGCGTAGTCGATGGCGAGGACGTGCGCGACGGAGCCGCCGGTGGCCAGCGGCAGCACGGTCTTGCCGCCGAGCGCGTACTGCGGGAGCAGGTCGAGGAGCGCCTTGAGGACCCCCGAGTACGAGGCCTTGTAGACCGGGGTGCCGACCACCACCCCGTCGGCGCGGGCGAACAGTCCGGTCGCCTCGACGATCGCCGGGTGCCGGAAGTCGGCGCCGAGCAGGGCCTCGGCGGGGATGGTGCGGACGTCGAGCGGGACCACCTCGTGGCCCTGGGCGGCCAGCCGCTGGTCCAGGTGGCGCAGCAGACGGCCGGTGCGGGAGGAGGCGGAGGGGCTGCCGGAGACGGACAGGACGAGGGCCATGGAGCTGCCTCTTTCGTGGCTTCGCGGTGGAGGGAGGGTCAGGCGTGGGCCCGGGCGGCCTGGGGCTTGCCGTCGGGGAGCCGGGCCTCCGGTTCACGGACCAGGGGCAGCACGCGCCTGCCTCCGCTGACGTCGGGAACCCAGTAGGCGACTTTCACGGGCGCGGCGGGCATGCGGAACTCCTGTTGCGAGTTTTCGGGCACGCCAGAATTCACCGGGCCCGGCACGGTGCGGGCACGGCACGGTGAATTCAGGCGGGAAAAGGAGAGGAAAGGGGCGCGGCGGATCTCGGCGGGGTGATCAGGCCGCGGCGCAACAGGAGGCGCTGGAGACGCGTGCGAGGTCGACGTGGCGTCGCCGCGTGAGGTCCAGTCGCATCTTCATGCCGTCGATGGTCGCAGTCGGCGTCGACGGGCGTCAAGGAAAACCCGACCGTTCTCGCATCGCGGACCATTGAATTTCACGAACGTGTGACAGGGAAACCCTTGAACACGCTTTGAACGTCGGCGCATTCTGCCGGGGTGCGGACCGAACAGCTGGAATACATAGCGGCCGTGACCCGGCTCGGCTCGCTGCGCCGGG
This sequence comes from Streptomyces sp., assembly GCF_019510245.1. GTDB lineage: Bacteria > Actinomycetota > Actinomycetes > Streptomycetales > Streptomycetaceae > Streptomyces. The sequence goes on along the minus strand of NZ_JAEKKT010000147.1, from coordinate 194,838 downwards.
CGGCCGACGAACTGCGCCTTTCGCAGCCCGCGTTGAGCGAGACCGTGCGGAACCTGGAGCGCGAACTGGGCATCGATCTGCTGGAGCGCAAGCGCACCGGCGCGACGATGAGCGCGGCGGGGCGGGAGCTGCTGCCGCACATCGTCGAGGTGCTGGAGGCGGTGGACCGGCTGCGGTTCGCGGCGGGCGAGCAGCACCGGATCAGCCGGATGGTGCGGGTCGGCACGGTCAACACGGCGACCGTGCCGCTGCTCATCCCGGTACTGCGGGACTTCCGGGCCACGCATCCGGTCACCCAGGTCGAGGTGGTGGGGGCACAGCAGACGGAGATCCACCGGGGGCTCGCCGAGGGCGGCTTCGACCTGGGTCTGGTGAACCACCTCGTCGGCGACGACGTGCCCGCCGGTTTCGAGGCCACCGAACTGCTGCGCGGGCGGCCGGTGGTGTGCGTACGGGCGGACAGTCCGCTGGCCGGCCGGGCCGAGGTGTCGGCCGGCGACCTGCTCACCGTGCCGCTGATCGTCATGCGCACCGGGTATGTGATGCACCGTTATGTGCACCGGCTGCTGGCGGACCTCACCCCGGTCTTCTCGTACTCGACGGACGGGGCCGAGATGGGCAAGCTGATGGTCGCGGAGGGGCTGGGCGCGACGGTGCTCCCGGACTTCAGCGTGGTCGGGGACCCGCTGGAGCGGGGCGGGACGATCGTGTGCCGGCCGCTGTCCGGGGATGCCACCGAGGTGGTGCTGATGCTGCAGCGCCGGCGGGCCGAGTCGGTGCCGCAGGCCGCGCGGGACCTGCACGAGACGTTCGTGCGACGGGCGGCCGAACTGGGCGCGGACGCCCGCTGAGCGCTCCGCTGCCCGTGCCGCGACATGCCGTCGGCCGGCTGCGGCGCTGTCGTGGCGGGCCCGTTCGCCGAGGGGGCGCTGCCTGAACGCACGTGCGGCGAGAGCGGCCGGCACCCGTGGGCACCTCGTCCCGATCGCGCGGTGTGCGCATGTTTCATCCGCTTCGCCCCCGGCGTTTCGGTACGGTGGGACCCGCTGCGCGGACGGGGGCCCGGCCCGGTTCCCCGAACGCTGACAGGGCATCACGGACCGGGCAAGGAGACTGCATGCTCTCGGACTCGATCGTCTTCGGCGCCGGGGGCTTCATCGGCCGCTCCCTGGTGGCGGAACTCCTGCGCCGCGGCCACCGGGTGGCGGCCGCCGTGCGCGGTTCCGGTGACGGGCTGACGGCGTGGCTCGACGGGCAGGGCGTGGACCGCACCTCCCTGACGGTGGTCCGGGCCGACATCACCGCGCCCGGTCTGGGGCTGCCCGAGGACGGGCTGTCCGGGATCCGTGACGTCTACAACACCGCCGCGCGCTTCGCGTTCGGCATCACGGCGGCACAGGCGCGGGCGGTCAACGTGACGGGGGCCGTCCATGTGGTCGCCTGGGCGGCGGGCCTGCCGAAGCTGCGCCGGGTGGTGCACATCAGCGGCTACCGCATGGCCGCCGCGGACGGACGGGCCCCGGACTACCGCCGGCTGGGCGCGTACGAGGCGTCGAAGCAGGAGGGCGACGCCGCGGTGCGGGCCCGCGCCGGCGAGCTGGGGGTTCCGCTGAGCATCGCCAATCCCAGTACGGTGATCGGGCCGGGCCAGTACCTCGGCCTGGCCGAGGTGGTCTCCACGCTGTGGCAGGGCCGGCTGCGGGCCCTGCCCGGCGGTCCCGGCGTCTTCCTCCCGGTCGTGCCCCTGGACCACTTCGTCCGGTTCCTGGCCGTTCTTCCGCAGGACCCCGACAGCGTCGGCCGCACCTACTGGGTGCTGGACGACTCCACCCCCGAACTGCCCGCCCTGGTCGGCCTGCTGGCGGAGCACATGGGGGTGCGCTCCCCCGGCCGCTCGATCCCGGTGGGGCTGCTGCGCCGGCTGCCCCGTGCGATCACCCGGGCGGATCCCGAGACCCTGTCGTTCCTGTCGACCGACCGCTACGACACGGCCTCCGCCCGCGCCCTGTCCGCGGCGCACGGGCTGTCCATGGCGCCCGTGCGGGCGGCGCTGCGCGAGTGGGCCGACGACCTGGTCGCCACGCGCTTCGGCCGCTCCGGCCCGTCCCGCCGCCCCTACGGCTTCCAGCATGTGGCCGGCACCCGCACGTGGGTGACCGGGGAGCGGCGGCGCCCCGGATACGTGCTGCTGCACGGACTCCTGCTGAGCGCCGACGCCTGGGCGGGGACCGCGGACCGCCTGGACGCGCCCGCCCTCGCTCCCGACCTGCCCGGCTTCGGCAGGTCCGGAGCGGGCGCGGGAACTCTCGACGACTGGCTCGCCGGCCTGCTGCGCCCGGTGGAGACCCGGCCGGTGCTGGTGGCACACTCGCTCGCGTGCGGCCCCGCACTGCGCTATGCCGCGGCCCGGCCCGACCGGCTCGCGGCACTCGTGCTGGTCGCGCCGGCCTTCCTCCAGCGCCCGTCCGCCGCGGTGCTGCGCTCGCCCCTGGCCGTGCCGCTGCTGCGCACGGCTTCCACCCCCCGCCTGGTCCGTTCGCTCGGCCTCACCGAGGGCCCGGGGCTCGACGCGCTCGCGCTGGACCTGCGGCGCGCCGGGGCAGCGGGCCGGGCGGTCGCCGCGCTGCGCGACGCCCATCGCCGGCGCGCCGAACTCCGCCGTGTGCTGCGGGAGTTGCGGCTGCCCGTGGACATCGTCGTCGGGTCGGCGGATCCGCTCACCGAGCCCGTGGACACGCCGGTCACGGTGGTCGAGGCGGCGGGGCACTGCCCCCAGCTCACCCGCCCGGCGGCCGTCGCGGACCTGCTGATGTCCTGCCGGGACCGGGCCGCCGCCGCGGGGACTACCTCGTGAAGGCGAGGACCACGTTGTGTCCCCCGAACCCGAAGGACGTGGACAGGGCCGCCCGGACGGGTGCCCATCGGGGCCCGCCGGACACCAGGTCCAGCTCGATCCCGTCCGACGCCTTGTCCAGGTTGCGGACCGGCGGGACCAGGCCGTGCACGAGCGTGAGGACGGTGAAGACGGCCTCGACCGCGCCGGAGGCACCCAGCAGGTGGCCGGTGGCCGACTTGCAGGCGGTGACCGCCGGATACGCGCCCACGGCCTCCTGTACGGCCCTGGCCTCGGTGACGTCGCCCAGCGGCGTACCGGTGGCATGCGCGTTCACGTGGTCGATGTCGGTCCCGGTGAGACCGGCGTCCCGCAGCGCCGCCCCGATGGCCCGCACCTGGCCCTCCACGGCGGGGAGCGTCACGTCGTAGGCGTCCGAGGTGACCCCCGCACCCGACAGGGCGGCGTGCACCTGCGCGCCGCGCGCCCGCGCGAAGTCGGCACGCTCCAGTACGACCATGCCGGCACCCTCGGACATGACGAACCCGTCGCGTTCCCGGTCGAAGGGCCGGGACGCCAGGTCCGGGGTGTCGTTGCGCAGGGACAGGGCGCGCATCCGGGCGAACGCGCCGAGCGCCAGCGGGTGCAGGCAGGCGTCCGTGCCGCCCGCGACGACCACGTCCGCCCGGCCGGCCCGGATCAGCAGCGTGCCGACCGCCAGCGCCTCCGCGCCGGACGCACAGGCGCTGGTCGGGGCATGCGTGCCGGCCCGGGCCCCGAGCAGCAGGCCCACCGCCGCGGCGCTGCCGTTGGGCATCAGCATGGGCACCGTGTGCGGCGAGATGGCGCGTGGGCCCCGTTGCTCCAGGCGGTCGTCCTGTTCGAGGAGGGTGAGGCCGCCGCCGATGCCGGTCCCCACGACCACCGCGAGCCGCTCGGCCTCGACCTCCGGCGCGCCGGCGTCCGTCCACGCCTCGCCGGCCGCCACCACCGCGGCCGCCTGACTGCGGTCGAGCCGCCGCCGCCGGATCCGGTCCAGCCGGAAGGCGGGGTCCTCGTACATGCCCCCGGCGATGCGGACCGGCAACTGCTCGGCCCAGGGGGTGTCCAGCCGGGTCACACCGGACCGGCCGGACAGCAGCGCAGCCCAGCTGGACGGCACGTCACCGCCGAGCGGGGTGGTCGCTCCGAGTCCCGTCACCAGCACATCGGCACTCGGGGACGGACGCCGGCCGGCGCGGGGCCGGTTCGTCTCAGTGGTCGCGGGCAGCATGAGGGGTTCCTTCCGCGCGGTGTTCCGGTCTCTTTCCTCGCGTCGCCGGCGGGAGGTTCCCCGGCGTCTCCCGGGACGCCGGGGGGAGCCCGGCCGTCACCAGCGCCATGATGGCGATCAGCAATTCCCCGGAGGTGAGAATTTCCTCGGCCCTTTCCATGCCTTTCCCGGAGCCCTCCCATATCGGCCTTTTTCTTCGGCGCACCTGTCCGGAGAAATCTACTCGCCCGGAACGACCCGGCGCTTCACTCCTTTTCACGAGATCGGGGCAGGCCGGGGGACCACACAAAGGACCATTAGAACTATTAACAGCCCGCAACCTGTCCTATTTTATGCAGATAACCCGGCAGTGGCCCCTCTAATGCACTTGTTGCCGCGACGCTTGAACACCCTGCATAGTGAGGTAGTAAGGCCGCAGGGGGAACGGAACCAGCAGGACCTTGCATTATTCCACCCACCCGAAAGGAGAAGTCAATTCGTGCCTCAATACAGTGAGGGGCAGTTATTCTCGGCCACCCAGGACGTACGCGTCCTGCGCTGGCCGGTCGAGGTGCAGGAACTGGAACAGTTGCGGCGCCGCGGAATCCTCCGGCTCCTCGTGGTGGAGAACGGCGCGACGCCGCCGGTGCCGAGCGACTCGCGGGAGGACTGGATCCGGGCGCCGGTCAGCAGGGCCGACTTCGCCGCCCGGGTCGCGGCGCTCCGGGCCAGGGCCGGCACGCACCGGATCCCCGTCCTGGATCAGGACGGGCTGCTCCGGTACGGCACCCGGATGGTGCCCGTGTCACCGACCCAGATGAACCTTCTGCAACCACTGGTCGAGCGGTACGGCACCCTCGTGGCCCGGCACGAACTGATCGCCCTGCTCCGCGACCGGCGCGGCACGGCCAGCCAGAACGCCCTGGACCTCCACATCATGAGAATCCGGCGCAAGGTGGTCTGCCTCGGGCTGCGCGTCCGGACCGCCAACGGACGTGGATATCTCCTCGAATCAAGCGACTGATCTTCACAACGGCCAACAGAACGAGCCCTGTTGAGCGCCGTGCGCTCAACAGGGCTCACGCGGAGCACCGCGGGCTCACTGGAGCGTCCGCGGAGCGCGGGAGCCGGTCCACGGGGGGACGGGCTCCGGGCAGGGCGGCGCCATCAGGCCCGTCCGATAGGCGTGGATGACCGCGTGCACGCGGTTGCGCAGGTTCAGCTTTTCCAGCAGCCGTTGCACATGGGATTTCACGGTGTTCTCGCTCAGCACCAGCACCGCGGAGATCTCCGTATTGCTCAGTCCGTGGGCGAGCAGCCGGAACACCTCCCGCTCCCGCCGGGTCAGCGACTGGAATCCCGCCGGCCCCGCCGCCGGAAGACCGGGGAATTCCGCGGCCCCGGGAAACCGGACTCCGCCGTCCCCCGACGGACCCGGCTCCCCGAAGAAGATCCGGTAGCCGGCCGCCACGACGTGGATCGCGGAGAGCAACTGCTCCGGAGTGACGCGGTGGAGCACGACTCCGTGCGCTCCGGCCCGGAGGGCGAGCCGCGCGTCCGGACCGCTCTCGTGGGCCATCAGCAGAACACCGGGCCCCTCGTCGCCGCACCACGCGGACAGTTCGCCGACCAGTTCCGCGGGGCCGGCGGAGCCCGAAAGGACGCCGGCGAGCAGCAGCTGAGGCCGGAGTTCACGGGCCTTGCCCACCGCACTCGCGAGGTCGGACACCTCGCCGACCACCTCGATGCCGCCGTCCCCGTCGAGCACCGACCGGATCCCGGTGCGGGCTATGGACCGGTCGTCCGCCAGCAGGACCCTGATCGGTGAGCTCATCGCCGTCCTCTCCCCTCGCCTGCCGTCCCCTCCCGTCGCCACGCGTCCCCTCGCATCCCCTCCGGTCGGACATGCCGGAGGCGGGCATGCCGTCACACCGGGTCGCCCACACACCCCGGCACCGCCGGTCCGGGATCGGCGTGGCGGCCGTCGCGGGAGCGCCGCGGTACCAGCAGGACCGCCAGCGCTCCGCACGCGATCAGGGCGACGCCGGTCCACACCGCCGGAACCATGCCGTCCGTGAACCGGTCGGCGGTGCTGAGGTCCCCGTGCGCGGAGAACACCGAGGCGAGGACCGCGATGCCGAGCACGCCGCCGAGTTCGCGCAGCGCGCTGATCGACCCGGAGGCCATGCCGCGCTCTCCGGCGTCGACCGCGCTCATCACCATGTTCGCGGTGGGCGTGAAGTAGCAGGTCATGCCGAGGCCGCACAGGACCAGGGCGGGAATGAGCGACGGGTAGGGGACCCCGGGCGAGACCCGGGCGGCGATCCATCCCAGTCCGAGGGCCTGGAGGGCGAGGCCCAGCGCGACGATGGTCCGGCCGCCGACGCGGTCGGAGACCAGGCCCACCAGGGGCGCCACGAAAACGGGCACCGCGGTCCACGGCAGGATCCGCACGCCGGCCTCCAGGGGTGAGTAGCCGCGCGGTCCCTGGAGGAACTGGGTGAGCAGGAAGACCGAGCCGAACATGCCGGCGAACATCAGCAGCCCGGCGGCGTTCATGGCGCCGAAGGTCCGGTGGCGGAACAGCTTCATCGGGAACATGGGGTGTTCCGCCCACAGTTCCCAGCGGACGAAGGCGATCAGAACGGCCGCCCCGCCGCCCAGCGAGAGCAGGACGCGCGCGCTGGTCCAGTGGTCCGCGTGGCCGTTGATGACGCCGAAGACGATCCCGAAGAGCCCGGCACTGGCCAGGACCGTGCCCACCAGGTCCAGGCGTGGGCTGGGTCCGTGGCTCTCGGTGAGCTTCCACCGGGCGACGGGCAGCACCAGCGCGCCGATCGGCACGTTGATCCAGAAGATCCACTGCCAGCTCAGGTGCTCCACCACCGCGCCGCCGAGGAGCGGGCCCATGGCGATCGCGAGGCCCTCGACGGCACTCATCGCGCCCAGCAGGGCACCGCGCCGCCGCTCGGGCGCCGCCTCCGTGAGGATCGTCAGGTTCAGCGGCATCAACAGCGCGGCGCCCAGCCCCTGTACGGCGCGGGCGGCGATCAGGGCACCGATACCGGGGGCCAGCGCGGCCCCGGCCGACGCGACGACGAAGACGCCCAGCCCGATGCCGAACATCCGCCGCCGGCCGAACCGGTCCCCGAGGGCCGCGCCGGTCAGCATGAGCACCGAGTAGGTGAGGGTGTAGGCGTTGACGGTCCACTCCAGTTGCTGGATGCTCCCGCCGAGGTCCTCGCGGATCGACGGCAGGGCCGTGATGACGACGAGGTTGTCGAGCGACACCATGGCCACGCCCAGGCCACAGCAGAAGAACGTCCACAGCACGTTCCGTTGCCGAACAGTCATGTCCACCTCCGTGGTCGCGATGGCTGCGCGGGCGCCGGCGGCACGGCCTCGCCCGGCCCGTGTCATGAGGCCGCGCGTTCGGGTCCGGTTCGTCACCGGTTGAACGCGCGGCCCGGGTGCGGTGCTTCGGGAGGTCAGGAAACGTCGCGGTCCACCGTGGCCCGGGGTGCCCGGCCCGTGCCGGAACCCCGGGCCAGCCGCAGCAACTCCGGCAGCAGCGCCCCCAGTTCCACCGGCCACCGGGCCCGGCTGCGCCACCGCTCCCCGAGCGGCCTGGTCTTCTGGTGCACGTCGAGGCGTACCTCGGGCCGCACCCGCCGGCCGGCCAGCAGCCGCACCACCATGTGGGAGCTGATCACACCGAACGCCATGGCCGTGTAGGCGACCTGCGGGAAGCTGTACTCGGTCCGGGCATGGTTGGCCCGGATCTCGGCCAGCATGTCCGTCGGCACGTGCCGCAGCGGAACGGCCCGGCGCAGCAGGTCCCACATGTCGTAGCGGTCCGCGTCATGCGGGCCGACGGCCCCCGCGAACGGCTCGCGGACCTGCCGGTAGTCGTAGCAGCGGACGTACTGGGTGCCTGCCATGTCCCAGCCGGTGATCAGGGGCAGCCTCCGCTGTACGGCGTGACGGTGCAGCAGGATCTTAGCCCGCCAGCCCTCGGGGGTCGTGACGTCCACCCCGTCGATGATCACCTGGCAGGAGGCCGTCAGTCTCCCGACCGTCTGCCGGGTGACCCCTTCGGTGCAGACCTCGACCGAGGCGTGCGGGTTGATCGCCCGTACCCGGTCCCCGGCGAGCGAGGCCTTGTTCCGGTCGAGGTCGGCGACGGTGGCCGACTGCCGGTTGAGGTTGCTGAGTTCGTACGTCCCCGGGTCGGCGAGGACGAAGTTCTGCAGGCCGAGCCGGGCCAGTGGTTCGACGGCGGCACCGCCGATCGATCCGCAGCCGGCCACCAGGACGGTCGCCGCGCGCAGCGCCCACTGATCGGCCTCGGGCACCACGCCGGCGTTCCGGGCGGTCAGCTCGGTGTAGAACCGGGCCTGCGCCGTGGGCCCTCCGGCCGTCTCGGGCATTCCTTCCCCGTCGCCGTTCGTCACCGGCCGGCCCCTTCTCGTGCGAGATCGGGACGCTGTCCCGTACCCGCCCTGCGTGCGGCCAGGGTGGTGATCACGGCCTGCCACGAGGCCAGGTGGCTCGTCCCGTCGAGGTAGGAGCGGACCACGTCGCGGTACCAGGCGATGTCGGCGGGCACGGGGGCGGCGAACGGTTTGGCCACGACCGTCTGGCGGTAGATCGGCGCCATCGGATCCGAGGCGCACAGGTAGGGCGAGGTGTCCTCGACGACGTGCAGGTCGAAGCCGACCAGCCGCAGATGGCGCAGGGCGACGTGCTCCTTGGCGTCGCCCAGCACGACGCGCACGCCGTCGCCCAGCGCGAGCAGTGCCTCGCCGATGCCGAGCATGAGGTGCCAGGGGACGCGGCTGTGCTGCTCGTCCCGTGGCATCGTCTGGTCACGCAGGAACCGTTTGAACTCGAAGGCCTGGTGGCTGCCCAGGCCGGGCCGTGCGTACCTGCCGAGCAGGTCGACACGGTGCGCCGCCTCCGTCGGGAACGGCATACGGCACGGGGAGTCCAGGGGCAGGCTCTCGGGGTCCGCCGAGCAGGCCAGTCCCACGTAGCCGCGGATCTTCCCGGAGCGCGCGCACAGCGTGACCGTGTGGATGTTCTCCACGGGAGAGTGCGGCAGTGGTTCGTGGAAGGCCGCGGCACGGTGGACGGCGTCGGCGGAGATCCAGTTCAGCCGGAGGTACTGGGCGAGGCGGAACCCCAGCATCCCTTTGAGGTAGCGGGAGGGGAACTGGCTGTCGCGGCCCGTCACGGTGACCAGTGCGCCGTCGGGGTCCTCGACGAGGGAGAGCGGGTCGCCCCTCAGCTCCAGGGGCAGCAGGCGGTAGCTGAGCCGGTCGTGGAGCCGGATGATGTCCCGGGCGTAGCGCCGGGCGCGGGGGTCGCGGGTGGCGGCGGGCTCCGGGGCCCCGGCGCCGCGCAGGACGGGGCCGGCGGCGCGGCCGGGGGCGTTCACCACTCGTCCTTCTCGGCGTAGAGGCTCTCGGTGACGGCGAGTGCCAGGACCTCGGGGGTGCCCTCGTAGATCCGGGTGCCCAGCGCGTCCCGCATCGTCTTCTCCAGGCCGTAGGAGCGCAGGTAGCCGCGTGCGCCGAGCAGGGAGAGGGCGGCCTCCGCCACGTCGATCGCGGTCCGGTCCGCGAACAGCTTGGCCGCGGCCGGTTCGTAGACCGGCGGCGGCAGTTCGTTGTCGACCTTGTCCGCCGCCCGCAGGTACAGCATGCGGGCGGCGTCGACCCTGGCCGCCATGCCGGCCAGCTTCGCCGCCGTGAACTGCTGGTCCTTGAGCAGGCGCCCGCCCTGGATCCGCTCGCCGCACCACGCGATCGCCTGTTCCAGGGCGCTGCGGGCCACGCCCGTGGAGATGCCGGCCACCGCGGCGCGCGCCATGTTGCTCTGCGCCATGTTGATGGCCATGCCCTCGCCCTCCGCGCCGATCATGTACTCGGCGGGCACCCGGACGTCGTGGAACTCCAGCTCACTGCCGAGGCAGGCGCGGTATCCCATCTTGTCGGCCACGGGTCCGCGGACCACTCCGGGCAGGTCGAGGGGGACGATGAAGGAGGTGAGGCCGGTCGCCCCCCGGCTGCCCTCCATGGTGGCGAACACGGAGGCGAACGCGGCGACATCGGCGTTGGTGATGAACCGCTTGCGGCCGGTCAGCACGTAGTGGTCCCCGTCCCGGCGGGCGGTCGTCACGTTGCGCGCGTGTTCGGCCTGGGAGGGGATGATGAGGTCGCAGCCGGCGTCCTCCTCGGTGACCGCGTTGCAGGCGAGGACCGGTTCGTCGCCCGAGAACAGCGGCAGGAAGCGGGCCTGCAGCCGGGGATCGCCGGACAGCAGGATCGGTGCCTGGCCGAGCAGGGTGGCGCCGAAGATCAGTGCCGTGCCCGGGCAGACCGCGGCCACCTCCTCCAGGGCGGTGGCGACGCCCAGCATCCCCACCCCCAGTCCGCCGTACTCCTTCGGGACCGCCGCGCGGGTGAGGCCGATCCGGTGGCCGTCGCCGACGAGGTCCCAGTCGAAATACGCGGCGGGTTTCTGGTCCATTTCCTGGACGCGGGGTCCGACGACGTTCCGGGCGAATTCCTTTGCGGCCTCCCGGAACTGCTCGACGTCGTCCGGCAGCACGTCGAAATTCAGCGCGGCCGCGGACACGGATTCGGAGAGAGCGGTGTTCACGTGCGGTGTCACTCCTTGTGCGTCGGTTCGGTGTTCGGGACAGGTCGCTTCGCGACAGATCACGCGCCCAGGCCGGCGGCGGCAGCGATGCCGGGGTACCGGTCGAACGCGGGCCGCAGCATGGGCACCAGCTCCAGTACCTTGGCGACCCGGCCGCGGATCCGGAGCCGGCCCGTGGCGATGGCGACGGGCACCAGCAGCCGCCCCATCCACAGCGCGTGCGCCGTGTCGCAGGACATCCGGAGGGTGATCGCCGCCGGCCCCGCGTGCTCCGCGCCGACGCGGACGCCGTCCTGCGGTGACACGAAGAGCTCGCAGTCGGGTTTCGTGTGGACGAGCCGGACGGACAGCCCCTCCTGCCGGGCCCGCGCCAAGAAATCGTCGTCCTCCAGCAATACGGTGAACAGACTGCTGAAGACCTTCACGGCCATTTCACTGGACGGAAAGACGGACATGTTCCCCCTTCGCTCTGCGCTCGCTTCTCCTGCACGAAAGCGCCCGTGAAAGAACGTTAGGGGCGGTCCCGACCGGCCACCACCGTGTCAACATAAGGCCGAAGGGAAGCAGAAAGGACACGGAAAGAAGGCACGGAACCCGGGTGCCGGAAAAACAGACACCGGAAAGGAGAACGCTCAGGACCCGGGCTGTCTGATCCAGCCCAGTGACCGTTCGACGGCGCGCTGCCAGTTGTCGTACTCCGACGCCCGGCGGCCGGGGTCCATTCCCGGCAGCCACCGGGCGGCCGGGTGCCAGTTGCGGCGCAGGACCTCGAGGTCGGGCCAGTAGCCCGCGGCCAGCCCGGCGGCGTAGCCCGCCCCGAGGGAGACCGTCTCGGAGACCATGGGCCGTACGACGGGCACGTCGAGCACGTCGGCGACGAACTGCATGAGCAGGTTGTCCGCGGTCATGCCCCCGTCCACCTTCAGCTCCTTCAGGGCCACCGCGGAGTCGGCGTTCATGGCGTCGACGACCTCACGTGTCTGCCAGCCGGTGGCCTCCAGGACGGCCCGGGCCAGGTGCCCGCTGGTGATGTAGGAGGTGAGGCCGACGATGACGCCGCGCGCGTCGCTGCGCCAGCGGGGCGCGAAGAGGCCGGAGAAGGCGGGGACGATGTAGCAGCCGCCGTTGTCCTCGACGGTCCGCGCGAGTGTTTCGATCTCCGGCGCGCTGTTGATCAGTCCCAGCCGGTCACGGCACCACTGGACCAGCGCGCCGGTGACGGCTATCGACCCTTCCAGGGCGTAGACCGGCTGCCGGTCCCCGATCTTGTAGGCGACCGTCGTGAGCAGACCGTGCCGGGACCGTACGACGTCGGTACCGGTGTTGAGCAGCAGAAAGCTGCCCGTTCCGTACGTGCACTTGGCCTCGCCCGGGGAGAAGCAGGTCTGGCCGAAGAGCGCCGCCTGCTGGTCGCCGAGCGCGGCCGCGATGGGAACGCCGGGAAGCTGCGAGCGGGCCTCGCCGTAGGTCTCCGCGGAGGACCGGATCTCGGGCAGCATCGGACGGGGCACGCCGAAGAACGCCAGGAGCTCCTCGTCCCAGGTGAGCGTGCGGATGTTCATCAGCATGGTGCGGCTGGCGTTGGTGGGGTCGGTGATGTGCAGACCGCCGTCGGCACCGCCGGTCAGGTTCCAGATCAGCCAGCTTTCCATCGTGCCGAACAGCACCTCGCCGTCCTTCGCCCGCTGCTCCAGGCCTTTGACGTGGTCGAACAGCCACCGGATGCGCAACGCCGAGAAGTAGGTGGAGGGCGGCAGGCCGCACCGGTCGAGGAAGAACTCCTCTCCGGGCCGGACCCTGAGTTCCTCGACCAGCGGCGCCGTGCGCGTGTCCTGCCAGACCAGCGCCCGGCCCAGCGGGGTGCCGGTACGCCGGTCCCAGAGCACCGTCGTCTCCCGCTGGTTGGCCAGGCCGATGGCGGCGACCTGGCTCGCGTCGACGGCCGTACCACCGCCCGTGAGGACCTCGGACATCAGCCGCCGCAGGTTCTGCCAGATCTCGACGGCGTCGTGCTCGACCCAGCCGGGCCGGGGAAAGTGCTGCTGGTGCTCCCGCTGCGCGACCGACACCAGCCGCCCGCCCTGGTCGAACAGGATGCATCGCGTGGAATTGGTGCCCTGATCGATGGACATCACATAGCGTTCCACCATGATCGGGTCCGCCTTCCGATGGGTCGCGGAGTGGGCGAGGGGGCGAGGGGCGCTTACCAGCGGGCGGCTCCCAGGTCCCGGGAGATCGCTCTCGCGGCCTCCCGGATCAGGGTGATCAGGTTGGGCCGGGGGCGGCCCTGGCTGTCACAGATCCTCTCGACCGGACCGGACAGCCCGATGGCGCCCACGACGAGGCCGCCGTGCCCCCGGATCGGCACGGCGAGACCTGCCTCGCCCATGCTCATCTCCTGTACCTCGACGGCATAGCCCGCTTCCCGGACCTCGGCGAGCGCCCGGGTGAGCTGCTCCTCGGTGACCAGGGTGTGCCGGGTGTACGCGTCCAGCCCCGACTCCACGGCGGAGTCGAGGGTCGCGGTCCCGTAGGCCAGCAGCACCTTGCCCAGGGAGGAGGCGTGCAGGGGCAGCAGCGCGCCCACGTCCAGGGTCTGGAGGGTGTCGTCCGGCCGGAACACGTGGTGGACGACCAGGACCATGCCCTCCAGCGGGGTGCCGAGGCGCACCGCCTCACCACTGCGGGCGGCCAGGGCGTCGGCCCAGTTGATGGACCGGGACCGCAGCTCGTTGACGTCGAGATAACTCGTGCCGAGGTGCAGCAGGGCGGCTCCGAGCTGGTACTTGCCGGTAGTCGCGTCCTGCTCCACGAAGTCCACGTGCTGGAGCGTGCGCAGAATCCCGTGGGCGGTTCCCTTGGCCAGCCCGAGGGAGGCCGCCACCTCGCCGAGCCCGAGTCGGCGAGGCCCACCGGCGAGCAGGCGCAGGATCGCGGCCGCCCGTTCGATCGACTGGACCGGACCGGTCATGATGCGAGCTTATTACCGTCTCGGAAGGTCTGCCGTGCGTGCGGAGGGCCGCCGCGCCACCGGAGCGAGGGGGGCCGTTCGGTAATGCCGACCCACGTTCATTGACCCGACCCGCTATGTCTCTTTAGCGTGCTCTGAGGCCTGGCAACGTGCCGAGGTGCGTGACGCAGGGCCTGTGGCACTGACTCCTGGAGACACGAGATGGCGGTACAGCTCAACACGCGGGCGCGGGAAGCAAGCGAGTACGTCTTCCCGATGCCGCCCGTCGCCTGGTGCCGTTTCGGACGTACGTCGACGGGCCGGCGCGGTCCTGGCTGCCTGGAGGGTGTCCCCGGACGTCGTCGAGGACGCACTGCTGGTGGTGTCGGAACTGCTGACCAACGCGATCGTCCACGCACTGCCCCCGGCGGTGCTGCGGCTGGTCTGGACGCGCAACGCCGGGCTCGGCACCCTGCGCGTCGAGGTCACCGACGCGGGCCCCGCCGGCCAGCCGCCCGCGGGCATAGACCCGGACGAGCACGGCCGGGGCGAGGAGATCGTCCACGCGCTGGCGAGCCGGTACGGCATCGAGACCCGTCCGGGCGCGGTCATCCGGTGGGCCGATCTCGTCACGGTCTGAGTCGCTGCGCCCCCGCGGGGGCCCCTCCCGTCAGCGGCCGGGTCCCGCCGAGAACGCGGCGGCCGACCCGCTCAGCCGCTCCGCGTCGACAGCGGCGGACCATGTGCGCTGGACCGCAGGGACGGACTCGTGGCCGCCACGCCCTTCGGGTTCCGGAACGGACTCGTGGCCGCCACGCCCTTCGGGTTCCGGAACGGACTCGTGGCCGCCACGCCCTTCGGGTTCCGGAACGGCCGTTCCCCGCGTCTCCGGCAGGGCCGGGGCCGGTTCCGCCAGATTCTGCATGCGGAGCAGGAGCAGCGCCGCGTCGTCGTGGAGCCGGCCGCCCACATGCGCCAGCAGTTCGTCGTGGACCGCGGAGAGGATGTGCTCCGGCTCGCCGGACACGTGGCGGGCCACCCTCTCGGCCAGCGGGTAGAACTCACGGGCACGGTCGCGGGCCTCGATGACCCCGTCGGTGTAGAGCAGCAGTTGGTCGCCCTCGGCGAAGGGCAGGACCTCCAGGCAGGGGGGCTCGTCGACGAGGACGCGCAGGCCGAGCGGCGGAGCCGGGCGGGCGGCCTCGACCGCGGTCACGGCCCCCGACGCCGGTATCAGCAGCGGAGGCGCGTGCCCGCAGTTGACCACCTCGAGCTGCCCGGCACGCGCGTGTCCGACGACGACGGCGGTGACGAAGTCGTCGTGGCCGAGGTTGCGCGCCAGGCTCCGCTCGATCCTGCCGACGACGGCGAGGAGATCGGGCTCGTCGTAGGCGGCCTCGCGGAAGACGCCCAGGACGAGTGCCGCTATCTCCACGGCCGGCAGCCCCTTGCCGCGTACGTCGCCGACGATCAGCCTGACCCCGTGCGGGGTCGGCACCAGGGCGTAGAGGTCACCGCCGATCCGGGCCTCGGCCGCCGCCGCGCTGTAGCGGACCGCCACCCGGAACGGGCCGACGGTCTCCGGGATGGGCTTGAGAACGGCGTGCTGGGCGGCCTCGGCGACCGAGCGGACGGCGGCGAGCACACGTTCCCGGCGACCGCGCAGGGCGCTGGCCAGGGCGCTCGCCAGGGTGACGGCCAGGAGTGCCGAGAGCACGGCCACCAGCTCGTGCCCCGGACCCGTCTCCCGGGCCCCCAGGGCGGTGCCCAGCACCGCGGCGAGGAACCCGACGCACAGCACGCCCCGGGGGCCGTTGGTACTGGCGGCCAGCGCCGGCCCGGCCGCCAGCAGCGGCAGCAGGTACATCCCCGCCCCGCCGACGACGTCGACGAGCGCGATGCCGCAGACGATCAGAACCGGCACCACGGGCATTCCGGCGGCCAGCTGTGCGGCGGCCCGCCTGGGGACCGGTGCCCGGGCACCGGTCATCGGTTTCCTGAGCGGCCGCAACGGCCAGTGGTTGCCACCATGGTCTCGCGCCTGCCTCATGTCTGTGTCCGCAATCCTCACCCAGGCGGGCCTTAAGCCCGACTTATCCGTTTCATCCAGGAAAGAGGTTCGGTCTGCGAGCCACAAGGAGTGGGATTTCAGATAGTGAGCGAGAGGCCTCGGGTCACGCGGTCCGCGGTCGGGAGCAGCCGGGCACGGACCTCCGGGAGACGGGAGAGCCGTTCCGCCGGGAGGGAGACGCCGAGCGAGCCGAGGACGTCACCGCGGTAGATGGGCACGGCGACGCACACCGTGCCCAGTGCGTACTCCTCGAGGTCCGTGACGGCCGGTGCCAGCGGCGAGGCGTCGATGTTGCGGAGCAGCTCCGGGAGGGTGGTGATGGTCCGTGGCGTCAGGTCGGCGAGATCGTGCCGGGAGAGATAGTCACGGCGGGCGTCCTCGTCCAGTTCGCGCAGGACGGACTTGCCCAGCGCGGTGGCGTGCCCGGCGTCCTCGAACCCCACCCACAGGTCGACCCTGGGCGTGCGGGGGCCGTCGACGATCTCGGCGACACTGATCTCGCCGCCCTCGTAGAACGTGAGGTAGGTGGCGGTGCCGAGCTCGTCCCGGAGTGCGGCGAGCGCCGGCCTGACCCTGCTGAGCAGTGCCTGGCTCTGCCCCGTCGCGTGCAGCGTTCCCAGCTTGTCACCGAGGACGAAGCCGCCGTCGCCCAGCTTCCGCAGGTACCCGTCGTGGACCATCGTCCGCAGCAGGTGGTAGGCGGTGGCCAGCGGCAGACCCGTCTCCCGTGCCAGCTGCTTCGCGGGCGCGCCGTTCTCGTGCGCGCTCACCGCCTCCAGCAGACGGAAGGCGCGCTGCACGGACATGATGAGCGTGGGCTCATGAACGCTCATGCCTCCAGCGTGCCCCCGACCTGCGGCAGGGGCAAGACGCGAGATACGCGAGACCCCCGCGGTGCGCAGGCCGACGTCGGCGTGACGCGACGTGAGCCGATGCGTGCACGAGCCGGCCCCCTCCGCCGGCGGGGCCCGTTTCCGCGCCGCTGCGCCGATCACGGGCGTGGGCGCGCTGCCGGGGACCGCGCCACCGGGCCCGAGGTCTGCCCGCTCCGCCGGCGTCGGCGCTGGTCAGACAGTGTTGCCCGGCTGTTGATCGCTTCGACGCCGGGAGCGAGCCGCAGTAGGCTGATACTGCAGTCGAAGCGAGTGTGTGTGGCAGGCTCTGCGTGCCGTTGCCGCCGTGGCGTCAACGGGGGTCACGCAAGGAGGCCGCCCGCACCTGAGTCCTTCGCGGTTGCCGTTCCCAGAGCACCCGAAGCGGTCCCGAGTGGCCGCGCGCAAGTGGCTCGGCAGACCAGACAAGGGGGGTTCGCCCCGCGCGCCGGGGAGCACTCCGTGGGGCCCGGCCGAGGAGGCCAGCCATGGCACATCCCGAACTCCAGCCCGGTGGCGTCGAATCCGAGAGCCATCCGTGGCACATCCGCCTCGTCGAACATCCCAAGCGGTTCGAATCGGCGCACTTCCGTGCCGCCAAGGAAACGGCGCACAAGATCCTCCGCCAGATGAAGGACACCGATCTTCCCTACGGCCCGCGGCCCGTCGTTCCCGGATCCGGGCCGAAGAGCTCCGAGCGCTGGGAGATGCACCACGGCGGCAGCCTCTGGGTCAAGGGTGCCGACCGCTGGCTGATGTTCCGTGCCCGGGTCGGCATCGAGTGGAGCATGCAGTTCTGCGCCGACCCCGCGAAGGTCGACCGGCTCCGCCAGGAGGCCGCCGAGCTGATCGCCGCCTTCCCCGGCACCCTGCCCGCCCTGGCACAACTCGGCTACGAACAGGCCGAAGACCTGCTGCGCACGCCGATCGAGGACGCCGACGGGGTCGAGGCGTGGACCGACTCCCTGTTCAACTCCTGCGTGCCTCTCAGCCACGGGAACCACCAGGGCATCCTGCCCACGGTGCCCGGCGAACACCACTACCCCTGGCCGGTGAAGGGCGCGGACTTCGTCCGGTACGACGACTTCCAACTGTGGGTGACCCTGCCCGACGGCACCCACGGGGCCGTCGCCCCGGTGGACCGTCGCGGCTCGGGCGACGGGGCGGTCCGGCTGACCTTCGTACCCGAGGGCAGTGCGGCCGCTCCAGCGATCGCCGAAGCCCAGGAACACAGCCTGATGGCGGTACTGCCGGCCGACAGTGACGTGGCCATGCAGGCTTTCGCCCGGCAGATACCTCCCGGCCGGCACACCGCCGCAGGCCCACTCGCAACCGGTGCGGCACGGCGCGGCAACCGCGTCCCGGGCTAGGACGGAGCAGTGGCATGCCCCGCGCGATCGTCGTCTGCCTCGACGGCACGGGCTGCCAGGTGGGCGCGGACAACCCGACCAATGTGGTGCGCCTGATGGAGATGCTGGAAGCGGACGATCCGGCCCGGCAACTCGTCTACTACGACCCCGGCGTGGGGACCCTGTCGTCTCCCGCCGCCCGCGGCCCCGTCGGCCGTCGGCTCTCCCGCCTCTGGGGGCTCGCCTTCGGCAGCGGACTGCGGACCAACCTCACCGAGGCCTACACGTACCTCATGCGGCAGTGGCATCCCGGCGACCTGGTGTACGTCTTCGGCTTCAGCCGCGGCGCCTACACCGCCCGTGCGCTCGTCGGCATGCTGAACAAACCCGGCCTCATGCGTCCGGGCTCGGAGAACCTCGTGCCGTACGCAGTGGCGAAGTACGCCTTCAACCAGGACGTCGACAGGAGCGAACAGGAGGTCGCCAGGTTCTCGCACGCGTTCTGCCGGCGCACCGACGGCGAACCGCTGTGGGAGGAGGTCAAGGGGAACAACCGACGGCAGGTCTCACACCACGCCCTGCCCGTGGCCTACCTCGGCGTGTGGGACACCGTGAAGGCGGCCGGGCTCCTGCGCCTGGGCACTCTGCAGTGGCCGTACACCCACCAGTTGCCGAACGCGGCCCGCATCCGGCACGCCGTGTCGCTCGACGAGACCCGCCGCCCCTTCCGCGAGTTCCTGGTGACACGCCGCCCGGAGCGCCCGGACACCGCGGAGGAGGTGTGGTTCGCCGGAGTGCACGCCGATGTCGGCGGCACCTTCGACCACGCCGAGGGGGCGCCTCTGCTCTCCACGATCCCGCTGAAGTGGATCATCGACGGTGTCACCGGGAACCTGGTGTTCCGGGACAAGGCGTACGACACGACGTGCGCGGTCACCGAGGAGTTCGCGGGTGCTCCGGTGCACCACAACGGCACGCTGTGGATGCTCGTGGGCCGGCGCCCCCGCCCTCTGCCGGACGACGCCGTGCTGCACAGCAGCGTGCGACTCCGGCGCGAACGGGACCCCGGGTACCGCCCGGACCTGCCGGATCCGCAGCAGCCGGAACGGTGGGCCGACCCCGACTGGACCAAGCCCGTCCCGCCCCCGGCGCTTCCTGGCTGAAACGTGCGCCGCCGGGGCAACCTGCAAAGCCTTCCGCACCACTACACGGTATGCCGCCCGACAGCGCCCAGCGGATTCCCCAGGTCGTGCAGTGCCACGGCAAGATCGAGTGCATAGGCCGCGGGATCCTTCGTCGCCGGTCGGCGGCACAGGGAAGTGGACTCTTCAGGTGACGCGCGTGCCTCTTTGGGGAGTCCCGCGTTGTCCGAGCGGGCGACGAGCCTGCGCGAGGACACAAGTCGCTCGGCGACGCTGTCGGCTCGGCGCTGGGTCTGCTCTGCAGCAGCGAGCGCTGTGCGCGAGCGGATACCAGCGCGGTCCGGGATCGTCTCGTCAAGTGCCGGCGCTTCCTCGAAGGACAGCGGCGTTTCACTGACCACGGCTGCGAGTGCAGTGTCGACGGGACCTGCACCACGACGAGTCGCCGCAAGCGCAAGAGGCAGAGGTCGCCGCACTGGGCGTGGCGGCCGCCTTGATTCCCGAGTTCTCCTTCACCGACTACGCCGCCGTCCGCGCCGCCGAGCGGGTGGCTCTGAGTCAGGCACCGCCCCTCCGGGCGTCCGTCCCGCTGGATGTCCGCGATCTCACCGTTCCGGAGCGCCCGGTGCACCGGACGTCCAAGTGCGGGTGTACGCACCGTCCGATCGCGACGGCCTCCTGCCAGGGCTGCTGTACTTCCACGGCGGAGGGTTCGTCGAGAGCGCGCCGGCACCGGAATCGCGCAGGCCCGGCGGGGCCGGTCCTGCGCCGTGCCCAACCCGCGCGGGCTCAGGACGGGAACGCCGGCCTGCGCCGGACCTGAGCGTCCTGAGCCCGGTACCCAAGCCGAGCCAGTCGGGGTATGTCCGGCGCTGCCGGACTCCCGGTGCGGATCTCAACCCGTGGCGGGTGCGGGCTGCTCCGCGCCCTCCTTCGCTTCCGACGCGTCCTCCTCCGCCGTGCGTCCCCGCAGCGCGGTCATCACCAGCACCGCCGAGAGCAGGGCGGCCGAACCGCACACGACGAATCCGATCCCGTAGCCGTGTCCCAGGGCGTCGAGGGCGTAGGTTCGGGCCGCGCCCGGCGGGGAGGTGGCGGGGACGGAGTTGAGGGCGAGGGGGCCGCCCTCCTTCAGCACCTCGTGCGCCGCCGCCTTCGACCCGGCGTCCAACGACGACGAGGTGGCCAGCGAGGCGGTCACCCGGGACGCCGCCTGGCTCAGCGCAACCGCGCCGATGACCGCCGGTCCGAGGGTGAAGCCGAAGTCACGCAGCAGGTTGGTGGCCGCACTGGCCATGCCCGCGAGCGGGACCGGAACGGTGTTCACGGCGGTCGCGGTGATGGACGACACGGTGAAGCCGAAACCGATGCCCACCAGGCCGAGCGGCAGGATCAGCGAGGTGAGCGCCCGGTCGTTCACGTCGAGTCCCGCGGCCAGGAAGTCACCGGCGGCGATCAGCGCCAGGCCGACGGTGAGCAGCCACCGCGAGGACAGGCGGTGCAGCAGCCGCGAGGTCAGCGGCGTCAACAGCGGTGTGATGCCGTTGAGCAGAAGGAACGCGAACGCGGTGCGCATCGGACTCTGGTGCTGGATCGGGCCGAGTCGGATGCTCGACGCGTACGCGGTGCCC
Organism: Streptomyces sp.; assembly: GCF_019510245.1. GTDB lineage: Bacteria > Actinomycetota > Actinomycetes > Streptomycetales > Streptomycetaceae > Streptomyces. Next base: position 174,072 of record NZ_JAEKKT010000147.1, on the reverse strand, counting down.
AGGAAGCTGAACATGCCCACGACCGCGACGACCGCAGCGACGGCGAAGGACCGGTTGCGGAACAGGTCCAGCCGCAGCAGGGGTGAGCGGGCGCGGCTCTCGGCGTAGACGAACAGGGCCACGAACACCACCGCGATCACGAATGCCGCGACCACGGGTGCCGAACCCCAGCCGTCCGTCGGTCCCTGGATGACGGCGTACAACAGGGCGAACAGACCGACACCGATGGTGACCTGGCCACCGAAGTCCAGCGAACGGCCTTCCGGTGCACGCGAGTTGGCCGCGAGCCACAGGCTCACCAGAGCACTGACCGCGGCGAGCACGGCGACCACCACGAACGCCGAGCGCCACGAGCCGTAGGTGCCGGTGAAGCCACCGAGCAACGGTGCCAGGAAGCCGCCCGCGGACAGGCTGGAGGCCCAGACGGCAATGGCCCGGGCGCGCTGCACACCGGTGTGCGTACCGGCCGCGATCATTGCGAGCGAGGTCGGGAAGAGGGCGGCGGCGCCAAGGCCGGCCAGTGCCATGCCCACCCACAGCTGGTGGACACCGGAGGCGCTGGCCGCGACGATCTCGCCCACGCACAGCACACCGGCGCCTCCGACGAGGAGCTGTTTGCGCCCGAAGAGGTCGCCCAGCACACCGAAGGAGAGTTCGAGGACGGCGACAGGCAGCAGGAACGCGTCGGATATCCAGGTCAGTTGGGAGCCGACGGGGTGAAGGTGTTCCTGGAACAGGCCGTTGAGGGTCGCCGGTATCGCGAGGCCGATCTGGGCGAGGCAGACGGCGAGACAGCCGGCGACGAGCGTGCCGATCGGGAGGGACGAGCGCGCGGAAGCGGACACGGAGGAGGACGGGGGTGCGTCGGACATGAGAGGTCCCAACATCAGGGGTGGGTGGGGTACGCAGGGCGGTCGCGGCCGACCGTCAGCTGGGCCGGGCGGTAGGTGACGTAGGCTGCCCCGTCGAGCCCGAGAGCGGTGGCGGAGCGCTGGAGCGCGTCCGGGGTCGCGGCGTCGCCCCAGTGTCCGGTGCTCACGCGGTGTTCGAGCGCATGCAGGGCGGCCACCGTCTCGGCGGTCGTGAACGTGCAGTGCCCCTGCCGTTCGACGAACGCCTGCCGCAGCAGCGCACCGTCGCCGGACGCCTTCACCCGGCCGGCAAAGCGGTTCTCCTGCTGTACGGGCACGAGGTTGTCGCCGGTGGTGTGGATGTCGAGCAGGGGCACCTCAAGTCCCTGACCGGCGGAGGATGTCCGCAGCGCGGTACGGACGGCGGCGGGATCGGCGGTGACGGTGGCCCCCGCGGTCAGCGTGCGCAGGTCGGCCCGCAGGTCGAGGCCCGCCGCCTTGTAGAGGGCACGGATCTGGGGTGCGTGTTCGGAGTCGGCGAGCAGGCCGGCGTAGTCCACCCCCCGGTTCCAGGAGTTGTTGCCGCCGACCGACTGCTCCATGGCGTACCGGCCGCCCTCGACGAACGACAGGATTCCCTGCGCGAACCAGTCGTACTGCTGCTCCTCCTGTCCTGCCCAGTCGGTCGCGGCGGGCCGGTCCTTTCCGGGCGACCAGGCGGGCAGGTTGAGGAAGGCCGCCGCCAGCGCGATCCGGGCCCGGCCCCGCGGGGTGGCCTGAGCGGCTGTGACGGCGTCGGTGAGCCGTCCGGCGACGGCGGCCGCGTCCGCGGAGGAACTGAAGTGGACGAGCTTCACCTCCTGCGCCGGCAGCAGCAACCGGGCGATGGTGTACTCGGCGTCGAGCTGGTAGTTGTCCAGATCGGTACCACCCGCGACCAGGCCGCACTGGCCAAGCGCACCGTCGATACGCCCACCGCCGTCCCGGGCGAGCTGCGCATTGACGAGCCCGCCCATGGACTGGCCGACGGCCAGCGTGCGCCGCGGTTTGCCGATCTTCGCGACGACGGCGTCGAGTGTGGCGAACTGGTCGCGTTCAGCGCTGTTCAGGGCCCACATCGAGCCATTGGGGTCGTAAGACGACCCTGCCATCGCATAGCCCTCGGCGAGCAACTCGGTGCGTACGGCGTCGGTGGGGGCGTCCCTGGCGACGGTCGGCCCGAAACCGTGGCTGAAGACCAACAGGGTGCCGTTCCAGTTCCCGGGAACGTCCGCGACCCAGGTAGCGCCGTCGGACAGGGTGCCGGTGAGGTGGTCGGCGGTCGCCGTGTCCGCCTGGGCGGTCGAGAACGAGAGCGCGGTCAGAGCCGCGGAGGTCAGCGTGGCCAGAGCAGCCAGGGCGATGCGCAGACGGGTGCGACGCGTGCGGGGACGGGTGCTGACAGGCATGGGGGAGCTCCCTGGGGAGGCGGCTGCGGAGCGGGGCACGGGCGGATACTCAGTGCACTGAACCAAGATGCCGAGGAATGTAGGGCTCATTTCTTGCGACAGTCAAGAGAGTGCACAACATGACTGAAGCCGACACGACGGCATGGACAGCGTGCTGCGGCTACGCCGGAACCGTCTCGATCAGTCGGCGCGCCGCCTCCCGGGCCGGCGCCTCCAGCCGGGCGTGAACCACACGGAACGTCTCCTCCGCCGTCCCCGCGGGCCAGGTCGCCGGCAGGTGAAGTACGGGCAGCCTGGGGTCGGTGCGGATGACCTGCAGCCACTCCGCGGTCAACCGGAGACGCAGCGCGAGGGCCTTCTCCGCGGCCAGGTCCGCACCGCCCGAGACGTACGGCTTCCAGGCCTCCTCGAAGGCCCGGTAGCGGTTGGCCAGTTCCTGCAGATCCCAGGCATCGTCGATCATCTCGGCGATGTCCATGCCGGCGTCTGCGCGGGCCCGGAACACCTTCACGTGCGCGGCCAGACCCAGTTCGGCGACGATCCCGGAGACGTCGACATCGCCCGGCGCGATCCACAGCCCGCCGAACAACGCGCCGAACCCCGCCCAGGTCAGCTGCGAACGCAGGTCGTGCCGCTGGCGTTGCCAGGACTCCGGAAGCGAGAAGCCCAGGAGCGTCCAGGTGCCGTCCCAGTCCCGGTTGACCGCGCCCGCCTTCCAGATGCGCCGCTCTCCGTCACGCAGGATCGCCTCCGAGCGGTCGGTGAGACCGACGTAGACCCGTCGCCCCTCGCGTCGGCGACGCAGCAGCCCCCGGTCGACCATGCGGGTGAGGGTGGACCGGGTGGCCTGTTCTCCGACCCCGGCATGCCGGAACACCTCGATGATGCTGCCCGTGTACACGCACTCACCGCGGCCCAACACCTCGTCACCGAGGAAGCTCAGCAGAAGGGCCTGAGGGCGGGGGGCGGGATCGGTCACGCGCATACATTACGACGCCGCGATCCATCGGGCCTACGGCGAAATGTCCCCCAGGACACCGCCGACGGGGTGACCACTCTCAGCCCGGTCACCTACCACGCGACGACTCTGAGCCGATCAACCCCAGATGTCCGAGTTGAACGGAGCGCAGTCAGCACCAAGTCAGCACGGGAGTCAGCACCGCACCGTCAAATCACCCCGAACCACGCGTCCCGGACGGCACTCGTTTCGACCACCTTCGAGTCCCTGAACCACCCTGTCGTGAGCCGGCATGGTGGCCGCACACGTAGCCGATCCCCGAACTATGTTACTCCGTCACATGTGAGTCTGACCTGCGTGTTTCTACCGTGTGCCGACACGTACCCGCCCCCACCGCACACGAGGAAGTGGCGCACATGGCCTCCGCAGCATCAGCTCCACCGACCACCGCCAAGCTCCCCAGGATCGTCGCCGCCGGCCTCATCGGCACCACCATCGAGTGGTACGACTTCTTCCTCTACGGTTCCGCGGCCGCCCTCGTCTTCAACAAGCTGTTCTTCCCGGACTCCGACCCGCTCGTCGGCACGTTGCTGTCGTTCCTGACGTACGCCGTCGGGTTCGCGGCACGGCCGCTCGGTGCCCTGGTGTTCGGGCACTACGGCGACCGGCTCGGGCGCAAGCGGCTGCTCGTGCTGAGTCTGCTGCTCATGGGAGGCGCGACGTTCGCGATCGGGCTGCTGCCCACCCATGCGACGGTCGGCGGTGCGGCGCCCGTACTGCTGACCCTGCTGCGGCTCGTCCAGGGGTTCGCGCTGGGCGGTGAGTGGGGCGGCGCCGTCCTGCTCGTCTCCGAGCACGGCGACGCACGCCGGCGCGGCTTCTGGGCCTCGTGGCCGCAGACCGGGGCCCCGGCAGGCCAGCTGCTGGCGACCGGTGTGCTGTCGCTGCTCACCGCCGTCCTGTCCGACGGCGCGTTCGCGAGCTGGGGCTGGCGGATCCCGTTCCTGCTCTCCGGTGTGCTGGTCGTCGTCGGTCTGTGGATCCGGCTCTCCGTCGACGAATCACCCGTGTTCCGCGCGGCGTTGGCACGCTCCGAGGCCCGGCGGAACGCCGGGAGGGCCGAACAGCCGCCGCTCGTCGCCGTGTTGCGGCACCACTGGCGTGACGTGCTCGTCGCGATGGGCGCGCGGATGGCGGAGAACATCAGCTACTACGTCATCACCGCCTTCGTCCTCGTCTACGCCACCACCTCCGCCGGTGTCTCCGAGCAGACCGCGCTGAACGCCGTACTCATCGGCTCCGCCGTGCACTTCGCCGTGATCCCGGCGTGGGGCGCGCTGTCAGACCGGGTCGGCCGGCGGCCCGTGTACCTGCTGGGCGCGGCCGGGATCGGGCTGTGGATGTTCCCGTTCTTCGCCCTCGCCGACACCGGGCGGTTCGGGTACCTGGTCCTGGCGGTGACCGTCGGCCTGGTGCTGCACGGCGCCATGTACGCGCCCCAGGCCGCGTTCTTCGCCGAGATGTTCGCGACCCGGATGCGCTACTCCGGGGCCTCCGTCGGCGCCCAGTTCGCCTCCGTCGCCGCGGGTGCGCCCGCCCCGCTCGTCGCCACCGCCCTGCTGGCCGACTACGACAGCCCGACGCCGATCGCCCTGTACGTGATCGCGGCGTCGGTGCTCACCCTGGTAGCGGTGGGCGTGGCCAAGGAGACCCGGCGGCGTGACCTGGCCGACGACGGCACCACGGCCGTCCCGGCACGCGGCGAGGACGTGGCCGCCCGCTGAGCCCGCGCCGCCGGTCCCCCGCCTCCGGGGATCAGCGGCGCTCCGGCGGCGCCCCCAGCCGGTGCAGGCGCAGCGCCAGTTGGATCTCCAGGGCGCGAGCGGGACTCTGCCAGTCGTCGCCGAGGAGGCGGGCCACCCGCTCCAGCCGCTGGGCCACCGTGTTCACGTGGACGTGGAGTTCGTCCTTCGTGCGGGCCGGACTCGCCCCGCAGGCGAAGTACGCGTCGAGGGTGCGCAGCAGTTCCGTGCCGCGCCGCCGGTCGTAGGCGGCCACCGGGCCGATGGTGCGGGTGACGAATGCGGCGACGTCCCGTTCCCCGGCGAGGAGCAGGCCGAGGAAGCCGAAGTCCTCGGCGGCGGCCCCGTCACCGCCCCGGCCGAGGACGTTCAGCGCGTCCAGGCAGCGGCGGCCCTCGGCGTAGCCGGCGGCCACGGCCTCGGGGCGGGTGGCGAGGCCGGCGACGGGTGCGGAGGCGCCGACGGTCACCGGCTGGTGGACGGCGGTACCGAGGTGCCGGGCGGTGCGCCGAGCCACGTCGGCGGCGGTGTCGCCGGGGTCGAGGGGCAGCAGCAGGACGGTGCCGCCGTCGCGGGCGGCGGCCAGGCCGTGCCGGGTGGTGGCGAGGTGGGAGGCGGCCGACCACAGCCGGCGGCGCGCTGCCGCCGCCTCCTCGGCGTCCGCCACCGGGCTCTCCAGCCGGGCGGCGAGCACGACGTGGGTGGCGTCGAGGTCGGCCTGCAACCGGGCGGCGCGCTCGCGCAGTTGGCGCGGTTCGCGGTCACGGGCGTCGAGGAGGTCGTCGAGCAGTTCGCCGCGCACCCGCTGTTCGGCCTCGGCGGCGGAGCGGCGGGCCAGCAGGAGCAGCGAGGTGACCATCGCGGCGCGTTCCAGGGTGCGCTGGTCGACGGGGTCGAGACCGGGGCGGCCGCGCAGCACCAGCGCGCCGAGGAGTTCGCCGCCGGCGGCGACCGCGGCGATCCAGTCGCCGCCGTGCCGCACCGCGTGCCCCTCCGTGCGCGACGTCTCCAGCGACCGCGGGTCGGCGGTGTCGGTGAACTCGACCGTGCCGCCGAGGACCTGGGAGACGGCGGCGGCCACGTCGTGGACCTGGCCGCCGCGCAGCACGAGCTCGGCGAGCCGGTCGTGGATGTCCGAGGCGCGTTCGATGACCGCGCTGTGCTCCTTGATGATCTCGTTGGCCCGCTCCAGTCCGGCCATGGCCGAACGGGTCTCGGTGAGCAGGTTCGCCGTGTCGATGGCGGCCGCGGCGAGCGCGGCGAAGGATCCGAGCAGGGCGATCTGCTCCCGTTCGAAGACGCGAGCCCGCCGGTCCGCCGCGAACAGCACCCCGATGACGTGCGGCCCGAGCATGAGCGGGACGCCGAGGATGGCGACCAGCCCCTCGTCGCGCACTCCGGCGTCGATGGTGAGCGTGTGCCGGAAGCGGTCGTCCTTGAAGTAGTCGTCGGTGACGTACGGCCGCGCGGTCTGCGCGACGAGTCCGCCGAGCCCCTCCCCCATGCCGAGCCGCAGCTGCTGGAAGCGGGCCGCGACCGAGCCCTCGGTCACCCGCATGTAGGTGTCGCCGCGCGCCGGGTCGTTGAGGCTCAGGTAGGCGACGTCGGTGCCGAGCAGGGAGCGGGCGCGCTGGACGATCGCCTGGAGCACGGCGTCCACGTCCCGCAGCCCTGCCAGGTCGTGCGCGGTCTCGAACAGGGCGGACAGCTCGGCCTCGCGTCGGCGTCTGCCCTCCAGCTCGGTGCGCACCCGCAGTGCGAGGAGCTTGGCCCGCTCCAGGGCGGCGATCCGCTCCGGCGGCCGGTTCTCGGCGCGGGCGAGCAGCACCGGTTGCTCGTACGCCTCCGCCGAGGCGCCCCTGGCCAGCAGTTCGAGGTACGCCTGCTCGGCGCCCCCGGGCGCTTCGGCGCCCAGCTCGAGGGCGCCGGCCGCCGGGGCCGGGGCCGGCCGCCTGGCGGACTGCACGTGATTGCGAGACATGGTCACAGGATTCCGCATCGCCGCTCCGGCCCGTCGGGCCTGTGGAAAACTCGCGGACCGGCGGGTGCCCGGTCCGTCAGTGGGCCGTCCAGCCGCCGTCGAGCACCAGCGAGGTGCCCGTGACGAAGGATGCCTGGGGGCCGCAGAGATAGGCCACGGCCTCGGCGACCTCGTCCGGTTCGACGAGCCGCTTGACGGCGCTGTCGGTCAGGAGGACCTCGGACAGCACCCGCTCCTCGGGGATGCCGTGCGCCCGTGCCTGGTCGGCGAGCTGCTTCTCGACGAGCGGGGTGCGGACGTAGCCCGGGTTCACGCAGTTGGAGGTCACCCCGTGGGGCGCGCCCTCCAGAGCGGCCGTCTTCGACAGTCCCTCCAGACCGTGTTTGGCGGCCACATAGGCGGACTTGTAGGCGGAGGCGCGCAGCCCGTGGACGGAGGAGATGTTCACGATCCGTCCCCAGCCCTGCCCGTACATGTGCGGCAGCGCACCCCTGATGAGCCGGAACGGCGCCTCCAGCATCACGGTCAGCACGGTGTGGAAGACGTCCGGCGGGAACTCCTCGATGGGGCGCACCAGCTGGAGGCCCGCGTTGTTGACGAGGACGTCGGTGCCGGCGGCGGCGTGTTCGGCCGCGTCCAGGTCGGTGAGGTCGAGGACGTACGGTTCGACGGCCCCGCCGCCCGCCGGGCCGAGCGTCCGCCCGGCCGCGTCCACGAGTTCGGCCAGTCCTGGCCCGTCCCGGTCGACGGCTCTGACCCTGGCGCCGGCGGCCGCGAGACGCAGGGCGCAGGCGCGGCCGATGCCTCCGGCGGCGCCGGTGACGAGGGCGGTGCGGCCGTTCAGGTCGAGGGCGGGGGCGGTGCGGGCGCTGGGCGGGCTCATGGATCGACCCTAGGTGGCGGCCCTCCGCTCCCACATAGCGTCAGCACACATACTTCAGCCGAAAGCCGTAGGGTCGAACCATGTGGGTGCATCCGACATGGCCTGCTTGATCCGGAACACCCCGAACTCGTTCAGGTCCGGCAGGGCGTCCACGTCGAACCAGGCCACCTCCAGCGACTCGTCGTCGTTCACCCGGGCCTCGCCGCCGACGGCCCGGCAGCGGAACGTGATGTCCATGTACTGGCAGACGTCCGCGTTCGGGTAGGTGACGGGCTCCAGCGCCTGGACGAGGACCACCCGCTCGGCGACACAGCGCACCGCGGTCTCCTCGAAGACCTCCCGCACGGCGCAGGCCGCAGGCTGCTCCCCCGGCTCCGGAATGCCGCCGATCACCGACCACTTGCGGGTGTCGGTGCGGCGGCCCAGCAGCACTCTGCCCTCGTCGTCGAAGACGATGGCGGTGATCCCGGGCAGCCAGAGGAGCTGGTGGCCCGCGGCGGCCCGGATCGTGCGGATGAAGTCAGGAGTAGCCATGAGGCGACCCTAACCGCCCGCTTCCCCGCACCCGGCCGAAGCCACGGGGCGTACAGCGGGTGTACGGCTACACGTCACCGGCGCGCCGGCCGCGCACTCCGGCCCCGATCGCCCAGCCGACCCCGCCCGCCGCGACCAGCAGCAATGCGATCTCCGGGAGGATGCCCAGCTTGGTCGCGGGCGTCTCGGAGGTGCGCAGCGGCACCTTCTGCACCAGGTAGGCGGGCACGAACATGCCGGTCTTCTGGGTGATCTTCCCGTCCGGCATGATGATCGCGCTGACGCCGCTGGTCACCGGCACGGTGACGGTACGGCTGTGCTCGACCGCGCGGATCCGGGACATGGCGAGCTGCTGATAGGTCATCTCGCTGCGGTCGAAGGTGGCGTTGTTGCTCGGCACGGAGATCATCTCGGCGCCGTGCGTGACGGTGTCCCGCACGTCCCAGTCGAAGGCGGCCTCGTAGCAGGTGGCGAGGCCGACCTTGGTGCCGTCGATGTCGAACACGCCGGGCTCGGTGCCCCGGCTGAAGTCCTGGCGGACCATGCTGGTCCAGTTCTTGTTGATCGCGCCGACCAGGCCGCGCAACGGGAGGTACTCGCCGAAGGGCTGGATCTGCCGCTTGTCGTACGTCGCGGTCGGGCCCTTGACCGGGTCCCACAGGATCTGCTCGTTGAGGAGCTTGCCGCCCCGCTCGACGACACCGCCGACCGAGATGGGCACGCCCACCGCCTTCGAGGCCTGGTCGATCACGGCGGCCGCGTCGGCGTCGGCGAACGGGTCGACGTCGGAGGAGTTCTCCGGCCACAGCACGAAGTCGGGCTTGGCGGCCTTGCCCGCCTTGACGTCGGCGGCCAGCTTGAGGGTCTCCTTCACGTGGTGGTCGAGCACGGCCTGGCGCTGCGACGCGAAGTCCAGGCCCGCCCGCGGCACGTTGCCCTGGATGACCGCGACGGTGACCGAACCGTCCTCGGCCTTGTCGCTCACCAGCCCCCGCGCCGCGACCGCACCCACCACGGGCACGGCCACGCTCAGCAGGGCCGCGGCCGCCGCCCCACGCCGGATCTCACGGGTACGCCGCCCCGCGACGGCCAGCCGGCCCACCTCGTACAGACCGAACCCGCACAGGACGACGGCGAAACCCAGCACCGGGGTACCGCCCACCGCGGCCAGCGGCAGGAAGACACCGTCCGCCTGGCCGAAGGCGATCTTGCCCCAGGGAAAGCCGCGGAAGGGCACACGCGCGCGTGCCGCCTCGCCCGCGATCCACAGGGCGGCCGCCCACACCGGCCAGGCCGGCAGCCGGGAGACGGCGGCCACGCCCACACCCACCAGCGCGATGAAGATCGCCTCTATGGCCACCAGCGCCAGCCACGGCCCGGGGCCGACCTCGACACCGGTCCACACCAGCAGGGGCAGCAGGAAACCGAGCCCGAAGACATAGCCGAGACCGAGGGCCGCCTTCCAGGAACGGCCGCGCAGCACCCACCCGAATCCGGCGAAGGCGGGCAGGGCCAGCCACCACAGGGTGCGCGGCGGGAAGCTGACGTACAGCAGCACTCCGCTGAGCGCGGAGGCGGCGGCCGGGACCAGGCGGCGGAGCAGCCGGAGGGCGCGGGCGCGGGGCGCGGGACGCGGCGTGAGCTGGTCCGACTGGTCCACGGAAGTTGCGGTGACGGTCACCCGGGGAGTGTACGGCGGTTGACCTTGCGGCCGACAGCGCGGTCTCGGCTCGCAGGAATCACACCGTTCCCGTCCAAGTCGTCCACAAAGCGGGCATCACCGGTTACGGTGTGCCGAGGCGGGCGGCGGGGCCCGCCGCAGGTCGGGGGACCGGGGCACGGGGGGCGACGGTGGGGTCGACCGGGATGGTGTCCGCTGCCGACAGGGGCGCGGACAACGACAGACGAAACGTTTCTGATGTGGTGGGCGTCGTGGTGCTCGGGGCGTGCGCCGCGTGGCCGCTCATCTCGGCGGCCGGCCACGACGGGCGGCCCGAGGGGGTGCTGCTGGCGGTGCTCGCGGTGGCCGCGGGCTATGCCGCCGGCCGGATGTCCGGGGCGCTCCTGCCGGTGGCCGCGCCGTGTGCGGGCGCGCTGGCCGGTCTGGCGTTCGCGGTGGCGATGCCCCGGCTGGCGCCGGGCCCCCAGTTCGGGACGCCGCTCGGCCATGCGGGGGCCGTCGCGGCGCTGCTGGTACTCGCGACGGGCGGCGCGTGCTGCGCCGCCTGGGCGACGCCGGTTCCGGCGCTGCGGTCCGGACTGCGGACGCTGGCCGCCGGCATCGCGGTGACCGGGGCGGCCGTGGGCTCGGTGGCCGGCTGCGCGGCCAGTGCCGTCGTCCTGCTGTGTTCCGTGGCCGCCGGCCGGATGCGGCGGCGGGGTCCGGCCGTCGCCGGACTGGCGCTGGCGGTCGCGCTGGTGACGGGGACGGTCTGGGCGGCCGCCGCGGACGTCCTGCCCGCCGGCCTCGCCGCCGCGCTGGAGGGTCCCCTCACCGAGCACCGCGTCCGGCTCTGGCGGGACGCGGTACGTCTCGCGCACCGGAACACCGCCGTGGGCGTCGGCCCCGGCCGCTTCGGCGAGCTGAGCGGCACCGCGTCCGGGACCCTCCCGCCCGACGGCAGGCCGCACTCCGCACCGCTCCAGCTGGCCGCCGAGCAGGGCCTGGTCGGCGTCCTGCTGCTGGCCACCGCGTTCTGCTGGGTCCTCTACGCCCTGTGGCGGTCCCCCCGCTCCACACCGGTCGCCCTCACCGCCGGTGCGGCGCTGGCCGCTCTGGCCGTGATCGCCGCGGTCGGCGACGCGCTGAGCTTCACGGCGGTGTCGGCGGGCGCGGGCCTGCTGGCGGGCCTGGCGACGGCCCGTCCCTGGGTGGCGGGGGCGCCGGGCGGTTGAGCCGTACGACTGGATGGACATGTGGTCCAGCCACACCCGTCCCCGCCACATGTGGTCCAGCCCCGTGTGGTCCAGCCCCTTGTGCGGCTCGCGTCAGTGGGCCGTGCCCGGGGTGATGGTCCGCAGGCGCTCCCGGATGACCCGCACCGCGGACTCGGCGTTGTCCACGGTGATCGTGAAGGTGTGGCCGTCCCACAGGCTCAGGACGATGCCCTCGCCCCGGCGGACGACGACGGCCGTGCCCTTCTCGGGGCGCCAGCGATAGCCCCAGCCGCCCCAGTGGCGTGGGGTGATCTGCGGGGAGAAGTCGGCGTCGACCACATGGGAGAGCGGAATACGACGGCGCGGTACTCCTATATGACCGCAGCGGACCTCGAGACACTCCCGGTCGAGTCTGAGGTCGACGTGGACGAAGGCGAGGGTGCCGAAGAGGACCAGCAGCCCGGCGGCGATACAGCCCACGACGGCCATCACCAGCGCGGTGACGCCCGAGGTCCAGGCGGAGTCCACGGCCAGTTCGATACCGAGCGCCATGCAGGCCGCGCCGACCAGCGCCAGCAGCCACTGGACCCGGTTCGTGGCGCGCCCGGTCCAGACATCCGGGTGCGAGGCGTCCTCGTCCGGGGTGTGGTCGCGGGGGTGCTCCCTCATGTCTACGAGATTACTCAGGTTTCACTGCGCGGCTACCGCGTTGCGGAGGGTGACTGCTCACATCGGGGGTATCCCCGGCCCCCGGACGGTTCACTGGGACGCGGCGGGGCTGGCTGTGCGGAGCAGGAGCAGCCGGGCCTCGGCGTAACCGAGCGCGGCCTCGGGCAGTTCGCCCTCCCGGCCGTTGAGCAGCACTGTCACCGTGCCGGTGGCCGGTGCGTCGGGGGCGGGCCGCGCGCCGATCCGGCGCAGCGCCTGGGCGGCCACGGCGCCGGCGGAGCCGTGCAGGGCGAGGGGGGCGGCGCCGGGGCGCTGGACGGCGGTGCGGATTCGTTCCGCCAGGAGTTCGTAATGGGTGCAGCCCAGGACGACGGTCGTCACATCGTCCGGCGTGAGCTCGGCCGCCGCGGTCACGGCGGCGTCGATGGCGGCCTGGTCGGCGTGCTCGACGGCCTCGGCCAGCCCCCAGCAGGGCACCTCGGTGACCGGTACGCCGTCGGCGAAGTCCTCGATGAGGCCCCGCTGGTACGCGCTGCCCGTGGTGGCGGGGGTCGCCCAGATGGCGACGTGACCGCCGCCGGCGGCGGCCGGCTTGATCGCCGGGACCGTGCCGATGACCGGGATGCCGGGCTCCAGGCGGGCCCGCAGCGCGGGCAGGGAGTGCACGGTGGCCGTGTTGCAGCCGATGATCAGCGCGTCGGGCCGGCGGGCGGCGGCGGCCTCGGCTACGGCGAGGGCGCGCTCGGTGACACCCTCGGGAGTGCGCGGGCCCCAGGGCATGCCCTCGGGGTCGAAGGAGAGGACGAGATCGGCGTCGGGGCGCAGCCGCCGTACCGCTGCGGTGGCCGCCAGCAGGCCGATTCCGGAGTCGATGAGCGCGATCTTCACCCGGCCACGATAGACGATGGGCCGTTCGGGGCGGCTCGGATGGGGCAGACTGCGCGCGTGAGCGCCATCGCGTGGACCGCCGCCGTATCCCTCGCCGCCTGGCTGTGGCTGCTGCTCTGCCAGGGCTTCTTCTGGCGCACCGACGTCCGGCTGCCGCCCCGGCGCGAGCCCGCCGGGTGGCCGCACGTGTGCGTGGTCGTTCCGGCCCGGGACGAGGCCGCCGTACTGCCCCTGAGTCTGCCGTCGTTGCTGGCGCAGGACTATCCGGGGCGGGCGGAGGTCTTCCTGGTCGACGACGGCAGTACGGACGGCACCGGGGAGCTGGCCCGGGAGCTGGCCGCGCGCCCGGGCGGGCTGCCGCTGACCGTGGCCTCGCCCGGCGAGCCGCCGGCGGGCTGGACGGGCAAGCTGTGGGCGGTACGGCACGGCATCGTCCTGGCACGCGCGCGCGGCCCCGAGTACCTGCTGCTCACGGACGCCGACATCGCACATGAACCGGACAGCCTGCGGCTGCTGGTGGCGGCCGCCCGCACCGGCGGCTTCGACGTGGTCTCGCAGATGGCCCGGCTGCGGGTGGCGAGTCTGTGGGAGCGTCTCGTGGTGCCCGCCTTCGTCTACTTCTTCGCCCAGCTCTACCCGTTCCGCCGGATCGGCCGGAAGGGCTCGCGCACGGCGGCAGCGGCGGGCGGCTGTGTCCTGCTGCGCGCGGACGCGGCGGAGCGGGCGCGCATCCCGGACGCCATCCGGCACGCCGTGATCGACGACGTGGCGCTCGCCCGCGCGGTCAAGGGCGCCGGAGGGCACATCTGGCTGGGGCTCGCCGACCGGGTGGACAGCGTGCGCCCCTATCCGCGCCTGCACGACCTGTGGCGGATGGTCTCCCGCAGCGCGTACGCACAGCTGCGGCACAACCCGCTGCTGCTCCTCGGTACGGTCGCCGGTCTCGCGCTGGTCTACCTGGTGCCGCCGGCGGCGGTACTGGCGGGCGCGGTCACCGGCAGCACGCCGGCGGTGCTCCTCGGCGCCGCCGCCTGGCTGGTGATGACCGCGACGTACCTGCCGATGCTCCGCTACTACCGGCAGCCGCTGTGGCTCGCTCCCCTGCTGCCGTTCACCGCGTTCCTCTACCTCCTCATGACGGTCGACTCGGCGGTGCAGCACTACCGGGGGCGCGGGGCGGCCTGGAAGGGCCGTACGTACGCGCGTCCCGGCGCCGTCACCGACGAGGGCTGACCACCCGCGTCGGTCACTTGCGGCCGGGCGTCCAGTTCATGCCCCAGCCGTAGGCGCGGTCGACGGTCCTCTGCGGGCTCACCCCGCGCTCCGGGACCAGGTAGCGGGCCTCGCGCTGGACGACGAGGTCGCCGCCGGTGCTGGTGAGGAGCGCGAGCGCGCACACGGTCGAGGGGACCGTGCACTCGTCCAGGGAGAAGTCGACCGGGGCGCCGTGCTGGGGCTGGAGGGTGACGGTGGCGTGCAGGTCGGCGAAGGACGTGGCGCCCTGATAGATCGTCACGAAGACCAGGATGCGCCGGAAGTCCTGCCGGTGATCGAGGTTGACGGTGAGGTTCTCGCCGCTCGACACGGCACCGGTGCGGTCGTCACCGTCGAGGTGGATGTACGGGGGCCGGTTCAGGGAGCCGAAGGCGTTGCCCAGCGCCTGGACGACGCCCTTGCGGCCGTCGGCGAGCTCGTACAGGGCGCACAGGTCGAGGTCGAGGTCGGCCGCCCCGCCGTGCCGGCCGCCCCAGCCCGGGAGCTGTTTGCGGACCTGCCAGTTGAGGTTGACCCGCAGCGCCCCCGAGGTGCCGCCCTGTTTGGCCAGCGACACGGAAGGGGCCGCCTTGGTGAGCGTCACCTTGGACAGCCGTACCGGTGCGGCCGGCGGGGGCGGCGGGGGCGGCGGGACGGGCAGGGCGCCCGAGGCCGGCGCCGGGTACTGCGGGGAGGGCGGGCCGGCGGGCCGCGGCGGGGCGCCCGGCCCGGGGACCGGCGGGGCGGCCGGAGCCGGGGCGGGGGGCGGGGTCGGCGGGGCTCCCTGCGGCATGGGCGGCCGCGCCGGGTGCTGCGGCTCGTCCACCGTGATCCCGAAGTCGGTGGCTAGTCCTTCGAGCCCGCTGCTGTACCCCTGCCCCACCGCACGGAACTTCCAGCCGCCCTGGCGGCGGTACAACTCACCGAGCACGAAAGCGGTTTCCACCGTGGCGCCCGCACTGTCGAACCGGGCGACCACCTGCCCGCCGGCCGCGTCGCGGACCTCGACGTAGAGGCCCGGGACCTGCCCAAACGTTCCGCCATCGACCGAGGCCGCCAGGACGATCCGCTCGATCGGGGTCTCCACGCGCGCGAGGTCGACGAAAAGGGTGTCGGTGACCAGGTCGCCGGAGCGCCGCTTGCCCTCGTGCCGGACCGCGCCCGAGGCGTGCACCGGCTGGTTGTAGAAGACGAAGTCCCTGTCGGAGCGCACTTTCCCGGCGACCAGCAGCAGCGCCGAGGCGTCCGCGTCGGGGGCGCCCGGGCCGGAGCGCCAACCCAATTCGACACGCAGTGCCGTGGTCGGCACCGGTGTATTCGATCCTTTCGGCATTGACATGTCCGCCCCCATCATGTGTCGGCACGCCGAGCGCGCCCTGGCCGCCCCGGGACATCCCTGCCCTCACAACCTATTCCCGGGGCCAGGGGTCTCCCATGAGCGGCACAGGAAGATCCCTGGCCAACTGCCGGTAACCGCCTCGGAACTCTGCCTTTACACGATCCAAACGCTGTTTGCCGTCCTTTTTTGACGAGTTCGCTCGGATTGGGGATCCACCGTCACTGCCGACACGGAAAACAACCCTCTTATCGGTCTCCCCAACCAGCACATCGTGGGCTTACCTTATGTGCCATGACCTCCCCCCGCTCCACCTATGGCGGCGGCTACTACTCCGCCTCCTTCCCGGACACTCCGATCTACGACTCGCTCGTGGCCGAACGGGGCACCCCTCAGATCGCCCCGATCCGGGTTCCTCCCGCCTACGACGCGCCGAGCAGCTTCAGCAACCTGCCCGCGCTGCCGTCGGCACTGCCCGCCCTCCCGGCGGGCCCCTCCCAGCCGGCCCCGGGCTACGGCTACCCGCAGCAGATGCAGCAGCCCGCGCCGCTGCAGCAGGCGCCCACGGCCTACATCCCGCAGCAGGCGACGGGACCGCGCGGCTACCCCGCCCAGCAGCCGCAGCCGCCGCGTCCGATGACGGGCGGCACGGGTTACGAGGCGATGCGCCCGGCGGCTCCCCGCCCCGCGCCGACGGCTCCCTACCAGGACCCGTACAACAACCAGCAACAGCAGCAGTACCGCGGCTACTGACCGGCGCTCCCCGATGTCCGTGCCGCCTGGCACGATGGCGTCATGGGGATGCCCGAACTGCAGTCGATCCACGTTCACCCGGTCAAGGCGCTCCGGGGCTTCTCGCCCCGCGAGGCCGTCGTGGAGCCCTGGGGGCTGGCCGGTGACCGACGCTGGGTGCTGATCGACGACGGGGGAAAGGTCGTCACCCAGCGGGTACAGCCGCGCCTCGCGCTCGCCGCTGCCGAGTTGCTGCCCGGCGGCGGCGTACGCCCGTCCGCGCCCGGGCGCACACCCCTGACGGTGCCGATCCCGGGGCCGGGCGTCACGGTGCCGGTGGACATCTTCGGCACGAAGGTGGAGGCGGTCCTCGCGGCGGAGCCGGCCCATGAGTGGTGTGCCGCGTATCTGGAGGCCGACGTCCGCCTCGCCCACATGGACGACCCCGCGCGCCGCCGCCCGATCGACCCGGACCACGCCCTGCCGGGCGAGACGGTGAGCTTCGCCGACGGCTATCCCCTGCTGGTCACCACCCAGTCCTCGCTGGACGCCCTCAACGTGCTGATCGCGCGGGGCGAGCACGCCGACGAGGGCCCCCTGCCCATGAACCGCTTCCGGCCGAACGTGGTCGTGCGGGGCACCCCGCCCTGGGCGGAGGACGACTGGAGACGGATCGCCATCGGCGAGGTCGAGTTCCGGGTCGCGAAGATGTGCGGGCGGTGCGTCGTGACCACCACCGACCAGGTCACCGCCGAGCGCGGCCGGGAGCCGCTGCGGACACTGGCGCGGCACCGCAGGTTCGGCAACCAGCTGGTCTTCGGCCAGAACCTGGTACCGCACTCCCCCGGCACCATCCGGGTGGGGGACCCGGTCCGGGTCCTCGGCTGAGCTTGCGGGGGCCGGGCGGTGCCGGTCACCACACGCCGGGCGATCACCGCCGCGCTCCGGGAACCCGAGCCCGCGGCCCGGTCGTTGGGGGTCGTGGGAAGTTCATGGAAGTCCCTGCCGGGGGTGATTTCGCTCTCTCTTCGGCCAGGGGCTCAGGTGAACGCGCCGGGCGGGGGTTATCACGGAGCGGGAAGGGGGTGGTGGTCGGTGCGAGCGATCCGCGGCCTGTGGCGCTGGCGGCGCAATCCGCTGCGCCGTGCGACCGACCTGGCCGAGGCCTGGGTGGCCCTGGCGGCACTGGTGCTGATCGTGGTGGCCGCGCCGTTGATCGGCTCGCTGGTCGGCGCAGCCGCCCAGGACAGCCTCCAGCGGTCGGTACGGCAGCAGCAGCACGACCGGCATCTGGTCCTCGCCACGGTGGTGCGCAGGCTGGGCGGCGCCCCGGTGGAGCCCGACCCCGACGCGACCAGCGTCCACGACACCCGCAGCCGTGTCCTCGCCGACTGGACGGCACCGGACGGCACCCGGCAGGAGGGCCCGGTCCTGACGACCCTCAAATCCCCGCACAAGGGCGACCACTTCGACGTCTGGACGGACCGGCAGGGGGTCGTCACGGCCCGCCCGCTGGACGCCGCGACGGCGACGACGCACGCCGTGCTGGCCGGGTTCGGCGCGGCCCTGCTGGCCGCGGGGGTGGTCGAGAGCGGCAGACGGACGATCGTCTGGCGTATGGTCCGTCGCAGGTACGCACGGTGGGACCAGGCCTGGGACCGGGCGGGCCCGGACTGGGGCAAGGCCGGGACGGGCAGCTGACGGCCTTTCCGTCTCTGGTCAACCCACCACCTCGGCGCACGCTACGGTGGAGCGGCCGAAGCGCATTCGGCATCGACCCGCGCGCGAGCGAACCACAGGGGCCGGGCACCGTCCGCGGTGCCGCCCGCGAGGCGAGCGAGCGATCTGTACGACGAGGTGGGGGCACGGCAACGCCATGGCACAGGGCACGGTCCAGGTGACGCACACCGGCACATCGAGGTGGCGGCGCCGCACGGGTGAGTACGCGTCGCTCGCCGCCGCCCTGGAGGCCGCCGCCGACGGCGACGTCCTCACGGTCGCGCCCGGCACCTACCGGGAGAACCTCGTCGTCCAGCGCGCGGTGACGCTGCGCGGGCCCGAGGGCTCGCCCGGCTCGGTGCGCATCGCCCCCGCGGACGGCGTCCCGCTGACCGTACGCGCCTCGGCGGTCGTACAGGACCTGCATGTCGAGGGTCAGGACGCGGCCGCGCCCGCGCTGCTGGTCGAGGAGGGCACCCCGGAGCTGCTGGACGTGCGGATCGTCACCCGGTCCGCCGCCGGCATCGAGGTGCGCGGCGGAGCCCGGCCGACGGTGCGGCGGTGCACCGTGGACAACCCGGCGGGCATCGGGATCGCCGTACTCGACGGCGGCGGCGGGGTGTTCGAGGAGTGCGAGGTCGTGGCGGCCGGCCAGGCCGGCGTGGCGGTGCGCGGCGGCGGCCGTCCGCGGTTCGATCGCTGCCGGGTGCACCACGCCTCGGGCACGGGCATGACGGCGACCGGGGAGAACTCCGCGCTGGAAGCGGTGGGTTGCGAGATCTACGAGGTGCGCGGCTCCGGTGTGCAGGTCACCGCGCAGGCCACGGCACACCTCACCGACTGCGATGTGCACCGCACCACCGCCGACGGGGTCACCCTCGACACCGACGCGGTGCTCACCCTCGCCGACTGCCGTATCCACGACATCCCGGAGAACGCGGTCGACCTGCGCTCGCGGTCGGTGCTGACGCTGACCCGGACGACCGTGCGTCAGTTCGGCCGCAACGGCCTGTCGGTGTGGGACCCGGGCACCCGGGTGGACGCGAACCAGTGCGAGATCTTCGACAGCACGGGCGACTATCCCGCGGTGTGGGTCAGCGACGGCGCCACCGTGGTCCTGGACTCCTGCCGGGTGCACGACGTACCGGACGCCCTGTTCGTGCTGGATCGCGGCTCCCGCGCGGACGTCGTCGACAGCGATCTCTCCCAGGTGCGCAACACCGCGGTCTCGGTGAGCGACGGCGCCACCGCGCAGCTCGACGACTGCCGCATCCGGGACGCGGCCACCGGCGCCTGGTTCCGCGACCACGGCAGCGGCGGCACCCTCAACAACTGCACGGTGGACGCCACCCAGACCGGAGTGATCGTCACCAAGGGCGCCGACCCCACCATCGAGCGCTGCACGGTCGACTCCCCGGCCGAGGCGGGTTTCTACGTGTCGGCGGGCGGCCGTGGCACCTTCCAGAACTGCCGGGTCACCGGCAGCGGCGGCTACGGCTTCCACGTGATCGACGGCTGCCGCACGACGCTGCGCAAGTGCCGCACGGAGCGGTGCGCGCGCGGGGGTTACGAGTTCGCGGACGGCGGTCCGGACGCGGGCTCCGGCACCGGCCCGGTGGTGGAGGACTGCACCAGCGACGAGAGCGGCAGCCTCCGGCCGCCCGCGGCGCGGGAGACGGTCGTACAGACCTCGCACCAGTCACCCGGCCTGCTGGGCGCGATCCCCGGCCAGCGCAGCACCGAGCAGGAACCGCTCCTGCCCCCGGCCGCGCCCCAGGAGCCGGCCCGGACCTCGAAGGCCGTGCTCGGTGAACTCGACGCGCTGGTGGGCCTGGACAGCGTCAAGCGCGAGGTCCGTGCGCTGACCGACATGATCGAGGTCGGCCGGCGCCGCCAGCAGGCCGGGCTGAAGGCCGCCTCGGTCAAGCGGCACCTGGTGTTCACGGGCTCCCCCGGCACCGGCAAGACGACGGTCGCCCGGCTCTACGGCGAGATCCTCGCCTCCCTCGGGGTGCTGGAGAAGGGCCATCTGGTCGAGGTGTCCCGGGTCGACCTGGTCGGCGAGCACATCGGCTCCACGGCGATCCGCACCCAGGAGGCCTTCCAGCGGGCGCACGGCGGTGTGCTGTTCATCGACGAGGCGTACGCGCTGTCGCCGGAGGACGCCGGGCGGGACTTCGGCAAGGAGGCCATCGACACGCTGGTGAAGCTGATGGAGGACCACCGGGACGCCGTGGTGGTGATCGTCGCGGGCTACACGGAGGAGATGGAGCGCTTCCTTTCGGTCAATCCCGGTGTGGCGTCGCGTTTCTCCCGGACCATCACCTTCAGCGACTACGGCCCTGACGAGCTGCTGCGGATCGTGGAGCAGCAGGCCGACGAGCACGAGTACCGGCTGGCGCCGGGCGCCTCCGACGCGCTGCTGAAGTACTTCACGGTGCTCCCGAAGGGCCCCGCGTTCGGCAACGGCCGTACCGCGCGGCAGACCTTCGAGGCGATGGTCGAGCGGCACGCGAGCCGGGTCGCCCAGCTGGCCGACCCGACCACCGACGACCTGACCCTCCTGTACCCGGAGGACCTCCCCGAACTCGCCTGATCAGCCGCCTCTTTGCGGCCGCTGCCCGGGCAGCTCCGGGCGCAGCCGGGCCAGCAGCCGCCGCCGTTCCTCGGCGAAGGCCGGGTCCGCCTGGTAGTCGGAGTGGCCCAGGATCGGCGCCGGGAGCGGGTGCCCGGGCGTGCGGCCGTAGGCGAGGGGGTCCTTCAGCGGCGCGTGGTCGACCTCGGGACCGTCGCCGTCGGGGATCCGCACGGGGCCGCCGATGGGGTCGGTGAGGCGGTAGAGGTTGCGCCAGCAGGCGACCTCGCGGTGCAGGGAGCCGAGTTCCGCGGGGCCGAAGTGGGCCGGGAACCACCGGCCGTACAGCCGCTCCAGCGGGGAGCCGTACGTCAGCAGGGCGACCCTGCTGCGCACCGACGGGGTCAGCTGCCAGACGGCCGCGGCGGCGAGGACGCTGCCCTGGGAGTGGCCGGAGATGACCAGCCGGCCGCCGGTGCGGCGGGTCCAGGTGGCCATCCGCCAGGTCAGGTCGGGGACCGCGCGCTCGGCGTAGCAGGGCGGGGCGAAGGGGTGGGCGGCGCGCGGCCAGAAGGTGCCGACGTCCCAGAGGATGCCGATGGTGCGCCGCGCGGCGGCGTCCTTGTAGGCGCGCCGGCCCCAGGTGACGAAGAGCAGGAAGCCCAGCCCGACCAGCCAGGAGCCGAGCGCCTGCGAGGTCTCGGCGGCGCCGTGCACCAGGACGTACGTCCGGTCGGCCGCCGCGTCCGGGGTCCGGCCGGTGGCCAGCGCGCCCACCAGTGCCCCGGCACCCAGCACCAGCGTGGCGGCGCACAGCACGGTGACGACGAACGGCGTCCGGTCGGTGAGGACCGCCATGGCCCGGACCCGGGCGATACGGCGGCTGCGGGCCGCGTCCTCCGGCTCCCCGGGGTGGCCGAGGCCGGCGGCGGCGCGTTCCACGCGGCCGAGCCGCGAGGTGCGCCAGGACAGCCAGGCGACCGCGCAGAGCAGCACCACGAGCACCGGCGGGATCGCCGACGCCTGCCAGGTCAGCAGGACCGGAGGGCCGGCGATGGAGGTGCCGGTGCCGTCCAGCCAGTCGGAGACCCGCTGGGCGAGCCCGCCCGAGATCACTCCGCCGAGCGCGCACGCGAGCAGCGCGACCGCGGGCCCGCCGAGGCCGCGCATCGCGGCACGCGCGTCGGGCAGCCGGCGGTGCAGGTCGTGGGCGGCGACCGCGAGGACGATCACCAGCACCCCCTGGGCCAGGACCAGACCGCCGAAGGCGGTGTCCCCGGTGAGCCGCCCGACGGAGTGCCATCCCGGGCGGGACCAGCCTGCGTACAGCACCACGAGCGCCAGCAGGGCGAGCGCGCCGAGCGGCAGGCGTCGTAAGAGGTGCCGGTCGAGTTCCTGGTCGAGGAGGTGCTCGCTGCGGCCCCGGCGGCAGACCACCCACACCACGGCGAGGGCCCCGGCGGTCAGGGCGCCGGTCAGCAGCCGTCCGGTCGTGTCCAGTACGGCGGGTCCGCCCGGCCGCCGGTCGAAGGCGGCCGCCGGCGCGAGGACCGCGGCGGCGACGGTGAGCAGGCCCGCCGCGGTGTGGGCGGCCCGCAGCCGGGCGACCAGCCGGCGCCCGTACCAGAAGCCGGGGCTGCCGAGGGAGGTGTGGCCGGGCTCGGGGTCGTTGGCCAGGGGGCGGGTGGACTCGTAGGCGCTCCAGGTGCGGTGCGAGAGATACCAGAGCAGGCCGGTCAGGGCGGTGGGGACCAGGGCGGCCAGAGCGAGGCGGCGTCCGGGCGCACTCCACCAGCCGCCGTGGGAGCCGGCGGGCGAGAGGAAACCGAGCCAGGTGTGGCGGCGGGCGCAGGCGGTGACGCCCGCGCACTGCCAGGCGGCGAGGTCCAGGGCGACCTCGCAGGCGGCGGCGACCAGCAGCACGGTCAGGGTGAGCCCGGCCAGCCGGACCAGCAGGCCGTAGAAGCGCACGGTACGGGGCCGGTCCTCGGCGGCGGGGCGCATCCAGTGGGCGAGGTTGACCACCATGAACGGCAGGAGCAGCAGCCACAGCGCGCGGGAGGCGTTGCCCGAGGTGAGGTTGCACCAGACGTACGCCTCGGGCACCGTCCGGTCGCGGTACTCGCCGGGCCGGGACTCGGCGTCGACGTCCTCGGCACGCCGGAAGACCGCGGCGGTGTCGTCGCCGGTGATCCGCACCGTGCGCGGGTCGTCGAGCATCTTCTCCGGCGTGCTGCCGCCGACCCCGTGGACCAGGAGCTCCAGGTCGATCTCCGGTGCGGCGGGCGGGTCCGCGGACGCGGTCTCCGACTCCGGATGCGTCTCCGCCAGCCCGTCGGCGGGGCCGGCGCCGGCGGTGCGTTCCCGTGCGCGTTCCACTCGTCCGCACTTCCCCCGTGCCGCGCCGATGGTCTGTGTCCGTGCGGCTACCAGGATCGCCGATTCCGGTGTGACGCACACCACTCGTCACGGAATCTCCCCGTTGTGTGTGACGCCCAGCGCAACACATGGTGACCAAATGGCATGTGCGCACCGCCACAGGGAGTAGCGCAACCTGTGTGGTCCCGTGAAAGGATGGGGCGCCCGCACGCCGGAGCCGGACGGAATGTCCTGGTCGGAGCCGGTACGCAGGGCGTGTCGGACGGCTGAGGCGAGAGGACCGGAGCGTACGTGAGCGAGAACCAGAACCTCCTCGCGGAGCAGCGCCGCGCCCTGATCCTGGACGAGGTCCGGCGCCGGGGCGGCGTGCGGGTCAACGAGCTGACCCGCAAGCTCGGTGTGTCGGACATGACCGTACGCCGGGACCTGGACGCGCTGGCCCGGCAGGGCGTGCTGGAGAAGGTGCACGGCGGTGCGGTGCCGGTGGTCGAGGCGAGCACCCACGAGCCGGGGTTCGAGGCCAAGTCGGGGCTGGAGCTGACCGCCAAGGAGGACATCGCGCGGGCCGCCGCCGAACTGGTCGTGCCGGGTACGGCGATCGCCCTGTCCGGGGGTACGACGACGTACGCGCTGGCCCATCATCTCCTGGAGGTCCCCGACCTGACCGTGGTGACGAACTCGGTGCGGGTCGCGGACGTCTTCCACGCGGCCCAGCGGGTCGCCGGGCAGCGGCAGGGGGCGGCGACGGTGGTCCTGACCGGCGGGGTGCGCACCCCGTCCGACTCCCTGGTGGGCCCGGTTGCCGACCAGGCGATCGCGGCGCTCCACTTCGACCTGCTCTTCCTCGGCGTGCACGGCATATCGACCGAGGCCGGCCTCTCCACACCCAACCTCGCCGAGGCGGAGACCAACCGCCGCCTGGTGCAGTCGGCCCGGCGGGTCGTGGTGGTCGCCGACCACACCAAGTGGGGCACGGTGGGCCTCAGTTCGTTCGCCAAGCTGGAGCAGGTCGACACGCTGGTCACGGACGCCGGGCTGCCCTCCGACGCGCGCGCGGAGATCGCGGAGCATCTGCGCCGGCTGGTGGTGGCGGGCGAGGCCGAGGCCTGATCGCGTAGGCGGTACAGACATCTGACGGGCCGCCAGTTATCGTGGCGGAGCCGGTCAACCGCCGTGCCGGCCAGGGGGGTTCTTGCCGATGGCACGCCGACTGCGCCCCGTGGGGCTCGACTTCGTCGAGACCGCGCCCGTACGCCTGGTCTTCGCGCAGCAGATGGCCGCACCGCCCGAGCGGGTCTTCCACGCGCTCAACGACGACGTACCCGGCTGGGCGCAGTGGTTCGCCGCGGTGACGCACGCCGAGTCGGTCGACGACGGTGCCGGCCGCGACATCCGGCTGAAGGGCGGCGGGCGTTTCCGGGAGACGGTCATCGCGGCCAAGGAGGCGGAGGTGTACGCCTACCGGGTGGACCTGACCAACGCGCCCGGTGCCCACGCCCTCGCGGAGGAGTGGCGGCTCGTCCCGTCCGGCGGCGGCACTCGCGTGCAGTGGACCTTCGCCGTGGACGGCAACGCACCGTTCCGTCTCGCGGTCAGGGCGGCACGCGCCGGGCTGGGCCGGGCCTTCAGGGGCGCGGTCACCGAACTGGACCGGCGCCTGGCGCGGTAGCGGCTCAGCCGGGCCAGATTCCCGTCTCCAGCCGGTAGCGGCTCAGCCGGGCCAGATTCCCGTCTCCAGCAGGGTCTCGATCGCCGCCGCACAGGGCGCGATGTCCAGGCCCTGTGCGGCGAGCCAGGTGTCCGAGTAGTACTTGTCGAGGTACCGGTCGCCCGGATCGCAGAGCAGGGTCACCACACTCCCCTGCCGTCCCTCGGCCACCATCTCGGCGACGATCTTCAGCGCACTCCACAGCCCGGTCCCGGTCGACCCCCCGGCCTTCCGCCCGATCCTCCGCTCCAGTGCCCGCACCGCGGCCACGCTCGCCGCGTCCGGCACCTTCATCATCCGGTCGACGGCACCCGGCACGAAGCTGGGCTCCATCCGCGGCCTGCCGATGCCCTCGATGCGGGACCCGCAGTCGCAGGTGACGTCCGGATCGCCGGTGGTCCAGCCCTCGAAGAAACAGGAGTTCTCGGGGTCGGCGACGCAGATCCGCGTATCGCGCTGGGTGTAGTGGACATAGCGCGCGAGCGTCGCGGACGTACCGCCCGTGCCGGCCGTGGCGACGATCCAGGCGGGCTCCGGGAACCGCTCCAACTCCAGCTGGCGGAAGATGGATTCGGCGATGTTGTTGTTGCCGCGCCAGTCCGTGGCCCGTTCGGCGTAGGTGAACTGGTCCATGTAGTGGCCGCCGGTCTCCACCGCGAGGCGCGCGGACTCCTCGTACATTTTCCGCGAGTCGTCCACGAAGTGGCACTGCCCGCCGTGGAATTCGATGAGCCGGCACTTCTCGGCGCTGGTGGTGCGCGGCATGACGGCGATGAACGGCACGCCGATGAGCTTGGCGAAGTACGCCTCGGAGACGGCCGTCGAGCCACTGGACGCCTCGATCACCGGTCGGCCCGGCCGGATCCAGCCGTTGCACAGGCCGTAGAGGAAGAGCGAGCGGGCCAGCCGGTGCTTGAGGCTCCCGGTCGGATGTGTCGACTCGTCCTTGAGGTAGAGGTCGATGCCCCAGGCCTCGGGCAGCGGGAAGCGGAGCAGGTGCGTGTCCGCCGAGCGGTTCGCGTCCGCCTGGACCTTGCGGACGGCCTCTTTGAGCCAGTCGCGGTAGGCGGTGTCACTGCGGTCGACGTCGAGGGTGGCGCCGGTCCGGATCTGCGGGGTGGTGCTCACGGCGGAACTCCTTACGCTGCGCGCCGACGGCGTCCGAACGCGGCCGACGCATCGATCATAAACACCTTCCGCACGCTTCTCACCTGCATAAACGCATCTTTGAGCGCCTCAAAGGCAGCCCTGGGGAACAGCGGCGACCCGTGGCGCGATCCCTTCGGGGGCGCACGGCGGCGAGTGCTCCGAGCGCCCCCCACCCGGCGGCCCGTGCGTACTGGTGCTCCGCGCCGAGGGCGGGCAGACTGCCACCGGACGGGACGAACGTCTCGAACGGGGGCGCACACTGGATCACGACACGAGCCGGAGCACGCCGGCCGGGGCCACAAGCTTCCCGACCGGCGACCGAGGTAGTCGAAAAGGGGCGGGGCAGGATGGCGGAGCCGGAGTTCACGGCGACGGGCGTGCGGATCGACAAGCGGCTGCGTTCGCTCACCCGGGCCGGCCAGGTCCGGATAGGGGACGGCAGGCTGCAGTTGCTCACGAGCTACGGCAGCGAGATCGACAGCGCGCCCGTGCAGGCGGTACGGGCCTCGAAGCCTTGGTTCGCATCGGAGGACCGGGCTCTGGCCGACCTCAACGGCCAGCGCTACTCACTCACGCTGGGTGACCATGATCCGGCGCCCGGCGAGCCCGGTCCGCCCGCGGCGCGCCGCTTCATCGAGGCGGTGCGGCGGGCCGCGGGGCGTGACCGCTGAACCGCACGGACCTGCGGGCGTGACCTCCTCGCCACGGCGAGTTGCGGGACCGTGCGCACTGGGTCACGCTTGTCTCACGTCACTCTGGGTTTACCGGCGATAACGCTGCGAACCAGCCCGCCGGCCACGACAGCAGGCGGCCCCATGGACGGCGGCGCCCTGCTGGATCCGTTCTCCGTGTTCTTCCGGACCTCACGTCGGGGAGTCGCAGCCGTGATCGAACACCCAAGCAGACACTGCTCGGTGGAGCTCCAAGCACTGCCCTCGCGGATCGGCCAGGTCCGCAGAATCGTATCTGCGCAATTGCGCTACTGGCATCTCGACCCGTTGATCGACCGGGCAGCGCTCGGTGTGACGGAGTTGCTCACCAACGTCCACCGGCACGCCCGGACCGACAAGAACTGCACGGTGGAGATCGAGCTCCAGCTCGACCGCCTCACGGTGTCGGTCCGTGACCACGATCCGCGCCTTCCGGTGGTCGAGGACGGCACGGAGATCGCGCCGATGGCCACCTGCGGGCGGGGGCTCGCGATGGTGGCCGCGGTCAGCGAGAGCTGGGGGGTCCGGCCGCACGACGACGGCAAGGTCGTGTGGTTCACCCTGCCGGCGCCGACGGCCACGCCGATGGCGGCCGCCCGTCCGCAGCGCCGGGCCGCCGAACCGGCGACCCGCCGGATCGTCCAGCCGGAACCCACGACCGCCGGTGCAGCCGCCGCCGCACCCGCGACCGCAGCCGCACCCGTCGGAGCCCCGGCCCCCGCACACGCGACCGCCGCCGTTCCCGGTGCCGCACACGCTCCCGCCCGCTCGGCTGTCGCCAGTTGAGCGGGCGGTGAGTCTCCTCGCCGAGTCTCTCCCCGGTATCACCGTCTCTTCTTCATACCGCGCCGCCCTTGCCGATGCGGCCGAACTGCTCCTCCAGGACGGACAGCCTGCGCCAGTACTCGTCCTCGTCGATCTCGCCCGCGGCGAAGCGGCGGCCGAGGACCGCGAGCGGCGAGTCGCCGGACGGACGGCCGGCGTCCATCGGGCGCCAGGGTCCGCCGCGGCCGCGCCACACGGTGCGGCGCAGGAACGTGCCGACGCCGATCACGACGGCCGCCCAGATCAGCGGGAAGAACAGGATCCACGGGCCGGGCCCGCCGTTCCAGTCCGCCAGGGTCTGCATATCGGTCAACTCCCCGAAGTCTCGGTGTGATGTACCGAGACTGACCGTCAGGAGGGGTCCGGGTCGTCGTGCGGACGACGGCACCCGCCGTACCTCCCGTGGAGTACGCGGCGGCCGGGGCCCTGCTCCCGGCAGAACTGGCGTTCTGTAACTACTGGTACTGGGCGAGCGTGACGTGCTGCGCGGCTGCCCGGTCGGCGGGCTGACCATGGACCCGGACATCATCGCGAGCGACGAACTGCGCGCCGGTCGACGAGAGGCTCGACCGGATCCGCGAGCTGATCGCCGGGATCGTCGAAGAGGGCAAGGAACAGGGCCGGTTCGGGCCCCTGGTCGACGGCGAGGAGATCGCCGCGACCGTGCTCGCGACCGTACAGGGCGGCTACGTGCTCGCCCGGGCGTCCGGTTCCCCCGCGGCGTTCGACGCCGGAGTACGCGGACTGCTGTCCCTGCTGAGGAGTTGACGTAGGTGCACATCCCCCGGGCACACCCGGACACCCGGCGGGGCTACCCGGCCTGAGGAGCGACCACCGCCATGCAGTACGAGTTCACCCTAGCTGCGTGTACACCCCGCAATAGAGCACCTGAGGCTCCTGACCTGCGGGCATGAAAAAGCCCCACCCTCCCTGGCTCGCACTCCAGGATGAGCGGGGCTCTCGTACTCGGGCGTACTCCTCCGGCAGGCTCTGGAAGAGGAGCGTCGGCACACCCGGGTACAGCGTCCGCCAGGCCAACAGCGGGGCCCCAGCCCCTGGGAGCGGACGCAGATTTGAGAACCCCGATCACCCGGACAGGTCAGAGTACGGGTGAGCGGGGCCCTTACCGCCCCGGGCAGTCCGCTGGGGGCGGACTCCTCACAACGGGCGGCGCCTCGTCCTCCTGGGGAGTCTGGGCGACAAAGGAGGACGAGAAGCTTCGGGTGCCTCCCCGCTCCCATCGGCGGGGACGGAGCGCGGAGGCCTTTCCGGACGTGACACGGCTGGAGGGAGATATGAGGAACCAGCCATGCCCCTCGTCCTCGACCGGTGGCACTTCAGCACGTCGAGGACGGGGCTCAGGGACGCTAGCGGGGGTCAGGCGGCTGCCAGCCTCACCCGGCACCCAACCCCCGCCGCGCCCTCCGCAGTCGACGCGCAGGCGCCGGCTGCGGGCTCAGGGGATGGGCCGGATGTCCGTCGGCCGGTGCGGGAGGATCTGGAAGTTCTTCGAGTGGATCAGGCGGAACCGGACGTGCGTCGGGTGCTGCCTCTGGTGCTCCTTGGCCCAAGCCACGTAGTCCGTGTCCCCGTCCCCCATGCCGATCGGCTCCTGTCGGAGCTCGACACAGCTCATGCACTCACCCCAGACGCGGGGCGGGAGATTCGTAAGTTCGTTCTGCGACCCGACGACCGGGAACGCGCTGGTGTTTATCAGCACGTCGTCCCCCTCCCCTTCTTATGCCGCGCCAGGGCAATACGAAGATCGATCGCCTTCGACGGGTCGTAAGTGTCTGCGTGCGGGTCACTGGCGGCGTCGATCTGACACTGAAGGGATTTGCACGTTTCGCACCCCGGCTCGGGGGCTGGGGGGCGATACTCCGTCGGATCTGCTAGCTGAATCGGGGTGCTTCTCAACACCGTTTCCATCGCCACGTCTGCACCTCCGTCACCGGACTTCGTTGGTTCGACGGTAGGCGGGGAAGGGGGCGCGATTCCATAGAGTTCTACAGAGTTCTATGCAACTTCAGTCGAGCGAGTCAATTGCGGCCGAGATGAGCCCGCGGGCGTCGGCCCCGTAGACCGCAAGCGCCGTCATCTCCTCGAAGGCGCGTACGTACATCGCGAATTCTCCGGGGGCTGTGACGGTGATTCCAGCCGTCAGGAGTTCGACCGACACGCGCTCTTCGTCGAAGAGCGTGAACGTCTCCAGCGTCCACATGGGCCGCTCGCGTCCCGCGGGAATGATGCCGATGGAGACGGCCGGCAACGCCATGACGGAGAGGAGATAACCCAACTGCCCCGCCATGACAACGGGGTCGCCGACGACGTGGCGGAGTACGGACTCCTCCAGCAAGAGCGCGAACCGCTTGCGTTCGTCGCGGATGATGTGGGACCGGTCGACCCGTGCGGCGGCAGCCTCGTCGACGTCCTCCGGCGTCCCGTGGACGCGCGCAATGTTCCCGAGGAGTGCGGCGGCGTACTCGTACGTCTGGACGAAGCCAGGGATGACGCTGGAGCTGTAGACGCGGAACGTGCGCGTCTGCTCGTACAGCGGGATCCGGGACTCCTGGAGCCTACGCAGGCCGCTTCGCTGCACGCGCCTCCACTCGACGTACATCGAGTCGGCCGTGCGGTTGGCCGCAAGGAGATCCGGGATCCTGTCTTCGGCTCCGCACGCAATGCACCAGGCGCGAATGTCGGCGTCCGACGGGGGCGTTGTGGCGCTCTGGAGGCGCGACACCTTCGAGGGCAGCCACCCTGTGCGGGCGGCGACCTCCCTACCCGTCAGGCCGGCGTCACGCCGGATCTCACGGAGCTTCTCCGCGATGGCACGGCGCGCCTCGTCGAGGGCAGCAGACGGGTAGGGAGATTGCATGGTCGGGCGGCGCTCAGATCCTGAAGTCCGCGTGAGGGATGGCACGCTCCCACACTGCTTCGAACGCTTCGGCATGGCGCTTGACGACGTCGGGCGCGTCCTCCAGGACGTGACCAACGAACGCGCCATCGCCGGCGAACAGGCCGTACCTGATTAGCCGTCCGTCGAAGATCCAGAGGTCGGCTCCGGGGAGGAGCAAGTCGCACGCCAGGCGTCGAGGGAGCCACCTGACGTCTTCGCCCGCCGCCAGGTTCTGCGGCGTGCATGAGTGCTCGTACCGGATGTACTCACTCACCGGCTCCGAGACGACACGCGCACGGCGCACGACAACCCCGCGCCCCACAGCGTCCGACACGACGTCATGGAAGGAGTTCCACCACGTCGACCGGTCGTCGAGGTCGTACCGGTGCCCCGCACGCCACGCCGCGAAATCCTCGTCCTCCTCGACGACCCCGTAGACGTCGCGAGTCTCCAGGTGGACGGCGGAGGCGCGGCACCCTGCGAGGAGCTCAGCGAACGGGGGAACGTTCTGCGGCATCGAGCGCCTCCCTGATCTGCTGCGCCATACGGAGAGGCAGCCTGACGACCGCCTCCGTCTCGGGAATCGGTCCCGTGGACAGGCATTCTGCCTGAAGTGCCTCGTCCGCCTTCCAGCCCTGAACGACGAGCTCTTGCTTGCCCTCGTCGAGCCACACCGTGGGGCAGTTGTCGCCGTTGGTCTCAGGGTCCTTACCGAAGAACCGTAGCGTCATGATGACCTCCGTTGTCACGCGGATTGCGCAATGTTCTACGACCATCACGCCCACGGGGAGGCAGCGTCAAGAGTGCCTCACACAGGGAACCCCAGAGCCCGCATACGCTGACGCCACTGAGCTCCAGCCGTCGGGGTGCAGTAGACGCGTGGACGGCCAGCACCGGGCGACTGTGGGACGTCGGATCCGCAGTGCGGGCACTGGACGGCCTGACGCTTGGCTGGCTCACCGAACATGGTTGCTCCTCATGAAGTCGTGAGCCCGGGAGCCGGCCCGGTGTGCGTGTGGTGTGCGTCAGAGGATCTTGCGGCCGTTGTTGAACATGGTGGCCAAGTGACCGTCGTGAACCTCGATCCGCTGATCAACGATTCCGCGGATCTCCTGGCCGTCGATGTACACCTTCGTCGGGGCGTTGACGGTGACGTTGGGGGTGCCGGACTTCGCCCGTCGGATGTCCTCCCACTGCGATCCGGTGAAGATTGGTTCTGGGGAACCGGTGCCGTTCGCAACAAGGGAGAGGCCCGTCGGGAGGTAGCCTCCGTCGTCGTACCACCTGGGCGACCGACTCAGCCACGTCGAGTACGCATGGGCTGGAGATCCGTACCGGTCGTGGACGTAGTCCATACCCCATCGGATCTGCGTTGCTGGGTTGGTACGCCAGTCAGGACCGGCCGACGCCATCTTCGACGCCGGCAAGCTCTGTGGGATCCCGTACGCGCCGGAGGAGGGGTTGAGCGCGTTCCACCTCCAGCCACTTTCCCCGTTCCACAGGGAGATGAGCGGCGGCATCTGCGTTGCCGGATCCCACCCAAACGCCGGGAGCATGGCGCGCGCGATCTTCTGCGCTTGCTTGGCGGAGGCGCCGTGCGCTCCGAGGTCGCCGAGTCCGCTGACGTCGGCCGAACCCCCACCGCTCACAGCGTCGAGGATTTTCTGTTCTAGGCCGTCGACCATGCGCACCGGGAGCTTCGCCAGAGCCTTGCCCATGGGGGCACTCCCGACGCCCTTGGCTACGGAGTCGAGGATCGGCCGGACCAGCTTCGCCCACACCTTGCTGGGGTGGGCGAGGAGGTCGGCCGCTGTGGACGCCCAGTTGACGCCCTTCGACACGGCGCCCTTGACCACGTCGAACGCGGAGCCGAGGATCCCGCCGTCCTCCAAGAGTTGAGTTCCTGCGGCAGCATGCAGCGCCAGTGCCCGGCTCCTGTACTTCGGATCCGTCGGGATGACGTATTCCGGGTACCGCGGGTTGCCTTCACCGACGATTGCTGTGGGCCTGTTCGTGACCATGGGACGTACCGCCCCCCACCCGTCACCAATGGTTCCGCCAGCCGCGAGGAGCTTAGGAGCCTTGGGGAGCGGGTCGAGGCCGACGAATTTTGCGATTCCGTCCCAGACGGCTTTGATGCCCCTCGTATACACCCACTTGATGATGAAGTTCACAGGCGTCTTCGAGTGGTCGACGACGGAATCCCATGCCACCTTGATTGACTTGCTCATGGACCGGAAGGAATCGGCCATGGCGTCCGTCAGGTCGCCGATTCGGCTTGCCACCGGCTTTAGCCCGTTGCTGTACAGCCACGACGCACCGTCGGCTATGTCGTGAACGACCGGTGCTACACCCTTGTCGTACAGCCACCCGAACTTGCTCCCGAGCCACCCAAGCGAGTTCCAGATGTTCTGAAGTGGTGGCTTCACGCCGTGGTCGTAAAGCCACTTGGCCGCTACGCCGATCGCACGGAACACCGGGGCGACGATGTGGTCATTCAGCCATACGACCTTTCCGCCGACCCACGCGAGGATGTGCCAGAGCTGCACGAACGACGGCTTCAGGTAGCCATTCCAGGCCCACAGCGTCACGGCCTTGATTCCGGCCCAAGCCTCCTCAACACCTGCCCGGAACCAACCCCACTTGTCCCAAGCGTAGATGATCACGCCGACGAGAGCGACGATGGCAAGGCCGATCAGCACGAGCGGATTCGCAGCCACCGCGAAGTTGAACGCGATCACCGCGAGCGTCCACAGCTTCCACCCGACGATAGCGGCGTAGACGAACTGGAGCAGCCACGGCGCGTTTCCGGCGATGACGCCTAGCGCGTCCGCCACGCCTCCCAGCGTCTTCAGAAGCGGGCCGGATATCGGGGTGAGGCTCTCGCCGACGTTGAGGAAGGCTGTTGCCACCTTGCCGAATACGTCGGCCAGGACTGCGCCCCGGTCACTGGAGAACTTCAGAAACTTCTCAAAGGAGGGGTTCGCATTGAGGCTGGTCCCCCACTCAGAAAAGCGCTCCGTCGTCTTGATGAGCCGATCAGAGATCGTCTGAGTGTGAGGCAAGAACCCGTCGAGGACGCCGGCAACTCCGCGGAACACATTCCCGAAGGCCGTGCCGAATCCGATGATGGCTGGCTTTACGGCACCGTCGAGATCGTGCTTGAAGGTGCCCCAGAAGGGCGTTCGCAGCTCTCGACTGGTCTTGCTCCACAGAACGCCCACGGCATCCGCAGCGCCGCGCACAAGCGGCGTCAGGCCGGGCAGTGCGCTCTTCGCGGCGTTCACGCCTCGGGTGAAGAGTGGCAATACCTGGGGCTGTAGCGACGTCGCCCAGTCGGTGAATGCGGCCTTCAACCCGTGAGACCCGGCAATCGAGTCGTATAGGTCGCGCTGTGCCGGCGTGAGCTTGGCAAGCGCGGCACGGTACGTATCCGCGGCCGTCGCAGTCTTCGCCGTCGTGTCGACCGACGAGAGCTGTGCGGCCTGGAGGGCACGCTCCGCGGAGGCGACTTGCTCCGCGCCCTGGATTTCGGCGTCGCGCACCTTCGCGCGAGCGTCGGCAAGGGCGCGCTCCTGGTCGGCGACTTTGGCGTTGGCCTCCGCCACACGCTCCTTCGCCTGCTTCACGACGTCACTACCTTCGACGCCGGCTTTGTTGGCGGCCACGACCTGCTTCTGAAGATCCGCGTTCGACTGCTTCGTCTTCTGCGCGTTGCGCTGTGCCTCGTCGTAGGCCAACTGCGCTTGCTGGCGTTGCAGATCCGTCGCGGTCGGGTCGCTGAGAACCTTGTTCAGGTCCTCTTGGGCCTGCTTGACGTCGAGGACGGCCTGACGTTCGGACAGCTTGCCGTCCAGCAACTGGTCATTGAGGCTGCGCAGCTGCTCGGCAGCGTCCTTGCGGGCCGTGGCGAGGTCTTCCTCAGCCTGCCGCACGGACTTCTTAGCCTCCGTCAGAGCGCGCTCGGAGTTCGCTACCTGTTCGTTGGCCTGCGCGATGGCCTGCGCTGCCTGACGGTGTGCGGACGTCAGGGAGGCTTGGGCTCCCGCTAGCTGCAATGCGTTCTGTGCGGCTCGCACGTTCGACGCTGCGCTGTTGTCCGTCGCCCGCGCGGCCTGCTGCGTTGCGGCCGTCTGTAGCTGCATCACGTTCGTCACGGACTTGATGGCGGGAACTGCGACGAGGGCGAGCGCGCCCACTCCCGCGCCGGCTGCTACTGCTGCGGCAGCAATGGAGCCGATCCCGGCAACTGCTACGGGAACTACGGGGAGCGCCGCAACGGCCGCAAGAGCGATGCTGAGAAACTTCAGTTCACTCATTGCGCCTGACGTATCGGCGCGCACCTTGATATTGACGTCGTCCCGGTCAACGTCGTTTATCTGGCGTTGCACCTCCGCCAACGCTGCGCGCGCGGCTGCGGTATCCGTTCTCACCTGAATGCTCGGGTGTTGCGCACCAAACGCTCCAGTCGCGCATTGATGTCGGTGATTTCCGCAAGCGCTGCGCCGGCGTCGATATCGAGCCCGATAGTCCGGCCGCTCAACGTCTGGATCCGGGCGCGCAAACGGTCGATGTCGGCGTTTATGCCGGTGTCGCCGAGTCTGACGTCAGCCCGCGGGAGGCTTCGGAATGCTTGTTCGAGCTTTGCTTTCACTGAGCGGCCGAATTCGCCGCCCACTCTGCCGCCCTCGCGAACCGCCACGGCCCGCGCTCGGGTCCCTCCGCTGGCCACAGCGTCGGGGATGGCGATTACGATACTCCTCGATATCGCCTCCCCCATACGTCGGCCGACGTCCTCCCCGACCCTATCCGCGGCAGGAAGTACCGCAGTCTTCAGCCTCGTATGGAAGTTCGGCACCACCGGGACGACGTCGACCCCAGCGGAGCCGACAATGTCAAGGTCGCTCATCGAACGCCCCCGTTTCCGGCGTTGGCGACGTCACAACGGGCGTTGTCGCGACGGAGAACGTGACATCGTCGGCGTTTTCGCGAAGGTCTAGCAGCCGCCCTACGTGATAGAGCCTTTCGGCTTGCCGCTCCACGTCGGGGGTTATCTCACAACGGGCGATTGCGGCCGACATCACGGCCCATTCGCGGCACGCATCGCTGCACCACGAGTCGATTTCGAGGCTGCCGGATAGCGTCAGTTTCAGTTTCGGTGCCATCCGGCAGCCGGGCCGGAAGCACCCGGCCGTTTCAGTGGTCATAGGAATTCCAGGTATGGCAAAGGCCGCTACGGACGCGTAGCGGCCTGAGGATCGGTTGATGGGGGCGGATCAGCGGGGAGCTACCACGCCAGGAACGAATTCCGTCGGAGACATCCGCGCGTCCAGTAGCCGGCTGAGACGGAGTAGTTCGGCTGCACCGTCGGTGTCTCCGTACTTCATGGCTCCTGCCGCCCGACGGCACCAGACATAACAGAGCACTCCGCAATGCCTCTTCAGTCGTTTCTTACCGGCAGCGTCCTTCATGTAGGAGCGCTCGAAGTAGCAACCGGGGCGCCTACAGCGCATCTGTTCGTCATAGGTCCACACGGGCCCCTCCTCCGGAAATAGGAAGAGCCCCGGGGAGCGGATCCTCCGGGGCTTTGTAACGCTTAACTGCGGATCTTGAATGTGCCGCTTGATCGCTCGTCGACCACGATCCGCCCCGTCGGCCGCGCGAACGGGGGCTCAAAACGGCGCTCAGAGGCGCCTCGGGGCCGCTCTGGGGGCTACTCGTAGACCATCTGCTCGTCAATCAGAGGGCGCGTCCCAGCACCTAACCGGTGCTCGTGGTGGCCCGGAGGGGGTTATGAGGTGGTGTCTTCCCAGGTCAGAGCGTTGCGCGACGTCGCACGTGCCACGGCTCGCCCACCTCGTCGCGCCACACCGGGCGACCGACGGGGCCGCAGAGTCGAGCGACGCGAGCACGGAGCCCGTGATCGTCGCCCGTCTGCTCACGGGCGTAGTCGTCGCGTGCGTCAACCCAGCGTCGGCGAGCACGGAGCATCGCCTCCGCCTCCGTCAGGGTGGCTAGCTCCTCCGGGGTGAGCCACTCCTCGATACCGGCCGGCGCGAGGAGGTGAGGCGGACACGGGTAGTCGGGCAGCTCACCCGTGCGCGTGTCCACGCCTCGCGCCTCGTCACGCTGTCGCTGTGCGCGCTGCTGACGTCGGTTCATCAGTCCGGCCGTACTGCGTTCGGGGGCTCACCGATGACCCACCTCAGCCGGTCCATGGCCGCAGGCGTCAGGCCTAGGTCGTTCATCAACGCCCTTTGTTCACCGATGAGTTGAGCGCTGACACGTCCCGATCCGAGGATCGTCGACGTCGCCACGACGAGGGCAGCGACGGCAGGGAACACACCGTCGTCCCACGCGTGCGCAGCAGGCGTGGACCACAGCTCCCGCCAGTGCGCCTCCTCTGCCTCCGACCACCCCCGTCCCGGGGGCATGGGGGGCGGTTCGTCTTCACAGCCGTCCGGGGGGAGGTACGTCACGGGCCGCTCGTCGGCACGGTGGCGCGAGAACCGCGCGCTGGGGTTGGGCTTGGGCCCTGGTCTTCCACGGGGCATGGGACCTCCTAACCCTGGCCGATACTCGACACGTGGTCCATGCGCACCGTGTGCACCTTCGTGGACACGGTGATCTGAAGGAAGTCGGGATACACGATGCCGTTCGCGTACGGCGTCGTGGCGTAGGCCAGCGTCCCCGTCAGGGTCTGGCCACCGATCAGGTTGACGGCGGCTGTCTGGCCGTTCAGCGTCACGGCGTGGGTGCGGATGGTGTTCTCGGTGTCGGGGGTCATCACTTCTCCATCTGGTAGTTCGTCGCCTGGAACGGCGTACGCGTCCCGTTGATCGGCTGGCCGTTGTCGTCGAGACCGTGCTTCCGGCGGTACGCCGCAGCACCGGCTTCGATGCTGCCGACGCTCCCGTTGACGTCGCTGCCGGATCCGGACGGCTGACGAGCGGTGGACGTTCCGAACGCCACGGCCAGAGTGCGGGC
This sequence comes from Streptomyces sp., assembly GCF_019510245.1. GTDB lineage: Bacteria > Actinomycetota > Actinomycetes > Streptomycetales > Streptomycetaceae > Streptomyces. The sequence continues at coordinate 136,908 of NZ_JAEKKT010000147.1, read as the reverse complement.
GTCTGCCTGGAGTTCGTCCGACGTCGAGCCGCGGAGGAACTTGCTCTGCTCTGCCGTCAGGCCGGCTGCGAGTCCGGCGCGCAGTCGGGCGAGTTCCTGGAGCGCGTTGTCGCGTTCTTGCTCCGGAGTGAGTTCCATAGGTGGCTCCTAGTTGAAGTAGTCAATGGTGGTCGGCTCGCCATCAGGGTGGGGAGCCGTGGGCTTGGGCGGGAGCGGCGCCGGCTGCGAGGCGTCCGGGTGCGGGGCGCGCGAGTGGGGGTACACGTCACCGGGCCGCCCCTTCAGCGCGGGGTACTCGCGCGGAGAGATGTCCTCCCAGTCCTCCATCCCCGCGGGGACGGTCAGGACGGCGACGTCGCCCTCCAACTCGTCGAGACTGGCGGGCACGTAGGCGTCGTCACAGGTGGCGAGCCAACGCACATACGCGAGGCTCACGCGGCCGGACATGTCCCGCAGTGCGGGGCGGACGTCGGCCGGGACGTCGTCGGGGTGCGTGTGCTGCACGTGCCCGAAGCCCTGGCGTCGCCACTTGGCCCCCGGCATTTCACCGCTCAGGGCCTCACCCGGTGCCCGTGGGCCGCGGATCGCCTCCCACTGAGCCGCACGGAGTTCCCCGACGCTCTGCACGATGCCGCGGAGCCGTGTCCAGGCCGCTACAGCGTCCTCTCCCGCGTCGATGGCAGCCTCCGCGGAGTTGGCGCCACGAAGGGCTGTGAACGCGCTACGAGCGTCGCTGAGGAGCTCCGAGAGCCGGTCGCCCAGACGGGCGAGTACGTCCTCCTTGTGGGCGTCCAGAGCCTCGTACTGAGCCCACTCCGCACGGCTCACGGCACGTCGACGCGCCTGGAGTTCCAGGCCGGCCGCCTCCGCCTCGTCGAAGGCCTTCGCGGCTCGCTTGCTGACGTCCTTGGGCCACGGCTTGTCGGCCATGAACGCGTCGGCAGCCTCGTCGAGGACGGCGTCACGCGCGGCATGCGGATCCTCCGCAGGTGGGGCGTCGGCGAGGAGCTGCTTTGCGGCCTGGAGTCGTTCCTCCGCGGCCTTGATCTCCGGGACGGCAGCACGGGCCGCCGTCAACTCTGGGTTGGTGGTCATGCGTTCACCTCTCTGGGGTGGTTCGTGGCGTTGGACGTCGCGCGTCCTATCGCCGACCGTGGCTCCGTCTGGGGCCACAGCAGTGCGCTCTTCATGAGCTCCGTTCGCGCGGCACGTCGGAGCCGCTCGCGCTCTCTGACGGGCTCTGGGTTGGCCCGGTACCGGGCACGTCGCTGCGCGTTGATGCAGTCGCGACACACGCTGCGCAGGAAGTCAGCGCAGGAGGGGTCGACGTGGAAGTTGGCTCGCGTCCGGGCGAGCATCCGCCCGCACTCGGGGCACGATCGTGAGCCGGCGGGCTGCACGTCGATGTGGGCCATGGGGTTGTCTCCGTGTTGTTGGTGTCGGTGGCGTCCTTGTCCCTGAGGCGGGCAAAAAGAGAAGCGCCGCCCGCAGGCAGCGCAAAACGTGTGATTGAGGTCCGGGCGACGGAGCGTCAAGGCGTGGAGCACGCGGAGGAGAGAAGGACGCGACTCAACACGGCGGGCTCGACGTCGCCCGGACCATGCGCCGCCGGAGGTGAGGAGCGGCGCAGTAAGCGGAGGGAACCGCAGCCAACAGCTCGCAAAGTGCCCTCGATACTGTTATGGGGGAGTTGTGACAGTGCAGTTCAAGGCCGACCTGGGCAAACGACCTGGAACGCCGATAGGTTGTTACCTAAAAGATATCGAATGACCACATAGTGAGACGCATGCGCGCGAAACTCGCGAACTAGCTCACACCGGGCGTACTTGGACGTCGACCGGCACGCCCGAACGCCACAGATTGACGCCTGGCGGCCTAACTCGGCTTGCGGTGACTCGTCGTGCCTGCTGGGGCGTTTGAGGGTGGCACAGGGGCACACAGGGCCTCCCGCACCCCGCCACGGCCCTCGTCCGCCCCACGCCTCCCCGTCGCCTTCCGTCACCCCTCCGTCGACGCAGCTTCCGACGGGCCCCGGGTCAAACTCGGGGTCAAAGTGTTGAACTAACCCCCTACTTTCATTTCTCTATAACGCGTAGGGAAGTAAAGCTAGAAGGGCAGTCAGTTCGACACTTTGGCCACCAGAATGACCCACCTGTCGACAGAGGGTGACGACATAAAGGGAATTCGTCACGCTTCGTATCCGACGGGTCGGTTGTACCCTGCACGCATCGCCGCCAGGAGGGGGCGGAGGCTGCCGACGAGTCGCCCGGAGCATGCGGAGAGCCCGCTCCAGCCGAAGCCGGGCGGGCTCTTCCGTCACTGATCGTTACTTGCTTGAGGTCTCCTCACGCAGCAGCGAGCAGGACGCCGGGGAAGCGGAGGCTCTCGTGAGCCTGCACGCACCCGGGGCACACCGACGTCGTCCACACCCCGCCGCGGAACACCGGGGCCGCCTCGGGATCGTTCTCGCCACAGTGGCCGCACACGGTGTTGATGGGGTGCTCGTAGACGTGGTGGGCCCACATGGTGCACATGTCGGTGGTCAGCGCCTCGCAGCCGAGAGCCGCGGACGGAAGCGCCTCCGACCATCCGTCGACCAGAACGACGCCTTCGTACTGCGACAGGTCGCAGTCCCGGCCCGTCGCGACGACGGCGGGGAAGCGGAGACGGTCGGCGACGTCGGAGGCGAAGGCCGTGACGTCGGCCAGGTTGTCAGCGGTGGTGAAGTTGCCGACGACGAGGATGGGGCGTGCCATGATGGAACCTCCAGTTATGGAGACAAGGGGCCCGCTGCGTCCGCCAAGATTCCGCGGGCCCTTCGTCTTGCTTGCGTCGGGGTGTGGCTACACCGTAGAGGGTGTGGCCACACCTCCGCAACCCTCTTGGTGTGGCTACACCTCTGCTACCGTTCTGCCATGCCCAATCAGCCAAAGACACCCGTGAGCCGATTCCGAATCGACGCAGAGCTATGGGGGGCGTTCGGGGACGCAGTGCCCGACGACACAGACCGCTCAGACATCCTCCGGCGCTTCGTCGCCTACTACTGTCGCCGGCCAGGCGCCGAGCTCCCGGAGCGGCCTCCTGCCGGTCCATGGAGCGAAGCCCCGAAGGCATGACGAAGCCCCGCCGGGTTGTCCTGGCGGGGCTCTGTTGTGTCTGCGCTACTCCTCGTCGGGAGTGGCCCACTTGATGGTGCAGCGTGCATTGCCGTCGAAGGGGGCTCCTCGACGTGCACCGCGCGTCACGCTGACTTCGTCGATGGCGAGACGAATCAAGTCTCGCCGCATGGTGTCGTCTGCTGCCTCCCACGCGGCAGTCAACATGTCCATGTCGTCAAAGATCGTCAGGTCCACCGATCCGCCGAACTCAGCAGCGCGATTCGTAGCGGCGGCTAGGTCGGCCTCCGCCTCCTCGACTAGTCGAGGGTAGAAGCGCGTACATGCAAGGGTGTCCCGACTGCCCTGCCCGCGGACTACGACATGGACATCATCCGTGCCCGCGTCGCGCGCGTCGGGCACCTGCTGGACGACTGGGACGGCCTCGGCGTCAAGACCCACCTCATGCGCGAGCGGGGACACCGCGGCTCGCCGGTGAACGTGTACGGGCCGTTCTACCTCTGGAACACCGTGCGGGGCGTGAACGGCTTCCTCTGGGGAGGTGCCTTCCAGGGGCCTGTCGACGACTTCGGGCGGCCGCGGGTACGGCAGTGGTCGGGCCTCGCCTTCGAGGAGGGCACGGCCGCCCGCTCCCCCGCCGCGCTCGCCGTGCGGCTGCGGCGACCGGTCCCGGACGGTGTGAAGTTGGCTGCCTTCATGGCAGGAGCGGCGGCGGAGACGGAGCGGCTTGCGGCCGAGGACGGCGCCGTGCCGGCGGCGTCCGCCGTGGACACGGACGCCTGGGAGCTGGTCCGTTTCTCACTCTGGGAGCACGACGCGCCCCAGGCCGAGGGTGACGTCTTCCGGGTACTGCATCTGTCCGAGCCGGGGCGCGGCATGCTGCCGCGCGGGCGGCAGTGGTGAGCGCTGTCCCGTACCGTCCGCGGGAACACCCGGCCCGCGGAGCTGGACCGTCACAGAAGTGCCCCGAGCGGGTCGTCCAGTACCGGCTGCCAGGCCAACTCGGCGGCGCCCACCAGGCTGTTGTGGCTCAGCGTGCACGGCAGGATCGGCACGCTGCCGCTCTGGCCCCACAGGCTGCGGTCGGCGACGACGGCACGCAACCGCTCCGGGTCGGCGTCCAGGAGGGTGCGGTGCAGGCCGCCGAGGATGATGCGGTCGGGGTTGAGGATGTTGACCAGTCCCGCCAGGCCCAGGCCGAGGCGGTCGATGAGGGCCTCGGTGGCCCTGCGGACGGTCGGGTCGCCGTAGTGGTCGCGGATCAGGTCCTCGGCCTGCCGGAGCAGCGACACCTCGGGGCCGGGATCACGGTCCGCCTCGATCAGCAGCGCCAGCGGATCGGCCTCCACGTCCAGGCAGCCCCGGCTGCCGCAGTGGCAGGGGCGGCCCTCGGGGTTCACGGCCAGGTGGCCGACCTCCAGGGCGAGGCCCGAACTCCCCGTGTGCAGGCGGCCGTCGAGGACCAGCGCGCCGCCGACGCCCCGGTGCCCGGTGGCGACGCACAGCAGGTCCCGGGCGCCCCGTCCCGCGCCGTGCCGGTGCTCGGCGAGCGCGGCCAGGTTCACGTCGTTGCCCGCGAACGCCGGGCCGGTGATCCCGGCCGCGCGCACGCACTCCGCGAAGATCCGGCGCACCGGCGCCCCCACCGGCCAGGCCAGGTGGAGGGGGTTGAGGGCCAGGCCCTCCGGTTCGGCGACGGCGGACGGCACGGCGAGACCGGCGCCGACACAGCGGCGGCCGGTGCTGCGCAGGAGGTCGGCGCCCGCCTCGACCACCGAGCCGAGCACCTTCGCCGGGTCGGCGTCGACGGCCTCGCAGCCGGGCGCGGTCGCGACGATCCGGCCGCCCAGACCGACCAGCGCCGCGCGGAAACCGTCGGCGTGGACCTGGGCGGCGAGGACGACGGGGCCGTTCTCGGCGACCTCGAGTCGGTGGGAGGGGCGGCCCTGCGAACCGGCGGCGGCACCGGGGTGGGCGTCGACCATGATCAGGCCGAGCGCCTCCAGTTCGGCGGCGACGGCGCCGGCCGTGGCCCGGGTGACGCCGAGCTCCGCGGTGAGCACCGCGCGGGTGGGGGCGCGGCCGGTGTGCACGAGTTCCAGGGCGGGGCCGAGTGCGCCGCGTCCTCGGTCGAGCCGGGGTTTCGAGGTTCCGTTCCCCGTCGGGCCGGGGGCCGCCTTTCCGCTCATGGGAGGGAGTCTGCCATGATCCGCAGAAACGGCCGCAGCGAAGGTGCGGCGCCGTTGGGGCTGGTCGCGCCCACGTGGCGGAGCCGCATGTCCATACCGCCCCGCGCCCCTTCGGGGCGCGCTTCAGCAGGGGCTTGTCACAAGCCGCTCACTCTCAACGTGACGTTGAGCCGGCCGGTCAGGCCCAGCTCCGCCGGTCCCGTGCCCGGGTGCACCCGCGGCACCCCGTGGTGGGCGAGCCGCGACTCTCCCCCGAACACGAAGAGGTCGCCCGACCGCAGTTCCACGTCCGTGTACGGCCTGCCCCTGCTCTCCGGGTTGCCGAAGCGGAACACGCACGTGTCCCCGAGGCTCAGCGACACCACCGGTGCGTCCGACTTCTCGTCGGCGTCGCGGTGCATGCCCATGCGGGCGTCGGCGTCGTAGAAGTTGATCAGCGCGATGTCGTACGACAATCCGCCGACCGTCTCCGGTCCCAGGGCGTCGGTCACCGCGCGGCGGCCCAGTTCGCCGAGCCAGGCGGGGAACGGCTTCACGGGGCTGCCGTCACCGTCGACGACCGTGCGGGCGTAGGCGTACGGGTGCCAGTGCCAGCCCAGGCAGACCTGGCGGGCGGTCATCGTGCCGCCGCCGGGCGTGCGGACCGTACGCAGGCCCGCCGGGGGCCGGGCCCAGTCGCGGCAGGCGGCGAGCAGCGCGCGCTGCCGGTCCGGGTCCAGCCAGTCGGGGACGTGCACGGCGCCCGGTGCGATGCGGGCGCGCGCCCTCGGGAACAGTTCATCCTCCATGCCCCCATCCTGCCCGACCGGGCCTGAGCTGCGGTTCCGCTAGCCTGGACGCACGATGAGCGACCGTATGACGACTGCGTGGGGCGCGTTCGAGCTGTCCCGCTTCCCGGAGGATCCGCGCGACCGGCTGCGTGCCTGGGACGCCTCCGACGCGTACCTGCTGCGGTATCTCGACCGGGAGCGGACCGGGCTGTCCGGCACGGTCGTGGTGCTCGGCGACCGCTGGGGCGCGCTGGTCACCGCGCTGGCGGAGCACCGGCCGGTGCAGATCACCGACTCGTACCTGAGTCAGGAGGCGACCCGCGCGAACCTGGCGCGCGCGGGTGTCGAGCCGGGCGCGGTGCGGTTGCTGACCACCCAGGATCCGCCGCCGGAGCGGGTGGACGTGCTGCTGGTGCGGGTGCCGAAGAGCCTGGCGCTGCTCGAGGACCAGTTGCTGCGGCTGGCGCCCGCCGTGCACGCGGGGACGGTCGTGATCGGCACCGGCATGGTCAAGGAGATCCACACGTCGACGCTGCGGTTGTTCGAGCGGATCCTCGGGCCGACCCGCACCTCGCTGGCCGAGCAGAAGGCCCGGCTGATCCACTGCACGCCGGATCCGTCGCGGGAGCGCCCGCAGAACCCGTGGCCGTACAGCTACGCGCTCCCCGCGGGCATCGGCGCGGTCTCCGGGCGTACGGTCGTCAACCACGCGGGCGTCTTCTGCGCCGACCGGCTCGACATCGGTACGCGGTTCTTCCTCGGGCATCTGCCTCGGGGGGGCCGCCGGATCGTGGACCTGGGCTGCGGGAACGGGGTCGTGGGTACGGCGATGGCGCTGGCCGACCCCACGGCCGAGGTGCTGTTCGTGGACGAGTCGTTCCAGGCGGTCGCCTCGGCGGAGGCCACCTACAAGGCCAACGGGGTGCCGGGGCACGCCGAGTTCCGGGTCGGGGACGGGCTGGCCGGGGTCGCGGCCGGCAGCGTGGACGTGGTGCTGAACAACCCGCCGTTCCACTCCCACCAGGCGACCACCGACGCGACGGCGTGGCGGATGTTCAGCGGGGCGAAGCGGGCGCTGCGGCCGGGCGGCGAGCTGTGGGTGGTCGGCAACCGGCACCTGGGCTACCACGTGACCCTGCGCCGCCTGTTCGGCAACAGCCAACTGGTCGCGAGCGACCCGAAGTTCGTGGTCCTGAAGGCGGTCAGACGCGGGTAGTGCCGCCGGCCAGCACCCCGATGATCCTGGCCACCTCCCGGGCCATCGCCGCACGTCCGGCACCGAGGTAGGTGCGGGAGTCGACGGCCTCGGGGTGGTCCGCGAGGAAACGGCGGACGGACGCGGTCATCGCCATGGTGAGTGCCGTGCCGACGTTGACCTCGGCGATGCCGCCGCCGACCGCGGCGACCAGTCCCTCGTCCGGGACGCCGGAGGAGCCGTGCAGGACGACGGTCCAGCCGCGTCCCAGGAAGGTGAACTGGGTGCACTCGGTCAGCCCCGGCGGCAGCGGGGTCGACAGTGCGGTGCGGGCGTCGGCGGCCGCGGCGTCGGTGTGCAGGCCGAGGTGGGCGCGGAGCAGGGTGAGCGCGCTGGTGGCGAACCGGGTCTGGACGACGGAGCGTTCGTCGGCGAAGTCCAGGACGACGAGGTCGTCGGCGGCGCCCGTCACGGGGGTCCCGGGGTCCGCGGTGATCGCGACGGTGCGTATCCGCCCCGTCAACTCGCCGAGCAGGTCCAGGACTTCGGTGGTGGTACCGGACCGGGTGAGGGCCAGTACCCGGTCGTACGACCGGCCGTGCGGGAACTCCGAGGCGGCGAAGGCGTCCGTCTCGCCGTGCCCCGCGGACTCCCGCAGGACGGCTGCGGCCTGGGCCATGAAGTACGAGGTGCCGCAGCCGACGATCGCGACCCGCTCGCCCGGTGCCGGGAGGGCGTGGGCCTGGCGGGCGGCTTCGGCGGCGGCTCGTGTCCAGCAGTCGGGCTGGCTGTTCAGCTCCTCGGTGATGTGTGACATACCACTGTCCCCCCTGGACGCGCATCGTGATTGTTCCTGCGTGATACAGCCATCTTTCAATCACAATCAAGCATCCCGTCGTAAACCAGGTGCGCTAAGGTCACCGGGAGATCGAGGAACGGAGGCGGCGGATGTCGCGCGACGCCCGCTGGAAGGCGCTGCTCGAGTTGCTGGTCGAGCGCGGCCGCCTCGAGGTCGAGGAGGCGGCCGCGGAGCTGGCGGTCTCGGCGGCCACCATCCGCCGCGACCTCGACCAGCTCGCCGAGCAGCAGATGCTGGTGCGCACCCGGGGCGGTGCGGTGGTCCACGGGGTGTCCTACGAGCTGCCGTTGCGCTACAAGACGGCCCGGCAGGCCTCGGAGAAGCAGCGGATCGCCAAGGCGGTGGCGGACCTGGTCGTGCCGGGCGAGGCGGTCGGGCTGACGGGCGGTACGACCACCACCGAGGTGGCCCGCGCCCTGGCCGTGCGCGGAGACCTCACCACCGGTACGCCGGCACTGACGGTCGTCACGAACGCGCTCAACATCGCGAACGAGCTCGCGGTGCGGCCCCAGTTCAAGATCGTGGTGACGGGCGGGGTGGCACGCCCGCAGTCGTACGAGCTCATCGGGCCGCTCGCGGACGGGGTGCTGGGGCAGATCACCCTCGATGTGGCGGTGCTCGGGGTGGTCGGCTTCGACGTCGTCCACGGAGCTGCGGCCCATGACGAGGCGGAGGCCGCGGTCAACCGGCTGCTGTGCGAGCGTGCGGCCCGCGTGGTCGTCGCCGCCGACTCCAGCAAGCTGGGCGGGCGGGCGTTCGCCCGGATCTGCGCGGCGGAACTGGTGGACACGCTGGTGACGGACACGGCGGCGACGCCGGAGACGGTACGCCGGTTCGAGGAGGCGGGGATCCGGGTCCTGGCCGTGTGAGTCCGGCGCGGTACGGCCCTGGGACTCGGCTCCCTGTCACATTCCGCTGGTGTCGGCGCTGACGAATCCCGCGCCCCGCTGGTCGTTGCAGCCGAACACCGGCCGGTCGGCCGGGTCGGGCCAGCTCTGCCGGGCCTGGAGGGCGACGCTCACCAGGGTCAGCAGCAGGTCGACGTCGCTCGCGGCGTCCAGTCGTATGGTCACCCACTGCGAGCCGGGGACGATCCGGATCGCCCCCGTGCTCTTGAGGTCCTTGGCGAAGTGCCGGATGGCGTGGGTGGTGAGACGCAGGTCCACATCGCGGTCGGAGTGGAAGTGCGCGATCTCGCCCTGCACCGAACTCACGGCCTGGCCCAGACCGCAGCTCGGTACGGCCTGGGTCAGGTCGGGCCAGGTCGCCAGTTGCGCCAGAGCGCGCGAGGCCAACGTCATGGGGCCATCATGGCCCGCTCACTCTCCGGTAACCAACTAGCGAGCAGTTATTAACCGAGCTGTTGCCGGGCCGGTGCGAACACAGGCGCCCGGGACGAGTGAATATCCGCAGGAATTCAGTGGTTCGAGGGACGGAAGGTATCTCCCGGGCGTCCGGGACGGCCGTGGCCGACGTCACGTTCTGTGCAGGTCTGACTCCTGCCTCACCCGCGCCTGACGCCCGTCGCCGCGAACGCGTCGGCGGCCGCGAGGTCGAAGTCCCCGTGATCGCTGCCGAGACCCTGGGCGACCAGGGCCGCCACGGCGTTGCCGAGGACGGCGGCGTCGTGCGGGGTGCGGCCCAGGCCGATCCCGTAGACGAATCCGGCCGAGAAGGCGTCGCCGCAGCCGGTGGTGTCCACGACGTCGATCTCGAAGGCGGGCACGGACTCGGCGCCGTCGGCGGTGACCAGCAGCGCGCCGTCGCCGCCCCGGGTGACCGCGACCAGCCCGGCGCCGGCACCGACCAGCTTCTTCGCGCCCGCCAGCAGGTCGTCCTCACCGGAGAAGCCCAGGACCTGGTCGTCGTTGGGGAGGAGGTGGTCGACGTACGGCAGCGCGGCCGCGAGCTGCTCGAAGCCGCCGAGCGCGCCGGGGGCGAGCAGGTCCACGGAGGTCGTCACGCCGTGTTCCTTGGCGAAGTGCAGGATGCGCGCGGCGGCGTCGACGCCGATCAACTCCGGTCCGCCGAGGTGAAGATGGTCGGCTTCGGCGAGGGCGTCCCAGGGCACGTCGTCGACGCCGTAGGTGATGTTGGCGCCGAGCAGGTGCAGGGAGGGCCGGTCGCCGTTGGGACGGATGGGCAGCACGCTCGCCGAGGTGGCGGTGTCGGTACGGCGGACGAGGAAGCCGGTGTCGATCCCGGCCCTGCCGAGCAGCTGGACCAGCATGTCGCCGGTCGCGTCGGCGCCGACGGCCCCGGCGCTCCACACGATGGCACCGAGCTTGGCGAGGCTCAGTGCGGTGCCGCCGGCGGTCCCGGCCGCGGTCATCCTGATGTCCTCGACCAGGGCGGCGCCCTGGCCCTCGGGTATCGCGTCCACCGGCCGGACCAGCACGTCCAGCACGTGCACGCCCATGGTGACGACTCTCATGGCTTGCCCTCCTGCAGGGATCGGGTGGTGCCGTAGTTCCGGGCGATCGCGGCCTCGATGACCGCGAGTTGCTGCCGCTCGTCCAGGACGCGGGGCGGTCCGAGGGCCGCCGCGTGCTGGTAGACACCGCAGGCCCATTCGAGCAGCAGGGCGTTCTCGACGGCCTTGTCGAGGGTCGGGCCGACGGTGACCGAGCCGTGGTTGGCCATCAGCGCGGCACTGCGGCCGTCGAGGGCGGTGAGGACCGACTCGGCGAGTTCCGGGGTGCCGAAGGTGGCGTACGGCGCCACCCGCACGGTGCCGCCGAGGGCCAGCAACTGGTAGTGGATACAGGGAAGTTCGTCGAGGACACAGGAGAGGGCGGTGGCCATCGGGGCGTGCGTGTGGACGACCGCGCCGGCGCCGTAACGCCGGTAGACCCCGAGGTGCAGGTCGAGTTCGGAGGTCGGCTGCAGGGTCCCGGCGACGGCCTTCCCGTCCAGGTCGACCACCGTCACCTGACCCGCGGTGAGTTGGGCGAGCACCGCGCCGGTCGCGGTGACCGCGACCCGGTCCCCCACCCGCACGCTGACGTTGCCCGCCGTACCGATCAGCAGGCCCGCCGCCCCCAGACGGCGGCAGACGTCCGCCACCGCGGCCCGCTCCTGCACCAGCGCGGAGCTTGAGTCCGTCATGGCCGCGACGGTAACGTAAACCTGAAACAAAGTCACGTTCAGATTCAGGGGTGGTCACGTGACCGGGCCGACCGCCGGGAAGACCGGGGCCGTACTGCGGCGTACTCCTCAACAGGCCCGCAGCAAGGCCCGGTTGGCGCGTGTACTCAAGGCGGCTGAGCGCGTTCTGATCGCCGAGGGCGTGCCGGCCCTGACCACCACCCGGGTCGCGGCGGAGGCCGGGGTCTCGGTCGGCTCGCTGTACCAGTACCTGCCCGACCGGGACGCGATCATCGACGCGCTGGCCGCGACGTACTTCGCCCAGCTCGAGGCGGTGATGGAGGAGTTCGTGCGCAGCGCGGCGACCGAGCGCTGGTCCGACCCGGTCGGCTTGCTGATCGACACCTACGCCGCGCTCTACCGCACCGAACAGGGCTTCAGGGCCCTGTGGTTCGGCAGCGGCCTGACCGACCGGACCCGCGCGGCGGACCGGGAGCACAAACGCCGGATGGCCGACGGGGTGCACCGGGTCCTGCTCGCGCTCGGCATCGCCGGCGACACGGAAGGGCTCGGCCACGCCTGCCACGCCGCCGTCCTCGCCGCCGACGCGCTCGCCCAGGAGGCCTTCCGCCGCGACGCCGAGGGCGACACCGCCCTCCTCGACGAGGCGAAGGTCATGCTGCGCGCCTACCTCACGGCCCTGGCCGGGCGGCAGGGCCGCCGATCCTGGGCTCCGCAGCCATGACCCTGCTGATCGCGGTGTGGGGAGCATCTCCCGGAGTGGGCAAGTCAACGCTGTGTACCGGTCTGTCCCGATGGCTTGCCGGCACGGGACTGCGGGTGGACCACTTCCGCGAAGAAGAGATCCTGGTCCGTCCCCAGTTCGCGGCGGTGGCCGAGGAGTTCAGGGCAACCGGCACGGTCGCGCCGGGGACACTGATCGCGGCGACCTCGAAGTTCGTCGACGCAGGTGTGGCGAGCGGCGATGACGTGGTGATCGCGGACGCGCTGATGCCGTTCGTGCCGACGTTGCTGGCCATGGGGCACGGCGAAGAGAGCATCGACGCCTTCATGGCCGACCTCACATCAGTTCTCGCGCGGGTCCGGCCGGTCATGGTCTTCCTCGACGGCAATGCCGAGACCGCACTGTCCCGGGCCGCGACGAGGGAAGGCGAGCAGTGGCTGGACCGGTACGTCGGGAAACTCGCCGACTGTCAGGTGAGTCCTCCGGTGGCCGACGTGGCTTCGGCGGTGCGGTACCTGCTGCGTGAGCGTGCAGTGACACTCGGCGCAGTCCGCCGCAGGGACTGGGGGCTCGTCGTGATCGAGCGAGCCGACGAGTTGTCCTCGGACGAAGTGCTGCGGGTCGCGCAACGGAGCCTGAGGCCGTGGCTCGAGACGGTCGGGCACCGGCGCGGACAGACCGGCCGGGCAACGGGACCCGGCCGACCGACCTCACCTCGGTGACGATCGTCCGGTCTCGCCGGACAGGGGCCGAGGGACCTCGTGCAACGCGGTGCGGCTCCGGCCGCTGCCGTGCTCGTTAAAAGAGATCACCGATTCTTGTCTCGCCGGTAGATGCCTGATACGACTGGGGCGCGTGGTCACCGTCACATGTTCGATTCTGCGGGGGTTCATGTGGTCGCCACGGCCTTCACGTCTTCGCCGCGGGCCCGGCAGCGGCTTCCCGTCGTCGCCAGGCGGGCCACGCAGCACGGGCTGGTGCTGACCGCCGTCACGGTGACCGTGCTGCTGTGTGCGACCGCACTGGCCGCGCTCGCGGCGCTGGCGGGGAGCTCGGTGCAGGACGGGGCCGTACGACGGCTGGCCGTCGATCCCGACGCGCAGGTGACGGTCAGCGCGTCCTTCCGGGCCGGCGGAATGGCCGCAGCCGACGGTGATGTGCGGGCCGCTGCCGAGCGGGCGTTCGCCGGGGTGCCGCAGCGGACCTATGTGGGGCTGCTGGGCATGTCGCCGGTGTCGGTGACCGGGGTCGACGGAGTGGCGGGGCCGCCGCGCGTTCCCGGGGTCAGCGGGCTGCATCCGGTCGCGGTGCAGAACGCGGGCATGTTCGGGCAGTTGGTCGCCGGGCGGTGGCCCGCCGGTACCGCCGACGCCCCGGCCGGCGCGTTCACCTCGCTCCCCGAGGTCCGGGTCGCCACCGGGTCCACCGCGCCGGTCGACGCGGCGGTGCCCGATGCGCTGGCCAGGCGCCTGGCCGTCCGGCCCGGTGCCGGGCTCCAGGTGCAGGACGCCTTCGGGCGGCCCCTGGACGTGCGGGTCACCGGCGTCTTCCGGGCGAGAGGTGCCGTCGGCTTCTGGCCCGCCATGGCCGGTGACCTGACCCAGGGGGAGACCGCCGACCAGGACCTGCTGGTGGTGTCGGCGTCGGCGCTCAACGGCAGCGCCGCCCTGAACGGGCAGCTGACGGCCCGCTGGAGCGTGCAGCCCGACTTCTCCCGTGTCGACGCGGGCAGCCTCGCCGGGTTGCACGACCGGCTGCGCGCTTTCTCCGGCAGCCAGAGCCGTGTGTCGGTGTTCCGCGGGCGGCAGCCGTCGCTGGACGACCTGACCGTGGTCTCCGGTCTGCCGGGCGCGATCGAGGACCTGACGGTGCCGATGGTGGCGGCCCGGTCCTCGCTGTACCTGCCGGGCGTGATGCTGGCGGCCCTCGCCCTGGCCGCCCTGGTGCTGGCCGCTCGTCAGTTGACGGTGCGTCGGCAGGAGGAGTTGGCCCTCCAACGGGCCAGAGGGGCCGGAACCTCGCGGTTGCTGCGCGGCGCGGCCGCCGAGTGGGCGCTCACCGGCGTCCCGGCCGCCGTCGCCGCGCCCTTCCTGGCCGGGCTGCTGCACCCCGGCGGCCGGGGCACCGCCGCGTGGGCGGCGGTGGGTCTCGCGCTGCTGGTGCACGCCGCGGCGGTGCTGCTGCCCGTGCTGCCGGCGGCGCGGTGGCGGCCGGCCCGCGGCGCACGGGCCGCGGCCGCGCAGCGGCTGGGCGCCGACCTGGCGCTGCTGGTCGTCGCGCTCCTGGGGTATCTGGAGCTGCGCCGGCACCATTCGCTGCTCGCCGGCCTGGGCACCGGCGGCGCGTCCGCGGACTGGGTGCTGGTCCTGGTGCCGACCCTGGTGGCGGGCGCCGCCGCGCTCCTGCTGTTACGGCTGCTGCCGCTGACCTCCCTCCTGCTGGACGCGTTCGGCCGGCGCAGCCGCGGCCTCGTCCTCCCGCTGGCCGGCTGGCAGGTGAGCCGCCGGGCCGCGCGCAACGCGGGGCCGGTGGTGCTGATGTGCCTGGCCGTGTCGGTGAGTGCCTTCGCCACCACCGCGCTGGCCTGCCTGGGCGGCCTGGCGTCCGAGGAGGCCGCGTTCACCGTCGGCGCGGATGTGCGGATCTCCCCGTCCGCGGCCGACAGCTACCCCTCCCCCGTACTCGACGCCGCCTATCGCGCGCTGCCGGCGGTGACCGCCGTGACACCGGTGACGCAGTCGACGGTGACCCTGCCCGGCGGCGCCACCGAGGAACTGTCCGGCACGATCGGCGGGCCCGCTCCGCACACCCCCTCGCCGGTCGTCTTCGGGATACGGCTGCCCGGACGTCCGGGCGCGCTGCTGTTGGACGAGCGGCTGAGCAGCGACGGCGGCCGGGCGGCGCCGAGCCTGGCGCTGACCTTGCAGGACGCGTCCGGCCTCGTCAGCACGGTGACGACCCGCCTGCCCGCCGCCGACGGAGCCAGGCACGCCGTCGAGGTCCCTCTCGACGTGGCGCTGAGCGGCGGCCACCCGCGGGAGTATCCGCTGACGGTGACCGCCGTCAGCGTCCTGCCGCAGCCGAACGTGCCTCCCGCGCGGCTGGAACTGGACCTGTTCCGGGTGGGCGCGCGCGGTACCGCCGACACCTGGGTCACCCGGCTGCCCGGCGGGCAGGCCTGGGCCGACGGAACGGACCACGCCGCCGACTCCACCGCGGGGGCGTGCGACGGACGTCTGGTCAACACGTACGAGCCCGGCACCCCCGGGGTGTGCTCGGTCGGTTCCGGCGGCTCGGAGGTGCTGCGGACCACCGTCAGCACCGGCATCCCGGCCTCCCAGGCCACCGACGACGCCATCGGCGGCCTGGGCCCCGGTGACTACGACACCCGGCCCGGCAAGAAGGTGCGGCTCGTGGCGGGCCCGGCCGGACGGCCGGTGCCGCTGCCGGTGCGCGCCGACGCCTCGGCACTGCACGACGCGCGCCTCGTCGTGGGCAGCACCACCACGCTGGACCTGGACGGCGCCCGGGTCACCGCCAGGATCGTGGGCCGGGTCGACTCGTTGCCCGGACTGGGCCGCGGGCAGGGGCACCTGATCGCCGACCAGCGCCAACTCGCCACCGCCATGACGCTGGCCGGTGCCGACCAGCAGGCTCCAGCGTTCTGGTGGCTCAGCAGTACCGACAGCGCGCGCACGGCCGCCGCCGCCGAGGCACAGCCCGCGCTGGGCGGCGTCACCACCACGCCGCGCACCGCCGCGGCCCTGCGGGCCGACCCGTTCCGCAGCGGGCTGCGCCGGGTGCTGGAACTCGTCAGGTATCTGGCCCCCGGTTTCGCGGTCATCGCCTTCACCGTGCACGCGGTGGTCTCCACCCGGCAGCGCCGCAAGGAGTTCGCCCTGCTGCGGGCGATCGGCATCCGCGCCGGAAGCCTGTCCGCGCTGCTGGGCGCCGAGCAACTGGGAGTGGCGCTGTTCGCGGTGGTCCCGGGCGCGTTGCTGGGCATGGGCCTGGCATCGGCGGTGCTGCCCCTGGTCACCGTCGACGACAGTGGACAGACCCCCTATCCGCCGCTGCCGCAGGTCCTCCCCTGGGCCACCGTGGCACTCACCACGGTGGCGACCGCCGTGGCCGTCAGCGCGGTGGTGCTGGCCCTGGCCCGGCTGCTGGCCCGGGTGGACCTGGTACGTGTGCTGCGAGCGGGGGAGGACCGTTGAGCCGGGCGGGCGGAGGCGACCGGGAAGGCCGGAAAGGGTGCACGGTGACACGACCGGTGGGCACGGGCGCGGCGGTGACGCGGCGCCTGATACGCAAGGAGACCCGCGGCGACCTGCCGCTGCTGGCCTGCCTGGCGGTGATGGTCCTGGTGCTGACGGCGCTCTGCGCCTGGGCCCCCGCCTTCGCGGGCGGCCAGGAGGACCGGGCACTGCGGCAGCGTGTCGACGCCGCGCAGGCCCAGGCGCCCCTGATCAGCGTGAGCACCACACCCGAGGTCTTCGACACCGTGCCGCCCGCCCTGCACACGGCCGCCCTGCTCGACGGCGGCCGCACGCTCACCGAGCAGCTCAGCGGCCCCGCCGCGCGGCATGTGACCATCACCGGCGGCAGTTACGACTACGACCAGGCGGCCCTGATCACGCCGCGGCCGCCGGGGCCGGCCGGCCTCAGCGCCGAGCTGACGGTCAGCTACCTGCCGTCCGCGCGGGCCCACCTGCACTACGTCAGCGGCCACGCGCCGGCCGACCGCACACCGCTGGGCACCGCGCCCCAGATCGGGTTGTCGCAGGCCACCGCCCAGGCGCTCGGCGTCCGGGCCGGCAGCCGGCTGACCCTCGAGTTCGCCAAGACGCTCGGGGTGCAGACCGCCCCGCCCCGCGCGGGGCTGCTGGTGAGCGGTGTCTACCGCGCCAGTGCCGCGGACGACGACTTCTGGACCGGACGGGAGACGCTGGACCAGCCGTCGCGCTACCCGGCCGAGCATTCCGCCGGCACGGTGCTCGCCGTCCGCGGCCTCGTCGGCCTCGACGCCGCCGACCTGCTGGCCGGCGCCGGGGTGGGCGGCCCACGGGTGACCTGGCAGCTGCGCGCCGACCTGTCCGGGGCGGCGCTCGACCGGGCCCGCGCGCTGCGCGGACCGCTGTCCCACTACAGCGCGGACCTCAGCGCCGCCCTGTGCCCGGGGGCCGACCCGATCACCGGCGACACCAGCTGCAACGTCGGCGGTCAGACCACCGGGTCCCTGCTGGTGACCGACTCCCTGACTCCGCTGCTCGCCGCCTTCACCGCTCAGGACCGGCAGGCCAGGGACCTTGCGACGTTCGCCGTCGACGCACCGGCCGCGGTCGCGCTGGCCACCGTCACCGTCGCGGTAAGGCTGCTGCTGCGGCGGAGACGGGCGCACCTGCGGTTGCAGCGCGCGCGGGGCGCGTCCACCGCGCGGCTGGTGCTGCTGCGCTGCGCCGTGGCCTGGCCGGTGGTACTGGTCGCCGCACTGCTCGGCTGGACGGCCGGAGGCGCCCTCGCTCCCGCCGGCACATCTCGATCGCCGCAGCCGATGACCGCCGCCCTCGCCGCCGCGGTGGTGGCGCTGACAGTGCCGCTGTTGACCTGGCTCGCGGTCCGCGAGCCGCGCAGACCCGGCCGGCTGCGGCGCTCACGCCGGAACATCACCGTCGGCCGACGCGTGGTCCTGGAGCTGACGGTGCTGGTCACGACGGCGGCGGGGGTGCTGGCGCTGCGCTCCCAGGGCCCCGACGGGATTCTGGGCGCGGTGCCGGTACTGGTGGCGCTCACCGTCGTGCTCGTCCTGCTGCGGGTCTACCCGCCGGCGCTGCGCCCGGTGCTGCGGCAGGCCCGGCGCGGACGGGGTGCGGTGGCCTTCGTCGGGGCGGCCCGGGCCGGGCACGACGCCCCGGCGACCGGGCTGGCCCTGTTCGTCCTGGTCCTGACCCTGGGGACGGCCGTGTTCGGCGGCCTCGTGCACCGTACGATCGACGACGGCCTGGCCACGGGTGCGGCCTGGACCGCCGGCGCCGACGCGAGCGCGACCGTGGACGGGACCGTGGACCTGACACCGGGGGCCGGCACCACCGGCACCCGGACCGCCCTCCAGCATCTGTACCTCCTCGACCTGACAGGGCAGGCCGACGGCGCGGTGATCTCACCGGTCGCCGTGATCACCGTGGATCCGCGGCAACTGGCCGCCGTCGCCCCGAAGTCCCCACTGGCCGAGGCCCTGCTGTCCGGGCCGGCGGGGACCCGGGCCGGCGCGCACGCCCCGCTGCCCTCCCTCCTCTCTCCCGTCCTGCGGGCGCGCGAGCGCACCGGCGGTTTCACCTCCACGGTCGTACCGGACGGACAGCCCCCCGTGGACCTGACCTTCGAACCGGTCGGCACCCTCACCGCCGCGGAGCTGCGCGACCCTCTCCTCGGGCCGGTCACGGCGCAGATCCCCGCCGGGACGCCGATGCTGATCACCATCGCCGGAGCCGAGCGGCTGATGCCCCACCAGTCCGCGGGAAGCACCGTCCTGCTCCTCAAGGGCGACGGTGCCGCCGCAGCCGCACCCGCGGCACTGCGGTCGGCGGCCGCCCGGGCGCTCGGGCCGACGGCCCGGATCCACGTCCGCTCCCAGACGCTGAGCGCCCTGCGCACGGACGGGCTGACGCGCGGACTCGGCACGATCTACACCACCAGTTCCGTCCTGGCCGCCCTGTCGGGCCTGCTCGCGCTCGTCCTGGAACTGACCCTCACCTCCCACGAGCGCAGCCGCACCACCTCGTTCCTGCGCACCCTCGGACTCGGCGCCGGGCAGGCCGGGGCGCTGCACTTCCTGCAACTGCTGCCGCTGGCGGTCGCCTCAGCGGTGGGTGGCACGCTGCTCGGGCTGCTCGAACCGCGGCTCATGGTGCGGGCACTGGACCTGCGGCAGTTCACCGGTGGCCCCGCCCAACCGGCCCTGCACACCGACTACTCGCTGACCGTCGCCCTCGTCGCCGGCGTGACCGCGCTGGTGCTGGCCGCCGCGGTCACCGAGACCGTCCTGGCCCGCCGGCGCGGACTGGGAGCCGTACTGCGCCTCGCGTGACGGCTCGGTACGCGCGGACCGCCGGGGCAGCCACCGGGCGCCCCGCACGGCTCGCTCCCGGCGCTCTCAGCGTCCGGGGCCGCCGCTCGCCGCGTCCGGCGCGTCGGACCCCGCCCGGCGCGCGGCCTTGTCGGGCCACACGCCGACGTGGTCGCTCTCCAGGACCAGCCGCACCCGCTTGCGCAGGTGCAGGCGCTCGGTGAACTCGCCCGGCAGCTGCAGCCGGCCGCTGCCGTCCAGTACCGCGTACTCCTCGGCGGTGAGCACCTCCACACCGTCCTCACCGGTGGCGACCCGGCGCAGCACCTCGGTCGAGGTACGGCCGTTGCGGATCCGTACGGTGCGCTGCACCTGTTCGGAGACCAGCGCGTCGTGGGTGACCACGATCACGGTGACACCCAGGTCCTCGTTGGCCCGGCGCAGCGCCGCGAAGACCTCGTCGCTGGTGGCGGTGTCGAGTTCGCCGGTGGGTTCGTCGGCGAACAGCACCCGCGGCTCGTTGGCGTTGGCGACGGCGATGGCGACGCGCTGCTGCTCGCCGCCGGAGAGCGTGTCGGGGGTGCGGTCCCGGCAGTGGCCGACGGACAGCAGGTCGAGCAGTTCCTCCGCCCGGGCCCGGCGCCGGGAGCGCTTGATCCCGGTGTACGTCATCGGAAGCATCACGTTCTCGGCCGCCGAGAGGTAAGGCAGCAGGTTGCGGGAGGTCTGCTGCCAGACGAAGCCCACGGTGCGGCGGCGGTAGCCGAGCCGCTCGCGGCGCTTCATCGCCAGCAGGTCGTGTCCGGCGACCTCGGCGGCACCCGCGGTGGGCACGTCCTGGCCGGAGAGTATGCCCAGCAGGGTGGACTTGCCGGAGCCGGAGGCCCCGACCACCGCGATCATCTCGCCCTCGGCCACGGTCAGGTCGAGGCCCTGGAGGGCCTGCACTTCGACGCCCTCCGTCTGGTAGATCCGCACCAGGTTCTCGCAGACGACCATCCCCGCCTCACGTTGCGGGACGCCGGCCACGGCCCGTCGGCGCAGCTCGTCCAAGTCCGGTGCACCGATCGGCTGTTCGTGAACTGCCACACGCTCCCCCGCGGTGGTGAGGTCTGCGGACAACGCTGTCAGACAGCCGCCAGGATAGTCCGGAAGTCTGTACGAGGGGCGCGATCCGCCGGCTCGGCGGCGGCACGCCGATCAGCGTGGCTCGCCGCAAAGGGCCGCCCGGCCCCTGCTCCCGCCGTCGGTCCGCGGGCGGTGCCGTCAGACGTCCTCGACGATGCGGCCGTCGCGGAGTTCGAGCACGCGGTCGGCCAGCGCGAGGAGTTGTGTGTCGTGGGTGGCGACGAGGGCGGTGACGGATTCGCTGCGGACGACGGCACGCAGCAGGTTCATCACGGTGAGACCGGTGTCGGCGTCGAGCTGGCCGGTGGGTTCGTCGGCGATGATCAGCGCCGGTTCGTTGGCGAGCGCCCGGGCGATCGCGACCCGCTGCTGCTGGCCGCCGGACAGCTCGCCGGGACGCTGGTCGGCGTGGTCGGAGAGGCCGACGAGGGAGAGCAGAAGGCCGACGCGGGCTTCGCGGTCGCGGGCCGGGACCTTCCGCAGGCGCAACGGAACCCCGATGTTCTCCGCAGCGGTCAGGACGGGGATGAGGCCGAAGGACTGGAAGACGAAGCCGACACGGTCACGGCGCAGCGCCAGCAGTTCGTCGGCGCCGAGGCCGGCCAGGTCGGTGCCGTCCAGGGTGATCCGGCCGCCGTCCGGAGTGTCGAGGCCGCCGACCAGGTTGAGCACGGTCGTCTTGCCGGAGCCGGAACGGCCTCTGAGGGCTACGAGTTCGCCGCGCGACACCTGGAAGGAGACACCGCGCAGGGCGTGGACCGCGGTGTCGCCGCGGCCGTAGGTGCGGCGCAGGTCCTCGACCACCACCATCGCGCCCGTCGGCGTCCCGACGCCCGCCACGGCGCCGTGACCGCTGGGCTGCTCGCGCATGTCCCCTCCCCCGCCCGGCCCCGGCTCGGCCGGGGTGGTCCTGCATCCGCACCGTACGGTACGCCTGCCCCCCGCCGGAAGATCTCGGCGGGCCACCCCGAGGCCAGCGGCATCCCGGCCCCCGCGCAACCACTGCACCCTTCGTCGAGCCGTGGCGGACGGGCGGCTCCCACTGCGAAGACCCAGCGACTTCCGCCCTTGCCCCGCTCAGCGGCCCTCACCTAGCCTGAGTTTGTGCCGCTAATAAACAAAGCCCGTCCGCACAACGCCGTGCCGGGCAGCCGGTCCGACCTCACCCGCCTGCGCATCGCCCTCACCGTCTTCTTCGCCCTCGACGGCTTCGTCTTCGCCGGATGGGTCGTCCGCATCCCCGCGATCAAAGAGCAGACGCACGCCTCCACCGGCGCCCTGGGCCTCGCCCTCCTCGGCATCTCCGCCGGCGCGGTCATCACCATGACGGTCACGGGACGCCTGTGCCGGCGCTACGGCAGCCACCCGGTGACCGTCGTCTGCGCCGTCCTGCTCTCCCTCAGCGTCGCGCTGCCCCCGCTCACCCACTCCGCACTCGCCCTCGGCGCCGTGCTCTTCGTGTTCGGCATGGCGTACGGCGGCATCAACGTCGCGTTCAACAGCGCCGCGGTCGACCTGGTGCGAGCCCTCCGGCGCCCGATCATGCCCAGCTTCCACGCCGCTTTCAGCCTGGGCGGCATGCTCGGCTCCGGTCTGGGCTCACTGATCGCCGGCCTGCTCACCCCCACGCAGCACCTGCTCTGCCTCACCGCCGTCGGCCTTGTGGTCACCCTTCTCGCAGGCCGCACGCTGCTGCGCACTCCCCCGCCGGCCACCCCCGAGGACGACGCGCCCCGGACGACGGCCGCACCGCACCGCCCGGCACGCCGCACCCGGCTGCTCGTCGTCACGTTCGGGCTGATCGCGCTCTGCACGGCCTACGGCGAGGGGGCCATGGCCGACTGGAGCGCCCTGCACCTGCAGCAGGACCTGGACGCCGCACCCGGCACGGCCGCCATCGGCTTCTCCTGCTTCGCGCTCGCCATGACCGTCGGCCGGCTCAGCGGGACCAGACTGCTGGAGGCCCTGGGCCAGACGCGCACCCTGGTGTTCGGCGGCGCGACCGCCGCGGCCGGCATGCTGCTCGGCGCACTCGCCCCGGCCCTGTGGGCGGCCCTCCTCGGATTCGCGGTGACCGGGCTCGGCCTCGCCAACCTCTTCCCCGTCGCCGTCGAGCGCGCCGGCAGTCTGGCCGGCCCCGACGGCGTCGCCGTCGCCTCCACCTTCGGCTACGGCGGCATGCTCCTCGGACCGCCCGCCATCGGCTTCATGGCGGACTGGCTCTCCCTGCCCACCGCCCTCACCACCGTCGCGGCCCTCGCCGCCACCGCCGCGGCCATCGCGCTGCTGACCCGGCGCACGGCAGGGCACACGCGCTCGTCGGCAGGGTTCCGTACCGGTGGCCGAAGCCGTCCGGCACGCTGTCGGCGCCGGCCAGGTCGCAGGCCACCTGCCAGAACGTCAGCAGCGGATACCACTGCATCGCGGGCGAGACGTCCCGGGCACGTGGCCGGTCGAGCCAGTCCGGCCGGTGGAAGGCGAGGGCGGGCGACCACCAGACGACCGGGTCGGAGCCGTTCTGGAGGTAGACCGCGCGGGGCTCACCCCAGGGCGCGGCCGGGATGCCGTAGTCCGCCGGTACCTGCGCGAAGCGCACGTGTGCGCCGTCGTCGACCACCGGCCGCCACTCGGGGCTGCCCGGCCGCCGCTGCGCGGTGACCGACTTCCACAGCGGGTTGTCGTAGGTCGGCCCGACGAACAGCGCGCCGCCGGTCTCCGCGACGAGCGTGGGCAGGGAGCCGTTCAGGGCGGACTCCACGGAGAAGGAGCCGAGGCTCTCGCCGTAGACGAGCAGCCGGGGGCGGGAACCTGCGGGGAGGGTCCGCCACTTGGCGTAGACGGCGTCGAAGAGGGCCCGTCCGGTGCCGGCGGCCTCGTCCTCGGTGAGCGCGGAGACCCAGCTGGGGAGGTAGGAGTACTGCATGGCGACCATGGCGGTGTCGCCGCCCCACATGTACTCCAGGGGTTTGCTGCCCTGGTCGTTGATCCAGCCGGTGCCGGTGGTGCCCATGACGGCGAGGATCCTGCGGGAGAAACCTCCGGTGCGTTCGAGTTCGCGTACGGCGAGGGCGGCGCGTTCGCCGAGGGTGTCGGCGGAGCGCAGGCCGACGTAGACCCGTACCGGATCCTCGGCCGGGCGGCCGGTGAAGGCGGCGATGTCGGCGCGGGTCGTGGCGGTACCGACGAAGTTACGGCCCTGGGCGCCCAGCGTGTCCCAGTGGGCGGCGGACTCCGGGCTGCCGGAGAGGGTGCGCGGGCCGGGCTGGTGGACGCCCTCGGCGGTGCCCTGGTCGGCGAGGGAGGCGGTGCTCTCGATCGCGTCCAGTGCCGCGTTCAGCAGGAATCCCTGGACGACCCCGACGATCACGAAGGCGGCCAGGACGACCCCGGTGGCATAGGCGGCAGGGCGCGGGACGAGGGCGTCGAACGCGTGGGCGGCGAGGCGGGTGCCGAGCCGTACCGTCCGGGCGGCCAGGAGCAGCAGCGTCGCGACGAACGCGGCCACGAACGGGACCAGCGCCCACTGCCACCACACGATGTGCGGGGGCAGCGTCACCGCCCGGCGGACCTGGTCCTCCCAGCGGACGCTCCAGACGGTGACGGTGACCACCGCGGCGGCGCCGAGCCCGCCCAGGGCGGTCCACAGGGTACGGCGGACACGAGGGCGGATACGGACGCCGGCCCAGCGCAGCAGCAGCCGGGCGAGGGTCTCCAG
Source organism: Streptomyces sp. (assembly GCF_019510245.1). GTDB lineage: Bacteria > Actinomycetota > Actinomycetes > Streptomycetales > Streptomycetaceae > Streptomyces. The sequence goes on along the minus strand of NZ_JAEKKT010000147.1, from coordinate 113,038 downwards.
CAGGGCCCCGACGCCGTAGCCGACGGCCGCCGAGACGCCGGCCGCGAGTCCCTGCAGCCACCAGGCCCGCGGGAGCAGGGACGGGGTGAGGGACAGGCAGTAGCACAGGACCGCCACCGCGATCCCGCCCCAGCACGGCCGCCGCCGGACCACCCGGCCGGGGCCCAGGTGCCCGCGCACCCGCTCAGCCGTCCGCCGGGTCCAGTCCTTCGTACGACTCACAGCACCGCCCGCACCACTCACTTCGCCACCTCGGGACCACGATCGGCCACCGCACCCGCCGCCGCATCCGGAAGATCCGGAGAGAATCCGGAGGATCCGGAGAAAAGGTGCGAAGCTGCATGAGGTGTCCCATCGTGGTGGGCATGGCCCAGGCCCGGACGACCGAGCACGCCACCCCGTTCACCGGCGTGGTCGCACCGGAGCCGGGCGTGGTCCCCGGCCGCGACCGCGCCGTCCAAGCCGGCACCCTGCCACGGAAGGCGGGTGCCGGGGTCGTCGACGCCGGGCCGTCGTCGTGGCGGCGGGCACCGCATGGCCTGCCCACCGCTGCGCCACCCGGCCGGGTTCTGACCTCCCGCCCGCCATGGCACTCCCCCGGCTCCCCACCCGTGTCGCCGTGGCGGCGGCGGTGGCGGTGCTGGTGCCGACGAACCTGCTGGACAATCGGTGGGCCGGGTCCTGGATCCTGCTCACCGCGGTCGTCGCCTCGGCCGTCCTGGTGGGGCTGCTCTTCTGGGCCGGGGGCAGTTGGCAGGAGCTCGGCCTGGGGCGTGACACCCTCGCGGACGGGGTGCGCTGGGGGGCGGCCCTGATCGGGATCGTCGCGGCGGTCTATCTGTGCGCCGCGCTGCCGCCGGTCACCCGCGGGCTCTTCGCGGACCAGCGGACGGACGTGCTGAGCGGTTCGGAGATCGCCTTCAAGGTGCTGGTCGCCGTGCCGGTGGGGACGGTGCTGCTGGAGGAGACCGCCTTCCGCGGGGTGCTGTTCGCGCTGCTGTGCCGTCTGCGCACCGCCACGACGGCCGCCGTCCTCTCCTCCGTGCTGTTCGGCCTCTGGCACATCCTGCCCTCACTGCACCTGAACCAGGAGAAGCCCACGCTGGGTTCGCTCTTCGGGCGCTCGGTCGCCGGAGCGGTCCTGGTCGACGTCGGCGCCGTGCTGTTCACGGCCGTGGCGGGCTGCCTGCTGTGCTGGCTGCGCGATCGCAGCGGCTCCCTGCTGGCGCCGATGGCCCTGCACTGGGCGGTGAACGCGCTGGGGTACGCGGTGGGGTTCCTGCTGCGCTGAGCGCACCGCCAAAAGCGCCGCGAACCGTCCTCCGCCGACCGCGGCGCCGTCGTGGCCGGTCGGCGCAGTTCCTCCCCCAGCCTTCGGCCGGGGGTACCCCCAGCGCGCCGCACGGGGCGCTGCCGAACCGCCGTGGACTTCGGCGGACCCCCTCAGCGGCAGGAACGGCCGCGTGTCCGGCAGACTCGCGGCATGGAGACTGCTGAGTTTCTCGAGATCCTCGACCGGGAGGGCCGGTTGCTGGCCGCGGCCGCCGCCGAGGCCGGGCTCGACGCCCCGGTGCCCGCCTGCCCGGAGTGGCAGGTACGCGACCTGCTGCGGCACACCGGCACCATCCACCGGTGGGCGGCCGGTGTCGTCGGCGACGCCGGGACCTCGCCCCGCCCCGTCCCGGAGCCCCCGGACATCGACGGCACGGAACTGACGGACTGGTACCGCGACGGCCACCGCCGGCTCGTCGGCACGCTGCGCGACGCACCGCAGGACGTGTCGTGCTGGACCTTCCACCCCGCCCCCGTCGCCTCACCGCTGGCCTTCTGGCTCCGCCGGCAGGCCCATGAGACGACCGTGCACCGGTACGACGCCGAGGCCGCGCGGGGCGGCCCGGCGACGCCGGTCGGCACCGGCTTCGCGGTGGACGGCATCGACGAACTGCTGCGCGGCTTCCACGCTCGCTCGCGCAGCCGGGTCCGCAGCGAGCACCCGCGGGTGCTGGGGGTGCGCACGATGGACACGGACGCGGCCTGGACCGTACGGCTGTCGGAGGGACCGCCGGTCACGGAACCCGGCGCGCCCCGCGATGCGATGGCCGAACTCGCCGGTCCCGCAGACCAGTTGTACCTGGCCCTGTGGAACCGGGTGCCGGTGCCGAAGGTGATCGGCGACCCGGCACTGGTGAACCTGTGGCTGACGAACTCCGGGATCTGACCGGCCGGCGACGACGAACGGCCTGACCGGCCCGCGGCCGGACCCGCCGGACTCAGCCCGCCTCGGCGGCCAGCATCCGGGTGAGCACCGCGCGCTGCACCGGCAGCACCTCGCCGTGCAGCGCGCGCCCCTTGCCGGTGAGCGCCACCCGCACCCCCCGCCGGTCCTCCGGGCACATGGCCCGCTCGACCAGGCCGTCCTTCTCCAGGCGGGCGATCAGCCGGGACAGCGCGCTCTGGCTGAGGTGCACCCGCTCGGCGATCTCCTGCACCCGGAAGCTGCAGACGCCGTCCGCCGCCCGGCCGTCGGAGAGCAGGTCGAGGACCTCGAAGTCACTGCCGCACAGGCCGTGTCCGTGCAGGGCACGGTCCAGCTCGCACTGGGTGCGGGCGTGCAGGGACAGGATGTCGCGCCATTGCTCCACGAGCGCCTGTTCGGGCTTCTTCGCCGCCATCCGGGCACCGTAGCAGAGAACCGGGATTATTGCATCGTAATTAAATGCGTTTGCATCCGATGCATGTGCATGTAGTGTCTGGGTCCATGACCTCTCCGCTCACCGTCCCCGCTTCCGAGGGACGCTGGACCCCCCGGCTCTGGGGCACGCTGCTGGTGCTCTGCGCCGCCATGTTCCTGGACGCCCTGGACGTGTCGATGGTCGGCGTCGCCCTGCCGTCGATCGGCTCCGACCTGCACCTGTCCACCTCGACGCTGCAATGGATCGTCAGCGGCTACATCCTGGGGTACGGCGGCCTGCTCCTGCTCGGCGGCCGCACCGCGGACCTGCTCGGCCGCCGCCAGGTGTTCCTCGTGGCCCTCGGCGTCTTCGCGCTCGCCTCGCTCCTCGGCGGCCTCGTCGACTCGGGCCCGCTGCTGATCGCCAGCCGCTTCGTCAAGGGCCTGAGCGCGGCCTTCACCGCGCCGGCCGGCCTCTCGATCATCACGACCACGTTCCCGGAGGGCCCGCTGCGCAACCGGGCCCTCTCCATCTACACCACCTGCGCGGCCACCGGCTTCTCCATGGGCCTGGTGCTGTCCGGCCTGCTCACCGAGGCCAGCTGGCGCTTCACCATGCTGCTGCCCGCCCCCATCGCCCTGATCGCGCTCCTGGCCGGCCTCAGGCTGCTGCCGCGCAGCTCCCGCGAACGCGACCACAACGGCTACGACATCCCCGGCGCGATCCTCGGCACCGCCTCCATGCTGCTCCTGGTCTTCACCGTCGTGGAGGCGCCGCAGGTGGGCTGGGTGTCGGCCCGCACCCTGCTCTCCTTCCTCGCGGTCGCCGTCCTGCTGACCGTCTTCGTCCAGGTCGAACGCCGCTCCCCCGGACCGCTCATCCGGCTCGGCGTGCTGCGCTCGGGCAACCAGGTCCGTGCCCAGCTCGGCGCGATCGCCTTCTTCGGCTCGTACGTCGGCTTCCAGTTCCTGACCACCCTCTACATGCAGTCCCTGCTCGGCTGGTCCGCCCTGCACACCGCGCTGGCCTTCCTCCCCGCGGGCGCGCTCGTGGCCGTGTCCTCGACCAAGGTCGGCGCGATCGTGGACCGCTTCGGCACCCCGCGGCTCATCGCGGCGGGCTTCGCGTTCATGGTCGTCGGATACGCCCTGTTCCTCCGCGTCGACCTGAGCCCGGCCTACGCGGCGGCGATCCTGCCGTCCATGCTGCTGATCGGCGCGGCCTGCGCGCTGGTCTTCCCCTCCCTCAACATCCAGGCCACCAACGGCGTCGACGACCACGAGCAGGGCATGGTCTCCGGTCTCCTGAACACCTCGGTACAGGTGGGCGGGGCGATCTTCCTGGCGATCGTCACGGCCGCGGTCACCGCGGGCGCGCCCGCCCACGCGACCCCGCAGGCGGTGCTCGACAGCTACCGTCCCGGGTTCGTCGTGGTGGCGTTCGTGGCCCTCGCCGGGCTGCTGATCACACTCACGGGCCTGCGCACCCGGCGCCCGCAGCAGACCGTCGTGATCGCCAGGTCCACCTCCCTGGAGGCGGAACGCGTGTCCGCAGGCGACTGAACAGGGACGCCTGCGAACCTGTGCCCGGCGAGGCCTGTTGCCCCGCCGGGCACACGGCTGTGAGACTGCCGGGATGACGGCCCACGGGGGACGGCGGGCTCCGCTCAGCCCAGCCAGCCCGGTCTTACCAGCCCCGACTCATAGGCGAGGACGACCAGTTGGGCGCGGTCGCGGGCGCCCAGTTTGACCATCGTGCGGCTCACGTGGGTCTTGGCGGTGAGGGGGCTGACGACCAGGCGGCGGGCGATCTCCTCGTTGGACAGGCCGAGGCCGACCAGGGCCATCACCTCCCGCTCCCGCTCGGTGAGCCGGGCGAGGACGTCGGCGCCTGCCGGTTCCCTCGAACGGGCCGCGAACTCCGCGATCAGCCGGCGCGTCACCCCGGGCGACAGCAGCGCGTCCCCGGCCACCACCGCCCTGACCGCGCGCACCAGTTCGTCCGGCTCGGTGTCCTTGACCAGGAAGCCGGAGGCGCCGGAACGGATCGCCTCGAAGACGTACTCGTCGAGCTCGAACGTCGTCAGCATGACCACCTTGACGTCCGCCAGCTCCGGCTCGCCGGTGACCCGCCGGGTCGCGGCCAGCCCGTCCAGACGCGGCATGCGGATGTCCATCAGAACGACGTCGGGGCGCAGTTCGCGCACCTTGTGCAGCGCCTCCTCGCCGTCCGCCGCCTCACCGGTCACCTCGATGTCCGGCTGCGCGTCGAGCAGCGCCCGGAAACCGGCGCGCACCAGCGACTGGTCGTCGGCGAGCAGCACCCGGATCATCGGCCCTCCTGGTCGTCCCGGTCTTCCAACGGCAGTACGGCGCACACCCGGAAGCCCCCGTCGGCGCGCGGCCCCGCCTCGATCGTGCCCCCCAGAGCGGAGGCCCGCTCCCGCATCCCGGCCAGCCCGTTCCCGCTGCCGCCCGCGTCGGCCCCGGTCGCGGGACCGTCGTCGTCGATCCGCAACCGCAGTTCCCCTCCCCCGTGTTCGAGCCGCACGCGCGCGTGCCGCGAACCCGAGTGCCGTACGACATTGGTGAGGGCCTCCTGCACGATGCGGAAGGCGGCCAGGTCCGCGCCGGGCGCCAGGCGCGGCGGCTCCCCCGTCACGTCCACGACGAGGCCGGCGCCCGCCGCCTGTTCCACCAGTTCCGGCAGCCGCCCGAGACCGGGCGCCGGCGCCCGCGGCACGTCTCCCGGGGAGCGCAGGGTGTCGAGCACCTGGCGCACCTCGCCGAGCGCCTCCTTGCTGGCCGCCTTGATGGTGGTGAGCGCCGACCTGGCCTGCTCCGGGTCGGAGTCGAGGAGCGCGAGGCCCATGCCGGCCTGGACGTTGATGACGGAGATGCTGTGCGCCAGGACGTCGTGCAGCTCCTGGGCGATCCGCAGCCGTTCCTCGTCCGCGCGCCGCCGGGCCGCCTGGGCGCGGTCGGCACGTTCCCGGGCCCACTGCTCGCGCCGCAGCCGGACCAGCTCGGCCACCGAGACGATGATCAGCACCCAGGTGGCGGTGATCGCCTCCTGGCCGAGGCCGGCACCCCTGTCGCCCGGCGGCGGCAGCCACCGGTACAGCCAGAGCGAGATCAGCAGATGCCCGGCCCACAGCATTCCGAGTGCCGCCCAGGCTGCGCTGCGGTGCCCGGCGACGACGGCACTGAAGCAGGCCACCGCGACCGCCGCGAAGAGCGGCCCGTACGGGTAGCCGGCACCGAGGTACACCAGGGCGAGCGCGGCCGTGCCGAACGCCACGCTCACCGGATGCCGGTGCCGCCACAGCAGCAGGGCACAGGTGGCGAGGAGCAGCAGGCGGGCGTATGCGTCGAGGTGCTCACGGTGGGGCTGGGTGTGGGCGGCGAAGTTCGAGCCCACCACCACGAGGACGGTGAGCGCCAGGGTGGAGCGCCAGGGCAGGCGGGGGCTGCGGAGCCCGGGGCCAGGGCCGGGTCCAGGGCCGGGGCCGTTGCCTGGGCCGGTGACTGCCGGGTGGTTCGGCCACGGGGGGCCGTGGTGCCACCACCGGGCGGGGCCGCGCTCCCGTACCCGCTGCTCGTCCATGCCCGCCACGCTAGACGCCGTCGCCCCGCGCGGGCGTCAGCCCGGCGACGTGATCACGCGTACTCCCCGGGGAGTAGGCGGCAGCGGGCGACCGGAACCGGTCAGCGGCCGGCTGTCAGCCGGCCGACGCCAGCTCCGCCACCTCGGCGTCGAACAGCCGGTCCGGGTCGAAGCCCATGCGCTGTGAAGTGGCCGGCGTAGTTCGAGGGAGAGCACCCCGTGCATCCGGGTCCAGAAGGCCGGCGCCCGGCGCAGTACTCCGGGCGGAGCGGGGTGGCCGCCGGCCCAGTCGCGGTGCTGGGAGAGGTGGGCGGTAAATCCGGCGGAGGCCGGCGGAGGCGCCTCGGGCTCGGCCGCCGGCTGGTCCCGGACGACGACGCGGCGTCGACCGACTCGACACGATGAGGACCGCCCGCCCGACGACCGCGGGCCCAGCAGCCCCCCGCTCAGCGGCCGTCGTCCCAGCGGTCGCCACCGCTCCCGGCGAACGCGCCGTCGTCCGCGAAGACCAGCCCGGCGAAGCGCTCGCCGATACGGCGGTGGGCGGCCGCGTCCGGGTGGAGCCCGTCGGGCAGCGGGAGCTCGGCGGCGTCCGCCTCGCCGTAGAGGGCACGGCCGTCGAGGTAGTGGAGGTGCGGGTCCTCGGCCGAGCGCTGGGCGACGATCCGGGAGAGTTCGTCCCGGATGACGTTCAGGGTGAGCTTGCCGCTCGCGCGCTCGGCCGGGTCGCCCACGGCCGTGAAGGTGATCCGGCCGGCACCGAAGTCGCTCAGGTCCATGGCGGTGGGGCCCGGTGTGTCCTCGTGCATGGGGCACAGGATCGGCGACACGACCAGCAGCGGGGTGGTGGGGTGGCCCTCGCGGACGGTGTCGAGGAATCCGTGCACGGCGGGGCCGAAGGCGCGCAGCCGCATCAGGTCGGTGTTGACGACGTTGATGCCGAGCTTGAGGCTGATCAGGTCGGCGGGGGCGTCCCGTACGGCGCGGGCGGTGAACGGGTCGAGCAGGGCGCTGCCGCCCAGCCCCAGGTTGACCAGTTCGACGCCGCCGAGCGCCGCCGCGAGTGCGGGCCAGATGGCGGTGGGGCTCGCCGCGTCGGAGCCGTGGCTGATCGAACTGCCGTGGTGCAGCCAGACCCTGCGGCCGTGGTCGGGTACGGCGGCGAGCGGGGCGTCGGTGCGCAGCGCGACCAGTTCGGTGGTCTCGTTGTGCGGCAACCAGATCTCGACGGTCTTCTCGTGCCCGGGCAGGCCGGTGAAGCGGAGGGTGCCGACCGGTCCGGGGCGCAGCTCCGTGGTCCCGGCGCCCATGTCGACGACCTGGACCGTGCCGCCGGACACGCTGCCCTGGCCGGCCAGGGTGCCGTCGACGAGCAGGTCGTAGACGCCGTCCGGGCGGACCGGCGCACCGACGTAGAGCCGCTTGGTGGGGAGGGTGTCCAGCTCGACGGCGGTGGCCCGGGTGCGGAAGACCAGTCGTACGCCGGAGGGCTGGGACTCGACCATGGCGAGCTGCGGGTCGGCGCACTGGGCGCGGGCCCGGGCCGGGAGCCGGTGCGGCAGGACGCCGTGGTCCGTGTGCTCCAGGTCGAGGGCGCCGCGCAGGAGGGCGGCGGTGATCGGAGTGGTGATCCAGCGGGGGTCGGTGTTCATCGCCTCTGCGTTCTGTCTCTGTTCCGGCTGTGTTCCGTCTGTCGCGTACGAGGGGATCAGGTCGGTGCGGGCCAGTTGCGCAGCAGCGCGTCGAGGGCGTCGAGGACGCGGATCCACGACTGCTGGCTGTCGGGCGCGCTGTGGCTGAAGCCGCCGCTCAGTTCCAGGTCGACATAGCCGTGGAAGACGCTGCCGAGCATCCGGACGGCATGGGTCTGGTCCGGTTCGGTCAGGTCGTAGCCGCGCAGGATCGCCCGGGTCATCTGGGCGTGCCGGACGCCGGCGCCGGCCGCCGCCGTCTCCGGGTCGAGGCGCAGCCGGGCCGCCGTGTAGCGGCCGGGGTGGGCGCGGGCGTAGTCGCGGTAGACGTCGGCGTACGCCACGAGGGCGTCCTTGCCGGCCCGTCCGGCCAGCGCGTCGGCGGCCCGGTCGGCGAGTTCCTCCAGCGCCAGCAGCGCGATCCTCGTCCGCAGGTCCTGGGAGCTCTTGACGTGGGAGTACAGGCTGGCGACCTGCACGCCGAACCGTCTGGCCAGCGCCGAGACGGTCACCTGGTCGAAGCCGACCTCGTCGGCCAGCTCCGCTCCGGCCCGGACCAGCCGTTCCGTACTCAGTCCCGCTCGCGCCACACCCGCTCCTCGTCGTCACCTCTCGCCTGAAGCTATTATGCGTTTGCCTAAAACCTTTAGGCAAACTAGCGTGCGCAGCATGAGACAGCTGACCGAGCAAGAGATCCGCGCCTCGTTCGTGAACTGCACCAAGGGCGCGGCGAAGCGCCTGAACATCCCGCAAGACCTGGACGAAAGGCCGTGGGCCGACCTGGACTACTTCGGCTGGCGCGACCCCCAGGCGCCCGACCGCGCCTATCTGGTGACCGAACTGGACGACGGTGACGTGCGGGCGGTGGCGCTGCGCTGCCCGAGCCCCGGCTCCTGGCAGACCCGGCGCAGCATGTGCTCGATCTGCCTGACCACGCACACCGGTGGCGTCTCGCTGATGGTCGCCGTCAAGGCGGGGAAGGCCGGGCAGCAGGGCAACTCCGTGGGCGCCTACCTCTGCAGCGACCTCGCCTGTTCGCTGTACGTGCGGGGAAAGCGGGACGCGGGTGTGGGCGGCCGGATGCCGGAGTCGCTCACACTGGAGGAGAAGATCCGCCGGACGGTCGGGAACCTCGCCGCGTTCCTGGGGAAGGTGACCGGGTGACCGGGCGCCGTCAGGGGAAGACCAGCCCGACGCCGTGCGCGAGCTGTGCGGCCGCATGCCGGAAGAACCGCTCCCGTTCGGCTTCCTCCACGACTCCCTTGAACTGACCGAACAGTTCGAACCCCACCAGGCCGAACAGCTGGGCCCACGCCGCGGCCATGGCCACCGCCACCTCCGGCGGCAGGCCGGGCACCAGTTCGTCGGCCATCCGGCGGGCCTCGGGGGCGAGTTCGGCGGGTACGGGGGTGCGGGCCAGGCCGCGCCCCTCGAACGCCTCGCGCAGGATCCCGATGAGGACGAGGGCGACCCGGGCGGCCGGCGGAATCGTCGTCTCCGGCGCCGAGTAGCCGGGCACCGGAGAGCCGTAGATCAGCGCGTACTCGTGCGGATGGGTCAGCGCCCAGCCGCGCACCGCCTCGCACACGGTGACCCAGCGGTGCGCAGGGGCCGCGTCGGCGGCAGCGGCGTGGGCGGTCTCGGCGGCCTCGCCGAGGGAGTCGTAGGCATCGATGATCAGCGCGGTGAGCAGGTCGTCGCGGCTGGGGAAGTAGCGGTAGAGCGCCGAGGAGACCATGCCGAGCTCGCGCGCCACGGCCCGCAGTGACAGCTTTGCCGCACCCTCGGCCGCGAGCTGTCTGCGGGCCTCGTCCTTGATGGCCGCGGTGACTTCCATCCTGGCTCGCGCGCGGGCGCCCTGCGGGGTGGTCATGGGGAGCAGTTTGCCATGACCGCAGAGCGGTGCACACGGTTTGGAGCACTGCACTTGTTCTGGATCGGCGATCACGGATCGGAGCAGCGCCCACATACCAGTGCACCGCTCAAAAAAGAGAGCACTGCTCTTGCAATGGATCACCGATCTCCGCACACTGTTCCTCAAGAGAGAGCACTGCTCTCGCCGAGCGTGGGGGTCACCATGTCGTCGTCCGAACCGCAGCCGTCGTCCCAGCCGTACTACGCGAAGATCAACCCGGTGGCTGTCCGCATGAACAGCCTCGTCGGCTGGCTCGCCCGGCGCGGGATCAGTCTGGCGGGCAGTGCGGAGCTGTCCGTGCGCGGCCGCAAGAGCGGCCGGATGCAGCGCGTCCCGGTCAACCCGCACACGTACGACGGCGCCCAGTACCTGGTCTCGGCGCGCGGCAACTCCCAGTGGGTGCGGAACATGCGTGCGGCAGGCGGCGGGGAGCTGCGGGTGGGACGGAAGGTGCGGGAGTTCACCGTGGTGGAGCTTCCCGATGCCGAGAAGCTCCCGGTGCTCCGGGCCTATCTGGAGAGGTGGGGCTGGGAGGTCAAGCAGTACTTCCCTGGGGTGACGGCCGGCTCCTCCGACGACGAACTCGTCGCGGCCGGCGCCGACCACCCCGTCTTCCGGGTCGTCGTCACGAAGTGACGGCTTCCTCGTCGGCCGGGTCCGCCGCCGGTGCGCTCTCCTTCGCCGCCGGCTCCGGGCCGAAGGCGGTGAGGGCGCGCTGGGCGAGCGGGTGGGATCGGACGAGTTCGCCGAGGGAGGTGCGGCCCTGGGTGATCTCCTTGAAGGCCCGCCAGGCGGGACGGAACCCGGTCAGCGCCGCGTGGAAGAGCCCGGGGCGGCGCTCGAACACCGCGAGCATCCGCTTGCCGACGCTCATCTCGACGCCGAGGCCCGCCTTGACGGCGAAGGCGTAGTTCAGCGCCTGGCGGCGGGTGTCGACGGCGTCGTGGGCCTCGGCGATCCGCACCGCCCACTCCCCCGCGAGCCGCCCCGAGCGCAGCGCGAAGGAGATGCCCTCGCGGGTCCACGGTTCGAGCAGGCCCGCCGCGTCGCCGCAGACCAGCACCCGGCCCCGGGACAGCGGGGAGTCGTCGGCGCGGCAGCGGGTCAGGTGGCCGGAGGAGATGCTCGGCTCGAAGCCGGCGAGGCCGAGCCGGGCGATGAAGTCATCCAGGTAGCGCTTGGTGGCGGCACCTTCACCGCGGGCCGAGATCACGCCGACGGTCAGGGTGTCGCCCTTGGGGAAGACCCAGCCGTAACTGCCGGGCATCGGGCCCCAGTCGATGAGGACCCGGCCCTTCCAGTCCTCGGCGACCGTCTCCGGCACCGGGATCTCCGCCTCCAGGCCGAGGTCGACCTGGTCGACCTTCACCCCGACGTGGGCGCCTATGCGGCTGGCGCTGCCGTCGGCGCCGACCACCGCACGGGCCAGCAGTGTCTCGCCGCCCTGGAGCACGACCGCGACCGTCCGCCGGTCCGGGACCGCCGAGCCGTGCTGCTCGACGCGCTGCACGGCGGCGCCGGTGCGCAGCTCGGCGCCCGCCTTCTGGGCGTGCTCGACCAGCTGCTGGTCGAACTCGGGCCGGTTGATCAGCCCGAACATCATCTGCTTGGAGCGGCGGGTGCGGGTGAACCGTCCGTTGTTGGAGAAGGTGACCGCGTGCACCCGGTCCTTGAGGGGCAGCTCGAAGCCGGGCGGCAGCGCGTCGCGGGAGGGGCCGATGATGCCGCCGCCGCAGGTCTTGTACCGGGGCAGCTCGGCCTTCTCCAGCAAGAGCACGCGCCGTCCGGCGACCGCCGCCGCATAGGCGGCCGAGGCCCCCGCGGGTCCCGCGCCCACCACGACGACGTCCCACACCCGCTGCGCGTCGTCCGCCCGCACGTCGTCCGCCGAAGAATTCTCGCCGCTCACGATGGTCCGCTGCTCCGATCAAGCCGTAGAAGCCGTATCACGCCGTATCAAGCCGTGGGTCAGGCGCTGTCCGTCCGTGGGCCGGCACCTGCCGCCTGTCCCCCCGCATCCTACGGCGGAGATCGCCGCAGGCCACTGTGGGAGGATCGGTCCACTCACCAGTTCAACGTCGCACCCACGAGGAGCGTGCCCATGTCGTCCAATCCGGTCGCCGAGACCGTCGCCGCCCTGCTGCCCAGGGCCAAGGCGGAGCTCGCCGAGCTGGTGGCCTTCAAGTCGGTGGCGGACTTCGCCCAGTTCCCGAAGAGCGAGAGCGAGGGCGCCGCGAACTGGGTGGCCGACGCACTGCGCGCCGAGGACTTCACGGACGTCGCCGTACTGGACACCCCGGACGGCACGCAGTCGGTGTACGGCTACCTGCCGGGCCCGGAGGGCGCCAGGACGGTCCTGCTGTACGCGCACTACGACGTGCAGCCGCCGCTGGACGAGGCCGCCTGGACCACCCCGCCGTTCGAGCTGACCGAGCGGGACGGCCGCTGGTACGGGCGCGGTGCCGCCGACTGCAAGGGCGGCGTGATCATGCACCTGCTGGCGCTGCGCGCGCTCAAGGCGAACGGTGGTGTCCCGGTCAACGTCAAGGTGATCGCCGAGGGCTCGGAGGAGATGGGCACCGGCGGCCTGGAGCGGTACGCCGAGGAGCACCCCGAGCTGCTGACGGCGGACGCGATCGTCATCGGCGACGCGGGCAACTTCCGGGTCGGGCTGCCGACGGTGACCACGACGCTGCGGGGCATGACCATGGTCCGCGTCCAGATCGACACGCTGCGGGGCAATCTGCACTCGGGCCAGTTCGGCGGTGCCGCCCCCGACGCCCTGGCCGCGCTGATCCGTGTCCTCGACTCGTTGCGCGCCAAGGACGGTTCCACGACGGTCGACGGGCTCGCACCCCAGACGCGGTGGGAGGGTCTGGAGTACGACGAGGAGCAGTTCCGCAAGGACGCGAAGGTGCTGGACGGTGTCGGGCTGATCGGTGACGGTCCGGTCGCGGACCGCATCTGGGCCCGTCCGGCGGTCACGGTGCTCGGCATCGACTGCCCGCCGGTGGTCGGCGCCACCCCGTCGGTGCAGGCCGGCGCCCGCGCCCTGGTCAGCCTCCGGGTGCCGCCGGGTGTCGACGCGGCCGAGGCCACCAAGCTCCTCCAGGCCCATCTGGAGGCGCACACGCCGTGGGGTGCCCGGGTGCGGACCGAGGCGGTCGGGCAGGGCCAGCCGTTCCGCGCGGACACCACCAGCCCGGCGTACCGGGCGATGGCCGACGCGATGGCGGTCGCCTACCCGGACGAGACGATGCAGTACGCCGGTCAGGGCGGCTCCATCCCGCTGTGCAACACCCTCGCCGGCCTCTACCCGCAGGCCGAGATCCTGCTGATCGGCCTGAGCGAGCCGGAGGCGCAGATCCACGCCGTCAACGAGAGCGTGTCCCCCGAGGAGCTGGAGCGGCTGTCGGTGGCGGAGGCGCTGTTCCTGCGGAACTACGCGGCGGGCTGACCCACCGCCGGTGCGGCACAGGCGTTGCGGGAATCCGCGGACGGCTGTGCGGCGCCGCGGTGACCATGGGGGGATGACCGACACCGCGCGCCGCGTCGCCGCCCATGCCGACACCGCGACCTCCCTGGCCCTGCTGGGCGACGCCGAGCTGGCCGAGCTGGTCGCGGCCGGCGAGCCGCTCGGCACCGGGATCGGCGGCAGAGCGGTACGGGTCACGGTGGAGGGCAGGCCGGTGTTCGTGAAGCGGGTCCCGGTGACCGACCGGGAACGGGACCCGCGGCACGCCCGTTCCACCGAGAACCTCTTCGCCCTGCCGGCGTACTGCCATTACGGCATCGGCGCGGTCGGCAGCCCGGGGTACGGTGCCTGGCGGGAGCTGGCGGCGCACCAGGTGACCACCGGCTGGGTGCTGTCGGGCCGGTTCGCCGGTTTCCCGCTCCTGCACCACTGGCGGGTCCTGCCCGACGCCCCCGCCCCGCTGCCGGAGGAACTCGCGGACGTCGACAGGGCGGTGGCCTACTGGGGCGGCTCCACGGGAGTGCGGGAGCGCATCGAGGCCCTTCGGGAGGCCTCCGCGACCCTCACCCTGTTCCTGGAGCGCTTCCCCGGCACCCTGCACGACTGGCTGGACGCCGAACTGCGCACGGACCGGGCGGACGCGGCCTGCGTCTTCACCGCCCACGGCCTGGAGGAACTCACCGCCTTCCTCGCTCGGAGCCGTCTCCTGCACCTGGACGCCCATTTCGGCAACATCCTCACCGACGGCCGGCGGCTGTACCTCACCGACTTCGGGCTCTCCCTCAGCTCCCGCTTCCGGCTGGCCTCCGACGAGCGGGACTTCTTCGCCCGGCACCGGCACTACGACCGCGTGTACACCGTCTACTACCTGGTGATCTGGCTGGTCACCGCCCTGTACGGGTACCGGGGCGAGGAGCGCGCGGAGTTCGTGCGGGCCTGCGCCGGCGGGGCGAGGCCCGAGGGCATCCCGCGGGCCGCCGCCGACCTGCTGGTCCGGCACGCCCCGCTCGCCGCCGGCATGGAGGTCTTCTGCCGGCGGCTGGAGCGGGAGAGCCGGCTGACGCCGTTCCCGTATCCGGACGGTCACAGCAGCTGCACGCTCTCCGCGTAGTGGCAGGCGACCGGGTTGCCGCCGCCCCGGTCGACCAGGTCCGGTACCTGCTCGACGCAGGCGGTGCGCTCGCTGTCGGTGAGCTGGCCCGCGAACTTGGGGCAGCGGGTGCGGAAGCGGCAGCCGCTGGGCGGGCGGACCGGGCTCGGGACGTCGCCCTGGACGGTGATCCGTTTCCGGGCGCGTTCCTTGCGCGGGTCGGGCAGCGGGATGGCCGAGACCAGGGCCTGGGTGTAGGGGTGGGCGGGACGGGCGAAGAGCTGCCGGGCGGGGGCGATCTCCACCAGGCGGCCCAGGTACATCACCGCGACCCGGCCGGCGACATGCCGCATCACGGAGAGGTCGTGCGCCACGAACAGGAAGGACAGGCCCAGTTCGCTCTGGAGGTCCATCAGCAGGTTCAGGACGCCCGCCTGGATCGACACGTCCAGCGCGGAGACCGGCTCGTCCAGCACGATCACCTTGGGGCGCAGCGCCAGCGCCCGCGCGATGCCGATGCGCTGGCGCTGGCCGCCGGAGAACTCGTGCGCGAAACGGTTGCCGTGCTCGGGGTTGAGGCCGACCAGGCGCAGCAGTTCGCGTATCTCGTCGGCGGCGCCGGGGCCGTAGCGGCCGTGGATGCGCAGGGGTTCGGCGACGATCTCGTGGACGGAGATCCTGGGGTCCAGGGAGGCGTACGGGTCCTGGAAGACGATCTGCAGTTCCCGGCGCAGCGGCCGCATCTGACGTCTGCTCAGGTCGGTCAGGAGCCGGCCCCGGTAGTGGACGGAGCCCGAGGTGGCCGTCTCCAGGTTGAGCAGGGTCCGGGAGACCGTCGTCTTGCCGGAGCCGGACTCGCCGACCAGGCCGAGCGTCTCGTTCTCGTGCAGGTCGAAGGAGACCCCGCAGACGGCGTGCACGTCGCCGACCCGGCGGCGGACCACGCCCTTCGACATCACCGGGAAGTGTTTGACCAGGTCGCGGACCTGGAGGACGGGGGCGCCGGTGCCGCCGTGACCGGGCAGCGGGGGCAGCGGATCGGTCATCGGGCATCGTCCTCCAGGTCCGCGAACCGGGCCAGGGCCTCGCCGCGTCCACGAGTTCGTCGGCGAAGTGGCAGGCGCTGCGGTGGGCGTCGGATCCGGCCGGGCGCAGCGGGGGTTCGGTACGGTCGCAGGGCTCCCGGCGCATCGGGCAGCGGGGCGCGAAGGGGCAGCCGGGGGGCAGGTTGAGCAGCGAGGGCGGGGAGCCGGTGATGGGGGTCAGCCGGTCCTCCTCGCGGTCCAGGCGGGGCAGGGAGCCGAGCAGGCCCAGGGTGTAGGGCATGCGCGGGGTGTAGAAGATGTCCTCGACGGAGCCGGTCTCCACGATCCGCCCGGCGTACATGACGGCGACGCGGTCGGTGTGGCCGGCGACCACGCCCAGGTCGTGGGTGATCAGGACGAGGGCGGCGCCGGTCTCGGCACGGGCGGCCTCCAGTGCCTCCAGGATCTGCGCCTGGACGGTGACGTCGAGGGCGGTGGTGGGCTCGTCGGCGATGATCACGTCCGGGTCGTTGGCGATCGCGATGGCGATGACGACCCGCTGGCGCATGCCGCCGGAGAGTTCGTGCGGGTAGCTGTCGACGCGCCGTTCGGGGCTCGGGATGCCGACCGTGCCGAGGAGTTCCACGGCGCGTGCGCGGGCCGGGCGTTTACCGAGCCTCGGGTTGTGCCGGAGCACGGTTTCGGCGATCTGGTAGCCGACGGTGTAGACGGGGTTGAGGGAGGTCATCGGGTCCTGGAAGACCATGGCGATGCCGCTGCCCCGTACGTCCGAGAGGCGGGTGTCGGACATGCCGAGGAGCTCCGTGCCCTCGAACCGGACCGAGCCGCGCACCCGGGCCGTGGCGGGCAGCAGCCCCATCACGGCCAGTGCGGTGACGGACTTGCCGGAGCCGGACTCGCCGACGATGCCCAGTGCCTCGCCCCGCTCCAGCCGGTAGCCGACGCCGCGCACCGCCCGTACGGTCCCGTCCTCGGTGGGGAACTCCACGCTCAGGTCCTCGACTTCGAGAACGGCGCCGGACTCCTCGCCCTTCCCCACGACCCTGTCGATGCCCTTGCCCTTGCCCTTGCCCTTGCCCTTGCCGTTGCCGGTGTCGGTGTCGGTGTCGGTGTCGGTCACTGTCGCACCCTTTGCTGCCGGGGGTCGAAGGCGTCGCGCAGTCCGTCGCCGATGAAGTTGATGGTGAGGGCGATGGCGATGATGAAGGCGCCGGGGATGTAGAAGAGCCAGGGCCGGGTGTCGACCGCGGTCTGGGCCTGGGCGACCAGCAACCCGAGGGAGGTGTCGGGCGGTTGGACGCCGAAGCCGAGGAAGGACAGGGCGGTCTCGGTGAGGATGCCGGTGGCGACCAGGATGGTGGCGTTCACGATGATCGGGCCGAGCGCGTTGGGCAGCAGGTGCCGGAAGATGATCCGGGTGTCGGAGGCGCCGAGCGCCCGGGCGGCCTCCACGAACTCCTTCTCGCGCAGGGACAGTACGGACGAGCGCACCACCCGGGACACGTAGGCCCAGGTGAGTCCGGCGATCACCACGGCGATCCAGTACCAGGAACCGCCGCTGCGCGAGGAGATGACCAGCGCGATCGCGAACAGCGGGAGGGTCAGCACGAGATCGGCGACGCGCATCATCAGCGCGTCGACGAACCCCCGGTAGAAGCCGGCTACCGCCCCCCACACGGCGCCGACCAGGGTCGAGCCGAGCGCGATCAGGATGGCGATCTTCAGGGAGGTCTGGGTGCCGCGCATCACCTGGGCGTAGGCGTCGTACCCGGAGGAGTCGGTGCCGAACGGGTGCTTCCAGGAGGGCGGCTGGGAGTTGTCGGGCGTGTACTTGGCGTACGAGTAGTGCCAGAAGTGCGGGCCGGCGAAGGCCCACAGCACGATCAGCACGAAGACGACCAGGCTGATCATCGCGGCCCGGTGGCGCAGGAAGCGGCGCAGCACGAGTCGGGTCTGGCTGCGCTGCACGACGGTGAACTCGTGGTCGTCGTCGCTCGGCGTCCGGGTGCCGGCCGGCCCGACTGCCCCGATGTCAGTCATAGCGGATCCTCGGGTCGAGTACGGCGTAGAGGAGGTCGGCGAAGAGGTTGAAGACGATGACGACGACGGCGGACAGCAGCAGCCAGGCCATGGTCCGGTAGACGTCGAGTGTGGTGGCGGCCTGGACGAGCATCTCGCCCATGCCGTGCCACTGGAAGATCGTCTCGGTGATGACGGCGCCGCCGAGGATGATCGCGATGTCGAGGGCGGTGACGGTGGCGAGCGGGATCAGCGCGGTGCGCAGGGCATGCCGGGTGAGCACCCGGCCGCGGCGCAGTCCCTTGGCGCGGGCGAGCCGCACGTAGTCGCTGTCCAGGACTTCGAGCATGGCGGCGCGGGTGTAGCGGGTCCAGGAGGCGAAGGAGACCAGGGCCAGCGTGATGGTGGGCAGGACGAGGTGGCCGATGCGGTCGGTGAACTCGTTCCAGGTGGTGTCGACTTCGAGGTACGGGGACTTCTCGCCGATGGTGCCGAGGAACTGGCTGCCGGTCTCCTGGTTGAACCAGATCCCGGCCTGCTTGAGCAGCACCGCGAACCAGAACACGGGCATGGCGAGGAACAGGAAGCCGAGGAAGGTGATGGTGTAGTCGGCGACGCTGTACTGGCGGATCGCGCTGAACACGCCGAAGACGATCGCCATCACGAGGGCGAGCAGCATGGCGGCGGCGACCAGGGTGACGGTGACCCGGAAGCGGGTGAACAGGTCGTGCCCGATGTCCAGGTTGGACTGGACGGACGGGCCCCAGTCGCCGTGCAGGACGCCGGTGATCCAGTTCCAGTAGCGTTCCACGACCGGTTGGTCGGCGTGGATGTGGCGGGCGAAGGCGGTCACGGCGGCCTTGCTGGGCGGCGGTTGCCGGGAGGTGGCGAAGTTGGCCACCGGGTCGCCGGAGTTGACGACGACCAGGAAGACGATGAACGTCGAGACGATCAGGACGGGTATGGAGACGAGGATGCGGCGCACGGTGTAGGCGAGCATGCGGTCTTCTCTCGCGGGAGGCCCGGCCCCGGGGTCTCCGGGGCCGGGAATCGGTCCGGCCGGTCGCCGGGGCTACTTCTTGAGGCCCCACTCGCCGACGTTGTACGGCGGTCCGACGTTGGTGGAGTTGTTGCGCATGTTGACGAACCGGGTCTGCACCGCGAGGAAGGTGGGCTTCTGGTAGAGCGGCAGCACGTAGGCGTCGTTCACCATGATCTGGTCGGCCTGGTTGAGCAGGGCGGCGGCCTTGGTCTGGTCCGTCTCGCCGATGGCCGTGCTGATCAGGGAGTCGACCTGCTTGTTGCTGTAGCCGCCGTAGTTGCCGCCGGCCCCGGTCGTCCACAGCTGCTGGGCGCCGCTGATCGCGAACGGTGAGGCGACCCAGGCGAAGACGATGATGTCGTACTGGTGGCCGGCCAGGACGGTGCCGAGGTCGGCGGCGCCGATCGGCTTGATCGTGACCTTGATCCCGAGGTTGGCGAGGTCGCTCTGGAGGATCTGGCACTCGCTCTGCCGGATCTGGTTGCCGGTGGTGTAGCGGCAGTTGAAGGGCCCGACGGCTTTGCCGTCCGGGGTCTTCAGGGCGGTGCCCACTCCGGTGAACTTGGCGTCGGTGAGGTACTTCCTGGCCTTGGTGAGGTCACCCGATCCCTGGCCGCTGGCGCTGACCACGTCCTTGTAACCGGCGGTCCCCGGGACGAAGTTGTGGTTGTAGAGCTGCTTCACGCCGGGATCGAACTGGGCGACCGTCTTGGCCATGATGTCCTTGACGCTGATGGCCGTGAACATCGCCTGCCTGAGGGCCAGGTACTTGCCGATCACCGGGTTGTGCAGGTTGAGGTCGAAGTGCTCCCAGGTCAGCCCGCTGCCGATGGTGTAGGTGACGTTGGGGATCGCCTTGACCTGGTTGACGAGGTCGACCTCGGGCTGCGGGTAGATGCCCTGGACCTCGTTGTTGCGCAGCGCGATCGGCTCCTGGGTGGCGTCCGAGATGACCTTGAAGATCAGCCGTTGCAGGGTGGCCTTCTTGCCGGACCACTTCGGGTCGGGCTCATAGGTGGCGTGGTCGTTGTCGACCCACTCGGTCATCTTGTAGGGGCCCGCGGTGGCGTACTTGGTGGGCGGGTTCTTCTGGAAGTACTGCCAGCCCTGGGTCATCTGGGCGGCCGTCATGTGCGCCGCGTCGCCCGCCTTGGCACCGGAGACCTTCTCGGCGACGTGCGCCGGGTAGAACGGGTAGCCCGCGCCGAACAGGGACTTCCAGTCGGCGTAGGGCTTGGCCATCACGACGGTGACGGTCCTGCCGTTGTCGGAGCCGGTGACCGACTTGATGCGGTCGTAGCCGGCGGTGCTCTCCGGCAGGCAGCCCTTGGTCTGGGTGGAGTCGCTGGCGGGCGGCGGCGGGCAGTCCTTGCCGTCGTTGGTGCGCCAGTAGTAGACGAAGTCGTCGGCGGTGATCGGCGTGCCGTCGTTCCAGGACGCCTTGGGGTTGATCTTGTAGACGAGGGTCTGCGGGCCGGCGCTCGTCTGGGTCGCCGAGGTCACCAGGGCGGTGTTGAGCTTGACGCTGAAGTCAGGCTGCGGCACGAAGACCTGGGGCAGCACGGGGCTCAGCGCCTCGGCGTTCTCGAAGGTGTTGCCGTTGGTGTCCTGCACGTTCCACTGCTGGATGTTCTTCTCGATGACGTAGGTGAACGTGCCGCCGGCCTTGGTGGTGCCGGAGTTACAGGTGTCCGCCTTGCCCTGGGTGGCGCAGGACGTGAGGCCGGCCGAGGTGCCCTTGCCGCCGCTGCCCCCGCCGCCTCCCCCGCTGCTGCAGGCGGCGAGCGCCAGGACGAGCCCGGCGGTCAGTGCGAGTCCCCTTGTGAGGGTCGAAGAATACGCGCGCATGTCCCTCCTTCAGCCGGCTGTCGTCCGGCCTGTGCACGGCGGCCAGCGGCCGCGAGGAAGTTGAGCTGCGCACCGACGGTAGAACGCCTGTGTACCTTCTTCACGTTCTTGTTCATACCGGCACGGCGACAATTCACCCTCGTTTTCCCCTTGGAACCTTCCACCCCGCGCAAAGTCCCCTACACACCACCCGGAAATGCCAAAGTCCCCGTCAACACCATGGCGCTCACGAGGACTTGACGAAACGTCAGAGGCTGTCAACCGACCGGGACGCCGGCCTCCAGGTAGAGCGCGGCACCGCGCTCGCGGGCGCGCAGCGCCCAGCGGAGCCGTTCGTAGCGCACCGGCGGCAGCAGGTCGGCGGCCTCCTGCTCGGTGACGAACCGCCAGTCCCGCAGCTCCGGCCCCGGCAGCACCAGCCGTCCGGCCTCGGCGGAGTCCAGCCGGCCGCCGTCGAAGAGCAGGCGCAGGCCGCCGTAGCGGGGTGGCGCGGGCTGCTCCCAGTCGACGACGAGCAGCCCCGGCAGCTCCTCCAGCCGTATCCCGGTCTCCTCCTCGACCTCCCGCACCCCCGCCCGGGCGGGGGCCTCGCCGGGCTCGACGACACCGCCGGGGAACTCCCAGCCGGCCTTGTAGGTGGGGTCCACGAGGAGGAAGCGGTTCTGTTCGTCGAAGAGGAGGACGCCTGCGGCGACGGTCTCGGCGGTGGGTTCGGGGGTTTGTACTATGTCGCATACCGCGACTTCGCCACTGCCCACCGCCTCCGCGATCCGCACCGCCGTCTCGTACGGACTGAGCGCGCTGGTGTCGACGAGGTGGGCGTCGGCGCTGATCCAGGAAGCCAGGGCGGTGCGGTAGGGCTCGATCTGGTCGTAGGACCACTGCCGGATCCGAATCTCCCCGTCGGGCAGGTCGGACGGGATCTCCCGGCTGGCTATCCGCTCGCGCAGGATCGTTTCCGCCGGGGTGAGGCACAGGTGCCGGACGGCGATCCGGCGGGCGGCGAGGCCGCCGAAGATCTCGTCGCGGTACTCCTGGCGCAGCAGCGTCATCGGAACCACCAGGGTTCCGCCCAGCTCCGCGAGCATCGCGGCGGCCGTGTCGATCACCAGCCGGCGCCAGATCGGTAGATCCTGGAAGTCGCCGACCTCCGCGAGGTGCTTGGCCGGCAGCAGGTGTGTCAGTGCCCCGCCGATGAGCTCGGGGTCGAAGAGCGTGCTGTTCGGGATCAGTTCGATCAGTTCACGTGCGGTGGTGGTCTTACCCGCACCGAACGCGCCGTTGACCCAGACGATCACGGACTCCCCCTCTTCTGTTGGCCCCCTGTGGCTTGCCCGCTCCACACTGCCACGGAAACCAGTTCCCGTTGAGGGCGCGCAAACGGAGTGCCGGTGTCCCCTGCCCGGAACACCGGCACCGTCGTCCGCTCGGGCTGCGCCGGGCTACTCCTGCCCCAGGAAGTCCGGGTCGGTCTGGAAGCTGTCCTCGCCGACGACGTGGCCGACGTGCTCCAGGGCGTCCGAGACGTGCAGGTCGTCGAGCGGGCCTTCGTCGGCGGCATGGGACGGGGTGATGGCGGCCACGACGAATCCGGTGGCCAGGCTGGCGATGGCGAGCATGCTGCGCTTCTTCATGCCCGTTTCAACTGCGCCGGCGGCCGGGGGTCACGGGCGTACCCGCGAGGGGAGCAACGCGGCCCGCCGGAGCGGCACCCGGGCGGCCGGCGATCCGGACGGCCGGCGACGGCACGTCCGCCCGCAGTCCGGTCGGCCGGTCTTGAACCCCGGCCGACCGGGCCTGAACGTTCCTGCGCGGCCCGACGACCGCCGCCGGACCGGCGTCAGACCCCCGCAGCCGCTGCGTCCGGCCTGGCCGCCAGTGCGGCCGCGGCGGCGCCGACCAGACCCGCGTCCGTGCCCATCTGGGCCGGTACGACCGTCAGGCGCTGGACGAAGGAGAGGGTCGCGTAGTCGGTGAGGGCCTTGCGCAGGGGTGTGAAGAGGATGTCCCCCGCCTTGCCGACGCCCCCGCCGATCACCGCGATGTCGATCTCGACCAGGGTCGCGGTGGCCGCGATCCCGGCCGCGAGCGCCTGGGCGGCCCGCTCGAAGGAGGCGACGGCGACCGGGTCGCCGGCCCGGGCCGCGGCCGCCACCGCAGCGGCCGAGGTGTCGCCGTCGCAACCCGGCTGCCAGCCGCCCTCCAGCGCCCGCCGGGCGATGTTGGGGCCGCTCGCGATGCGCTCGACACAGCCGCGCGATCCGCAGGGGCAGGGGTCCCCGTCGAGGTCCACGCTGATGTGGCCGATGTGCCCGGCGTTGCCGGTCGGGCCGGGGTGCAGCTTGCCGCCCAGCACCAGGCCGCCGCCGACGCCCGTCGAGACCACCATGCACAGCGCGTTGTCGTGGCCGCGGGCCGCGCCCTGCCAGTGTTCGGCGGCCGTGATGGCGACGCCGTCGCCGATCAGCTCGACCGGCAGCCCGCCGGCGGCCGCCCGCACCCGCTCGACGAGCGGATAGTCCCGCCAGCCGGGCACGTTGACCGGGCTCACGGTTCCGGCGGAGGCGTCCACCGGGCCCGCGCTGCCGATCCCGAGCGAGCCGGCCCGCCCCCACAGAGGTGAAGCGGCTAGTTCGCCGACCACCTCCTCGACGGCCCCCATGACCGTCTCGCCGTCCTGCTGGGCGGGTGTCGCGCGCTGGGCGCGCGCCTGGATCCGTCCGTGACCGTCCACCAGCGCGCCGGCGATCTTGGTGCCGCCGATGTCGAGGGCCGCCACGAGGTCGGTGTGCATCAGAGTCAGTTCTCCCCGTCAACCATGAGTAGCCGAGTGACACAACAGGCCGGTCAAGCGGTGGGGGCGCAGGCCGGAGATTGCGGTGGACAGTCTCCCTTGCATCTGACAACGTTGTCCAGGCTCTATGCTCGACGCCACATCCTCATACAAACCCACGAGCCTGTGTATCCCTGATACAAACCCATGAGCCCAGAGACAAATTCGTGAGCCCATGCATCCCGTGGACGACAGGACAGGACGCCGCATCGTGCCCGACACCTCCCGCCGCGCAGACCGTCTCCCCGGCTCCCGTTACGGGACCCGGCCGACGATGAAGGACGTGGCGGCGCGGGCCGGTGTGGGCCTCAAGACGGTCTCCCGGGTGGTCAACGGCGAGCCCGGGGTGACCCCGGACACCGAGCGCCGGGTCCAGGAGGCGATCGACGCGCTGGGCTTCCGCCGCAACGACAGCGCGCGGGTGCTGCGCAAGGGCCGAACGGCGAGTATCGGCCTGGTCCTCGAGGACCTCGCCGACCCGTTCTACGGCCCGCTCAGCCGCGCGGTGGAGGAAGTGGCCCGCGCGCACGGGGCGTTGCTCATCAACGGCTCCAGCGCCGAGGACCCGGAGCGGGAGCAGGAGCTGGCGCTCGCGCTGTGCGCGCGGCGGGTGGACGGCCTGGTGGTGATCCCGGCCGGGGACGACCACCGCTATCTGGAGCCGGAGATCAGGGCGGGCGTGGCGACGGTGTTCGTGGACCGCCCGGCCGGGAAGATCGACGCCGACGTCGTGCTGTCCGACAGCTACGGCGGCGCCCGGGACGGGGTCGCCCACCTGATCGCGCACGGCCACCGCCGGATCGGGTTCATCGGCGACATGCCGCACATCCACACCGCGGCCGAGCGGCTGCGCGGCTACCAGGCGGCGATGGAGGACGCCGGGATAGCCGTCGAGGAGGCGTGGACCTCCCTCGGTGTGACGGACCCGGAGCGGGTGCGCCGGGCCGCCGAGGAGATGCTGTCGGGTCCGGATCCGATCACCGCGATCTTCGCGGGCAACAACCGTGTCAGCGTCACCGTGATCCGTGTCCTCGCCGAACTGGCCCGGCCGGTCGCGCTCGTCGGCTTCGACGACATCGAACTCGCCGACCTGCTGCACCCCGGCCTCACGGTCGTCGCCCAGGACGCGGCCCTGCTCGGCCGCACGGCCGCCGAACGGCTCTTCCGCCAGCTGGACGGCACCCTCCTGGCACCGGAGCGCATCGAGCTGCCGACCAGACTGATCACCCGCGGCTCGGGCGAGCTGCCCCCGGCGGACTGAGCCGCGCATGAGGGACCGGACGCGCACGGGACCGGGCAGTGCGGCCACCGGCCGGACATCCGCCGGGGCGGGCCTGCGATGACCGGCCGTACGCGCGTGGCGCCGAGCCGCCGGGCGACCGGACGGACGTCCGCCGAACCGAGCCGGACGACGGACCGCGCCTGTCCCGCGCTCGCGGAACGGGGTCGCCGATGACCGGCCGTACGCTCACCGAGCTGGGCCTCGACGAGGCGCCGCGCGACCATCCGCTGGCCTACCCCGGTGCCTGGCCGCCCGACTCCGGGCTTCTCGACGGCGACCGACTGCTGCCGCTCGACCGTCTGGTGCACGACGGGGACCGGGTACCGGTGCTCGCGGTCGGCTCCAACGCCTCTCCCGCCCAACTCCAGCACAAGATGGCCGAGTCCGGCGTCAGCGGCGCCATCCCCATGGTGCGCACCCGGGTCAGCGGCCTCGACGTCGGTGTCTCCGCGCATGTCAGCCGCCTCGGCTATGTCTCGGCGTCCCCGGTCGCATCTCCTTCGGCGGTGCGGGAATTGTTCGTCCTGTGGCTGGACGGCCGGCAGCTGGAGGTGGTCGACGCGAGCGAGGGGGTACCGCTGCCGGACGGCAACTTCCAGCGGGCCTGGCTGCCCGCCCCGGCCGTCCGCGCCACTCTCGCGGACGGCACGACGCTCCCCGGCGTCCACGCGTACGTCAACCGGCACGGCGTGCTGCACGACGGCACCGGCGCACCCCGCCGCCACCCCGGCGAGCGCGCCCTGCTCACCGAACTCCTCGCGGAGTCGGGCGAGTTGCGAGAGCTGTTCGGCGGCACGCCCGAGCAGTTCTGCGCGCGGGCGCGGGCCGACTCGGCGCTGTGCCGGCGGGGCACCCGGCTGTTCGCGGAGCGGAAGTGGGCGGTCGCGTCGGGTCTGGAACGGTACGTCCGCGCTCAGCAGACGGGAAGTCCGGGGAGCGGCTCGTCGTTCTCGCCGCCCTTGAGGTAGACGTCGCTGACGTACACACCGGTGTTGCCCTTGTCGTCGTCGGTCTCGGCCCACCAGACGCTGGTCCGCTGCCCGCGGCTCTCCCGGCGGCCCAGGTCCACCTGGCAGTAGAACGAGTGGAGGCCCTGGCCGACCTTGCCGACCTTGACGCCGTCGGCGGTGTAGGACTTGGCGCCGCCGCTGCGCACCTGGCACGTGTACGTGCCGTCTCCTGCCGACTGACAGACCGGGACCGCGGTGGCGGTGGCCGTCGCGGTGGCGGGGGCGGTGGCACCGCCCCCGCCGGAACCGCCGGAGGGGCTGGGGCCGGAGGTCTGCGCCCCGGACGGTGTGGTGGAGGCGCGGTCCGCCGGGCTCGCCGGTTCGCCCCCGGGGGCGAACGTGGAGCCGGTGACGGGTACGGCAGCCGTCTCCTCGCCCTGCCCCACGGGGTCCGCCCCCGCCTGATGTCCGGCACCGGTGCCGCGGGCGCTCTCCGAAGCGCCGATCACGGCCGGGGCGGCCGGCCCCGCGTCCGTCTTCGCCGTCTGGCCTCTGTCGTTCCGCAGGGCGACGGTCAGTCCGGTCGCCGTGAGGACGACGGCGACGGCCACCACGACGAGCAGCCGGGCCCGGCGGCGATTGCGGTCGGGGCGGGCGGGGCTCATCGGGCCGTCCGGGGCACCGGGCCGGGGCACGGGGTCTAATCTTCGGGCGGGCACGAGGCTGCCGGGCCCCGGAGTTCCGGCTCGCTCGGCGAGTCCGGCGGCGGGCACCGGGGCGAGCTGTCCGACGGGGTCCGGCGCAGCCCCCTCGGCGGACTTCCCGGCCCGCCCGACGTCGGTCCCCTGACCCGCCTCCGGGTCCGACTGGTCGCCTGCCCTCTCGCCGGGCCCCTCCCCGGCTCCTGCGACAGGTTCGCCTCCCGGAGCCGGCACCGCCGCCCCGGACCCGTGCTCCTGCCGCGCGGGCTCCCGCTCCCCCAGCACCGTGGTCGGCGTGTCCGGGACCGGTTCCCGCGCCACCGCCCGCAGCAGCCCGCAGGCCTCCTCGGCGTCCGGACGGGCGTCGGGAAGCTTGTCCATCAGGCGCCGCAGGACCGGGGCGAGCGGGCCGGCCCTGCGGGGCTCCGGGAGGGGCTCCTCGACGATCGCGGTGAGCGTCGAGAAGGTGGACGTACGGAGGAAGGGCGAAGCGCCCTCCACGGCGGCGTACAGGGCCGCGCCGAGGGCCCAGATGTCGGAGGCCGGTCCGGGGGCCGCGCCCTTGGCCCGCTCGGGCGCCAGGTAGTCGAGGGAACCGACGAGTTCGCCGCTGCCGGTCAGGTTCGTGGCCGAGCCGTCGCCGGGATCCGCCATGGTGGCGATGCCGAAGTCGGTGAGGACGACCCGGCCCGAGCGGTCGAGGAGGATGTTGCCGGGCTTGACGTCGCGGTGCAGGACGCCGACCCGGTGGGCCGCGGCCAGGGCGTCCATGACCTCGGCGCCGACGCGGGCGGCCTCCTGCGCCCCGAGCGTGCCGCGCTCGCGCAGCAGGTCGTCCAGGGAGGGTCCGTCCACCAGTTCCATGACGATCAGCGGGCGGCCGTCGACCTCGGCGATGTCGTGCACGACGACCACGCCGCGGTGGCGCACCCGGGCGGCGGCCCGCGCCTCGCGCTGCATGCGCAGCCGTAGATCGGCCAGTTCGGGTCCGGCGCTGTCGGTGTAGGCACGCAGCTCCTTGACGGCGACCTCGCGGCCGAGGACCTCGTCGACGGCGCGCCACACCACGCCCATACCACCGCGCCCGAGCCGTGCCACGACCCGGTACCGCCCTGCCAGCAGGCGACCGGTCCCGTCAGCCTGTCCGTACGAACCCGACACCACAGCCCCGATCCTGAACACTTCCCCGAATGGCGCACCAGAGTACGGGGCAGTGACAGGGTCGGTTCAAGTCGGCGGCGAAAGCCGTGACTTGACCGGTACCCGCTACTTCCCGGAGGCGGTCAGGTCGCCGCGCCGGGGCATCGCGAAGCCCTCCAGATCGGCCCGGGTCAGACCGGTCAGCCGGGCCACCTCGCCGTTGTCGAGGGCGCCGCAGTCCAGGCCGCGCAGCAGGTAGCCGCTGAGGGCCTTGGCGGTGGCGGGTTCGTCCATGACGTCGCCGCCGGCGCGGTTGGCGTACCGGGCGAGCCGGGCGGCCGCCTGCTCCAGGCCCTCGCGGTAGAAGGCGAACACGGCCGCGTACCGGGTCGGGAGGTGGCCGGGGTGCATGTCCCAGCCCTGGTAGTAGGCGCGGGCCAGGGCGCGCCGGGTCAGACCGTAGTGCAGCCGCCAGGCGTCGTGCACCTTGGCCGTCGGGCCGACCGGCAGGACGTTGGTGGAGCCGTCCGAGACGCGTACGCCCGTACCGGCGGCGGCGACCTGCATGACCGCCTTGGCGTGGTCGGCGGCGGGGTGGTCGCTCGCCTGGTGGGCGGCGGAGACCCCGAGGCAGGCGCTGTAGTCGAAGGTGCCGTAGTGCAGTCCGGTGGCGCGGCCCTCGGCGGCCTGGATCATCCGGGCGACGGTGGCGGTGCCGTCGGTGGCGAGGATGGACTGGCTGGTCTCGATCTGGATCTCGAACCCGATCCGGCCGGGCTCCAGTCCGTGGGTCTTCTCGAAGGCGTCCAGGAGCCGGACCATCGCGGTGACCTGTTCGGGGTAGGTCACCTTGGGCAGGGTCAGCGCGAGCCCGCCGGGCAGTCCGCCGGCCGCGATCAGCCCGGTGAGGAAGATGTCGAGGGTGCGGATGCCCCGGTCGCGCACCGCGGCCTCCATGCACTTCATCCGGATGCCCATGTACGGCGCCGCGGTGCCCTCGGCGTACGCCTCGGCGATCAGCCGGGCGGCGCGGGCGGCCGCCTCGTCCTCCTCGGCGTCGGGGCGGGGGCCGTAGCCGTCCTCGAAGTCGACACGCAGGTCTTCCACCGGCTCGCGCTCCAGTTTGGCGCGGACCCGGGAGTGGACGGGCTCGGCGAGGTCGTCGGGCAGGCCGAGGACAGCGGCGAACGCGGCGGCGCCGGGGGCGTGTTCGTCGAGGGCGGCGAGGGCCCGGTCGCCCCAGGAGCGGATCGTGCCGGCCGTGAAGGCGTCGCCGGGGACGTACACGGTGTGGACGGGCTGACGGGTCCCCGGATCACCCGGATAGCGGCGCTCCAGTTCGGCGTCGACGGGTGCGAGGGAGGCGCTGATCTCCTCGCTGACGGCGCCCGCGAGGCTCGTCGCCACCTTCTCCTGCCGGCCCTGGCCCATCCCGCACCCTCCTGTTTTCCACTGTACGGAATCAACAATCCGTTGAATGAAGGTATCCGGGCGCCTTCGGGGCGGTCAACACCCCGTCCACGGGGCGACACGCCCCCATCTGGGCATGTTCACGCTCATCACACTCCTGGGTATCACACTGCTCAACGCCCGCCCGTCCGGCTTGTGCCCCTGAAGGAGCCGTCGTGCCGAACCAGCGCCGAGTCACCCGCCGGCTGGGCCTGCAGGCCCTGTTGGCCGCAGCGGTCACCGTGCCCCTCTCCAGTGCCGCGACCACCACCTCCTCCGCCTCCTCCGTCTCCGCCGCCGGATCGCGGGCCCGCCGGGTCGCGACCCTCGCGGCACCGGCGCGGCCGGCGCCCCGCCTCGACGTCATGACCTTCAACCTGCGGTACGCCGGCACCGCCGAGCCCAACAGCTGGGCCGACCGCCGCCCGGTGATGGCCGAACTGCTGCGCCGCGCGCAGCCCCAGGTCATGGGCACCCAGGAGGGTCTCTACCTGCAGCTGCGCGACATCGACAGCGACCTCGGACCGCACTACGACTGGGTCGGCACCGGCCGCGAGGGCGGCAGCCGGGACGAGTCGACCGCCATCTACTACGACATCCGGCGCCTGGTCCCGCTGGAGCACTACACCTTCTGGCTCTCCGACACCCCGGAGGTCATCCGCTCCAACACCTGGGGCGCCGCCTTCCCCCGCATCGTCACCTGGGTCCGCTTCCGCGATCTGGCCGACGACGGGCGGGAGTTCTACGTCGCTAACACCCACTTCGACCAGAAGAGCCAGTACGCCCGCGAGCGCAGCGCCACGCTCCTGGTGAAGCGGATCGCGGAGTTCGACCCGCGGCTGCCCGTCGTGGTGACCGGCGACTTCAACGCCTACGCCCACCGGAACCGGGCCTACGACACGCTGGTGGACTCGGGGCTCGTCGACACCTGGGACGCGGCGGAGCACCGCGGCCCCCAGTACGCGACCTTCCACGGCTACCACCGGCTCAAGCCCGACGGCGACCGTATCGACTGGATCCTGACCTCGCCGGGTGTGACCACGCACCGGGCGACCATGGACACCTTCTCGATGCACGGCCAGTTCCCGAGCGACCACCTGCCCGTGCAGGTCTCGCTGAGCCTGCGCTGAACGCCGTGCCCGCACGGCGAGGCCCCCGTGACCGGTACCGGTCACGGGGGCCTCGGACTGCCCGACGGCGGGATCAGCCCTTGCGGGCCTTGACCTCGTCGGTGAGCTGCGGGACGACGTCGAAGAGGTCGCCGACCACGCCGAAGTCGACCAGCTCGAAGATCGGGGCCTCGGCGTCCTTGTTGACGGCCACGATGGTCTTCGAGGTCTGCATACCGGCGCGGTGCTGGATGGCGCCGGAGATGCCGTTGGCGATGTACAGCTGCGGGGAGACGGACTTGCCGGTCTGGCCGACCTGGTTGGTGTGCGGGTACCAGCCGGCGTCGACGGCGGCACGCGAGGCACCGACGGCCGCGCCGAGGGAGTCGGCGAGGGCCTCGATGATCGCGAAGTTCTCGGCGCCGTTGACGCCACGGCCGCCGGAGACCACGATCGCGGCCTCGGTCAGCTCCGGACGCCCGGTCGACTCGCGCGGGGTACGGCCGGTCACCTTGGTGCCGGTCGCCTTGTCCGAGAAGGTCACCGCGAGGGCCTCGACCGCGCCGGCGGCCGGGGCGGCCTCCACGGCGGCGCTGTTGGGCTTGACCGTGATGACCGGGGTGCCCTTGGAGACGCGGGACTTGGTCGTGAAGGACGCGGCGAACACCGACTGGGTGGCCACCGGACCCTCGTCACCGGCCTCCAGGTCGACGGCGTCGGTGATGATGCCGGAGCCGATGCGCAGCGCGAGGCGGGCGGCGATCTCCTTGCCCTCCGCGGAGGACGGGACGAGCACGGCGGCCGGGGAGACGGCCTCGACGGCGGCCTGGAGCGCGTCCACCTTCGGGACGACCAGGTAGTCGGCGTACTCGGACGCGTCGTGGGTGAGGACCTTCACCGCGCCGTGCTCGGCCAGCGCGGCGGCGGTGTCGGCGGCGCCGTTGCCGAGCGCGACGGCGACGGGCTCGCCGATGCGGCGGGCCAGGGTCAGCAGCTCCAGGGTGGGCTTGCGGACGGCACCGTCCACGTGGTCGACGTAGACGAGGACTTCAGCCATGGGAATGCTCTCCTGCTTGGATCAGTTGAGGGGCGGTCAGCGAGTGCGGGGCTCAGATGAACTTCTGGCCCGCGAGGAACTCGGCGAGCTGCTTGCCGCCCTCGCCCTCGTCCTTGACGATCGTGCCCGCCGTACGGGCCGGACGCGCGGTGGCGTCCTGGACCGCGGTCCAGGCACCCTCCAGGCCGACCTCCTCCGCCTCGAGGTCGAGGTCGGACAGGTCCCAGGACTGAACCGGCTTCTTCTTGGCCGCCATGATGCCCTTGAAGGACGGGTAACGTGCCTCACCCGACTGGTCGGTGACGGACACGACCGCCGGCAGGGAGGCCTCCAGCTGCTCGCTGGCGGCGTCGCCGTCGCGGCGGCCCTTGACCGTGCCGTCCTCGACCGAGACCTCAGAGAGCAGGGTGACCTGCGGGACACCCAGACGCTCCGCCAGCAGGGCCGGGACCACACCGGCGGTGCCGTCGGTGGAGGCCATGCCGGAGACCACCAGGTCGAAGCCGGCCTTCTCGATCGCCTTCGCCAGCACCAGCGAGGTACCGATCGCGTCGGTGCCGTGCAGGTCGTCGTCCTCGACGTGGATCGCCTTGTCCGCGCCCATCGACAGCGCCTTGCGCAGCGCGTCCTTCGCGTCCTCGGGACCCACGGTCAGGACGGTCACCTCGACGTCGTCGTCCGAGTTCTCCGCGATCTGCAGCGCCTGCTCGACCGCGTACTCGTCCAGCTCGGAGAGGAGACCGTCCACGTCGTCACGGTCGACGGTCAGGTCATCGGCGAAGTGCCGGTCGCCAGTGGCGTCGGGCACGTACTTCACAGTGACAACGATCCTCAGGCTCACGCCGGCTCTCCTACTGCATCGTCTCTTCTGGGCTGCCTCTTGCAGGCAGCATAGGCGCCTCAAGCGGCTCATCCCGGTCGGGGCGGCCGCGCGCTCCGAACGAAATATTACTCACCAGTACACTCAGTTCATGCCCGCTAAGCAAGCGCTTTGAACTGTGACCTTCGCAACGCAGCGTAACCGGAACTGGACGCGTTCGCAGGACGAGGGGCCTGTGATGTGCGGAACCGAGGGCGTGTGATCAGTCCCGCAGGCCGTTGAAGCCTCCCTGGTGGTAGAGGAGCGGGCGGCCGGCGCGGGAGGGGTCGCCGACGAGCACCTCGGCCAGCACGATCCGGTGGTCACCGGCCGGCACGCGCGCCACGACCCGGCACACCAGCCACACCAGTACGTCGTCGAGGACCGGGACACCCGCATGGCCGTCGCGCCAGCCGGTGGGCGCCCCGAACCGGTCGGCGCCGCTGCGCGCGAAGGTGGCCGCGAGCTCCGCCTGGTGCTCGCCGAGGATGTGGACGCCGATGTGCTCGGCGGTGGATATCGCGGGCCAGCTGGAGGCGCCCG
Source organism: Streptomyces sp. (assembly GCF_019510245.1). Classification (GTDB taxonomy): domain Bacteria; phylum Actinomycetota; class Actinomycetes; order Streptomycetales; family Streptomycetaceae; genus Streptomyces. Next base: position 80,711 of record NZ_JAEKKT010000147.1, on the reverse strand, counting down.
TACCGACGCCGAAGGAGAGCATCGGGGGCTCGGCGGAGACGGAGGTGAGGGAGGTGGCGGTGAAGCCGACCGGGCCGTCGGCGCCGCGCGCGGTGATCACCGCCACACCGGCCGCGTGCCGCCGGAAGGCGGAACGGAGCAGGTCGGGAGAGGCGAGCTGAGGGGTGCCGAGGTCGGGCGTGGCCGTCATGGAGTTGTCCTTCTGCGAGGGGCGGTGTTCGGGGCCGTGGCTGCTCAACAGCCCGGACAGCGCGCGCTCGCGGTGCGGGCCAGGTCCACGTGGGCCCGCCCGAAGAGAAGGAGTTCCTGAGGCATACGGTCAGGCTGACGATAGGTGGTGCGCCCAGTCAAGTACGTTCCGGGATATGGGAGGTGCCTCACCGTCATCGGCACGGCCGTCAGACCGCCTCGCCCAGCGCCGCGATGACGTCCGCCTTGCGGGGCTGTCCGGTGGCCCGGCGCACCACCCGGCCGTCCGCGTCGAGCACCAGCACGGTGGGGGTCTTGAGGATCTCCAGTTCGCGTACGAGGTCCAGGCGGGCCTCGGCGTCGATCTCGACGTGGGTGACGCCGGGGACCATCCCGGCGACCTCGCCCAGCACCCGCCGGGTGGCCCGGCAGGGGGCGCAGAAGGCGCTGGAGAACTGCACCAGTGTGGCCCGTTCACCCAGTTCGCCGCCGAGTTCGGCCGCCCCGAGCCGCTTGCCGTCGTCCCGCCCGCGCACCCGTACCCTCCCGCTCCGCCGCCTGTGCAGCACTCCGTAGACGCTCGCCGTCGCGAGCACCGCCACGCACACCATGAGTCCGGTCATCACCGGACAAGGATCCACGAGACCGCTCACCACCGGGAAAAGCGTTCACAAGACTGCAAAGATTCCCGACTCCCCTGTCGGCCCGCGGGGCGGAATCCTTGCTTCATGGACATCGACGCACGTGGGCCGCGGTTCGCGGCGACCGTGACGACGGTCGTACTGGCCGCCGCCCTCATCACCCGAAGCCCCTGGATCCTCGCCTGGCAGACGCTGGCGTTCGCGCTCGGCGCGGCCGGCGGCGTGACCCGCTCGCCGTACGGCCGGCTTTTCCGGACCGCAGTACGACCGCGCCTCGCTCCCCCGACGGAGTTCGAGCCGCCGGAGCCCCCGCGGTTCGCACAGGCGGTCGGGCTGGTCTTCGCGGGGCTCGGTCTGGTCGGATTCGCGCTGGGCCCCGCGTGGTTGGGACTCGCGGCGACCGGGCTCGCGCTCGCCGCGGCCTTCCTCAATGCGGCGTTCGGGTACTGCCTGGGCTGCGAGATGTTCCTGCTCGTGCGGCGGTTGGCGGCCCGCCCGGAGTAAAGGCGCGTTAAAAGCGCGAGGTGGATCAAGGGACCCAACGTGACGAGGATCTCGCCGCGCCGGGGCACCAGGGCTGGCTCCCCGTCCGTTCTTCGGGCACCATCTGCGAGACGCCGTAAACCTACGGCTCCGTAACTTCCCGCCGGGAGCCCCTTCCAGGCAGAGCAGAAAGGGTCCGCCCCGCCCATGGCAGAGCTGGTCTACCGTCCCGTCATCGGTTTCGCCAAGACGCTGTTCAAGGTCTGGGACCTCAAGATCGACTGCCAGGGTTCGGAGAACATCCCGCGCTCGGGCGGGGCCGTGCTGGTGAGCAATCACATCAGCTACCTGGACTTCGTCTTCGACGGCCTGGCGGCGCTTCCGCAGAAGCGCCTGGTGCGTTTCATGGCGAAGGAGTCGGTGTTCCGGCACCGGATCTCCGGCCCGCTGATGCGCGGGATGAAGCACATCCCGGTGGACCGCAAGCAGGGCGAGGCCGCCTACCAGCACGCCCTGGACTCGCTGAAGTCCGGTGAGATCGTGGGCGTCTTCCCGGAGGCCACCATCTCCCAGTCCTTCACGCTGAAGAGCTTCAAGTCGGGCGCGGCACGCCTGGCCCAGGAGGCCGGCGTCCCGCTCGTGCCGATGGCCCTGTGGGGCACCCAGCGCATCTGGACCAAGGGCCAGCCGCGCAACTTCAAGCGGAACCACCTGCCCATCACCATCCGGGTCGGCGAGCCGGTCGACGCCCCCCGGGACCAGTACGCGGGCGCCATCACCCGCCGGCTGCGCGAGCGCGTCCAGGAGCTGCTGGACGCGGCCCAGCGTGCCTACCCCGCCCGCCCGAAGGACGCGGCCGACACCTGGTGGCTCCCCGCCCACCTGGGCGGCACGGCCCCGACGCTGGACCAGCTGAAGGCCGCCGAGGCGATCTGAGCCTCAGCCCGCCGGCTCCGGCGCACGCATGTCGATGCGCGCGCCCGGGCTGAACTTCTCCAGCAGCTCCGCGAGTTCGGCACCCGCCGAGACCACCTCCGGCACCGGCATCGGGGCGAGGCTCTCCAGCAGGAACACGGCCGAGGCCGTCCGCTCCGTGAGGCGGGTGCGGGGGCCCTGGCGCCAGTTCCAGCGGCGGCAGGTGACTCCGGCGTCGTCGCACCACACGACCTCGCCGGCGTCGGGATGCTCCACGGTCTCCTCACCCCCGGCCACACGCTGACGGCGTTGTAGAGGTCCACGAGCAGGTTGACACGGGGCAGGCCGCCGTCCGCGAGGGCCCGTCTGGCCAGCGCCTCGGCCGAGTTGCGGGTGCGGGAGGGCTTGCAGCCGAAGGCCGTGTAGGCCGCCCGCCAGGCCGCCATGTGCGGGTCCTCGTGCGGGGCGCGCCCGTCGAGGCGTACGGCCAGACGGCGGCCCGCGTCATCGAGGAGCGCCGAACTCGCCTCCGTACTGGGCCCGTTGACCAGGCCGTGGGCCTCGATGACGAGGTGCCTGAAGCCGGGCGCGAGGGCGCGTACCTCGTCGGACACGGTGAGCGTGAGAGTCATTGGCCTTGCCTCAGAGTGCGGTGGGGAGCGTCTTCCAGAGGTACGGACGGTCGGGCGCCGTCTTGAGGGCGTTGAGCACGACCGGATGAGGTTCAGCGTACAGGACTGGATAGTCCATCTCATTGGACCGAGGGTCGGGGACCCAGGCCAGCCGTTCGCCGTCGAGGGAGAACCGGGCGTCGACTCCCGGCTTGTTGCCGCGCGGGTCCTGCCGGTGCCAGGCACCGTTGAAGCGGACGGCGACCAGGCCGTGCACGACGTGACCGCCACCGGCGGCGCCGTCGTGCGTCAGGCGCTGGTAGCACAGGGCCGCGGGGATGTCCTCGGCGCGCAGCAGGGCGGCCAGGGCGTGGGCCTTGGCGTGACAGATGCCGGTGCGCCGCTCCAGTACGTCCGAGGCCCGCCAGGTCACCCGCAGGTCGCCGGAGTCCTGGGAGTGCGGGATGGCGTCCCGCACGAATGCGTACGCGGCGCGCGCATAGCCATACGAGTCGTCGACCCCCGCGGCCAGCCGGGCGGCCCGCTCCCGGACCCGGGGGTGATGGTGGTCGATGACCTCGTCAGCGGCCAGGTACGCGGAGAGGTCGGCGGTGTTCTGGATCAGCTCCATGTCCGCAGAGCATAGAAATGCGATCACCCGAGCGTCAATGACTTTTCAGGTAACCGCATATCTATGCAACGAGCGGGGCTAGCGCGCCATCTCCTCCTTGAGCGCCGCCACGAACGCGTCCACGTCCTCCTCGGTCGTGTCGAAGGCGCACATCCAGCGCACGTCCCCGGCCGCCTCGTCCCAGAAGTAGAACCGGAAGCGCTTCTGGAGGCGGAGGCTCACGTCGTGCGGGAGCCGCGCGAAGACGCCGTTGGCCTGCACCGGGTGGAGGATCTCCACGCCGTGCACGGCCCGGACGCCCTCGGCGAGCCGCTGGGCCATCTCGTTGGCGTGCCGGGCGTTGCGCAGCCACAGGTCCCTGGCGAGCAGGGCCTCCAGCTGGACCGACACGAAGCGCATCTTGGAGGCGAGCTGCATGGACAGCTTGCGCAGGTGCTTCATGTGGCTGACGGCGTCCTGGTTGATCACGACCACCGCCTCGCCGAACACCGCGCCGTTCTTGGTGCCGCCCAGGGAGAGGATGTCGACACCCACGGCGTTGGTGAACGTGCGCATCGGGACGTCCAGGGAGGCCGCCGCGTTGGCTATCCGGGAGCCGTCCAGGTGCACCTTCATGCCGTGCGCGTGGGCGTGCTCGCAGATCGCCCGGATCTCGTCCGGCGTGTAGAGGGTGCCCAGCTCGGTGCTCTGGGTGATCGAGACCACCTGCGGCATCGCGCGGTGCTCGTCCTCCCAGCCGTACGCCTGCCGGTCGATGAGCTCAGGGGTGAGCTTGCCGTCGGGGGTGGGCACGGTGAGCAGCTTGAGGCCGCCCATGCGCTCGGGGGCGCCGCCCTCGTCGACGTTGATGTGCGCGCTCTCGGCGCAGATCACCGCGCCCCAGCGGTCGGTGACCGCCTGGAGCGCGACGACGTTGGCGCCGGTGCCGTTGAACACCGGGAAGGCCTCGGCGGTGGCCCCGAAGTGACTGCGGACGATCCGCTGGAGGTTCTCGGTGTACTCGTCCTCGCCGTACGCCACCTGGTGACCGCCGTTGGCGAGGGCCAGGGCGGCCAGCACCTCGGGGTGGGCCCCCGCGTAGTTGTCACTGGCGAAACCGCGGACCTGCGGGTCGTGGTGGCGACGCGCGTCGGTCTTCGGAGGGTTCACGGCTTCTCGGTCAGCCACAGACGGTTTCCGTTCACTTCGGCGGCGGGCTTGCTCCAGACGCCCTCGATGGCCTCGGCCAGGTCCTTGACGTCCGTGAAGCCCGCGAACTTCGCGTTGGGCCGCTCGGCGCGCATCGCGTCGTGCACCAACGCCTTCACCACCAGGATGGCAGCGGCGGAGGTCGGGCCCCCGGCACCCCCGGCCTTGCGGAAGTAGTCGGCCAGGGCGAGCGTCCACGCCTCGGCTGCGGCCTTGCCGGCGGCGTACGCGGCGTTGCCCGCGGTGGGCCTGCTCGCGGCGGCGGCGCTGATCAGGACGTACCGGCCGCGCTCGCTGCGCTGCAGCGCCTCGTGGAAGGCCAGGGAGGTGTGCTGCACGGTCTTGACGAGCAGCAGCTCCAGGAAGTCCCAGTCGTCGAGGCTGGTCTTGGTGAAGGTCTCGCTGCCGCGCCAGCCGCCGACCAGGTGCACCAGGCCGTCGACGCGGCCGAAGTCCTTCTCGACGTGGGTGGCCCAGTCCCGGGTGGACCGCAGATCGAGCAGATCCACCGTGTCGCCCGTGACGCTCGCGCCGCCGGACGCGTAGCGAGCCGCGTCCACGGCCTCCGAAAGGCGCTGCGGATCGTTGTCCGCCCCTACGACGGTCGCGCCCGCCTCCGCCAGGCGCACCAGCGTCGCGCGGCCCGCCGGTCCGCCGGCTCCGGCCACCGCGATCACCGCACCACTGAGAGAACCGTTGCCCGCCATGTGCTTCCCCTCTTGAGCCGTGTTCCGCCGCCGGTCGCTCACGCGGCGACCGGCTCGGCGCTGTCCGCCGTGATGCCCTTGGTCTCGGCGATCACGTTCTTCAGTTTCTTGGACAGGGCCTCGTAGAACATGCTCAGCGGAAACTCGTCCGGGAGCACGTCGTCCACGAGCTTGCGCGGCGGCAGGGTCAGGTCCAGGGCGTCCGGGCCCTTGGCCCACTTCGAGCCGGGGTGCGGGGCGAGGTAGGTGGAGACCAGCTCGTACCCGGCGAACCAGTGGACGAGCTTCGGGCGGTCGATGCCGTCCTTGTACAGCTTCTCGATCTCGGCACACAGCTGGTTGGTGACCTGCGGGGCACGCTCCCAGTCGATGGCGAGCTTGTTGTCGGTCCAGCGGACCACGTCGTGCTTGTGCAGGTAGGCGAAGAGCAGCTGGCCGCCGAGCCCGTCGTAGTTGCGGACGCGGTCGCCGGTGACCGGGAAGCGGAACATGCGGTCGAAGAGCACCGCGTACTGCACGTCACGGGCCTGCGGGACGCCGTCGGCCGCCAGCTTCACGGCCTCCTTGAAGGCGGTGAGGTCGCAGCGCAGCTCCTCCAGGCCGTACATCCAGAACGGCTGGCGCTGCTTGATCATGAACGGGTCGAACGGCAGGTCGCCGTGGCTGTGGGTGCGGTCGTGGACCATGTCCCACAGGACGAAGGCCTCCTCGCAGCGCTTCTGGTCGTGGACCATCGCGGCGATGTCCTCGGGAAGTTCGAGGCCCAGGATGCCGACGGCCGCGTCGGTCACCCGGCGGAAGCGGGCGGCCTCGCGGTCGCAGAAGATGCCACCCCAGGAGAATCGTTCCGGCGCTTCGCGTACGGCGATGGTCTCGGGGAAGAGGACGGCGGAGTTGGTGTCGTAGCCGGCCGTGAAGTCCTCGAAGGTGATGCCGCAGAACAGCGGGTTGTCGTAGCGGGTGCGCTCCAGCTCGGCCAGCCAGTCCGGCCAGACCATGCGCAGCACGACCGCCTCCAGGTTGCGGTCCGGGTTGCCGTTCTGCGTGTACATCGGGAAGACGACCAGGTGCTGGAGGCCGTCCGCGCGGTCCGCGGCGGGCTGGAAGGCGAGCAGCGAGTCGAGGAAGTCGGGCACCTGGAAGCCGCCGATGGCCCACCGCCGCAGGTCCGTCACCAGCGCGTGGTGGTAGTCGGCGTCGTGCGGAAGCAGCGGGGACAGCTCCTCGACGGCCTCGACGACACGCCGTACGGCCGCCTCGGCGTCAGCCCGTGCGGGCGCGCCCTCGGCCGCGAAGTCGATGGAGCCGTCCTTCGACTGCCATGGCCGGATCCGCTCCACGGCATCCTTGAGCACGGGCCACGCCGGGTGCTCGACCACCCTGGTCAGGGGAGGAACCTGCTCCTCCGAGCCCACCTGCACAAGAATTTCCGTCATGACCCATCCTCCACGGGAGAAGCTTCCGTTGGGACACCGTATGCATACGAGGTTTCTCCCAGCAAGGGGGCCCTCAGGAAATTATCCTGCGGCATCCCGTCTTCACCGCGCTTTTTCCTGTGCGAAACCGTGAAGGCGCTCACATCCACGACGACCTGTGACGAGGCGACAGCTCCGGCGGACCGCACGGATCCGGCCGGTCAATGCGCGGGGGACGCGCCCACCCCCGGGTGACCGCCGACCGGGGCACGGGCCAGGCCTCGCACACCCGGCGCACCAATCCCCCCGTGTACGTACGGGTTCATCGCGACGGGCGGCCATTAGGCTGCGCCCAGCCGCGTGGACAGCGACGTCCGTCGTACGGTTCGCGCGCCTGCACCCACCGCCGCCGTCGACGGAAGCGAGTTGAATCTTGAACTTCCTTACCATCGGTCACCGCGGAGTCATGGGCGTCGAGCCCGAGAACACCCTCCGTTCCTTCGTCGCCGCCCAGCAGGCCGGCCTCGACCTGATCGAACTCGATCTCCACCTGAGCAAGGACGGCGCCCTGGTCGTCATGCACGACGCGGAGGTGGACCGCACGACCGACGGCACCGGCCCGATCGCCGAGAAGACCCTGGAGGAGCTGCGCGGACTGGACGCGGGCAGGGGCGAGCGGGTGCCGGTGTTCGAGGAGGTCCTGGACGCGGTACGGACGCCGTTGCAGGCCGAGATCAAGGACGTGGCCGCGGCCCGGGCGCTGGCCGAGGTCATGCAGCGGCGGGACCTGGTGTCCCGGGTGGAGGTGTCGTCGTTCCACGACGAGGCCGTCGCCGAGATCGGCCGGCTGGTGCCGGGGGTGCGCACCGCGCTGATCGCCAGCCGCTACGGCCCCGACGTGGTGGAGCGGGCCCAGGAGGCGGGTGCGGCGACCCTCTGCCTGAACATCCGGCGGCTGACCCTGGAGGTCGTGGAACACGCCCGCAAGGCGGACCTGCGGGTGATCGGCTGGGTCGTGAACACGCAGGACCACCTGCGGCTGGTGCGCGCACTGCAGCTGGACGGCGCGACGACCGACTACCCGGAGATCAAGCGCACCGCCCGCTTCACGGCCTGACCGCCGGCCCGCACCTCACACCAACGGCTTCACCAGGAGCTCGAACCGCAGGTCGTCGCGGAGCGGAATGCCGAAGCGCTCGTCGCCGTACGGGAACGGGGTCGTCTTTCCCGTACGGCGGTAGCCGCGCCGCTCGTACCAGGCGATGAGGTCCTCGCGCACCGAGATCACCGTCATGTGCATCTCCGTCACACCCCAGGCCTCGCGCGCCTGGCGCTCCGCCTCGGCGATGACGACCTTGCCGAGGCCGGCGCCCTGGAGGGCGGGGCTCACCGCGAACATGCCGAAGTAGGCGTGGTCGCCGCGGTGTTCGAGCTGGCAGCAGGCGACGACCCGGCCGTCCCGCTCGACGACGAGCAGCTTGCCGTCCGGCGCCTTGATCACGTCGAGGACGCCCTCGGGGTCGGTGCGCTGCCCCGCCAGGATGTCCGCCTCGGTGGTCCAGCCGACCCGGCTGTCGTCGCCCCGGTAGGCCGACTCGATCAACGCGACCAGGACGTCCACGTCGGCGTCGGTGGCGTCGCGGAAGGCCGGTCCGGCGACGGCGTTCTCCATGGGCGGGTTCTCCGATCTCGAGCGCTGCTGAGCCGGTACCGAGCCTATCCCCGCTCCCCCGCTCCCCCTCCCGGCCCCCGCGCCCCCCGGATCCCGCCGCGGCCGGCCACTACGCTCCGGTCGCATGGTGCATGTACTGAGCAGCCGCACGCTGATCCACCCCACCGACCCCGAGCGGTCCCGCGCCTTCTACGGTGAGCAGCTCGGACTCGCCGTCTACCGCGAGTTCGGGCAGGGCCCGGAACGCGGCACGGTCTACTTCCTCGGCGGCGGGTTCCTGGAGGTCTCCGGGCGGTCGGACCGCCCGGCGCCGCCGGCCGTGCAGCTGTGGCTGCAGGTCGCGGACGTCACGGCCGCGCACGAGGAGCTGGCGGCTGAGGGGGTCGACATCGTGCGCCCGCCCGTGAAGGAGCCGTGGGGCCTGGTCGAGATGTGGATCGCCGATCCGGACGGGATCAGGATCGTGCTGGTGGAGGTACCGGCCGACCACCCGCTGCGCTACCGGCCGGGGATCTGATCGATCCGCCGGAACCGCCGCGACACGCATTCGGCCGGAGGTACCCCCGGCGCCCCCTCGGGGCGCTGCCGAACCGCACCGGCCGTCGGATGCCAGGCGGGCGACGGGCGCGCAGGCGCCGGTCAGGCCCGCAGCGCGCCCATCCGGCCCTCCAGACGGCCCAGCAAATCGGCCAGGAGTCCCGCCAGTTCGCCCTGGCCCTCGGGGGCCAGGACGGACAGCACGGCCGTCTCGTAGGCGAGTTGCTCGGGCAGGATGCCGTCGACGAGGTCGCGGCCCGCTTCGGTCAGGCGCAGGTGGGCGACCCTGCGGTCACGTGCGTCGCCGCGCCGCTCGACGAGGCCGCGTTCGGTGAGCTGCTTGAGGCGTTTGGTGACGGCGGCGCCGGAGGAGAAGGTCTCCTTGGCGAGCTCGCTCGGGGTCAGCTCGTGGCCGGTGCGGCGGAGCGCGCCGAGCAGGTCGAACTCGGGGCGGCTGAGGCCGGCCCGGCGCAGCGGGGCGTCCTCGGACTGCTGGAGGAGGGCGGCGCAGCGGTTGATCCGGCCGATGACCTCCATGGGACCCGTGTCCAGCCCGGGGTGGACGCTCCGCCACTGCCGGACGACGGCCGCGACCGTGTCGTCCCTGCCGGCGCCGCTGCCCGCCCCCGCTGCCGGGGCTGTGCCCGCGTCGCCTTCGGCCGCCGGTCGTCCGCTGGTCGCCGTCATGGCCGTACGTCCTCCGTTGTCCTCGCGCCGTCCCGGGAGTGCGCTCCCTGGCGTCGTACCGTCGCGGCGAGCGTACGGTGTCCGGACTGTTCTGCGAGCACGACCCGCTCCTGGGGCAGCGCGCGCTGCCACCACTCGCCGGACGCCGCATCGGCCGTGGCGCGCAGGTCGGCCAGGGCCGCGGACAGGGTGCGCCGGGCGGCCTCCAGGGCGCGCGGGGCCGGCTGCGGCCCGGCGAGCAGGCGGGCGGCCTGTTCGCGGGCCCGTTCGACACGGGTCAGGGCGTGTTCGATGCGGTCGCCGGCCCGGCGGTTGGTGACGACGACGGCGGTGGCGAAGCCGACGAGCGCGCCGACCAGGGTGTCCACGACCCGCTCGGTGATCAGCTGCCCCGCGTCCTGGGTCCGGGCGAACTCGGTGACGAGCAGGGCCATCGGGGTGACGCAGACGCTGCCGAGCCAGTAGTTGCGGCCGATCAGCGCCTCCGCGCCGAAGTTGAAGGCGAGGCAGCACAGCACCAGGGCGGCCGGGTGGAGGTGGGCGAGCGGCACGACGGCGGCGAAGACGAGGACGCCGAGGAGGTTGCCGACGACGCGCTGGACGCCCCGGCTCCAGGTGAGGGTGACGTTGGCCTGGTAGAGGGAGGCGGCGGTGACCAGCGCCCAGTAGGGGCGGCCGACGCCGAGGGCGAGGGAGGCGTAGCCGGCCAGGGCGCAGCCGAGCGCGGTGCGGACGGCGAAGGGGGCGAGCGGGCCGAGCCGGCGCCACAACGGAGGCTGCGGTACGGCGCGTTCGGCGTCGACGCCGAGGAGATCGTCGTCGGCACCGGCGACGCGCGGGACGCGTCCGGTGCCGCGCAGGAGGCGGGCCCAGCCGCGCAGCAGCGCCGGGTCGGCGTCGGCCGGGGCGGCGAGGGCGACCTCGGCGCGGACGACGAGGTGCTCGAGGGCGCGCCGGGTGCGGTCGGTGCGGGCGCCGGTGGCGAGCAGGGACTGCCAGGCGGCCTGGACGGCGCCGGCCGCGGCGGCGCGGGCCCGGTCATGGCCGGTGGCGGTGGAGCGGGCGTCGGCGTAGGCGGCGGTGGCGGTCAGGGCGTGGGCGGTGGCCCGGCGTTCGGGGCCGTGCGGGCGCAGCAGCCCCGGGGCCATGCCGACCAGCCAGGCCCAGGCGCCCGCCGCGAGGGCGAGGCCGACGTGGCCTGGGACCTGGCCGAGGGTCTGCGGGGCGAACAGGGACGCGGAGCTGATGAAGGTGAGGACCACGTTCCCGGGCGGCCCGACGCGGGTGGCGTCGCAGAGGACCTTCTGCACCGCGGCCATGAGCGCGCCGACGGTGACCAGGACGACGGCGTTCGCGGTGAGCGAGGCGGCGGTCAGCGCGACGGCGAGGCCGCCGACCATGCCGAGGATCACCCGGGCCAGGGTGCGGGCGCGGGCGGGGTAGGGGCGGTTGTGGCCGTAGAGGGCGCACAGCGATCCGGCCATCGTGTACATCGCCAGGTCGAGGCGGCCGAGGGACAGCAGGGCCAGGTTGGGCGGGGCGACCGCGGCGACCACGCTGAAGGCGGGCTTGAACCAGATGTCGGAGGGCCGGCCGAGGCGCAGCACTCCGGCGAGGGGCAGGCGGCGGGTGGGAGGGGTCGCGGTGCTCATATCCATAAACTTAGCATGTATTTTACTCGTAAAGCATCCTGAACGACCCTGCTCACAGGCTGTGCTCCGGCGAATGCTCCCCGTGTACACCCTTGCGCTTGCGTGCGCGCCGTCCGGCCGGGGCATCGCATCCATCGACGCGACGTCGAGCGGGGAGGTGCGCCGTGCACGGACCGGCTTCGCCCGGCTGGCTGCTGGTCGCGCTGTGCGCGGCGACCGGGGCCTACTGCCTGCTGCGGATGCGCAGCAGCGTCCGGGAACAGCGGCGCGCCGCGGGCGGCGAGGCGCTGATGGGGTTCGGCATGGCCGTCATGGCCGTGCCCGCGACGGTGTTCACGCCGCCGGGGTGGGCGTGGCCGCTGTACGCGGCGGTGTTCGGCGCGGCCGCGCTGCGCGCCCTGTGGAGCGCCCGCAGCAGTCCTCACCATCTGCACCATCTGGTCGGGACGGCGGCGATGGTCTACATGGCGGTGGCGATGGCGGCCGCCCCCGGCGCCCACCATCACGGCGGCGCCGGAGTCCCGCTGGTGACCGGGCTGCTGCTGCTCTACTTCACCGGTTATGTACTGCTGTCCGGCGCACGGCTCGTCCCGGTCGCGGTCACCGCCGGTACGGGAGCCCTGCGGTGGGGCGACCGGCCGGAGCTGGCGCGGGCGTGCCGGCTGTCGATGGGGATCGGCATGGTCGCGATGCTGCTGGCGCTGTGAGGAGGTGACAGCACGCGCGGCGCAGACGTTGCTTGCGTCACTTTGGCGTAATGGGCTGTACCCGTGAACGGTCCCCCGCTCATAGGGTGCTGGCCATGATGGTCCCCGTGGCACTGCTGCTGCTCGGCGTCCTGACCGCCGTGGTCGGCCCCCGGCTGCTCGCCCGGGCCGACTGGACGGACCGGGAGCCGGTGGTCGCGCTGTGGGTGTGGCAGTGCGTGGTGGCGGCCGTTCTGCTGTGCTGTGCGCTGTCGATGACGCTGAGCGCGGCGGCGGCCTGGCTGGCGGTGCGCGGGCACGTGTTCGCGACGGCCCCGAGCGGAGTGGTGGACGCCTACGCGCTCGGCACGACCGGCCCGTGGGCGGCGGTGACCGCGGCGGCCCTCGCCTGTGCCGGGCTGTGGAGCGGGGCGATGCTGGTACGGGAGGTCGCGCGGGCCAGGGCCAGGCGCAACCGGCAGCAGGCCGAACTGCTGCGCCGGTCCCCGCTGTTGCCCGGCGAGGAACCGGCCGACGGCCGGCTCGTCGTCCTCGAGGGCGACCGCCCGGACGCCTGGTGGCTACCGGGAGCGGCGCCCCAACTCATCGTCACCACAGCGGCGTTGCGGCGCCTGAAGGGACGTCAGCTGGACGCGGTCCTCGCCCATGAGCAGGGCCACGCACAGGCCCGGCACGACTGGCTGCTGCACTGCTCAGCCGCACTGGCGGGCGGGTTCCCGCAGATCCCGGTGTTCGCCGCGTTCCGCGACGAGATGCACCGGCTGGTCGAACTGGCCGCCGACGACGTGGCCTCCCGGCGCCACGGCCGCCTCACCACCGCGCTGGCCCTGGTCGAACTCAACGAGGACCGAGGGGTGTTCGACCCCGGGCCGACCCCGCAGGCCCATGTCCCGCAACGGGTCGACCGGTTGCTCACCGCCCCGGACCGGCTCCCGGCCCGGCACCGGCTGCGGCTGACCGCGACGGCCGCCCTGGTCCCGGTGGTCCCGGTACTGGTGGCGCTCGTACCGAGCCTGCGCGCCCTCGCGTAGAGCCCTACCTGGCAGGGGAATTGCCCTGCGGGCAATAATTCGGCAAAGATCGCGCCATGTGCCCCCCACCCGGCGACCGCCCTGCTCCGCTTCTCACGACCGCCGTTCTCGCCCTGTCCTCGGCGTTGTTGCTGGCCCTCGTCGCCGGCGAATGGCCGCCCCTGGTCGCGGTGGACGAGGGCATCGCCGGCGCCGCCCACCGCTGGGCCGTGGCGGACCACGGCACCACGCAGGTGCTGCGCGTCCTGACGGACTGGGTCTGGGACCCGCTGACCATGCGCCTGCTGTGCGCCGCGGTCGCGGTGTGGCTGGTGTGGCGGCACTCGGCGTGGCGGACCGCTCTGTGGCTGACCTCGACCTGCGTGCTCGGGACGGTCGCCCAGCAGTCCCTCAAGGCCGCCGTCGGCCGCCCCCGCCCGGCGTGGCCGGACCCGGTCGACTCCGCCCACTACGCCGCCTTCCCCTCCGGGCACGCCATGACCGCGACGGTGGTCTGCGGCCTGCTGCTGTGGCTGCTGCGCCGCTGCGGCGCCGGTCGCGCGATATGGTGCACGGCCCTCGCCGCGGCCGGGTTCTCGGTCGTGGGCGTCGGCCTGACGCGGGTGTGGCTCGGCGTCCACTGGCCCTCCGACGTGCTCGGCGGCTGGCTGCTCGGGGCCCTCGTGGTGGCACTGGCGGTGCTGGCGTACGAGTGGGCGCGCGACGGCCGGGGGCACCCTCGCCGGTAACCCGTCCGTGGTCCGCGGCACGCCGGCCGTCGGTAGAGTCCGGCACATGACTGCCGTGCTCTTCGACTTCTCCGGGACCCTCTTCCGCATCGAGTCCACCGAATCCTGGCTGCGGGCGGTGCTCGCCGAGGCCGGAGTACCGCTCTCCGAGGCCGGGTTGGCGCAGGCGGCGCGGGCGCTGGAGGCGGCGGGGGCACAGCCCGGCGGGGCCTTCCCGGCCACGCTGCCCGCGGAACTGTCCGACGTGTGGGCCGTGCGGGACGAGAGCGCGGAGTTGCACCGGGCCGCGTACACCGGCCTCTCCCGTCGGGTGACGCTGCCGGACCCTGCCCTGCACGACGCGCTGTACGAGCGGCACATGGACCCGCGGGCCTGGTCGCCGTACCCGGACGCCGCCCGGGTCCTGCGCACGCTGCACGAGCACGGCATCGGGGTCGGCGTGGTCAGCAATATCGGCTGGGACCTGCGCCCGGTCTTCCGTGAGCACGGGCTCGACGCCTACGTGGACACGTACGTCCTGTCGTACGAACACGGCGTGCAGAAGCCGGATCCGCGGCTCTTCACGACCGCGCTGGAGGCTCTCGGTGCCGAGCCGGCCCAGACGCTGATGGTCGGGGACAGCAGGTCCGCCGACGGCGGCGCGGCGGCGGTCGGCTGCCGGGTGCACTTCGTGGACCACCTGCCGGTGGCCGAACGGCCGGACGCGCTGCTGCCGGTCCTGGACCTGGTGGGCGCGGCCCGCCGACCGGCCGCGCCCACCCAGGCCTGACTGTCGTGCCGTCCGTCCGAGACGCTCCCCCGTGTCGCCCCGGACGGACGGCAGCCCTGAACAGGCCCCGCGCAGGGCGGTGCCCACTGCGTCGATTATAGTTGGCTGGCAGCCAGTCAACGCAGGAGTTCCAGGATGTCCCCCCGCAGCCCCTCGGTCAATGAAGAACTGCGCAGGCGTTCGCGCGAGCGGCTGCTCCAGGCCGCGGTGGAGCTGGTCGACGAGCACGGTTTCGAAGCGACCACGCTGGGCGCCATCGCGGACCGGGCGGGGTCGGCGCGCGGACTGGTGTCGTACTACTTCCCCGGCAAGCGCCAGCTGGTCCAGTCCGCCGTGCACCGGCTGATGCACCGCACGCTGGAGGAGGCGCTGGAGCACGAGCCGCACACCGAGGACGGGCGGGAGCGGCTGGCCCGGGCCATCGACTCGATCCTCGGCCTCGCGCAGGACCGGCCGGTGCTGATGCGCCAGCACATGGCGGGCCTGCTCCAGGGCGAGGGCTTCGTGCAGTGCCCCGAGCAGCGGCGGCTGGCGGAGCTGCTGGGCGACACCGTCACCCGGTACGGCTCGCACCACGTCGACGTCGACTACCCCATGCTGCGCGCCATGCTGATGGGCGCGGTGTACGCGGCGCTGGTACCGGGCGTGCCGATGCCGATCGCGGCGCTGCGGGCGGAGCTGTTCGAGCGCTACGGGCTCGACCGGGGGCTGGGTCTGCCCCGGGAGTCAGGGGCCACCACCGAACGACAGGACCTGTCCCGGTTCTTCGCCACCGAGGACCGGGCCGGACCGGAATCCGGGTCCGAACCCGGTTAGCCGGCGGCCGGGCCTCTCTGGGGACGGCGCGAACCACGCCGCTCCCCCCACCTGCGCAGCACAGACGCCGCACATACGCCGCGCAATCACATGATCACATTGTCGACACCCTGACACGCATCCGCGTCACCCCAGCGGCCCCTGCCCAGGCGGCCGGGCCGGTGGGATGCTGGAACCACCAGCCCCTCGGGCAAGGGAGTCCCCCGTGTTGCGTGTCGCCGTCGTCGGCTCCGGGCCGAGCGGGTGCTACACCGCCCAGAACCTCGTCCAGCTCGACCCCACGGTGCGCGTGGACGTCCTGGACCGGCTGCCGTGCCCGTACGGACTGGTGCGGTACGGCGTCGCCCCGGACCACGAGAAGATCAAGTCACTCCAGGGGAATCTGCGCACCGTGCTGGAGCACGAACGGGTGCGCTTCCTCGGCGGGGTCCGGGTCGGGGGCATGGGCGGGTTGCCGGTGGAGCGGCTGCGGGAGCTGTACCACGCGGTGGTGTACTGCGTGGGCGCCGCGACCGACCGGCGGCTCGGGATCCCCGGCGAGGAGCTGCCGGGCAGCTGGTCGGCGACCGAGTTCGTGTCCTGGTACAGCGCGCATCCGGACGCGATCGACGCCGGGTTCGTGCGGGACGCCCGGTCGGCGGTGGTCATCGGCGTCGGCAACGTCGCGGTGGACGTGGCGCGGATGCTGGTCCGGGGCGTGGCGGAGCTGAGCCCCACCGACATGCCGCAGGCGGCCCTGACGGAGCTGGCGGCGAGCCGGATAAGAGAGGTCCACGTGGTCGGCCGGCGGGGCCCCTCGCAGGCCCGGTTCACCACGAAGGAGCTGCGCGAGCTGGCGGGGCTGCCGGGGACCGGGGTCCGGGTGGCAGCGGACGAGCTGGCGCTCGACCCGGCCTGCGCCGACCCGTCGGCGCTGCCCGCCACCCAGCGTCGCAACGTGGAGGTGCTGCGCGGCTGGGCCGGGTCCGGCGGACGGGGCGCGGACCGCAGCATCCGGCTGCGGTTCTTCCTGCGTCCGGTCGAACTGCTCGACGACGGCGGCCGGGTGGGTGCGGTGCTCTTCGAACGCACCGAGCCGGACGGCCGGGGCGGAGTGCGCGGCACCGGGCGCCACGAGACGGTCGAGGCGCAGTTGGTACTGCGGTCGGTCGGCTATCGCGGAGTGCCGCTGGACGGGCTCCCGTTCGACGAGGAGAGCGGCACCGTGCCCCACGAGGCGGGCCGGGTCCTGGACAGCTGCTTCGGCGTGCCCGGCGACTACGTGGCCGGCTGGATCAAGCGCGGCCCGACCGGCGTCATCGGCACCAACCGGCCCGACGCCAAGGAGACGGTGACCTCCCTCCTGGAGGACGCGCCCGCGCTGCTGCGCAGGCAGGTGCCGGAGGATCCGGTCGGCGCGCTGCGCTCGGCCGGCATCGAGCCGGTCCCGTGGACGGGGTGGCAGGCGATCGAGCGGGCCGAGGCGGTGCTCGGCGCCCGGCTCGGCCGGAGCGTGGTCAAGCTGGCCGACTGGAACTCGCTGCTGACGGCGGCGAGGGCCGGGACGTAGCGGAGCCGGGTCCGTCCGAGTCCAGGTGGGCATGACACGTATCGGCAACAGACCGGAAATCAACAAACTGTTCAAACCTCTTACGGTCTCGTGCTGTCCGGATGTCGTCCCCGCTCTGGAGTCCCCATGGCCACCACCAGCGCCTCCGTCCATCCCGTCGACGAGGTCCCACCCGTACGGCAGTTGACCGCGTTCGGCCTCCAGCACGTGCTCGCGATGTACGCGGGCGCGGTCGCCGTCCCGCTGATCGTGGGCGGCGCGATGAAGCTGTCGCCCGCCGATCTGGCGTATCTGATCACCGCCGACCTGCTGGTGTGCGGCGTCGCCACGCTCATCCAGTGCGTCGGCTTCTGGCGCTTCGGCGTCCGGCTGCCGATCATGCAGGGCTGCACGTTCGCGGCGGTCTCGCCGATGGTGCTCATCGGTACGACGGGCGGCGGACTCCCCGCGATCTACGGTTCGGTGATCACCGCAGGTCTGGCGATCATGCTGCTGGCGCCCGTCTTCGGCCGGCTGCTGCGCTTCTTCCCGCCCCTGGTCACCGGCACGGTGATCCTGATCATCGGCGTCTCGCTGCTGCCGGTCGCCGGCAACTGGGCGGCGGGCGGCGCCGGTGCGAAGGACTTCGGGGAGCCGAAGAACCTGGCGCTGGCCGCCTTCGTGCTGGCGGTGGTGCTCGGCGTGCAGCGGTTCGCGCCCCCCTACCTCGCCCGGATCGCGGTCCTGATCGGCATCGCGGTGGGCCTCGCGGTGGCGGTGCCCTTCGGGTTCACGGACTTCAGCGGGGTCGGGGACGCCGACTGGCTCGGCATCAGCACGCCGTTCCACTTCGGTGCGCCGACGTTCAAGGCCTCGGCGATCGTCTCCATGCTGGTGGTGGCCCTGGTCACGATGACCGAGACCACCGGTGACCTGCTCGCGGTCGGCGAGCTCACCGGACGCCGCGTCGAAGCTCGCTCCCTCGCCGACGGCCTGCGCGCCGACGGCCTCTCGACCGTCCTCGGCGGTGTCTTCAACACCTTCCCGTACACGGCGTTCGCGCAGAACGTGGGCCTGGTCGGCATGACCCGGGTGCGCAGCCGCTGGGTGGTCGCGGCGGCCGGCGGCATCCTGGTGCTGCTCGGCCTGCTGCCCAAGCTGGGCGCGGTGGTCGCGGCGATTCCGGCTCCGGTGCTGGGCGGCGCGGGCCTGGTGATGTTCGGCACGGTCGCGGCGAGCGGCCTGCGCACCCTCGCGGCGGTCGACTTCCACGGCAACAACAACCTGACGGTGGTGGCCGTCTCGGTGGCGGTCGGCGTGCTGCCGGTGGGCGTCCCGACGGTCTACGCGAAGTTCCCGGACTGGTTCCAGACGGTGATGAACAGCGGCATCAGCGCGGGCTGCCTGACGGCGATCGTCCTGAACCTGCTCTTCAACCACCTGCCGTCGAGGGCGGATTCGGCCCTGGGGACGGTCCCCGGCGAAGCCGAGTCCGCCTGAGCGCTCCACGGGAAGTGCCGAGCGGTGCCGGCGGGCGGCCGCGGCGCCGTCGTGGCCCCGCCCGGCGCTCACCGCCCGCCGAACAGCCCCGCGGGCACCGCGGCGGCCAGCGCCCCGTACCCCGCCGGGTTGAGGTGCAGCCAGTCCCCCACCTGGAGGTCGGCCCGCAGGCGGCTGGGGTCGGCCGGGTCCCGTACCGCCCGGTCGAAGTCGATCAGCGCGTCGAAGTGCCCGGGCCCCCGGATCCACGCGTTGACGCGCCGGCGGGCCGCCTCGCGCACGCCCGCACCGTCGTCGTAGGCGTTGCCGCCGAAGGGCAGCAGGGTGGCGCCGTAGACCCGGATGCCCTGGGCGTGGGCGCGGACGACGATCTGCCGGTAGGCGGCGACGAGATCGTCGGCGACGGCCTGCTGCGCCTGGGGGGTGGCGGCGGCGGTGCCGATGTCGTTGACGCCCTCGAAGACGATCAGCCAGGAGACCCCGCTCCGGGAGAGGACGTCCCGGTCGAGGCGGGCCAGGGCATTGGGGCCGAGGCCGTCCTCGAGAACCCGGTTGCCGCCGGCCGCCTGGTTGAGCACGGCGATGTCCGAGGTACCGGCCCGGTTCTGCAGCCGGTCGAAGAACTGGTCGGGCCAGCGGTCGTTGCCGTTGGTCGTCGACCCCCGGCCGTCGGTGAGGGAGTCGCCGAGGACGGCCACGGCCCGGGTCGCGGCGGGCACGAGGACCTCGACGTCGCTCAGCAGGTACCAGTGGTCGACCGCGGTCGCGCCCGTCAGGTCCGGGTCCCGCGTGTGGTCGCCGCCGAGGAGGTACGACGTGGTGCGCGAGCCCGGATGCGAGGTGAGCGCCAGATCGGGCTGGCCCTGCGCGGTGTACGCCGTGACCGTGAGATCGGACCCCGGAGCCAGCCGGAAGTCCACGGGATCGGAGACGACCTGGGCCCCGACCGGTACGACGGTCGCCGGGCGCCCGGAGAACGTCACCCGGTGCAGGCTCCCGGGAACGATCGCGCTGACACCGGCCCGTCCGCCCGCCGGCAGCGCCACGGTCACCGCGGTGAGCGGGAGCGCGGTGTCGCCGTAGGCGTTGGAGAAGCGCAGCCGGAGCCGGTGGGCGCCGACGGTCACGCGCACGGTCTGGCGCAGGGTGGTGTCGGCCAGGACCGACTTCTCGCCCGTGAAGGGCGCGGGCGGCAGATTGCCGGGTTCGGTGAGCTGGGGCATCCCGGTCCAGGTGTTCACCCAGTGACTGCCGCCGCCGGTGGCCGACGTGAGCTGGCGGGGACTGCGGACCAGCGCGGTGACGGCCGCGGCGGTCACCACCAGGGCGAGCGCGAGGACACAGGTGCTGAGGAGCGTGGCGAGCGGCGTTCTGCCGGGCTGCGGCTGCACGGAGGGCCTTCCTGTCGCGGGCGAACGAAGGCAGGGGAACTTCCCGCATAGTGACATGGACACGTCCATCCATGGAAGCGCTCCCACAGCACTTTGCCCGGCACCGCGACGACCGGAACGGATGCCGCGCGAAGCGTTGACTAGAAAGCGCTTGCATCCTACCTTCCATTCAGGAACCTGATCGACGGGCCACGGCGGGCGAGCATCTGCCCAGTTGCCCGCATCGAGCGTTCCAGAACATGAACAGCCATCTGCTGGTTGAACAACCCGGGAGAACGCGAATAGCCCCCCACTCGAGAGAAGGCATACGGGACATGACTTCACGAGCACGGAGCAGTGCGCGTGCACTGACGGGCGGCCTGGCCGCCCTGGGACTCTCATTTGGCATGGTCATGATGATCAATGCCCCGGCGGGCGCCGCCACCTGGCCGACCGCGAGCGGCAGCCAGGCCGTCACCGCGACGATCAAGCTGTCGGGCACGAAGGACTACGGGATGCTGCGCCTGTACGGCAGTGGCGACCTGGGCACCGGCGGGCAGAACGAGGACCAGGACCCGATCCTCGATCTGGCGGCCGGCACCGTCCTGAAGAACGTCATCATCGGCGCGCCCGCCGCGGACGGCATCCACTGCGAGGGCAGCTGCACGCTGCAGAACGTGTGGTGGGAGGACGTCGGCGAGGACGCGGCGACCTTCCGCGGCTCCTCGTCGTCCAACGTGTACACCGTCTCCGGCGGCGGTGCGAAGGAAGCCAGCGACAAGGTGTTCCAGTTCAACGGCGCCGGGACGCTGAACGTGTCCGGCTTCGCGGTGCAGAACTTCGGCAAGCTGGTCCGCTCGTGCGGCAACTGCTCCACGCAGTACAAGCGCACGATCAACCTCAACACCATCGAGGCGACCTACAAGGGCAGTGCGCTGGTCGGGATCAACACCAACTACGGGGACAGCGCGACGCTGAAGAACATCACGATCGTCGGGGACAGCAGCAGGAAGATCGTGCCCTGCCAGAAGTACATCGGCAACAACACGGGCGCCGAACCGCCGACGAACGGGAGCGGGCCGGACGGGACGTACTGCAAGTACGCGAGCTCGGACATCACTTACAAGTGAGCCGGGGATGCGGGGCCGCCGCCCGCTGCCGGGCGGCGGCCCCACCGGCACACGCCCGTCTCACACCTCCACGAGGCCGAGCTGACGCAGCATGCCGAGTTCGTCGCTGCTGCCCCAGCGCTCGACGAGTTTGCCGTCGCCGTCGAAGCGGCTGATCTGCATGCCCCGGTAGCTCACCTTCCGGCCGGTCGCCGGCCGCCCCATCAGCGGTCCCAGGTGCGTGCCGGAGATGACATAGGCGAAGGCCAACTCGTCGTCGGTGGCGATCAAATGCTCCACCTGGAGGTGCAGGTCGGGGAAGGCCCTTCGCAGTTCGCCGAACATGGCCTTGTACCCGCCGGGCCCCGGCGTCTGTCCCGGCGCGGGATCATGGTCGGTCGAGCCGGCCGCCACGATCGCGTCGAGGGCGTCGAGGTCGCCGGTGACGACGGCCTCTCCGAAAGCGGTCTGCGCGGCGATGTTCGTCTGCTGAGCCATGGGAACTCCCGGAGCATCAGGGCCACTGGCCTGTCTGTCGGCTGCGAACCGCATGCACACGGTATGTCGACCGTACACCGGTCCCCCAGGCCCGGCATGTCTGCGCGACCCGCCTCCAGGCAACCGCTCCGCGCCGGGTCTCACGCGTCGAGCCGGAGCCGCCGCAGCACCTCGGCGACCTGCTCGTGGTCCTCGCCCGACAGGCCGCGCAGCGGGAGGGGAAGGCTGTGGTGCGGCGTGAGGCCCAGCTCGGCGGCGGCTGCCGCGATGACCCGCAGCGATCCGTGCCGGTCGAAGAGGTCCCAGAGCGGCCGGAGCCGCTCCGACTCCTCGCGGGCCCGGTCCGCCTGCCCCGCCCGGGCCGCCCGGGTGATGGCGAGGATCGGTCGCGGGAGGGTGCCGGCAGTCACCGAGAACCAGGCCTCGCACCCGGCGTTCAGCCCGGCCGCCCCCAGCGCGTCCCCGCTCACGCCCACGGTCACGTGCGGCGGCAGGATCTCCCGCAGCCGCTCCACCCGGGCCCGGGCCGCGGCCGGGTCGGCGGGGACCCCGGGAATCTTGACCGACGCCACGCGGGGGAGCCGGGCCACCCGCGTGTACAGCTCGTCGGTGAAGGTGAACCGGGTGGTGCGCGGGTTGTCGTAGACCACCAGCGGAACGGAGAGCTCCGTGGTGACGTCCTCGTACAGCCCGAACACGTCCTCGTCGGTCAGCGGCTGGTACGACACCGGTGCCAGCAGCACGCCCGCGGCCCCGGCGTGCTGCGCGTCCTCGGCCGCCGCCAGGACGTCCCGGGTGCGCAGCGCCCCGATGCCCACGAGGACCGGGACGCCGTCGGCGTGCTCGACCGCGACACGGGCGGCACGGGCCCGCTCCTGGAGCGAGAGGTAGGCGTACGAGCCCGTGGAGCCCAGCGCCCCGATCGAGTCGACGCCGGCTGCGGCGAGGCGGCGGACGAGCTGGGCGAAGGCTTCCTCGTCGATGTCCCCGTCGGCGGCGATCGGGGTGAGCGGAAAAGCGCTCAGACCGGTGAACATGGGTGGCTCCAATGGTGGTTCGTCCTGTCGGGGGGCGGCGCGCAGCCGGTCCAGCACCTGGCCGGCGTGCTGAGGGTAAGGTCAAGCCGCCACGGAACGACGGAGCGGTCAGCCGGCCGAGCGCGCCGTCGGCCCGCCCACTTCCGCGCGGTAGTCCGCGTACGCGGCGCGCAGTTCGTCGCCCGGCCAGTCGGCGGGCAGGAGCTCCGGGGGCAGGACGGGGTCGGTCAGCAGGTGGCGTACCGCTGCCGCGAAGACCGTGAAACGGTCGGCCGGAAGACGGGCCTCGGCGGCTCGGGCCAGAAGGGCGCGGGCGGTGCCGGACCAGGTGGTCAACGGCCAGAGCTCGGCCGCCAGTTCGAGTGCGGGCCGGTCGGGCCGGGCCGTGTAGGACTGGGCGGTGTCCGCGAGGCCGGCGGGCAGGGCCCTCGTCAGGTTCGCCGGGCGGAGCCAGACACCCTCGCGGAGTTCGGCCAGGCGGAGGGCGGTCAGGCGGGTGCGCAGATCGGCGCGTTCGGCCGGGCCGCGGCCCGTCGCCGTGATGACCAGCATCTCCCAGTCGCCGTGCCACGCGCGCGTGCGCGGTCGTACCGCCAAGTCCTGGCGGCTCTGGCGGGCCAGCAGCCGGTCGCTGAGGCCGTAGACGCCGTCGCCGGTCCGGCGCAGGTCGCCGGCCGCCGTCATACGGCTGAGCGCGGCCCGGAGCGTGGAGCCGCCGACCCCGAAGGGCTCGACGAACCGGATCAGGTCCTTCACCGGCAACTCCGGCGGATGCGTGCCCAGCAGCAGGCTCAGCACGACCGACCGGGCGGACAGGGGACGCAGGCCGACGTCGGCGGGCTCGGCGGACACATCCTTCATGCGCATGGTCACGTACTGTACGTCCGGGTCCATGTTGCACCATTGCTGCGGCCGCAGGATTACTGCAACATGGAGCCCATGGACTCGACCGTCTCGCTTCCGCAGCCGCAGTACGCCACCCACGACGTCGCCAACCAGGCGCCCCCGCTCGTCCCGTACGACGCCTCCGAGGACCCGGCCCTGCTCGAGGGGCTGCGCCGGGAGGGGGCGGAGTGGGCCGAGGCGGGGATCCGGCGGCTCGGGGTGCGGGCCGGGAGCGCGGAGGCGCAGGAGTGGGGTGAGCTGGCCAACCGGCACGAGCCGGAGCTGCGCACCCACGACCGGTACGGCAACCGGATCGACGAGGTCGACTTCCACCCCAGCTGGCACCACCTGATGCGGGCGGCGGTGGAGGAAGGGCTGGCCGGGGCCGCTTGGGCGGACGACCGGCCGGGAGCGCATGTCGCGCGCACCGCGGGCGGACTGGTGTGGGGGCACACCGAATCCGGCCACGGGTGTCCGACGTCCATGACGTACGCCGCCGTTCCGGCGCTGCGCACCCAGCCCGAGCTGGCCAAGGTGTACGAGCCGCTGCTGACCAGCCGGACGTACGAGCCGGGGCTGCGCGTGCCGACGGAGAAACCGGGGCTGCTCGCCGGGATGGGCATGACCGAGAAGCAGGGCGGTTCGGACGTCCGGACGAACACGACGGCCGCCACGCCCACCGCCGAGCCCGGCGTCTACACCCTGCGCGGGCACAAGTGGTTCACCTCGGCGCCGATGTGCGACGTCTTCCTGGTGCTGGCCCAGGCACCGGGCGGCCTCTCCTGCTTCCTCGTGCCGCGCGTGCTGCCGGACGGCAGCCGCAACGCGTTCCGCATCCAGCGGCTGAAGGACAAGCTGGGCAACCGCTCCAACGCGTCCTCCGAGCCGGAGTTCGACGGGACCGTGGCCTGGCTGGTCGGGCCCGAGGGGCGCGGGGTGAAGACCATCATCGAGATGGTCAACTGCACCCGGCTGGACTGTGTGATGAACTCGGCGACCCTGATGCGCAAAACCCTCGTCGAGGCCGGTCACCACGTGCGCCATCGCAGCGCTTTCGGCGCACTGCTCGTCGACCAGCCGCTGATGCGCAATGTGCTGGCCGACCTGGCGGTGGAATCGGAGGCCGCGACCACGCTGGCCCTGCGGCTGGCGGGGGCCGCGGACCGGGCGGTGCGCGGGGACGAGCAGGAGCGGGCCTTCCGGCGGATCGCGACCGCCGTCGGCAAGTACTGGGTCACCAAGCGCGGGCCGGCCTTCACCGCGGAGGCCCTGGAGTGCCTGGGCGGCAACGGTTACGTCGAGGACTCCGGCATGCCCCGGCACTACCGCGAGGCCCCGCTGCTGTCGATCTGGGAGGGCTCGGGGAACGTCAACGCACTCGACGTGCTGCGCGCGCTGTCCCGCGAACCCGGCGCCGCCGACGCCCTGTTCGGCGAACTCGCGCGGGCGCGCGGGGCGGACGCCCGGCTGGACGCGGCCGTGACCCGGCTGAAGAACGAACTGGCCGAGACCGATCAGGCGGGGGCGCGCCGGCTGGTGGAGCGGATGGCGCTGGCGCTGCAGGCCTCGCTGCTGGTCCAGTACGCGCCGGCCGCCGTCTCGGACGCCTTCTGCGCGACCCGGCTCGGCGGCGACTGGGGGCACGCCTTCGGCACCCTGCCGGCCGGCACCGGGTTCGACGCGATCCTGGAGCGGGCGCTGCCTGGCCGGAACTGATCCCTGTGCGATCCACCGGCGGCCGGCGACCGCCGGTGGATCGCACACAGTTGCCGTCCGATTCCGCATCGTTGTCAGTGCCGTGGTGCAGACTCCCGAACAGGTGGTACTCGCCCGGGGAGGACAACGGTGTTCACGGGGATCGACGAGGTCGACTGGGCCTCGCTGCGGCACGCGTACGGCAGCGCGGCGGACGTGCCCGGTCTGCTGCGCGGACTGGCCTCGGCGGACGCGGCCGAACGGGAGGTCGCGCTCGACGGGATGTACGGCTCGGTGCACCACCAGGGGAACGTGTACGACTCGACGCTCGCCTGCGTCCCGTTCCTCTTCGCGCTCGCTTCCCGTCCGGAGGTGCGGGACCGGGGCGCGATAGTGGAACTGCTGGTCAGCATCGGCGCGGAGAGCGCCGGTGCCCGGGCCCGGGCCGCCGTCCGTGCCGGCGCCGAGGCGCTCGTGCCGCTGGCCGACGACCCGTGCCCGGGGGTGCGCCGCGCGGTGCCCGGGGCGCTGGTCCGGTTCCTCGACGAACCGGACCGGGTGCTGGCGCTGTTACGGCGGCGGCTCACCGACGAGCGCGACGCACAGGTGCTGCTCGCCCTGACCGAGGCCCTCGGGCTGTTCGTACGCTGCCGTCCCGACCGGGCGGCCGGCGCCCTGGAGCTGCTGGCCGTGCAGAGCGGACCGCCGTACCCGCCGACGGCGCGGCTGGCCGCGCTCGGGCAGTTGGGCCTCGGTGCGCCGGAGCGGCTGCCCTCCGATCTGGTGCCGGCCGCGGTGCGGCTGCTCAGGGAGCGGTCGGAGCGGCGGACGGCCGGTCCGGACCGGGTGGAAGCGGACACCCTGGTCGGCCGGATACGGCGACTGCGCCCCTCGGACGAGGAGGGTTCGTATCTGCTGCGCACCCTGCACCGGGCGCTGGCGGACCGGGTGGCGGACCGGATCGCTCTGCTCGTCGGCCAGTTGAGCAGCCCGGACCCGATGGACCGGTGCAACGCGGTGTGGATGTCGGCCGGGCTGTTCCGTGGCTGGCGGGCGGACTTCACGGCGCCCGTCTCCCTCATAGGCAGACAACTCGACCGTGAGCAGGACCAGTTGCGGGACGCGGCGGTCTCGGTGCTCGTGGAGCTGTTCGGGCTGGCCGCGCCGGCCGCCGACGAGCTGCACGCGCTGGTGACCGTGCGGCCCGACCTGTGGGTGCACACCTGGGAGCGCGGCAGACCCTCGCTGGGCGGGCCGCTGAAGGCGCTGGCCAGAAGCGGCGACCCGCGCGCGGTGCCGGCCCTGGCCCAGTTGCTGGCGCGACCGGTGGTGCCCGGTGGGCTGGGCTTCGAGATCGTGCATCTGGGCCCGGCGGCCGCCCCGCTCGCGCCCGCGCTGCGGCGCCGGCTGGGCCTGGTCGACCCGGGCTCCCCCGAGGCCGCCGAACTGGCCGCCCCACTGCTGGCTGCGGTCACCGCCCTCAAGGACCCGGCGGCGGTGCCCGAGGTGCTGCGGCTGCTGCGCGGCGCACCGGACGGCCTGGGGGCCCGGGAGGCCCTCGTCGGGCAGGCGGTACGGACGCTCGACCTCCTGGGGACGGCGGCCCGGGCGGCGGCGCCGGTCCTGCGCGGGCTCCTGGACACCCGGCACGCCGCTCTGGCGGCGGGGGCCCTGTGGTCGGCGGAGGGGGACGTGGCCGCCGTACTCCCCGTGCTGCTGCGGGAGCTGGCGCACGGCCGCAACCGCGGCCCGCGGACGGCTGCCGAGCAACTGGGCCGGTTGGGGGCGGCCGCCCGCGGCGCGCTGCCCGCGCTGCGCCGGCTGGCCGGGTCCGGCAGGGTGTGGGAGCGGGTGGCGGCGGCCGAGGCGCTGTGGCGGATCGACGGGGATCCGGCACCCGCACTTCCGGTGTTCCGGGCCGCCTGGTCGCAGAACCCGTACACGCGGGGCGCGATAGCCGGGTGTCTGGCGGCGATGGGCCCGGCGGGCGCCCCGCTGCGCGACCTGGTGACGGCCGAACTCGCCGGGACCCGGCGGCACACGGCACGGCCGGGCGGGTACGGCAGCCACGACATCGCCCAGGACGAGCGACTGCTCGCCGACTGCCGCCGGGCGCTGGCGAGTTCGGCCGGGTGACCGGCCGCGGGGCAAGCACGCTTGGCACCGGCAGGACGGGTGACCGGCAGCCAGGCCGCGGGGCAAAGGCGCTTGGCACCGGCAGGACGGGTGACCGGCAGCCAGGCCGCGGGGCAAAGGCGCCGACGCCGCCGGGCCGCGGGCGCCCGGCGTGGGGGGCCGGGCGCGGGGCGCCGCGTCAGCCGGTCATCCGGCCCCACTGCGGTCCGAGCCGCGCCCATTCCGCGTCCCAGCGGTCCATCCGGCGCCGCTCCAGCCGGCCGCGCGCCACCAGCCCGGCGACGAACGGGACGGCGGCCGCGCTCAGCCCGACCAGGCCGCCGATCAGCGCGGAGCGCAAGCGGGCCTCGGAGGCGGTGGCGGGCCGGGTGACGAGGTGCCCCTGGAGGTCCGTCCAGACGGTGACCGGGGTGCCGGCCTTGCTGCCCGCCGGGACCCGCGCCTGGCCGGTGTGCGCGGAGCCGTCGGCGACGGTCCAGCCCACGCGCGCCCAGACCCGCTCGCCGTCCGACGAGTCGGAGGACTCGGAGGAACTGGAGGAGCCGGACTTCGGTGCCGCCGAGCCGGGGGCCTTGTCCATGACATGGGCCACGACCGGGTGCCACTCGACACGCTCGCGGGCGAGGCCGTCCTCGACCGACCGGGCCGCCGCGAGCCCGGCGAGCACCCCGGCCAGCAGGGTGAGGAGCCAGGCGCCGAGCAGCACCCAGGCCTCCATCGTGTCGGCACGCCGCTTCAGCGGGTTGCGCCGCCAGCGCCACAGCCAGACCTTGGGACCACGGAACGCCTTCAAAGGCATCCTCCTCACGCGCGCACGGACAGCCCGGACCGCCCTCCCATACGGGAGCGGCCGCTTCGTTGCTCACGGCGAACTCCGAGTCGACGGTCGCACGACCGACCCCGCTCGCGCAGGCGTCTCTCCGAACGCGTTCCGCCGCCTTGTTCGACCGGCCGACACGGCGGCTTCCACCTGCGGTGACGTCGCCCCTGGGGGGACTGTCAGTGGTGGGGTGCAGACTGGCCGATATCCGACCGAGGGCTGCGGGAGCAACCGCGGCCGAGGACTGTGACAAGGACGTCATGGAGGTGACCGGCATGACCGAAGTACTGCTCGCCGTGGGGACCCGAAAGGGGCTCTTCCTCGGGAGGCGGCGAGGTGGCGCCTGGGAGTTCGACGAGAGTCCCTACTTCAACGCGCAGGCGATCTACTCGGTCGCCATCGACACCCGGGGCGAGCGGCCCCGGCTCCTGGCGGGCGGCGACAGCGCGCACTGGGGGCCCTCCGTCTTCCACTCCGACGACCTGGGCCGCACCTGGACCGAACCGGGCCGCCCCGCCGTGCGGTTCCCCAAGGACACCGGTGCCTCGCTGGAGCGGGTCTGGCAGCTCCACCCGGCCGCCGCGGAGCCGGACGTGGTCTACGCGGGCACGGAACCGGCCGCGCTGTACCGCTCCGAGGACCGCGGGGAGAGCTTCTCCCTGGTCCGGCCGCTCTGGGAGCACCCCACGCGCGACAGGTGGGTGCCGGGCGGCGGCGGTGAGGGCCTGCACACCGTGGTCACCGACCGGCGCGACCCCAAGGCGGTGACGGTCGCCGTCTCGACGGCCGGCGTGTTCCGCACCGGCGACGGCGGCGCGAGCTGGACGCCGTCCAACTCCGGTGTCTCCGCGGTCTTCCTGCCGGACCCCGACCCGGAGTTCGGCCAGTGCGTGCACAAGATCGCGCAGGACGCGGGGGATCCGGACCGGCTGTATCTGCAGAACCACTGGGGGGTGTACCGCAGCGACGACGCGGGGGCGCACTGGACAGACATCGGCGAGGGACTGCCGTCCACGTTCGGATTCGCGGCGGCCGCCCATCCGCACCGCGGGGAGACGGCGTACGTCTTCCCGATCAACGCGGACGCCGACCGGGTGCCCGCCGGGCACCGGTGCCGGGTCTTCCGCACGGCCGACGCGGGGAAGACCTGGGAGCCGCTGACGGCGGGGCTGCCGCCGGAGGACCACTACGGCACGGTGCTGCGCGACGCGCTCTGCACGGACGACGGGGATCCGGCCGGGGTGTACTTCGGCAACCGCAACGGCGAGGTCTTCGCCTCTGCCGACGACGGGGACAGCTGGCGCCAGTTGGCCTCCCACCTTCCGGACGTGCTGTGCGTACGGGCGGCGGTCGTCGCCTGATGCCGGATCCCCTGAAGGAGGACGGTTTCCGTCATCCGGGGCACCGGTCCGGTCGTCCCCGGTCGTCCCCCGGCCACGGCGACCTCGGCTTGATCGCCGGCCCGTGTACGGCAGTAGGGTGACGCCGTGGCACCACGACCCTTGCATGAAATCGTCGAACCGGGCTGGGCGAAGGCCCTGGAACCAGTGGCCGGGAGGATCGCCGCGATGGGCGACTTCCTGCGTGCGGAGATCGCCGCGGGACGCACCTACCTCCCGGCCGGCCCGAACGTCCTGCGGGCCTTCCAGCAGCCCTTCGACGACGTCCGCGTCCTGATCGTCGGCCAGGACCCGTACCCGACCCCGGGGCACGCGGTGGGGCTGTCGTTCTCGGTCGCGCCCGAGGTACGCCCGCTGCCGGGCAGCCTGCTCAACATCTACCGGGAGCTGAACACCGACCTGGGCCTGCCCCAGCCGTCCAGCGGC
The DNA here is from genome assembly GCF_019510245.1 of Streptomyces sp. Taxonomy (GTDB): domain Bacteria; phylum Actinomycetota; class Actinomycetes; order Streptomycetales; family Streptomycetaceae; genus Streptomyces. The sequence goes on along the minus strand of NZ_JAEKKT010000147.1, from coordinate 50,928 downwards.
GACCTCACCCCGTGGACCCAGCAGGGCGTCCTGCTGCTCAACAGGGCGCTCACCACGGCCCCGCGCACCCCGGCCGCGCACCGGGGCAAGGGCTGGGAGGAGGTCACCGAGCAGGCGATCCGGGCGCTGGCCGGCCGCGGCAAGCCGCTGGTGTCCATCCTGTGGGGCCGCGACGCCCGCAATCTCCGCCCGCTGCTCGGCCAGTTGCCGGCGGTGGAGTCCGCGCACCCCTCCCCCATGTCGGCGGACCGCGGCTTCTTCGGCTCCCGCCCGTTCAGCCGCGCCAACGACCTGCTGATCCAGCAGGGGGGACAGCCGGTGGACTGGCGCCTGCCGTGAGCGACGGGGGCGGCGGGCCCCGGGAAGAGAGGGGGTTTCTAGCCGTCGACTCCGGAGGCTCCGGGTTACGGGTGGTCGTGGGCGTGCCGGGACGCGAGCCGTCCGCTCCGCAGGAGTCCCGGGAGCCGGTGCGGACCGGGGCGCGGGGCATCGACCCGGGGCACCTGCTGGAGCAACTCCTGCCCATGGCGCGGGCGCTGGCCGACTCGTACGGGCTGGAGCGGATGACGACAGCCGTCGTCGGTGCCGCCGGGCTGGCCGGCCTCGGGGACGCGCTGCGGGCCGAGCTGCCGGGGGCGCTCGCCCGCGAGCTCGGGGTGCGGACGGTCGCGCTGGCCGCCGACGCCGTGACCGCGTACGCCGGCGCCCTGGGTCCGCGACCCGGCGCGGTGGTCGCCGCCGGGACCGGGCTGATCGCGACCGGGACCGATCTCACCCGGTGGTGGCGGGCGGACGGCTGGGGGCACCTGCTGGGCGACTGCGGCAGCGGCGCCTGGATCGGCCGGGCCGGCCTGGAGGCGGCGCTGCGCGCCTTCGACGGGCGCGACGGCGGCTCGGCCGCGCTGCGGGCCGGTGCCGAGGAACGGTTCGGGCCGCTGTCCGGGCTGCCCGGACAGCTCTATCCGCGCCCCGACCGGCCCGCCGTACTGGCCTCGTTCGCCCCGCGCGTCGCGGACTGCGCGGCGGCGGGCGACCCGGTCGCGGCCGCGATCCTGCGCGCCGCCGCCCGGCACATGGCCGAGTCGGCGGCCGCCGTCTGCCCCACGGCGGGTGAACCCTTGGTCGCCCTCACCGGCGGCCTGTTCAAGCTGGGCGACCCGCTCCTCGTCCCGCTGGCCGAGGAGTTGGCGCGGCTGCTGCCACAGGCACGGCAGGTGCCGGCGGAGGGCGATCCGCTGCACGGAGCGGTACGCGTCGCGAGTGACCTGGTCACCGGGCGGCTCACTCTGCCGGGTGATGAGAAACTGCTCTCCGTTGTACACATAAAACTTGTACACACAAAAGGCTATTGATCCCGCTGAGGCACGAAGTGTCCGACAAGCGGCGGGATCACCTTCGAATCATGCGTAACTCATCAGACAAAAGCGGACGGATACCGCTCACCTGCACCCTCCCCGAACAAGGGAGCCCAGATAGCCAGTAACATGCGGCGCCATGAGCTCCCCCACTGGGCCCGCCGGCCTGCCAGTACGAATGCCGCGCCCCCGCCAGCCCGGACGGCACCGCCGCCCCGAGCCGCTGGTGGCTCCCGAGGACGCGCCCGCGCTCGTCCTCGCGGTGCCGGGTAAGCCCAGCGCGGCCACGCGCAGCCTCTCCGAGGAGGTCGTGAGCATCGCTCGCTCCGAGCTGCCCGGCCTCGACGCCCGCATCGGGTACCTGGACGGGGACGACGCGGAGTTCCCCACCCTGCAGTCCGTGCTCGCCGGTGCCGCCGAGGAGCGCACCGCCCGCTACGAGCAGGCCGTCGCCGCCGGCGTCGAGGGGATCAAGGCCCCCGACGGCCCGGTCGCCGTCGTCGTGCCGCTGCTGGCCGGTCCGGACAGCGCGCTGCTGCGCCAGGTCCGCCACGCGGTCATGGAGAGCCGGGTCGCCGCCGACCTGACCGACGTCCTCGGCCCGCACCCGCTGCTCGCCGAGGCGCTGCACGTGCGCCTCTCGGAGGCGGGCCTCGCCCGCGCCGACCGTGCGCGGCTGTTCACCGTGGCGACGGCCGCGGACGGCATCATCCTCGCGTCGGTGGGCGGCGACGAGGCGGTGCAGGCCGCGGGGATCACCGGCATGCTGCTCGCCGCACGCCTGGCCGTGCCGGTGATGGCCGCGGCACTGGACCAGGAGGGTTCGATCGCCTCCGTCGCGGAGCAGCTGCGGGGTTCGGGGTCGCAGCAGCTGGCGCTGGCGCCGTACCTGATAGGGCCGGAGATCGACGCGGCGCTGCTGGCCGCGGCCGCGGAGGAGGCCGGTTGTGCCACTGCCGAGCCGCTCGGCCCGTACCCGGCGATCGGGAAGCTGGCGCTGGCCAAGTACACGACGGCGCTGGGCATTGCGCCGCAGCAGCCGCAGGGGGCACCGGTGCGGTGATGCGCTTCGCGCGTCGGCCGACGTGAGTCGAGGGCCCGTTTCCTTGAGGGGAGCGGGTCCTTTTTCTTGGTCTTTTTTTGCGGGGTACGGCCGGAGTTCGGCTGCGGGCCCGTGGGGGCTGAACGCGCAGTTCCCCGCTTCCCCTGACGGGGCGCTTCAAGGGGTCGTCAGTCGAAGACGATGCAGGACGGGGCCGGGATCTCCACCGTGCCGTCGTAGCGGGGCTGGCCCGTCTGCTGGTCGATCGTGAACCAGGTGATGTTGCCCGAGCGCTCGTTGGCGGCGTAGAGGAAGCCGCCCGACTCGGTGATCGCCCGGGGCCAGTGGCCCCCGCAGGGGACGGTCGCCGTCAGGTGCAGCTGGTCCCCGTCGACCGTGAACGTGGTCAGGACGTCCTCGCCCCTGGTCGCCGTCCAGACGAAACGGCCGTCGGGCGAGACGGCGACACCGGACGGATAGGCGTCGCCGGCCGGGGCGCCGGGCAGGACCGGGGTCTCGGTCAGCGGCTTGAGGGTGCCGGTGCCGGCGTCCCAGCGGCAGACGGTCACGGTCGGGGTGAGTTCGTTGACGACGTAGGCGTACCGGCCGCCGGGGTGGAAGGCCAGGTGGCGTGGACCGGAGCCGGGGCGCAGGGCGAACTCGCGGTGGAGGACGGGGGCGCCCTCGGCCAGGGTGCACACGCGGACCGAGTCGGTGCCCAGGTCGACGCTGACCGCCCAGCGGCCGCTGGGGTCGGGCTGCACCTGGTGGGCGTGCGGCCCGCGCTGACGCCGTTCGTGCGGGCCCGAACCGGTGTGCTGGAGCAGTCCGGAGGGGGCGGGGGCGAGCGTGCCGTCGGGGCGCACGGGGACGGCGGTGACGCTGCCGGAGCCGTAGTTGGCGGTCAGGACGTGGCCGCCGAAGACGCTGAGGTGGGTGGGACCGCTGGCGTCGACCGGGACCGGCGGCCCGGCGAGGCGCGGCTTGTCGTCGTGGACGTGGTACGCGGCCACCGCGCCGTCGGCGGTCTCACTGACCGCGTACAGGGTGCGCCCGCCGGGCGCGAGCGCGAGGTACGAGGGGTCCGGGACGCCGTCGACGCTCTCCAGGAGGGCCAGGGCGCCGCTGTCCGGACGCACCGCCGCCGTGACCACCCCCGGGCCGCCCGCGGCCGTGAACGACCCGATGAAGGCCCTGCGCCGCCTGCCGCCGTCTGCCACCGCTGTCCCCTATCGCTGCGAGCCACCACGAGCCGGTACGAGTCAGAACGGGCCGGTTCGAGCCCGCCCGGGGCCGACGGTAGCAGCTGGCGGTCTAGACCAGGGCGTGCGGGGCGGCGCGTCTCAGGCGCCGACCAGGGGCGAGCCCGAGGGGCTGCGCAGCGGCTCCGCGAGTTCGGACAGGGCACGCTCCAGGCCGTGCAGATGGGCGAGGGCGGGTTCGGCGGGCGGCTCGGCGGGGGCGGTGATGTGCTCCGAGCCCCTGGTGAGCGCCTCGACGGCGGCCTCGACGCGCCAGCAGGCGGCGGCCAGCCGGGCGTCGTGCGAGGCCTCCGGGTCGGCGGTGACCACGACCAGGCCGCGGATCTCGCGGGCACAGTCGTCCAGCAGGGTGAGCACGCGGCGGGCCCGGCGCTTACGACCGTGCATCGGGTTGAGCGGGTGCACGAGCGGGGCGACCGAGAGCCGTACCCGGCCGAGCAGCTGTTCCAGTTCGGCCACCCGGGGTGCCGGGTCGGCGGTGGCGGAGCCGGCGAGCCGGGCGGCGGCCTCGGCGGTGCAGGCGTGCACACAGCGCAGGGCGCGCCGGATCCAGGCGTCGGTGATGAGGTGGGTGCTGACAGGCAGCACGAACAGCACGGCGAGGACGGCGCCGAGGGCGCCCACCGCGGTCTCGGCCAGCCGCAGCGCCAGCAGGCCGGGGGTGAGGACGCCGAGCAGGCCGTAGAGCAGCTCGGCGAGGAAGGTCACCCAGAGCATCATCCAGGTGTAGGAGACGGCGGCCGTGTAGAAGATGCCGAAGACGGCGGCCGCGACCAGGACGGCGGTGGGCAGCGGGGCGCCGTGCACGGGGGCGGCGACCAGGAGGCCCAGTGCGACACCGATGACGGTGCCGAGGACCCGGCGGAAGCCGCGCACCAGGGTCTCGCCGCGCGAGGCGGTGTTGACGAAGATCCACCAGGTGGCGCCGACCGCCCAGTACCAGCGCTGGCCGGACACCAGCTCGCCGGCGACCAGCGCGAAACCCGCGCCCGCGGTCGCCTGAACCGCCTGCCGGGTGGTCACCCGCGCCAGTCCGGTGCCGGCGGGCGGAGCCGGGACCGGTGGCGGGGCCAGGCGGCGCTCGTAGCACCAGAGGCCGAAGCGGACGGCGGCGGCGCTGAGCACGGAGAGCAGGACGGCGGCGTAGAGCTCGGGAAGCTGCCCCGTGGTGGCGTGCAGGAACTGGGCGACGAAGAAGGTCATGAAGGCGAACACGCCCAGGCTGTGGCCGCGCGGCCCCCAGCGGCGCGCGTACACACCCGCGCCGACCACGGTGAGGAAGACCAGGTCGCGGGCGACCGGGATGCCGTGCAGTTCGGCCGCGGCCGCGAGCACCGGCAGGCCCACGACGGGCAGCAGCGCGGTGGTGACGGCCTGTCCGCGCACGGTGGGGTCCGCGACGGTGAACAGCGCGAGCAGAGCGGCGAGACCACCGGTGACGGCACCCGTGACGGAGTGCCCGGCCAGTGCGCAGACCACGACGGCGAGGCCGATGCCCAGCACGGCACGCGTGGCGAAGCGCAACCGGACCCGCCCCGGGTCCGGCGCCACGAACACCCTCTTCAGCACTGCTTCCCCTCCCGCGGACGGCACAGAAATGGCGCCGCGGGGATCCGCAGCGCCATCGACACACCCATGAGAGCACCGGAGTGGCTACTGGCTCAAGTGGCGTCGATTCTGATGTGCCAATGGTCCAGTGATTGAGGCCATGACTCGAAGACAGAAATACCAATGGCCCAGCTCGGCCAGGAACCCCGGTGAGCCATTGGTACAGTCGTAAGTCATGAGCGTGGACGAGCTCGACACCCGGATCCTGCGGCTGCTGCTGGAGCAGCCGCGCACCAGCGTGCGCGAGTACGCGCGGCTCCTCGGGGTCGCCCGGGGCACGCTCCAGGCGCGGCTGGACCGGCTGGAGCGGGACGGTGTGATCACGGGCACCGGCCCCTCCCTCTCCCCCGCCGCACTCGGCCACCCGGTCCTGGCCTTCGTCCACATCGAGGTCACCCAGGGGCATCTGGACGACGTCGGGGACGCGCTGGCCGCCGTGCCGGAGATCGTGGAGGCGTTCTCGATCACGGGCGGCGGGGATCTGCTGACCCGGGTGGTGGCGCGGGACAACGCGCACCTGGAGGACGTGATCCAGAAGCTGATCAGCCTGCCGGGCGTGGTGCGCACCCGTACCGAGGTGGCACTGCGCGAACGGGTTCCGCACCGGTTGCTGCCGCTGGTGGAGTCCGTCGGCCGGGCCGCCCGCGGGTAACGGCATCCTGGTCACATGAGCGATCTCGGCGGCCTCGCGGTCATCTTCGATCTCGACGGCACACTCGTGGACAGCGAGCCGAACTACTACGAGGCGACGCGGCAGATGCTGGCCGGGCACGGCGTCACGGACTACACCTGGGCGGAGCACGAGCGACTCGTCGGCATCAGCACGCTGGAGACGGTGACCCTGCTGCGCGACCGCCATGGACTGCGGCCCCCGGTGGCGGAGTTGCTCGCGGAGACGAACCGGCGGTATCTGGAGCTGGCCCGGACCGGTACGCGCGTGTACCCCGAGATGCGCAAGTTCGTGGAACTGCTGGCGGCCGAGGGCGTCCCGTCGGCGGTGGCCTCCGGCTCCTCTCCGGAGGCGATCGAGGCGATCCTGGCCGGCACGGGTCTGGGCGCGTACCTGCGCACCGCGGTCTCGGCCGACGAGGTGCCGCGCGGCAAACCGGCGCCGGACGTCTTCCTGGAGGCGGCCCACCGCCTCGGCGCCGCACCGGCCGACTGTGTGGTGCTGGAGGACGCCGCTCCGGGCGTGGCAGCGGCGCACACCGCGGGGATGCGCTGCATCGCGGTCCCTTACGCGGCCGCTCAGGCCGGTCTCCTCAGCACGGCCGATCTTCTCCTGCGCGGCGGCCAGGCGGAGTTCACGGCCCGCGCGGCCTACGACTGGCTCACGTCGCTCTGAACGGCGGCCGCCGGGCGCAAGGCGCCCGGGCCGGCACCCGGAAGGAGCAGTCCGGCCATCCGTTCGCTCCGCCGGTCGTGCGATGCGTGGGATGCCTGCTTAGCGTGGCCGTATGACCACGACCTGCTCAAAGCCGCAGCGGCCGGCCACCGACGACCGGCGGTGGAAGGCGCTCGGGGTCTGTCTCGCGGCCGGGTTCATCTCGCTGCTCGACACCTCGATCGTCAACGTCGCGCTGCCCTCGATGGAGCGCGGACTGGGCGCCACGGAGGCCGCCCAGTCCTGGGTGGTCTCCGGGTACGCGCTGACCTTCGGACTGGCGCTCGTCCCCGCGGGCCGGCTCGGCGACATGCGCGGGCGGCGCCAGGCCTTCCTGATCGGGCTCGCCGTGTTCACGGTGGCCTCGGCGGCCTGCGGACTCGCCGCGAGCCCCGACCGGCTGGTGGTGTTCCGGCTGATCCAGGGCGCGGCGGCGGGCATGGTCGCGCCGCAGACCTCCGGGCTGATCCAGCAGATGTTCCAGGGCTCCGAGCGCGCCAAGGCCTTCGGGCTGCTCGGCAGCGTCATCGGGGTCTCGACGGCGGTCGGCCCGCTGGCGGGCGGTGTGATCATCGATGCCGTCGGCACCGACGACGGCTGGCGCTGGGTGTTCTTCGTCAACCTGCCCATCGGGGTCGCCGCGTTCGCCGCGGGGTTTCGGCTGCTGCCCCGCTATCCCGCGACGGCGGACCGGCGGGAGCGGTTCGACCCGCTCGGCGTGCTGCTCCTCGGCTGCGGCGTGATCGCGCTGATGCTGCCGCTGGTGCAGGAGCAGCAGTGGACCGGACGGGAGAAGTGGGCGCTACTGCCGGTGGGTGCGGTGCTGCTCGGCCTGTTCTGGGTGTGGGAGCGGCGGCAGGGGCGGCTCGGACGGGCGCCGCTGCTCGATCTGAGCCTGTTCTCGATGCGGTCCTTCACCCTCGGCGCGCTGATCAGCCTGTCCTACTTCGCCGGCTTCACCACGGTCTTCTTCGTCCTCGCCCTGTTCCTGCAGAACGCGGCGGGATACAGCGCCCTGGCGGCCGGAGTCGCGGTGCTGCCGTTCGCGATCGGCTCGGCGGTCGGTGCCGCCCTGGGCGGCCGGCTGGTGATGCGCCACGGCCGCACGGTGGTCGTCATGGGCCTCACCGGGGTGACGCTCGGGTTGCTCGGCATCATCGCGGTGGTGCGGCTGGTGCCGTTGGAGAGCTTCGGGTGGGCCGCGGCGGTGCCGATGATCGTCGGGGGCATCGGCTCCGGCATCACGGTCTCCCCCAACACCACCCTCACCCTGACCCGCGTCCCCGTGAAGCGTGCCGGTGCGGCCGGCGGGGTGCTGCAGACCGGCCAGCGCGTCGGCTCGGCGGCCGGGATCGCGGTGGTGGGTTCGGTGTACTTCGCCCACCTCGCGCACCGCGGCCCGGCCACCGAGGCACTGCAGCTGGGCCTGCTCACCTCCGTCGGTTTCATCCTGGTGGCGCTGGGCCTGGCGGTGGCCGATCTGGGGGAACGGGCGAAGGCGCCCGAGACGTGGGAAGCGCGGGCGATGCCGGAGACGCCGGAAGCCGAGAGCCTCGCGCCCTAGCCGGGCCGCCACCGCCTCAGCCACCGAGAGCAGACGCTACGAGCGACGGCGGGGCTTGCCGCGCTTCGCCGGCTTGGCGGGGTTGCCGGACTTCGCGCCGGCGGCACGCGCGCGTGCGGTGCGGGCGCCCGGCGTCGCCTTGGCCGCGGCGGCCGGCTTCTGCGCCCGTTCGGACTTCTCCGGCGCGGCTTGGGCCGTCTTCGAGGCCGGTGCGGTCTGGCGGCCGCGGGTGCTGTTGACCGTGCGGCCGCGGACGATGCCGATGAAGTCGTCGACCATGTCCGTGGTGGCCTCCTCGGGCCAGGACAGGGCGACGGTCGACTCGGGGCCGTCGGAGAGCGGCCGGTAGGTGAGGTCCCGGCGGTGGTACAGGCGGGCCAGGGACTGCGGGACGACCAGGAGCCCCACCCCCGCCGCGACCAGTTCGACGGCGTCCTCGGTGGTCGCGGGGCGCTCGAAGGCGGGCTCGCCGGGCGGGGCGTCCCAGTCGAAGACGTCGTCGAGGGGGTGCAGGAGGACCTCGTCGGCGAGGTCGGCGACGGTGACCTCCTCGGCCGCCGTGATCACGTGGTCCTTGGGGACGACGACCACGGTGGTCTCCGTGTAGAGGGGGATCGCGCTGAAGCACGTACGGTCCACCGGGAGCCGTACGAGACCGGCGTCCGCCTCGCCCGCGCGCAGCAGGCCGGACGCCTCGGCGGCGGGGACCTGGAGGAGGGTGAGGGGGATGCCGGGCAGCCGCTCGTTCCAGATCCGAACCCATTTGGCGGGCGTCGCGCCGGGAACGTACGCGAGCCGGAACGACGGTGTTTCCTGGGCGCGGACGGCCCCCGGCGACGGCCGGGGCGGGCCGCCTCCGGCGGCGGGGCGAGGGCCGGCGCCACCGGCCGTGGTCAGGGCTTCCGCGCCCGGCCGATACCCTTGACCTCATGAGTTCGCACCAGACCGCCCAGACGATGAAGCCCGCGACCGCGGCGAAGAAGCTGGGCGTGTACCTGCCCGCCACGCCCGCCGCCTTCCAGGAGGGCGTCGTCTCGCGCGCCGAGCTGGCCGAGCTCCAGAAGAACCCGCCGGAATGGCTGCGCGAGCTGCAGGCCAACGGGCCGCACCCGCGTCCGGTGGTCGCGGCCAGGCTGGGCGTGTCCATCGCCGGACTGGCGCGCGGCGGGGTGACGGAACCGCTCACCACCGAGCAGATCGAGGAGCTCAAGCGCGAGCCGCCCGAGTGGCTGGAGAAGGAGCGCGCCACGCAGGCCGAGGTCCGCAAGGAGACCGTGCGGCTGAAGAACCTGAAGCGGGAGAAGGAGTCGGGGCAGAACTGACGCTCCTCCTGCAGAACCTCCCACGGCCCCGGCCCAGGCATCTCCGCCTGCGGACGGGGCCGTCGCCGTACCGGCCGGCTCCCCTCCCGCTCGCCCGCCGAACTGCGGTGTCCCCGGCCCGGCACGGACCGCGTGAGGCGTTGTCAGTGCTCTCCCCTACAGTCGCCATCACTTGATCACCGGGGTGCGGGGAGGCACACATGGGGTGGGTGACGGCCGGGGACTACGAAGTGGCTCTGGACGAAGGGAAGGTGGTCTGCCGCAACGCGGCGGGGCGGCGGCTGAAGTCCGTGCCCGCGAAGCTGGCGGACGACCCGGCCGTGCTGGGGCTGCGGCAGCTCGCCGAGTGGCTGGAGCGGCACGAACGGCAGTGCCTGGCCGACGTGGAGCGGTGGATGACCCGGTCCCTTCCGGTCCCGCTCGCCGTCCTTGCGCAGGTCTGGCCTGACCCCGCCTGGCAGGCGGCGCTGCGCGACCTGGTGGTCACCGGTGCCGACGGCGAGGTCGCCGGGTTCCTGCGGGACGCCGAGGCCGGGCGCGGGCTCGGCCTGGTCGACCTCGACGGCGACACCGTGCGCATCGCCCCCGAGCTGGTCCGGCTGCCGCACCCGGTGCTCCTCGAAGACCTCGTGGAGTTGCGGGAGTTCGCCGTCGAACTCGGCGTCGAGCAGAAGGCCCGGCAGCTCTTCCGGGAGGTCTGGCACCGCCCGGCCACGCTGGACGCGGAGGCCACCCAGATCGAGGAGTACGCGGGCGGGGTCTTCAAGGAGCTGCGGTTCCTGCACGGCAGGGCCACGCAGCTGGGATACCGCGTGCGCGGCGGCTACGCGGTGTGCTCCGTACTGGAGGAGGGCCGCGGGGTCGAGGCCCGGGTCTGGATCGGCGACTACGACAGCTACTTCGAGACCGAGACCGGCCCGCTGGCGTGGACCGATCCGGCCGGCCGCACGCTGAGGCTGGGTCAGGTCGGGCCGGTCGCCTGGTCGGAGGGCATGCGGATGGCGGCGGCGCTGTACGCGGGGCGGGACATCGAGGACGAGGAGCGGGCGGCATGACCACGTACGACGGCACCACCACGGCCGCGCTGCTCGACGCCGGCGCGATCCTGCCCCCGGGCACGTCCGCGCGGGAGGACGCCGACGTCCTGACCGCACGCACCTACACGCACCCCGCCCTGGACGGGCGGACGGTGGTCCGGCTGGTGCCGGGCACCCTCGGCGAGGCCGAGGACCTGGCGCTGGAGTTCCTCGGCCTGGCCCGGCAGCCGGAGGCGCCCGAGGTCGGTCAGGTGCGCCGGGAGACCCTGGGCTTCCCGGCCTGGGCGCTGGTGCACGACCCGGCCAACGGCCATCACGCCCTCGCCCTGGTCAAGGACGTCGAGCGGCTGGCCCGGCAGGCCAAGTCCAAGCCGGGCAACGCGAAGGACGGCTTCGAGGCGCTCGGCGAGCGGCTCGGCCGTGCGGTCCCGCACTTCCTGCCGACCTTCTACGAGCAGGCCGCCCGCGTCTTCCTCCAGCACGAGAACACGACCTACGCGGCCGCCTTCTTCGGCAAGGCCCGCGAGGCCGAGCGGGTGCACGCCCTGACCGTGGACGAGGAGCGGCAGCGGGCGGTGTTCCTGGAGTTCGCCTTCGCCGGGGCGCTCACCGTCAAGGCGCTCAAGGAGTACGTGAAGGACCTCGCGCGGCGGCTCGAACCGGCCACCGCCTGGGCGCAGTTCCGGCAGCTGACGGTGGAGCGCTGCGCGGCCGGCATGCCGCCGTACGCCTCGCTGCCCCAGGACGCGCGCGGGCTGATCAAGGCGGCGGGACTCGACCGGGTCACCGAGGAGTGCGCGCTCGTCGCCGACCTGCTCGCCTCCCCGGCCGCCGTCCGCGCGCCCGCCTCCTTCTGGAACGCCTACCGGAGTGTGCTGCCGGTCCTCGCCGAGCGGCGGCCCGGGATCCGGGTACGGCTGCTGGAGATCATGCCGGCCGGCCTCGGCCGGAGCGTGGAGGACGACGAGTTCTGGCTGACGCTGCTCACGGAGTGCGGGGCGGACCTGCTGCTCACCGAGGACGGCGGCGAAGAGGTCGACGCGGCGGACTGGCTCGGCCGGTGGGCCCAGCACCGCAAGCACGGGGCGGCGTACTCGCACCGCTCCCCCGCGACGCTGGCGCTCGCCGAGCGGATGGCGCCCCGGATGCGGGCGGGCGGACGCCCCGTCGACCTGTTCACCGGACGCTGGCAGGCAGGGGCGGATCTCGATCTGCTGGACCTGTGCGTCGCGGAGGGCATCGCGCTGGCCGTACCCGACGCGGGCACCCATGTGCACCTGCCGCTGTCCGGCTGGCTGCGCGACGAGCGGCCCGGCCGGCGGGACCTGAAGGCCGTCGCCGCCGAATCCCGTTACCGGGCGCTGCTGTTCGAGGCCGTCGAGGGCCTCGGCCGCGGGCAGGGGCCGACGGAACTACCCAAGGTGGCCGCGCATCCGGTCCTCGGCGACGTGCTGCGCGAGTGGTTGCAGGAGGCGACCGCGGAGTTCGCCGCGTGTGCCGGCCTGCCGGGGGCCGACGCGCAGCTGGAGCGGTTGCGCCCCTTCCGGGCGGTGGTGCAGGAGAACCCGCAGGCGGTGCGCCGGCTCACCGGGTACGACGTCGTCCCGGTCCTCGGCCGTACGCTGCGCGCCGGGATCCTGGACGAACTGGGCTGGCCCGCGCTGGAGGAGGCGCTGGCGCTGCTCGACGCCGAGGTGCGCGGGGACCGGGACCACGAGCTGTCGGTGACCGAGGCGTGGCCCGCGCTGATCGTGGCGCGCGGTCACAAGGCGGTCGTCGTCGGCCCCGAGGGGATCCTGCTCACGCACGAGCTGCGGCTGCCCATCACCCTCGACCGCTGGCAGCGGCCCCGGTTCCGGTACGCCGACGGCGAACTGCTGGTGATGTGGCGGGACGGTGCCAAGCAGCAGGGCTACTGGTCGAACCGCCCGTCCGAGGTGGTCGCGGTCGGCGGTGAGCAGATCACCGGCTGGTGGTCCGGCCTGGACGCGGCCCACGCCTCGATCCCGCTGCCGGGTGGCGGCCGGGCGACGGGCAGCCGCACCCTGCACGCCGGGGACACGGTCCTGCCGCCGGGCCGCCCGGTGCTGGGCGACGGCACCACGTACTGGCGCCAGGGCAGGCAGGGGCGGCAGTCGCTGTGGCTGGAGTACGACCCGGCGACGGGCGAGCACGGGCGGGCCTCGCTGCCCGCGCTGCTGGCGTCGGCCGTCCGCGAGGACGCCTCGCTGCTGCACGGCTCCTGCGAGGTGCTGCCGCTCCAACCCGGCCTCGAGCACACCCCGTTCGGCACCGACGGCACGGTCCTCGGGCGGTGGGTGCGCACGGAGGGCGAGGGTGCGGAGGCGCGGACGACCGCGGGTACGCCGGACGGCCGGACGGCGACCCTGCGGGCAGTCCGCGACGGCCGGGTGCCGCTGGGCGCCCTGCGGCTGCCGGGCGGGGCCGAGCCGATCGCCGCGCAGACGCATCGCAGCGTCGCCCTGCACGCGGCCGACGGCACCGAACTCGGGCGGGTCTCCTTCGGCGAGTCCGGCGGGACGTACGCGGCCGGCACCCGGCTGGTGCCGCCGGTCGCGTTCTGGCACGCGCTGCGCCCCCGCGACGAGCGCGGCTCGGCCGTGCTGCGCGCCCTGACCGACGCGTCGGCCGGTGAGCTGATGCGGGCGACGGCGACGGCCCTGGACGAACGGCAGGAGGCGCTGGCCCGGGCCGGCAAGGACGACAGGGCCAGGGCCGCGATACCGGCCGCCGACGCGGTCGCCGTGGCCGTGGTGGCGCGGGCGCTGCCCGAACTGACCGACCGGCGGCTGCTGTCCGGTGTCGCCGCCCTCGTCCATGCGGCGCTGCGGATCGCCGAGCGGGCCGGGTCCCTGGCCAGGCCCGCTGAGGAGCGTCCGCGGCAGCCCCGGCAGCGGACCGAGGGCATGTTCGCCGACTACTCCCCTGACCACGGCACGGATCGGACGCTGTACGACGCCACGGCCGGAGTCGTGACCCTGCAGAGCGCCTGGCACGGCGGCTGGGCCGCGCTGCGCCAGATCCGTGCGGTCAACCACGTGCTCTCCGGCAGGCCCGCCGACGGCAAGCCGCTGCCGGAATCCGAGCGGCTCGCCCCCGTCGGCGACGGCTGGCAGAGCGACGAGTACACCATCCCCCGCATCGGGGCGGAATGGACGCCCGTCCTGGGCGCGCTGCGGCCGCTCGCCTACCGCGCCTGCTCACCGGCCCTCACCGACGTCCAACGCGAACCGCTGCTCCTGTTGTTCGAGGCGCTGACCGAGGGCCCGCTCCCCGCGCTCGGGGCCGCGCTGCGCGTGGTCGTGCTCGGCGAGCCGCACGACAAACAGCAGCGGGCGGGCCAGGTGCTGCGCCGGGACGGCCGCACGGTGGTGGTGCTCGGCTGCCAGAGCGTCGACGACCCGCTGGGAACGGTCAAGTGGCTGGCGCTGGACCACGACCCGTCCGGGGCGTTCGGTGCGGTCGGGCACTTCACGCTGGTCCACGAGACCCGGTACGCCACCGGTATCCCGGCGGACCGGCTGGCCGAAGTGACCAGGCTGGTCCGGGAGAAGGGCGCCGCACCCTGGCGGCCCGCGGCCCCCGGGGCACTGGCCACCGCGACGAACGGCGCCCTCGGCCCCCTCCAGGCGACCGTGCTGCTGGCCGGCCACCCGCACGCCCCCGTCGCCGAGCGGCTCGCCGCCGTCGGGCTGAAGCCCCGGCAGCGGACCTTCGGCGCACAGCTGCTGGAATCGCTGGGCCAGGACGAGCAGCGGGCGCTCCTCGGCGCGCTGCTGCCCAACGACCCGGCCGACCTTTGGACCACCGGCCCCGACACGGCCGCCGCGGGCCGGCTGTGGGCCGAGCGCCTCGGCACCCTGGTGCGCCTGCCGGAGGACCTCTGCTCCGATCTCGCCGGCGCCGCCGCGACGCACGCCGAAGCCGTGCTCAACCCCGCACGGACGCCCTGGCTCGCCCGCACCACGGTGTTCCGGCCCGACGGGGACGGCGACTTCACGCCCGCCGATCCGTCGGCGGTGCCCGGCTCGTACACGCTGGCCGGAGCCGTGGAGAGCCTGGCCGCGCTGGCGTACGTGCTGCCGCACGGGCATGCGCTGCGGGCCGGGCTGACGGACGGGCTCGCCGCACTGCGCCGGCGGCTGGCCGATCCCGAGCTGCTGCTCGACCTGAACCTGGAGTGGACGGAGAAGGGCGGTCCGACCTCCGTGCGGTTGCGCAAGGTCTTCGGCCTGCCCGAGACCGGCGGCGGCGACGCGCACGGGCTGACGCGGGCCGGTGACACGCTGGTGCTGCGCCCCTGGTACTCGGACACCGAGCATGTGCTGCTCCGGCCGGGAGCGCTCGGCGGCGCCGACGACCCTGTCTTCGGGCTCCTGGAGGGCCTGCTCGGCGAGGGGCGGACGTCCCGGCTGCGAGCCGTCCGGACGATCCTCGGCGAGGACCTCGCCCGTGCCCTCGCGGCCGAGGGCCCGGCCGGATACGCCCAGGACCCCACGGTCTCCGTGCCCGCGCTGGTCGCGGAGGTCGCCGGGGCGCACGGTCTCGGCGCGGACGCCGCGGCGCTCTACCTCCAGTTGCTGGCGCTGCCCGATCCCACCGACCGCAACTGCGCGCGCTGGACCGGCTGGAAGCCCGCCCGGCTCAAGAAGGCGCGCGCCGAACTGGCGGCGAGCGGCCTCGTCGTCGAGGCGAAGCGCCCGCGGGCCGGCCGCACCCTCTTCCTGCCCGGCGGCTGGCGCGATCTCAGGGCTCCGGCTCTGCCGTCGGAGACCTGGAAGGAAGCCCTCTACCCGGTCTGCGACGGCCACCGGACCTTTCCCCTGGTCCCGGTGCCGGAGCTGTTCGCCCGCGCCTGGGAGCGCGTGCGCACCGGGGACGCCCCCGCGTACGAGCAGCTGACCACGCGGGCCGCCCGCGGGGGCCGCCGCCGATGACCACGATCCGCACCACCGCCCGGACCTCCTCGAAAGACGTACGCCGATGACCGTCAGCACCGCTCCCCTGCGCCAGATCGTCCCGCCCGAGGACCGGTACGCCACCGAACTGGCCTTCCTCGCCGCGTACGACGCCGGTCCGCGCCCGCCCGCCTGGCGGCTGACGCCCCGGGCCGTCGTCACCTTCGTCATGGGCAGCGGCGGCCGGGCGCTGCGGCTGCCCGACGACGCCGGGGCACCGGACGGGGTGCCGCGCCGGCTTGTCGTGGAGGGCAAGTTCGTCGGCGACCGGGCCCTCGTCGAGCGCTGTGTGGTGACCCTCGCCGGTGAGCGGGGGCTGCTGCTGGTCGGCGAGCCCGGCACCGCCAAGTCGATGCTGTCCGAGCTGCTGGCGGCCGCCGTGTGCGGTACCAGCGGCCTGGTCGTGCAGGGCACCGCGGGCACGACGGAGGACCAGCTCAAGTACGGCTGGAACTACGCCCTGTTGCTCGCTCAGGGCCCGAGCCGCCAGGCGCTCGTGCCCTCGCCGGTCCTCACCGCGATGTCGAGGGGCGCCGTCGCACGCGTGGAGGAGGTCACCCGCTGCCTCCCCGAGGTGCAGGACTCCCTGGTCTCGTTGCTGTCCGAGCGGCGCGTCGCGGTGCCCGAACTCGCGGGCACGGACGACGCGTTGGCGCATGCCGCCCCCGGGTTCACCCTCATCGCCACGGCCAACCTGCGGGACAGGGGGGTCTCCGAGATGTCCGCCGCGCTCAAGCGGCGCTTCAACTTCGAGACCGTGGGCCCGATTCCGGACCTCGACGCCGAGACCGCCCTGGTACGCGGCCAGGCCCGGGCGTCGGTGGAGCGGGCCGGGGCGCCCTTCCAGGTCGACGACGCGGTCCTCGAAGCCCTGGTCACCGCGTTCCGTGACCTGCGCGAGGGACGGTCGGCGGAGGGCTGGGAGGTGGAGCGCCCGTCCACGGTGATGAGTACGGCGGAAGCGGTGTCGGTGGCGGGCGCGCTGGCCCTGGCGGCGGCCTACTTCCCCGGGGACCACGACGTCCTCGGCCTGCTCCCGGGCCATCTGCTCGGCGTCGTGCGCAAGGACGATCCCGCCGACGCGGCCCGGTTGCGCGGCTACTGGGACGGTCCGGTACGACGGCGCGCGGAACAGGGCTCGGCGACCTGGCGCACGCTGTGGGACCTGCGCACGGTCCTGGAGGCGTGACGCCGTGTCCGACTCCCCCGAGGCGGCTCTCGCCGCTCTCACCGACCCGGCGGGGCCGTACCTGATCGGCGTACGGCACCACGCGCCCTCCCTGGCCGCCGCCGTCCCCGCCCTGCTGGACGCGGCGGGCCCCGACGTACTGCTCGTCGAGCTGCCCGCGGAACTGCAGGAGTGGCTGCCGTGGCTGGCCCACGAGGAGACCCGGGCCCCGGTCGCCCTGGCCGCGGCACCGGCCGACGGCAGCGGCGGCCCGGCGTTCTATCCGTTCGCCGACTTCTCCCCGGAACTGGCGGCGGTGCGGTGGGCCGGGCGGAGCGGGGTGCCGGTGGTCGCCTGCGATCTGCCGCTGGCGGATCGGGGATGGCGGGACGGGGAGCGTCCTGCGCAGGGGCCGGGCCGGCTGTCGGGCGCCCTGCGCTCCCGGCTCACCGGACGGCCGGGCGACGACCTCTGGGACCGGCTGGTCGAGGCCGCCGCGCCCGGTTCGACACCGGAGGCACTGCGGCGGGCCGCACTGCTGACGGGGTGGGCGCTGCGGGAGGAGTCGGCCGTGTCGGAGGTGGACCTGCGGCGGGAGGAGTGGATGCGGTCCCGGCTGGCCGGCGCGACGACGAACGGCGAGCGAGCCGCTGTAGTGGTCGGCGCCTTCCACACCCCAGCACTGGTCCGCCCCTTCAGGGGCGCGGGGCCGCATTCGATGTGCGGCTACCGCCGCGTGGGCGCGCCAAGCCCCCGCCCACCCGCACCTGAATGGACAACCTCCCTCATCCCCTACACCTACGCCCTCCTGGACGAGCGTTCCGGCTACCCGGCCGGAATCCGCGACCCCGAATGGCAGCACATGGTCCTGGAGTCGGCGGGAGACCCCCACACTCTGGAACATGCGCTGACCAGCGCGGCCGTCCGCATCTGCGCCGAACTCCGCGGTCTCGGCCACCCCTCCGGCCCCGCGGACGCACGTGAGATCACCCGCCTCGCCGGAGACCTCGCCCGCCTCCGCGGCCTCCCCGCCGCGGGCCGCGGCGAGTTGGTCGAGGCGACCCAGACCGTGCTGGCACAGGGCGAGCCCTACGGCCGGGGCCGGGCCGTCGCCAGGGCGATGGAGAACGTCCTGGTCGGCACCCGCGTCGGCCGTCCCGCACCGGAGGCGCCGCGCAGCGGTCTCGCCCCCGCCGTCGAGGCCGAGCTCGCCGAACTCGGCCTGCCCGGCCCCGCGGACAGCGGCTCCGGCACCACCCGGGACCTCCGGCTCGACCCGCTCCGCTCGGATCTCGACCGGCGCCGCGAACTGCTACTGCGCCGCCTGACGTTGTGCTCCGTGCCGTACGCCAAGTCCAGGCCGGTGACCGGGACGGGCGGGGCGGACGCGCTCACCTCACGCTGGGAGGTGCGCTGGACCCCGGCGACCGCCGCGATGCTGACGGCGGCCGGGGTCCGCGGGGTCACCCCGGCCCAGGCGGCCGAGGGCCTGCTGCGCGAGCGGAGCCGCAGGGAGCGGGAGGCGGGCGGCCCGACGGCGGCGCAGGTGCTCGACGGGCTGGAGCAGGCGGCACTCTGCGGCCTGGCGGGCCTCGTCGAGGAGCGGCTCGGTGACACCGCAGAGGTCCTCCCGGACGCCGGTACGCTGCCCGAAATCCTCGCCGGACTCGCCCTGTTGGACCGGCTGCGGACCGGTCACACCGGAGGGCCGGACACGGCCGAGGGCCATGCGGCCAGGTCCGTCGCCGTGGCCGGGCTGCTGACGGCGGCCGCGGTGCGCCAGGTCGACGGCCTGACCGGTTCGGAGGACCCGGCAGACGCCCACGCCCTGCTCGAACTCGCGCACCGCGCCGACCTGTCGGGCGGCATCCGGCTCGCCGACGCCCTGGCCCGGCTGGCCACCGGCGGCTCCCCGTTGATGCGGGGAGCCGCCGGAGCCGTCCGCGTCCTGCTCGGCCAGGAGGATCCGGGGGCGTTCGGCGACCGGGTCGCCTCCTGGGTGGACGGGGCGGCCGACGCCGAGTCGCGGTCGGCGCTCACCGCCCGGCTGACGGGGCTGCTGGCGGCCGCCGGGCGGCTGCTGGAGGCGGCGGCACCGGCGCTGGAGCCCCTGGTGGAGCGGGTGTCGGACCTGTCCGACCAGGACTTCCTGGAACGGCTGCCGGCCCTGCGCGGCGGCTTCGACACGCTGAGCCCGGCCGACCGCGAGCGGCTGCTGACGGGGGTCGAGGAGCGGCTCGGCGTCGACCGGGTGGCCGACACCGGCGCGGTCGACCCGGCGGCGCTGGCCACCTGGACCCGCGCGGACCTGACCGCCCGCGAAACCCTGCGCGCGCTCGGCCTGCTGCCGCCGCCGCGCACGCACCGGGAGTCCGGACCGGCCCGGGCCGTGCCGGTCCTGCCGGACCGTCGGCTGACCCCCGCCGACCGCTGGCGCCTGCTGCTCGGCCGCCGGACCGATCAACTCCCGCAGTCGGCACGGGCCTTGGCGACCGCGCTGGACGAGCTGTACGGCCGCGGGCGCGGCGAGGGCAGCAGAGGCGACTTCGGCGGCACCGGCGGCGGGCGGGAGGCGTCGTATCCCGGGGTGCGGGAGTGGTCGCAGGAGCTGGCGGCGCTGTTCGGGCCGGGCATCCGGGAGGAGGTGCTGGCGGCGGCCGCCGCGACGGGACGGCAGGACGTGCTGGCCGAGCTGGATCCGGACAGCGTGCGGCCCTCGGTGGACCTGCTGCGGTCGGTGCTGCGGCACGCGGGCGGGCTGCCCGAGGCCCGGCTGGCAGCGCTCCGCCCGCTGGTCCGGCGTCTGGTGGACGCGCTGACCCGGGAGCTGGCGACCAGGCTGCGCCCCGCGCTGCACGGCACCGCCCTGCCCCGGCCGAGCCGGCGCCCGGGCGGCGGCCTGGACCTGCCCCGTACGCTGCGGGCCAACCTGGCCACCGCCCGCCGGGCGGCCGACGGCACGGTCCGGGTGATCCCGGAACACCCGGTCTTCCGGACCCGGGCCCGGCGCGCCGCCGACTGGCGGCTGATCCTGGTGACGGACGTGTCCGGGTCCATGGAGGCGTCGACGATCTGGGCGGCGCTCACCGCCTCGGTGCTGGCCGGGGTACCGACCCTGTCCACGCACTTCCTCGCGTTCTCCACCGAGGTCATCGACCTCACCGGGCACGTCGACGACCCGCTGTCGCTGCTCCTCGAGGTCAGCGTCGGCGGCGGCACCCATATCGCGGCCGGGCTGCGGCACGCGCGCGAACTGGTGACCGTGCCGTCCCGCACGCTGGTGGTCGTGGTGAGCGACTTCGAGGAGGGTCGTCCGGTCGGCGGGCTGCTCGCCGAGGTCAGGGCGCTGGTCGGAGCGGGCTGTCAGGTCCTGGGCTGTGCGAGCCTCGACGACTCCGGGCGGCCCCGCTACTCCACCGGCGTCGCGGGGCAGCTGGTCGGCGCCGGCATGCCGGTCGCCGCCCTCAGCCCGCTCGAACTCGCCCGCTGGGTAGGGGAGAAGATCGCATGAGTACGGAACGGGAACTGCCCGCCGTCGCCCCGGCCGTGACCGCCGAGCTGGTCGCGGCCCTCTCGCCCCGGTTGCGCAGGCGGCTGGACGCGGGCATCGCCAAGCTGGCGGACCGGCCGGTCACGCGCGACGGCGACACCGTGCGCGTCACCGTCGACGACGAGGGCTCCGAGCTCGAACTGCACGCCCCCGGGGGTGTCGTGGCCGACGCCGCGGCCATCCGCTGCGGCTGTCTGCTGGCCCCGGCCTGCCTGCACCGCGCGGCGGCGGCGTCGGCGGCCCCGGTGGCCGACGTCGCCGAGGCCGCAGAGACCACGGCGAACACGGGGCCGACGGGCAGCGCGGCGGGCGCGCACGGTACCGCGGGCGTGGGGACCGCCCAGACCGGCGCAGTCGGCGCGCACAGCACGGCGGGCGCGGGGACCGCCGGGGCCGCCGGGAACACCGAGACCGCAGGGAACACTGGGACCGCCGGGACCGCCGGGGCCGCCGGGAACACTGGGACCGCCGGGGCCGCCGGGACCGCCGAGACCGCCGAGACCACCGGGACCACCGGGACCGCCGAGACCACCGAGCAGTCGGCGCCCCTTTCGGGCGCCGGTGCGGCACCCGTCGTCGACGAGTCGGCGACGCCTGCGCAACTCGCCGCCGCCCACGCCGTTTTCGGCGCGGTGGCCGCCGTGCTCGACGCCGGTACGGACGGTTCCGGTGCGGTCCTCCAGGCGGAGTTGCTGCGGGCTGCGCACACCGCGCGCCTCGCGGGTCTGCCCCGGGCGGCCACGGCGGCGGTCTCCGTGGTCACCGCGTTGCGCGCGGCCCGCGCGGCCGACCCCGCGTTCCGGCTCGCCGAACTCGTCGGCGCCGTGTCGGAGGCCCTGTCCGTGGCCCACCGTGTCCCCTGGGCCGCGGGTGCCGAGCTGGCCGGTCTGCGCGGCACGGTACGGCAGCCGTACACGCCGGACGGGTCGCTGCGGCTGTACGGCCTGTTCTCGGAGCCGGTGCTCACCGCGAGCGGCTACGCGGGGGCCGTCACCTGGACCGCCGACGCCGGGGGGCGGCTGTACACGGTCCCGGACGTGGCGCCGGGCGGCGTGGGCCGGACGGTGGGCGCCGCCGACCGTGCCGTACGCATCGGGGACACGGCCCTCACGCACCGCGAGCTGGCCCGTGCGGGGCTCGCGGTGTCGGGGGCGACGGTGTCCCCGACCGGCCGGCTGGGCGCCGGGGCGGGGGTACGGGCGGTGCGCGCGTCCGGGGCGGACTGGCGGGCCGAGCCCCTGGACCGGTTGTGGGCGGTGCCGGTGGCCGAGCAGGTGGGGCGCGCCCTGAGCGGCGGCCACGATCTGCTCTTCCTGGAGGTGACACTGGTCGGCGTGGTGCGCGAGGCGGCGGGCGACTGTCTGCTGGCCGACTGCGGCGGTGTGCCGTTGCGGCTGACGGCGGCGCACGACCATCCGGCGCTCCCGCACCGCGACAACCTGCGGCTGCTGGCCGCCGCGCGGGGCAGCCGGCTGCGGGTGATCACACGCCTCGCCGTGGCCCCGCACGCCCGCGCCCAGCTCCTCGCGACCGAGCACCCCACGAGCACCGGGAGCCGTGCCGACGTGGGCCTGGACCGGCTCCAGCACGCGGACCTGCCGGCTCCGGCCTCTTCGCCTGCCTCCCCGCCTCCCGCACCGGCCGTGCCGGCCGACGTGGTGGGCACGCCCGACGAGGCGCCCCTGCACCTGCTGCGCCGCCGGATCGAGCAGGCGGCTTCGGGCGGGCGGCGCGTGCTGGCCTTCCCGGGCGACTCGGCGGCCGACGCCCGCCGTCTGCACCGGCACGGGCTGGGCACGGCCGGCGATATCCTCGACGAGTTGCTCGCCGCGGCCGCGGAACGCTCGCGCGACGTCTTCGGCCGTCTCCTTCCGGCGGACACCGGCCGCTTCGCCCGGGCCTGGCTGACCGCGGCGCGCTACACGGACGAGGTCGACCGGGTGCTCTGTGCGGCGGCCTGGGGCGGATGACCGGGCGGGACGACGACCGGATGCGGGCCGCCGCTCCCCCGTGCCGGCGGCCCGCCTGACCGGAGTCGTGCCATCCGGCGCCGGCGCCCGGTTGAAGCATGCGGCACCCGGCCGCCGCCTGGGTATGCGTACAACTGCGTAGGGGCACGAGCCGAGAGGAACACGTGGTACAGGGGCTGGACAGGGCCTACGAACGCCTCACCGAACTGGCCGTCGCCGCGCTCAACGAACGCGAGCCCGAACGGCTCTGGCCGCTGCTCGCCGACGCTGTGACCGGCCTGTGCGGCGGGGAGACGCTGATCTACAAACTGGACGACTGGAGCGAGGGCAAGGGCACGCTCGGTCTGTCACCCGCCGCCGGCGGCGCGCTGGACCGGCTCGGTGACGAGGCCCTGGGGGTGCTGCGGTCCGGCTACCCGTTCGCCCACCACTACGCGGCCGGCCTCGGCCGTGCACCCGTGACGGCCCGTCGGCTGGCGGGCCGGGCCTGGCCGGTGAGCGAGACCGCGCGGGTGCTCGGTGACAGCCTGGACCTGGACCAGGTGCTGGCGCTCCCGCTGCCGGGGACGGTCGCACCGATCACGGGCTGCCTGGTCTACCGCTCGGGTGCGGACTTCACCGACGACCACATGCGGATCGCCGAGCGCGCACAGCCGCTGCTGGCCGCCGTCGAGCAGCAGCGCCGGCTGCTGGAGCAGTGGCGCCGGTCGTCGGCGACGGCCGGCGAGGCGGAGGAGAGCGCGGCGGACTGTGCGTTGACGCCCCGGGAGCTCACCGTTCTCCTCCTGCTCACCGACGCCCTGACGGCGGAGGCGATCGGGCGGCGGCTGGGCATCTCGGTGCGCACGGTGCACAAGCACGTCGAGAACATCTACCGCAAGCTCGGCACCCGGGACCGTCTCGGCACGGTGCTGCACGCCCAGCGGCTGGGGCTGGTGACGACCCCCGGTCCGGCCCGGGCCGGAAAGCGGCCGGCGGCCGGAAAACCTGGTGGACAGCGTCGTCGTCCGCCCGGCACAGTGGCCGCTCGTGACGACGAGTGAGCTGTGGAGCCAGGCCGAAGCCGACCGTTACGACGGCGAGGAGGACGAGATGTCCTCGGCCGCCGTGCTCGGTCCGACCGTCGACTTCCTCGCCGGACTCGCCGGGGACGGCCGGGCGTTGGAGT
The DNA here is from genome assembly GCF_019510245.1 of Streptomyces sp. Lineage (GTDB taxonomy): Bacteria > Actinomycetota > Actinomycetes > Streptomycetales > Streptomycetaceae > Streptomyces. The sequence goes on along the minus strand of NZ_JAEKKT010000147.1, from coordinate 27,519 downwards.
TCGCCATCGGCACGGGACGGGTCGGTGTCCCACTCCGGGAGCGCGGGGTGCCGGTGGCAGGCATCGAGTTCTCCGAGCACATGGTGGCGGTCCTGCGGCGGAAGGCCGACGAGGAGACCCTGCCGGTCGTGGTCGGGGACATGGCCACGGCCACCGTGCCCGGTGAGTTCGCCCTGGTCTTTCTCGTCTACAACACGATCTCGAACCTGCTCACCCAGGACGAGCAGGTCGAGTGCTTCCGCAACGCGGCCCGGCATCTGCGGCCCGGCGGCCGGTTCGTGATCGAACTGGGGGTGCCGCCGCTGCGGTTGCTGCCGCCCGGCCAGGTCGCGGTGCCGTTCGACGTCTCCGCGGGACATCTCGGCTTCGACACCTTCGACCTGGTCGAGCAGATCCTCGTCTCGCACCACCTCACCCGCGACGGCGAGGACGGCCGCTACCGCCGGGACGCCTCCCGGCACCGGTACGCGTGGCCCGCGGAGCTGGACCTGATGGCCCGGATCGCCGGGCTCGCGCTGGAGCGCCGGGTGGCCGACTGGGACGGCTCGCCGTTCACCCAGGACTCCACGAAGCACGTCTCGGTGTGGCGCAAACCCGAGTGACCGGCCCGGACACCGGTCAGCCGCTCACCGGCGCCCACTGGATCCGGGTACTGCACAGGGAGACCACGACGGCCGCCGCGGCGACCACTCCGAGGCCCCACACCAGGCTGCTCGAACTCGCCACGAAGCCGATGAGCGGCGGCCCGGCCAGCAGTCCCGTCGTGCCCATGGCCGCGACCAGGGCCAGCGCCTCCGAACCCTGTTTCGCCGCGGCGACGTAGACGCACGGGGTCACCGCCGCACAGCCCAGCCCGACGCAGGCGAATCCGACCAGCGCCGCCGTCACTCCCCCGCTGAGCAGGGCGAAGGCCAGTCCGGCGGCGGCCAGGGCGCTGCCGCACAGCACGACACGGCCGTCGCCCCAGCGGCTGCGCCAGCCGTCCGCGAAGAGGCGGGCCAGGCCCATCAGCAGCACAAGGACAGCCGCGGCCCACGCCGAAGTGCGCCGCAACCGAGGAGGTGGCCGCGTTCATGCCTGAGCCGAGCAGCCAACCGGCGCTGAACGTCGCGTGCAGGCGGGCCATGGTGTTGCGTGTGTACCAGGTCTCCAGCGCCGTTCCCTGTGCGTTCATGGCCACGTTCAGGCACCCGACGAACACGCCGTCGGCCACCATGACCAGCAGGGCGACCGATAGTCCGAGGCTAGCGCGAGTGCCAGGAACCGCACGGTCGGGCAGAGTGCCGACAGCAGGGCCAGCAGTGCCGAGCCCAGCCGTCTCATGAGCACCGGCACCAGGGGGGAACGCGACCACCGCGCCGATGCCGGCCGTCATCAGCGGCACTCCCCTCGGCAGCGGTCAATCCGAGGTCCGCCTTGATGGCGGGGATCTTGGAGGCCCAGATGGCGTACTGGAAGCCGGGGGAACCGAACAGCGCGGCGATGCCCGGCCGACTGCCGGGGGTTTATGAAAGGGAAATGCGTACATCAACTCGCTTCGTCGACTCGGCCATCGTACGGGACATGTAGACGGCGTTCACGCCATATCCGCTGGGAGAGATGCTGGGGTACGCGATGTACCCGTGGGCCGACCAGAAAGGTTCGCTCCCGCCGACGGCGACCAGCGAGATCCGTTCGAATCCCCGTGCGGCGGCGGCCAGGATGAGGTGGTCGTGGAGGCGCCCGCCCAGTCTTCTGCCGCGCAGCCGCTCCGCGACGACGATGTCGTGCAGGTGCAGGTTGCGTGGCCGGTGAAAGGAGACCAGGGACTCCTCCGCCTGTTCGAGGTCCGGGTATCCGAAGAGCGGATACGGCAGTGCCAGCACATACCCGGCGATCTCGGAGCCGACGTCCAGAACGAAACAGGTCTCCGGCGACACGTCGGCCCTGGAGCGCAGGGCCGCGCGCCCCTCCGAGAGGCCGAGTTGCGCATAGGCCCGGGATTCCATCGCCGCGATGGCGTCCCAGTCGGTGTCGGAGATGTAGCGTATGCGTACCTTGTCGCCGCTCACAGGTGTTCTCCGTCGACGCAGGTGTACGAGAGTGGGGCGAAGCCGTTGAAGCCCTGCGTCATGTAGCTGAGCGCATAGGCGCCGCTGGAGAGTACCCACACGGGGTCACCGGACGCCAGGTTCCGGGGGACGTGCACGTGGGCGTGTCCCTGCGGGTAGGCGTCATCGCTGTCGCAGGTAGGACCCGCCACAACTGCAGGGATGTGGTCGGCCTCCGGGTGGGTGGGAAAGACCAGGGGGTACTGCAGGGCGTCCATCTCGTAGAGGCCGCTGAATCTGCCGCAGCTCAGGTAGAGCCAGTGCTGCCGCTCGCCGTCGGGTCGTCGCCGCTCGGCCAGGCGGGCCACCTGGGCGCGGACGACCCCGTGGTCGGCAACGAGGTGACGGCCCGGCTCCACGACGAACTCGAGGTGTTCGCCGTGGGCCTGTTTGAGGTGACGCATGCCCTCGCGGACGACGGCAAAAATCTTGTCCAGCGGGGGGTGCAGAGGCAAGCCGTGCCGGTCGAGGTACCCCAAGGCCGGCAATCCACCGCCAAGGTTGACGTGGTCCAGGACGATGCCGCGCCGACTCAGGGCTTTCAGGACGTCAGCCAGGCACTCGAAAGCACTGTGCCAGGCGTCGGGCGTCATCTGCTGGGAGCCGACGTGCACGGACAGCCCGGAGGGTGTCAGGCCCATCGCGGACGCCGTCTCCAGCATCCGTACCGCGTCCGCGGGCGAGCAGCCGAACTTGTGGCTCAGTCCCCACAGCGCGCCGTAACCGCTCGTTGCCAGCCGGCAGAACACGCGGGCCCCGGGGGCGTGGGCCGCGACAGCCGCCAGATCCTCGACACTGTCGGTAGCGAAGTCCCTGACTCCGAGTCGGTGGGCGTTCGCGATGTCCCGGTCGGACTTGACGGTGTTGCCGTAGTGCGTCCTGCCGACCGGCACGCCGGCACGTACCGCCTGCTCCAGTTCACCGGGGCTCGCCCCGTCGACTCCCGCCCCCCGGCTTGCGAGGCAGGCGAGCACTTCGTCCACGGGGCAGGACTTCATAGCGAACTTGACGTCGACACCCGGCAGTTCACGTCGGAGTGCGTCGAAGCCCCGCCGGATTCCGGCCATGTCGAAGAAGATCTGGTCCTCGGTTGCACCCGTCAGGGCGGCGAGCATGGCTGGGGAGAGGTCAGTCATGGCCGCCGTCACCGCCGCTGTCCGGGCGTCCGAAGTACGCAGGTGCGGCGGGCCGCGCCGATCAGCAGCTCCCAGCCTTCTGTCAGCGGGGCGAAGTCCTCAACGCCGCTGCGTGCTTCCGCGAGCACGTACTCGCGGCGTCGGTCCAGGTCGGCTAACTGGACGTACCGGTTGCGCAGTTTGCGGAACGCCGTGTCGAGAACGTCCAGACGGGGGACGTCCCCGCTCCGGTCGAACCTCATGCTATGTCTCGCCGGACGGGCCACGCCGGATGTCCGCACCTGCCTCTGCGCGTCGAGCAACGAGGCACCCGAGCGGACCATCGGGTCGTTGGCGAGGTTTGCATAGAGCATCGGCAGCAGGACCTCGACGTGGCGCAACTGGTACGCCACGAAGCGGGAGACGGTCCCGCCTTCGCCGACGACGCTCCGATCGCGCAGGACTCCAAGCAGCGAGGCGTTGTGCACCAAGTGGATCGGCCAGTTGTCGCTGCCGCCGGTGTCGATCGCCAACGGCAGCGGCATGTACTCGCGGACGCCGTGGGAGGGTATATTGCACATGTGCAGGCGCATAGGGCCGACCACAATCGATGCGGCGATTAGGGTCTCGGTGAGGTGGCAGGCGGCGTAGGCCGCAAGCCTGCCCAGTGACAGGAGTTCGTGGTCGACGGGAGCGCAGCCGAGCGCGAGGGAAAGGGCGGGGTTGGTGCAGGCACCGCGAGAGAAAACGAGCGGCAGTACAAGCTCCAGCGGGATGTCGCGCTTCGCAGCCGCAGACCGGCCGAACCCGCTTTGGGGGAAGTCCCGTCGCCGCTCTTCGCCGAAACAGCAGACGACGATGCATGGGCCGGCCGGTATCCGGCGTACGGCACCGTGGTGTTCGCCGGAGGCCGGTGCGGCGCATGGGTCGAGGATCAGCACGCGCACTGTGACGTCGCAGTGTGCGACGACATGGGCCGCCTGCTCGGCCAATGCCGTGATCGTCGCCGCGCAGGGCCGACGGGGCGGCAAGGTCAGGCAAATTCGGCGCATATCTCTTCTCCGGTCTGCCACTCGGCAGCGTCCAGGTCTGCCCCGCGCCAGGACGTGCGTCTCAGCAGCCGGGCGCCGAGTCAGTCGACGGTGCCCCTCCCACACCACGGGAACCTGGGTCGGCTGGCGTAGCCCGGCGGCGGGCGTGGCGAGGGGCCGCCATGACTCGGCCCGGGAACGCCGGAACGTTTCATGGGACGGCAGCACCGGCGTCATGGGCAGGTACTGGACCGTGCGCACGATCTCTTCGGAAGTCTTCGGTGACACGCCGTGCGCCAGCAGCCCCTTGAAGATCAGAAGGTCATCGGCCTCCAGTTGCGTTCTCACCACGGGGATCTCGGCGCGGTCAATGCGGAGCTGGGGTGAGTCGCGATCCTTTGGCCGGAACGCCTCCCCCTGGTCGCAGCCTTTGAACAACTTGGGGCAGCACTCGAAGCCGCCGAGCTTCGGCCTGGTGTGAGCCAGGGCGGTGTCGGGGATCAGGAACCGGTCCTGGTTCTCGATGTCGGGCGGGTTCAGGTTGAGCCGGTCGACCGCCACCCCCAACTCCTCGCGGTGCCAGATGTCGACGAATGCGTCGTAGACCCGGCGGGTCCGGCTGTCCCAAATGAGTTGCCGGTGGCAGACCTCGACGAAACCGTAGAAGTGAAGATTCCGGTCCAGGTCGGAGCGGTATTCACGCTCCCCGTGCCAAGTCTCCGGGCGCTCGACTTCACGGCCCTGGAACTCCCAGCCGAAGTCGAGCAGCAGACGGGCCGCGGCGGGAATGATTCGCGTCAACCCCACGTAGCGATATATCTGCCCGCGGGCGAAGTGCTCCTTGGTGAGGAATCGCAGCGGGAGGGTCTTGGTCAGGTCTCGCAAGGCTGTCCGGTTCAGGTAGGTCTCCCCGTTCGTGCCGAAGTATGGGATGTCCGACGGGGCTCGACGGAGCCAACGGTCAGTCGTGGGCATAGGGCGCTCCACACCTCGATATCGGGTACCGGCGGCCTGACCAGGTCGCCGGCTGCGCGGAGTGAGGGGCCGGGGACCGCTTCAACAGGGTCACTGCACCACGGACCACATCGATGCCTCTTCGAACTCGCGTACACCAACTTGGACTAGATCAACTCACCCTGTCAAACATGCCAGTTGAGGGCGCCTTTCAACAACAGAACGCGTTCCTCGTGCTTGGCTAGCTGACGGAGGCGCGTTGCCCTATACCGACGGACGGGTGCACGCTATGGTCGCCACCAGACATAGCAAGGAGTTGCGACGACTGGCGCGCTCCGTCCTACGGGCAGGGTTTGTGCCATCGAGGCCCCCGACTGGATGCTGCGCGAGATCGGAGAAGTGCTCGCAGCCGGTGGCACCCGCAGAGGTGCTTGCGGGTGCGCTTTGGTGCAGACCTGAGTGCCGACTTGGTACAGACCTCAGTGCAACGTCCTTACCGGTGAACCACGTTGACGCACGCCCTCCCCTTCCCTACCTTCCGAGAGCGCTCTCACATCCGTCCCTCGAAGCAGGGAGGTGACATGTTCCCCGTGCGCAGACCGGTCAGCCGCACCCTTCGCCGGCTGGCGGCGGCACTCGCTCCGGCACCGTTCACCGTCCTCGTCCCCCTCACGCCCCCGGCGGCCGCCGTCTGCAACAAGTACTGCAACACCCGGGACCCCGCGCTGTCCGCGGGCGACCCCACCCCGGTCACGGCGAGCATCTCCTCGCGGTCGGTCGTCCTGCACTTCGACGACGCCGACGCCATGGGCTGGGCCTCCATCGACAACGGCAACCCCGGCGACGAGGTGTGGCTCGACCGCTCCTTCGACGGCGGCCGCACCTGGAGTTCGGGCAGCAGACTCGGCGACACCGTCGTGCCGACCGGCCGGCGGGGCTGGCGCACGCTCATGTACAACGTCGACGACTGGAACAACCTCGACGGCATCGACCTGTCCACCTGCGGCAACAACGGGCAGGCCGTCTGGTCGTACAACCAGGGTGTGCTCCTCGGCGCGCTCGCCGAGCTGTACCGGGCCACGGGCGACGGCGGGCTGCTCACCAGCGCCCGGCAGATCGCCGACGCCGCCACCACGACCTCCCAGCTCCACACCTCCGACGGCATCCTGCGCGATCCGTGCGAGAGCGGCGACTGCGGAGGCGACGGCCCGTCATTCAAGGGCGCCGACGTACGCGGCCTCGGCAAGCTCAACTCGGTGCTCCCCGACCACCCTTACACCGCCTACCTCGAGCGCCAGGCCGACCGCGCCCACGCGAGCGACCGCAACGCCCTCGACCAGTACGGGCTGCGCTGGTACGGGCCGCTCGACCAGGTCGACGCCGCCCGCCAGCAGAGCGCCGTCGATCTGCTCGACGCGGCGTCCTGACCGTCCGACAACGCCGTCCGACCGAGATCTGCGCGCCGGCATGCGACACCCTCGCCCCGTCGAAGGCGCGAGGGTTCAGGAGCCCGCCAGGAACGTGAGCCGAACCTTTCGCTGCGGGTTGTCCCGGTTCGTGTCGACCAGGCACACCGACTGCCAGGTACCCAGCGCCAAGCGGCCGCCGATCACCGGGAGGGTGGCGTGCGGGGGGACGATCGCCGGGAGGACGTGGTCGCGGCCGTGGCCGGGGCTGCCGTGCCGGTGCTGCCAGCGGTCGTCGGCGGGGAGCAGGGTGTGCAGGGCGGCCAGCAGGTCGTCGTCGCTGCCGGCACCGGTCTCCAGGACCGCGATGCCGGCCGTCGCGTGCGGGACGAAGATGTTCAGCAGTCCGTCGCGGCCGGCCGCGGCCTCGCGGAGGAAGGCCTCGCAGTCGCCGGTCAGGTCGACGACCCGCTCCCGGCTACCGGTGGCGACGTCGAGTTCTCGTGTGGTGAAGGCATCCGACATGCTCCCATCGTGGCCCATGCCCGCAGCGCGCGGGCGAGCGGCCGGGCGGGAAGATCCACGGCCGCCCCCGCTGTTGGTACAAGCGTGAACAATGCGCGTGCGGTCGAAGAGGTCGAGGCAGTCGTCATCGGCGCCGGTCAGGCCGGTCTGTCCAGCGCCTATCACCTGCGGCGCACCGGTTTCGAGCCGGACCGCGACTTCGTGGTGCTCGACCACTCCCCCGCGCCCGGGGGCGCCTGGCAGTTCCGGTGGCCGTCCCTGACGTACGGGAAGGTGCACGGGATGCACGCACTCCCTGGCATGGAGCTGACCGGGGCCGATGCGGCCCGGCCGTCCGCCGAGGTGATCGGGGAGTACTTCGCGGACTACGAGCGCACCTTCGGCCTGCGGGTGCACCGGCCGGTCGACGTCCGCGCGGTGCGCGAGGGCGAGGACGGGCGGCTGCTCGTGGATACCGACCACGGTGACTGGTCGACGCGGGCGCTGATCAACGCCACCGGCACCTGGGACCGGCCGTTCTGGCCTCGCTACCCGGGCCAGGAGACCTTCCGCGGACGGCAGTTGCACACCGCGCAGTACGCCGGGCCCGAGGAGTTCGCCGGGCAGCGGGTCGTGGTCGTCGGCGGCGGCGCCTCCGGCACCCAGCACCTGCTGGAACTCGCCCCGTACGCGGCCGCCACCACCTGGGTCACCCGGCGCCCGCCGGTCTTCCGCGAGGGCCCCTTCGACGAGGGCGCGGGCCGGGCCGCGGTGGCGCTGGTGGAGGAGCGGGTACGGCAGGGGCTGCCGCCGCGGAGCGTGGTCTCGGTCACCGGGCTCCCGCTCAACGACGCGATCCGGCAAGGCCTCGAGGACGGGGTCCTGGACCGGCAGCCGATGTTCGACCGCGTCACGCCCGACGGTGTGGCCTGGGACGACGGCCGGCACGTCGACGCCGACGTCATCCTGTGGGCCACCGGCTTCCGGGCCGCCCTGGACCATCTGGCGCCGCTGCGGCTGCGCGAGCCGGGCGGCGGGATCAGGGTCGAGGGGACCCGCGCCGCCGCCGACCCGCGCGTCCACCTCGTCGGCTACGGCCCGTCCGCCAGCACCATCGGCACCAACCGCGCGGGACGCGACGCCGTACGGGACATCAGGCGGCTCCTGGCCGGGGAACCGGTCGCCGCGTGACCCACCCCGCGGCTCACCGCGGCGGCTGCGTGACCTGCGGCGACTGCCGGGGCTTCGAGTTCTGTACGGCGTTGAAGTCGGCGACGTTGCGCTGGTGTTCCGCGAAGTCGGCGGTGAACCGCGTGTCCCCCGGCTTGACCGTGACGAAGTACAGCCAGTTGCCCGGCGGCGGGTTGAGCGCGGCACGCATCGCGTCCTCGCCCGGGTTGTCGATCGGCGTGGGCGGCAGGCCCATGCGCTGGTAGGAGTTGTACGGGTTCTCGATGCGGGTGTCGTTCACCGTCGTGCGGAGGGTGTTGCGGTTGAGGGCGTAGTTGAGGGTGGAGTCCATCTGGAGCGGCATGCCGCGCTGCAGCCGGTTGAGCACGACGCGCGCCACCTTGCCCATGTCGGCCTTGTCGGCGGCCTCGGCCTGCACGATGCTGGCGATGGTCACCGCCTGGTAGACGTTCATCGAATCGCGCTGCGCGCCGGCCGCGACGGGTGCCCAGCCGAACCGCCGGTTGGCCGTGTCGACCATGCCCCGCAGCACCGACTGCGGGGTCGCGTCCTTGTCCAGGGGGTAGGTGGCCGGGAAGAGATAGCCCTCCGGGTTGCCCCCGGCGTCGCCGGGGAGTTTCAGGCCCGCGGTGCCGACGGAGCTCTTGGTGCTTCCGGCGGGGAGGGCGAGGGCCTTGTCGACGGCGTCGTAGACCTGGGACGCGCGCCAGCCTTCCGGGATGACCAGGGCGGCGGGTCCGGCCGTGCCGGCGGCCAGGGACAGCAGGGGTACCGTCACGGCGGCGGCGGCCACGACGGCGCCGGCCACGACGAGCACCAGCCTGCCCCGGCGGGTCAGCCGGAGCGACTTGCCGCGCGTCGAGGCGCCACGGCCGACGGCCTTACGCCGGCCCGGGTTCCGTGGCGGAGTGTTCATCTGCATGCGGGCACGTTAGCTCGCACAACGCCGCAAACCCGACATATCTTCAGCTTGTCGGCCGCGATTTGTCCCCGCCGGCTTCAGCCCGTCGGCGGTGTGACGTGCCGGCGCCCCCGGTCGCCCCGCCGGCGCACCGGCCGCAGGGCCGTATCCCGCTGGGCCGGCTCGCCGGCTGCGGGCAGCTCCGGCGCCGTCTCCAGCCGGGCGTCCCTGCGTACCAGGGCCGCGTACCGGCCGTCGAGCTCCAGCAGTTCCTCGTGGGTGCCGCGTTCGGCCACCCGTCCGGAGTCGAGGACGACGATCTGGTCGGCGCCCTGGATCGTGGAGAGCCGGTGGGCGATGGTGATGGTCGTCCGGTTGGCCGACAGGGCGTCGATGGCGTCCTGGACCGCGTGTTCGGTGCGGGTGTCCAGGGCGCTGGTCGCCTCGTCGAGGATGAGGACCGGCGGGTCGCGCAGGATGGTGCGCGCGATGGCCAGCCGCTGCTTCTCACCGCCCGAGAAGCGGTGTCCGCGTTCTCCGACGACGGTGTCGTAGCCGTCGGGCAGCGCGGCGATGTGGTCGTGGATCTGGGCGGCGCGGGCGGCCTCGTGCAGTTCCTCGTCGGTGGCGTCCGGCTTGGCGAAGCGCAGGTTGTCGGCGACCGAGGCGTGGAAGAGGTAGGTCTCCTGGGAGACGACGCCGACCGCGCGGGCGAGGGTGTCGAAGTCGAGGTCGCGGACGTCGACGCCGTCCAGGGTGACCCGGCCGCCGGTGACGTCGTAGAGCCGGGGCACCAGGTAGCCGAGCGTGGACTTGCCGGCGCCGGTGGGGCCGACGACGGCCAGGCTGCGGCCGGCCGGGACGGTGATGTCGATGCCGTCGAGGACGGGGCCGCCCTTGTCGTCGTAGCGGAACCCGACCTGCTCGAAGCCCACCTCGCCCTTCACCCGGTCCAGGTGGACCGGCTCGTCACGCTCGGTGATGTCGACGGGCAGGTCGAGGTACTCGAAGATGCGCTGGAAGAGAGCGAGCGAGGTCTGGATCTGGACGCCGGTCGCCAGCAGGCTCACGGCGGGGCGGAACAGGCCCTGCTGGAGGGAGACGAAGGCGACGATGGTCCCGAGCGAGATCTGCGGGGCGCCCAGCTGGAGGGCCATGCCGGCGGTCCAGTAGATGACTGCGGGCATCGCGGCCATCACGATGGTGATCACGGCCATGCGCCAGCGCCCCGCCATGTTCGACCGGACTTCCAGGCCGACCAGTTGCTCGGACTCGTCGGCGAAGGAGGCGGTGAGCGAGTCGGCGCGGCCCATGGTGCGGCCGAGCAGGATGCCGCTGACGGAGAGCGACTCGGTGACCGTCGCGGCCATCGCGGCCATCTGCTTCTGGCGCTGCGTGGTGATCTTCCTGCGCTCGTTGCCGACCCGGCGGCTGATCCACACGAAGAGCGGGAGCAGGACCATCGAGACGATGGTGAGCCGCCAGTCGAGGGCGATCATCGCGACGACGGTGGCGACGACGCTGGTCAGGTTGGACACCAGGGAGGTGGCCGTCGAGGTGACGGTGGCCTGCATGCCGCCGATGTCGTTGGCTATGCGGGACTGCACCTCGCCCGTGCGGGTGCGGGTGAAGAAGGCCAGCGACATGCGCTGCAGCCGGCCGTAGACGGCGGTGCGCAGGTCGTGCATGACGCGCTGGCCGACGGTGGTGGATATCAGCGTCTGCAGGACGCCGAAGACGCTGGTGAGGACGGCGCTGAGGATCATGCCCAGCGCGAGCAGGCTGAGCAGTCCGGTGCGGCCCTGCGGGATGGCGGTGTCGAGGGTCGCCTTCAGGAGGAAGGGGGTGGCGACCGAGACCAGCGAGGCGGCGCCGACCAGCAGGCCGACGATCGCGAGCCGGCCACGGTAGGGCCGGAAGAGCTTGAGGATGCGGCGCACCTGGCGGGGCTGGCCGGCCGAGGTGCTGTCAGGGGTCCAGTTGATCTCGTCTCGGGGCATGGCTCCTACGGATGGTTCGGTGTGTACGGATTCACGGAGCATAGCTCACTGTTACCTATACTCACAATGAACATAGTCCTGATATTGTTCCCGCATGAGCACCCCCGACCCCGACGGCCCGCTCGCCGAGCAGTTGCTGCGTCTCACACGCCGGGTGTGGCGTATCCAGAAGCGCCATCTCGCGGCACGCGATCTGGGCGTCACCCCGGCCCAGTCTCGGCTGCTGCGCACCCTCGCGCACTACGAGGCACCCCCGCGGATGGCCGACCTGGCCGAGCGCCTGGAGGTGGTGCCGCGTGCGGTGACGACACTGGTCGACGGCCTGGAGGCGAGCGGCAAGGTGTGCCGGGTGCCGGATCCGACGAACCGCCGGGTGACCCGGATCGAGATCACGGAAGAGGGGCGCGAGACTCTGCGTGAGCTCCGGGCGGCCCGGCGGTCCGCGGCCGAGGAGATCCTGGCCCCGCTCTCGCCGGAGCAGCGGGAGACGCTGGGCGGACTGCTGGACACACTGGTCGACGGGCCGGTGGCGGCGAAGCACTGCTGAGAGCCGGGTGACGCGTCGCGCACAGCGCGGCGCGGCGGCCGCCGCTCGGCAGCGGCCGCCGGCGACGGCGACGGCGACGGCTCAGCAGCGCTCGCGATCCACCGTCAGCACCCCCTGTTCGGTGGCCAGCGAGCGGTCGTAGCAGCCCTCCGGGCCGTACAGCCGGTAGCGCTCGCTCGACGTGCCGACCGCGTGCCGCTGGTCGCGCGGCACGTCGAGTGTGTACGTCGCGTCCCCGCTGTAGGTGTCGTCGAGCCGCGACCAGCCGCCTCCGGACCGCCTGACCGCCGCCCGGTCGCCGAGGGTGAGCCGGGTGCGCAGCCGGTCGCCGGTGCCGATGGTGGTGGCGCCGTTCATGGTGTACGTACGGTCGGTGCGGGTCGTCCGGGGCACACCGCCCGCCTTCACCGTGACGCTCTGGTCGTCCGTCCAGGTGGCGTCGAGCGCGTCCGTGGTCTCGCCGTCGTTCCAGCGGTGCACGGAGGTGTTGGCCAGCGTCCGGTTGACGGTGGTGGTCACCCGGCCGTAAGAGGTGTCGACGTATCCGGAGACGGTGAGGCGGTGCCCGGCGTCGGTGTCGACCCGGTACTCCCCCGACCCCGGCGTGTACACGGAGGAGTTGACGGGCTCGGAGGCCTCGGCCCCGGTGAGCGCGCCGGTGACCTGGGCCCGGTGCGCGTCCTGCCAGACCAGCACGTTCACGGGGGCGCTCCAGCCGGCCTGGCCCTCGGGCACACCGGCGACGGAGACCTCGACCTGGTGCGGGCGGCCGTCGTCGAGGAGTCCCGCGAACGGCGTCAGGTCGTATTCGATCGGTCTGACGTCGAAGGCGCGCGGGGCCGGTATGACGTACCAGAGGAACGGATCGGACCAGCCGCCGGTCCACACGTTCGGGAACGGCGCGGCGATTCCGGCCAGTCGGCCGTCGACCTTGATCTGCACCTCCCGGTAGGGGCCCTTGTCCGCCTTGCAGGAGTACGACGCCGGGTCGGCCACGGTCAGGTACCAGAACTCCTCGCAGCCGCCGCCGGACCCGGTGGCGTACACCTCGGCGACGACGCGTTCGCTGTTGCGCGGGGTGGTCAGGGTGGTGCCGCCGGCCAGGGTCAGCACCTTGTCGGGGACCGAGGCCCTGGGGCGTCCGGCGTAGAAGGTGAGCGTGGCCTTGACGTCGATGACGCCGGTGTAGGTGTCGTCGACAACGTTGCCGATGAGCATCTCGACGTCCTGCGTGCCGCGGAAGGTGTCGCTGTAGCGGGTGACGTCCTTCTCCACGTGCCACTCGATGCCGTCCGGCGAGGGCTCGGGGGTGGAGGTGCGCAGCACCTCGACGCCGCCGACGTGCAGGTAGCCCAGGCGGTCGTACTGACGGCCCTTCACCTTGCCGTCCAGCCGCAGGACGACCTTGCTCCAGCGGTCGCCGCAGCCCCGTGGGGGCGTGTACGTTCCCCGGTACGGCGTGAAGTCGCGGAACTGGGCCTCGGCCAGGGTGACTTGGCAGGACCTGGCTCCCTTGGGCACGGACACCGGCGGGGTCGCGGTCACCGGGTCGTGCCAGTCGGTGCCGAACTCGGCGGGGACGTCGGCGGCACGGGCGGCGGGTGCCCCCGTACCGAGGAGCGCGCTCGTCAGGAGGGCCGCTCCAGCGAGCATGGACATGACTATCCGTCTTCTCATGGCCGGTGTTCTACGGGGAGTTGACGGTCGGCCGCAACGCCTGGGCCGGTCGACAGCGAGCGGTTCGGCCACCGGGTCCGGACAGACGCATACCACGGGCACAAATGGTGCTATAAGCGGATGACACTGTCACAGTGCTGCCATGGAGATCATGACCGCTCGCGCCCTGCGCGCCGTCCTCGCGCTCACGGGAGCCGTCGCACTCACCGGAACCGGCTGTTCGGGCGGTGTCCCGCACCGGGGCCACGGCTCCGCCGCCCCCGGCGCGTCGGCGGTCCCGGCCGGCACCGCCCCGTCCCCCGGCGCACCCGGGATCGGCGACCCGCTCATGCCGCTGGACGGCAACGGCGGCTACACGGTCCGCCGTTACACCCTCGACCTCGACTGGCGGGCCACCGGGACACCCTTCCCCGCCGGTACCACCATCAGCGCCACCGCCACCCAGGCCCTGTCCCGCTTCGACCTGGACTTCGCGGGCAACACGCTGCACCGGGTCACCGTCGACGGCGCGCCAGCCACCGCCGTACGCGACGGCGACGAACTCGTCGTCACGCCCGCGCGGCCGATCCCGCGCGGCCGCACCTTCACCGTCCGCGTCGCCTACACGGCCGATCCGACCCAGCGGCGGCAGCGCGACGACGCGATCCGGGAGTACGGCTGGGTACCGACACCCGACGGCACCGTGGTCTGCGCACAGCCCGACGGCGCCAAGATGATCTTCCCGGCCGACGACCACCCCAGCCTCCGTGCGCCCGTCACCTTCCACATCACCACCCCGCCCGGTCTGAGCGCGGTGGCCAACGGCCGGCTGGTCGAACGCGTGCGGCGGCCCGACGGGCGGATGCAGTGGACGTACGACTCCGAGGAACCCATCGCGGCACAGCTGGTCCAGCTGGCGATCGGGAAGTTCACGTTCGTCGCCGGCCGGGGGCCGGGCGGGCTGGCCGTGCGGGACGTGGTGCCGGACGACCTGGTCGCGGACACCGAGGCCGAACGCTCGCTCACCCCGGAGCACCTCGCCTGGCTGGAACAGCGGCTCGGCCCGTACCCGTTCCGCCGCTACGGCGTGCTGGTCGGGGACACCGACCTGCCGGTGGCGCTGGAGACGCAGTCGCTGTCCCTCGTACCGAAGGACGACCTGCTGGGCGACCGCGTCGACGCGGAACGCAATCTCGTCCACGAGCTGACCCACCACTGGACGGGTGACAGCGTCGCCGTCCGGCGGTGGTCCGACCTGTGGCTGAGTGAGGGTCATGCCCGCTACTACGAACGGCTGTACTCCGACGAGCACGGCGGCGCCGACATGGAGGACGCCATGCGGGCGGCGTACGAGCAGCACGGCCAGTGGCGCCACGACGACGGGGCGCCCGCCGAGCCCACCGCCGCGACGCTCTTCAAGGTGATGCGGTACGACGGTTCCGCGCTGGTGCTGTATGCCCTGCGGCAGAAGGTCGGTGACGAGACGTTCGACCGGATCGAGCGGGCCTGGGTCACCAAGTACCGCGGCCGCGCGGCCGGCACCCGGGACTTCGTCGCGCTCGCCTCCAGGGTCGCGGGCGAGGATCTGACGCCGTTTCTGACGCCTTGGCTGTACGGGCCCGACACCCCGCCGATGCCGGGCCACCCCGACTGGCACGTGGACCCGGTCGAGGACTGATCCCGCCCGGCGCGCCGCCGCCCGCCGGGCTGCCGGCCCACTGCCGCCGACCGGGTGGCCTCTGCCGGACCGCTGGGCCACCCGGTCGACGCTCGGCGCGCCGTGTCGCGCCGGGCACGGAAACGTACGAGGGGTGACGTGATGGGCAACCCCCTTGCCCTGGTTGCGACGAGCGTGCTTGGAGACCCACAGCAAGCGGTTGGAGACCCTCTGGTATGAGAAGAACTGTCGCTCCACGTGTGCCCCGTGCCGTCCGGACGTGCCGCCTGGCGGCCTGCCTGATCGCGACGGCCGCGCTGCTGCCACCGCTGCTGATCCTCCCGGCGTCCGGCACCGACGACTCGGAGGACCAGCGTCTGCAGAACGCCTTCACGGACGCCGCGCGCGAGTTCCACGTGCCGCGCAGCGTGCTCATGAGCGTGTCCTACATGCAGTCGCGCTGGGACATCCACCCGGGCACCCCGAGCATCGCGGGGGGCTACGGTCCGATGCACCTGGTGGACACCGCCCGTACCCGCGCCTCGGACCGGTCACCCGCACCGGGCCCGGCGGCGGACGGCGCGAAGGCCGACCCGCTCGCGGGAACGGCGTTCGCGGTGGGCGGCCACGCCGTGCAGCCAGCGGACCTGGAACACGCCGCACGGCTGATCAAGGTCCCCGCCGGCCAGCTGCGGACGGACGCCGTCGCCAACGTGCGCGGCGGCGCGGCGCTGCTGGCCGCGACGCAACGGCATCTCGGCAAGCCGCTCAGCGCCGACCCGGAGGACTGGTGGCAGGCGGTGGAACGTTTCCCCGGCACCCGTGACGTCACGTCGGCGACGGCGTACGCCAACGACGTCTTCGGCCTGATCCGCCGGGGCGCACACCGGACCACCGCCGACGGGCAGGAGGTCACCCTCCCCGCCACCCCCGGCGTCAGTCCGCACCCCGGCCCGCAGCCCCCCAAACGGCCGAAGAACGTCGAGTGCCCGCCCGAGCTGGCCTGCGACTGGCTCGCCGCGCCCTACGAGGAGATCGACGACGACGGCGACTACGGCAACCACGACCTCGCCGACCGTCCCCGGGACCAGCGGATCGAGTACATCGTCATCCACGACACCGAGTCGACGCTGCCGAACATGTTCAAGACCGTGCAGGACCCGACCGAGGCGTCCTGGCACTACTCGGTCCGCTCCAGCGACGGCCACATCACCCAGCACGTCAGGACCAAGGACGAGGCCTGGCACTCGGGCAGCAAGTTCGTGAACGCCCGCTCGATCGGCATCGAGCACGAGGGTTTCCTCACCCACCCCGGGACCTGGTACACCGAGCAGATGTACCGGTCCTCGGCCCGGCTGGTGCGCTACCTGGCGAAGAAGTACGGCGTCCCGATGGACCGGCAGCACATCTTCGGCCATGACAACGTGCCGTCCCCGACCGGCGACAGCATCCCCGAGATGCACGAGGACCCGGGGCCGTTCTGGGACTGGCGGCACTACTTCGACCTCCTCGGCGCACCCCTGAAGGCCACGGCCGGACCGGACAGCCCCATGGTGATGATCCTGCCGGACTACGCCACCCACAAACCGCGGTACACGGGGTGCGACGGCGACGGCAAACGGTGTCTGCCACACGGCTCCAGCGCCGTCCGCCTCTACACCCGGCCGGACGAGAACGCACCGCTGATCCAGGACCCGGGACGCAGGCCGGACGGCGACCCGTCCACGGAGGACGTGAGCGACCTGGGTTCGCGGGTCTCCACCGGCCAGACCTTCGCCGTCGCCGACCGCAGGGGCGAGTGGACGGCGATCTGGTACCAGGGCAACAAGGCGTGGTTCAAGAACCCCACGGTCCACCCGACGGCCGTCGGCGCGAGCGGGCGCATGGTGACGCCCAAGGAGGGCCTGGACGAGATCCCGGTGTTCGGGCGGGCCCTGCCGGAGGAGGAGGCCTACCCGGACGGGATGGAGGAGGAGGACGAGTCGCCGCTGCCGTACAGCCTGCGGGCGGGCCAGCGGTATGTGACGCAGTCGGCCCTCGGCGGCTCCTACGTCGACCGGTCCACGTTCTCCGCCACACCTCAGCCCGTGGTGGTGGGTCAGGAGAAGTACTACGAGATCCAGTTCGGTCACCGGCTCGCCTACGTCCGGGCGGACGACGTGGACGTGCTGGACACGCGGACCACCGGCACGACCGGCACGACCGGGACCACCGGGACCACCGGGACCACCGGCACGAACGGCACGGCGGGCTCGGCCGGGAGTGAGGCGGTCCCGGACGAACAGTGACCAGCGCCCGGGGTCCGGGGCAGCCGCGCTAGGACAGCAGGCTCGGCCTGTCCCCCATCACCACGACGGGATCCCGGGCCGGGTCGAGGGTGCGCAGCAGGTACTCCATGGCCTCCCCGGGCAGGCCGATGCACGCCGAGGTGCCGCTGCCGTGGTCGAGGTGCAACCAGATGCCGCCGCCCCGGCCGGCGCCCCAGGGGTGGGTGGTGTCGTGCGGGGGTGTGCCGCGCAGGCGGTTGTAGTCGATGGCGATGACGTAGTCGAAGTCGTGCCGGTACGCCGGGCTCCAGGAGCGCGGGGGCGTGTAGAGGTCCTGGCCCTGGGCGTAGGAGAGCCGGGTGCCCGGGTCGGGAAGCACACCGCCGGCGTCGGTGACGGTGAACACGCCCACCGGGCTGCGTCCGTCACCCGCGTAGTGGTCGGTGGTCCAGCCGGACCGTCCGTTGTGGGCGGGCCAGCTGCCCACCGGACGCCAGCCGCTCCCGTCCCGGGTGTAGAGCACGACTGTGGAGTCGGCCGAGTCCGCGCCCTCCCCGTACACCGCGACGGCCTGGCGGGAGTCGGCGGGGATCTCCGCCTGCAGCAGCTCGCCGACCCCAGGCAGCCGGCCGGGATCACCGACGGGAACGGCCCGGTCCGGCCGTTGCCACTCCTGCCCCGCCGCGGCCTTCGGGGCCGTCGGGTCTCTCTGGGCTCTGGCGTGCGGCCCCGGCAGACCGTTCTTCGCGCCACCGCTCGGTGACGCCCCGCAGGCGCTCAGGGTCACCAGGACGGACCCGATGACCGCCGCCGCCGTGGCGGTCGTCCGCCGCACGCTCTTGATCCGCACCCGGCCATCCTGACATCCCATAAGGGGCAAGTTATGAGATCTCCTTCCATTCAGTGCGTGTTGAGCGGCAGACCCTGGCCGGAAGGGGCGGATTTCGGCGGCCGGCCGGGAAAACCGTTTGATTTCGACGACGCTCCGACGCGAACCTTTCACGGCTTGTCGCCACCTCCCCCGACCCGAGCCGCTGGGACGCCATGCAGATTCAAGATCTTCCGTACTCCGATCCAGGCGAGCCGGACGCGCGTTCGGGTCCCCGGTTCCTGTGGTGGCTGGGGCGGAATCAGCTGGGCGGTCAGCTCAAGGCACTGGCCTGGGGGCTGCTGCACTTCGTGGCCGTCTCCGCGCTCCCGTTCTGCGTGGGCCTCGCCGTCCAGGCCGTGGTCGACCGCTCCGGCGCCCGGCTGGCCCTGACCGGCGGTCTGCTGGTGCTGTGCGGCACGGCGATCGCCGTCGGCGACACCTTCCTGCACCGGGCCGCCGTCACCAACTGGATCACCGCGGCCGCCCGGGTGCAGCAGCTGCTCGCCCGCAAGGCCACCCGGCTGGGCTCCGCGCTGACCCGTCAGGTGGCGGCCGGTGAGGTGGTGGCCGTCTCCACCGGCGACGTCGAGAAGATCGGCTGGTTCGTGGAGGCCGTCTCCCGCTTCACCGCCGCCGCGCTGACCGTCGTCGTGGTCGGCATCGGCCTGCTCTTCTACCAGCCCGCGCTCGGCTGGGTGGTCGCGGCGGGGCTGCCGCTGGTGGCGCTCGCCGTGCTGCCGCTGCTGCCCCGGGCGACCCGGCGCGCCGACTTCCAGCGGGCCAAGGCCGGCCGGGCCACCGAGCTGGCCTCGGACACCGTGGCGGGGCTGCGGGTACTGCGCGGCATCGGCGGCGAGGACCTCTTCCTCGACCGCTACCGGCGCGCCTCCCAGGAGGTGCGGCACGCCGCCGTACGCAGCGCCCGGATGTGGTCCCTGATCGCCGCGATCCAGGTGCTGGTGCCCGGCCTGCTGCTGATCGCGGTGGTCTGGCACGGCGTCCACCTCGCCCGGCAGGGCCGGGTGACCGTCGGCGAACTGGTCACCGTCTACAGCTCGGTCATGATCCTCAACTACCCGTTGCAGCACTTCACCGAGATCGCCATGGCGTACTCCTTCTCGCGTCCGTCGGCGAAACGGGCCGCCCGGGTGCTCTCCCTGGAGCGGGCCACGGACGTCGGCGGCTCGCGCGCGAAGACGGTGCCGGACGGTGACCTGTACGACCCGGACTCCGGTCTGCTGGCGCCCGCGGGCAGGCTGACCGCCGTGGTCTGCGGCGACCCCGACGCGGCCGGCCGCCTCGCCGAACGGCTCGGCGGCCACCCCGCCGAGGCCGCCCCCTCCGTGCTGCTCGGCGATGTCCCCCTCGACGAGCTGCCGCTGGAGTCCGCCCGCACCGCGGTGCTCGTCCAGGACAAGGACCCGGTGCTGCTCTCCGGTTCGCTGCGGGAGCTGCTCGACGTGCCGGCCTCCGGGTCCGTACGGGCCGAGGACGCGCTGGCCGCCGCCCAGTGCGCGGACGTCCTGGCGGCCCTGGTCCAGGGCTCGCTGGACGTCACCGACCCGCTGGACGCCCGGATCACCGAGCGGGGCCGCTCCCTGTCCGGAGGGCAGCGCCAGCGGCTCGCGCTCGCCCGGTCGCTGATCACCGACCCCGGGGTGCTCGTGCTGGACGAGCCGACCTCCGCCGTCGACTCGCACACCGAGGCGCGGATCGCGGAGGGCATCCGCGAGGTCCGCTCCGGCCGTACGACCGTGGTGTTCACCTCCTCGCCGCTGCTGCTCGACCGGGCCGACCGGGTCGTCCTCGTCCACGAGGGCAAGGTCGAAGCGGTCGGAGTGCACCGCGAACTGCTGCACACCGAGCCCCGGTACCGGGCGGTCGTGACCCGGGAGACGGCCGACGAGACCGCGCTGCTGAGCGGCGCGCTGGAAGAGATCGAGGAAAGCGCATGATCGGCGTCGCACCACCGGCATACGACCCGGCGGCCCCGACGACGGCCACCACCCTGCCCGTCGGCGCCGCCTCCACCGTCCGCGCCTATGCGGCCGAACTGTTCCGTCGGCACCGCCGGGCCTTCTCCCTGCTCGTGCTGGTCAACACCGTGGCCGTGATCGCCTCCATGGTCGGCCCGTACCTGCTCGGCGGGCTGATCGAGCGGGTGTCGGACGGTGCCCGTGAACTCCATCTGGGCCTGACCATCGGCCTGTTCGTGCTCGCGCTCGCCGTCCAGGCCGTGTTCGTGCGGGAGGTACGGCTGCGGGGCGCCGTGCTCGGCGAGCGGATGCTGGCCGACCTGCGTGAGGACTTCCTCGTCCGGTCGGTCGGGCTGCCGCCGGGCGTCCTGGAGCGGGCGGGCACCGGCGATCTGCTGTCCCGGATCACCACCGACATCGACCGGCTCGCCAACGCCATGCGGGAGGCCGTGCCGCAGCTGTCGATCGGTGTCGTGTGGGTGGTGCTGCTGCTCGGCGGACTCGTGGTCACGGCGCCGCCGCTGGCCGCCGCCGTGCTGCTCGCCGTTCCGGCCCTGGTCGTCGGCTGCCGCTGGTACTTCCGGCGGGCCCCCTCCGCCTACCGGTCCGAAGCCGCCGGGTACGCGTCCGTGGCCGCCGCCCTCACCGAGTCCGTGGACGCCGGGCGCACCATCGAGGCGCACCGCCTCGGCGCCCGCCGCATCGCCCTGTCCGATCGCCGGATCAAGGAGTGGACCGCGTGGGAGCGGTACACGCTGTGGCTGCGCTCGGTGCTCTTCCCGGTCACCAACGCCACCCACACGACCGTGCTCGGCTCGGTGCTGCTGATCGGAGGCGTCTTCGTCCTGCACGGCTGGCTCGACGTCGGCCAGCTGACCACGGGCGCCCTCATCGCGCAGATGCTCGTCGAACCGGTGAACCTGATCCTGCGCTGGTACGACGAGGTCCAGGTCGCGCATGTGTCGCTGGCCCGGCTGGTGGGCGTGCGGGACATCGAGCCGGACCCCGGCGACGCCTCGCTGGCCCCCGCCGGCCGCAAGGTGCACGCCGACGAGGTCCGCTTCGGGTACCTGCAGGGCGTCGACGTGCTGCGCCAGGTCTCGCTGGAGGTCGCGCCCGGCACCCGGCTGGCCCTGGTCGGCCCCTCGGGCGCGGGCAAGTCCACCCTCGGCCGGCTGCTCGCCGGGATCTACGCGCCCCGGGACGGCCGGATCACCCTGGGCGGCGCGGAACTGTCCCGGATGACCGCCGAGCGGGTCCGTTCCCACGTCGCCCTCGTCAACCAGGAGCACCACGTCTTCGTGGGCTCCCTGCGGGACAACCTGCTGCTGGCCCGCACCGACGCGGCGGACGCCGAGCTGTGGGCGGCGCTCGGCGCGGTCGACGCGGACGGCTGGGCGCGCGCCCTGGAGGAGGGCCTCGACACCGAGGTCGGCTCCGGCGGGCTCGCCCTGACCCCGGCGCAGGCGCAGCAGATCGCGCTGGCCCGGCTGGTGCTGGCCGACCCGCACACGCTGGTCCTGGACGAGGCGACCTCGCTCCTGGACCCGCGCGCCGCCCGCCACCTGGAGCGGTCCCTGGCCCGGGTCCTGGACGGCCGTACGGTGGTCGCCATCGCGCACCGGCTGCACACCGCCCACGACGCGGACGTCATCGCCGTGGTGGAGAACGGCCGGATCAGCGAGCTGGGCAGCCACGACGCGCTGGTGGCGGCCGACGGCGCCTACGCGGCGCTGTGGCGGTCGTGGCACGGCTGACAGGCCGCGCCGGCCGCGGCCCGGGGTGCTGAGGCCGGGGCGCGGGGTACTGCCGACGGGGCGGGAGGTGCTGCCGACGGGGCGCGAGGTGCGGTGCGTCGCAGGTCGCGCCCCGTGCCGTTGCGCGGGTGCGAGCAGGGGTGGAAGGCTGGAGAGCGGCACCGGTTCGGGGACCGGCCGGGAACCGTACGGTTCGCGCCGCGCACCCGTGCCGAGTGTGCCGGCGGCCCGCCCCGCGGACCGCGTCCTCACTCCCTGGAGGTAGCCGTGACCACCGCCGACGGATGGGGGGACGACGTCTACCAGCCCGACGGATCCGAGATCCGTGAGGACACGGGGCTGCTCGACGTGGAGGACACGCTGGAGTCCGACGGCGTCAGCGAACCGCTGGACCGTGGCTGGTCCCCGCCCGAGCGGCCGTGGGCGGTGGAGCACACCGGGGTGACCGCGGCGGAGCGCCACCGGGGCGAGACTCTCGACCAGCGGCTCGCCGAGGAACTGCCCGACCCGGCCGTCCCCGACGGCGACGGCATCGGCGACTGCCAGGGCAGCGACGGCGAACTCCTGGACAACGAGGTCGGCGACCTGCGCTCCGGCCGGCTTGTGGCCCCGAACGAGGGCGCGCACGAGGACGACGAGAACGGCCTCGTCGCGACCGACATCGGCATCGACGGCGCCGGGGCCTCCGCGGAGGAGGCCGCGATGCACATCGTCGACGAGGACACCGCCTACGGCTGAGCCCGCCCGCCCCTGCCCGCCCGCCCCGCCCCCCGAGGAGCCGCCATGCAGCAGGACAAGCACCCCGACTACCACCCCGTGGTCTTCCGCGACCGCGCCGCCGGATACGCCTTCCTGACCCGGTCCACGGCGACCAGCGACCAGACCATCGAGTGGGACGACGGCGAGACCTACCCGGTGGTCGACGTGGAGATCTCGTCCGAGAGCCACCCCTTCTACACCGGGAAGGCCCGCACGGTGGACACCGAGGGCCGCGTCGCCGCGTTCGAGCGCCGCTACGGAAGCGGCTCGGGGACGGCGGGCTGACCCGCGGGGCACACGGGGCCGGCGGCCGGCCGGGCCACGGCTCAGATCACGTTCAGGGCGGCCGCACAGCCTATGCCGCCGAGCACCATGAACACCGGCATGAGCACCTTCAGCTCCACCCAGCTGCCCGCGCGGAACCGCATCACCTTCGGCGGGCCCACCGGGAACCAGCGCTTGCGGCCGATCGGGATCGGCCACAGGATCGGGCAGCCGGAGACGGTCAGCGCGTCCCCGATGTCGTGCACCAGCGCCCCCAGCACCACCGGCAGCCCCAGCCACAGGTACTCCTGGCCGGGCTGGGTGAACAGCCAGTCCGAGCCGTTGCCCGGCTTGTCCAGGGTGCCGGCCAGGATCCAGGCGCTGGTCGCGGCCAGCAGCCACACCAGCACGTCGCTGCTGGAGCCGCGGGCCGCCCGCCACAGCAGCCCCTCGATCGCCAGCACCATGTGCGCGAAGAGGATCGCCAGCACCGCCCAGCGGCCGCCCAGGATCGCGGCGGCCGAGCAGCCTCCGCCGATCAGCACCGCCCACAGCCAGGTGTGGGTCAGGGTGCGGTGCCCGCCGGAGCGGCGCGGGTCGCCCTGCTTCCGGGTCGCCTTGTAGACGGCGTAGGAGAGCTTGTCGACGATCTCGCAGAGCCAGCGCGACAGCGGTCCGAAGGCGCGTGAGATGGTGGCGGCCTTGTGGTCGAGGTCGGGGGCGAGCGCGGCGCCGGCGCAGATCAGCGCCCCGACCAGCAGCACCGGCCAGGGCATCGCGTGCCCGGCCGCGGCGGCCGCCGCTCCGACGCCGAGCCAGGCGGCGGCTCCCGACAGTGAGTGTGCTGGTCCCATCATGGCCGTTACCCGCCCCATTCCTCGTGTACCGCTGTCCAGTTGACCGGGTGCGATGACGCTCCGTCGGCGACACAGCGTAGCGGTCATGATCTTCGTACTCGAAGCCGATTCCCCCCTCGGCGGGTGGGCCAGGCAAGATGGGGGCGTGACCCTCATCGATCAGCTGCCGCCGACCGCCGACCCCGACGCCCTGTACGAAGCCTTCGAGGCGTGGGCCCAGGAGCGCGGTCTCACGCTCTACCCCCACCAGGAGGAGGCGCTGATCGAGGCGGTCTCCGGGGCGAACGTGATCGTGTCGACGCCGACCGGCTCCGGCAAGAGCATGATCGCCGCGGGCGCGCACTTCGCCGCGCTGGCCCGGGACGAGGTCACCTTCTACACGGCCCCGATCAAGGCGCTGGTGTCGGAGAAGTTCTTCGAGCTGTGCAAGCTCTTCGGCACCGAGAACGTCGGCATGCTCACCGGCGACGCCTCCGTGAACTCCGACGCGCCCGTCATCTGCTGCACCGCCGAGGTCCTCGCCTCCATCGCGCTGCGCGACGGCAAGCAGGCCGACGTCGGCCAGGTCGTCATGGACGAGTTCCACTTCTACGCCGAGGGCGACCGCGGCTGGGCCTGGCAGATTCCGCTCCTCGAACTGCCCCAGGCGCAGTTCATCCTCATGTCGGCCACCCTCGGCGACGTCTCCTTCTTCGAGAAGGACCTCACCCGCCGCACCGGCCGCCCCACCGCGGTGGTCCGCTCGGCGACCCGCCCGGTGCCGCTCTCCTACGAGTACCAGCTCACCCCGATGACCGAGACGCTCACCGAGCTCCTGGAGAGCAGGCAGGCGCCGGTGTACATCGTGCACTTCACGCAGGCGCAGGCGGTGGAGCGGGCGCAGGCGCTGATGAGCATCAACATGTGCTCGAAGGAGGAGAAGGAGCAGATCGCCGAGCTGATCGGCAACTTCCGCTTCACCACCAAGTTCGGCCAGAACCTCTCCCGTTACGTCCGGCACGGCATCGGCGTGCACCACGCCGGCATGCTCCCCAAGTACCGGCGCCTGGTGGAAAAGCTCGCCCAGGCCGGGCTGCTGAAGGTCATCTGCGGCACCGACACCCTGGGCGTGGGCGTCAACGTGCCCATCCGCACGGTGCTGTTCACCGCCCTCACCAAGTACGACGGCAACCGGGTGCGCACCCTGCGCGCCCGTGAGTTCCACCAGATCGCCGGCCGCGCGGGCCGGGCCGGTTTCGACACGGCGGGGCTGGTGGTCGCGCAGGCGCCCGAGCACGTCATCGAGAACGAGAAGGCGCTGGCGAAGGCGGGCGACGACCCGAAGAAGCGGCGCAAGGTGGTGCGCAAGAAGGCACCGGAGGGCTTCGTCGGCTGGACGGAGAACACCTTCGAGAAGCTGATCGCCTCCGAGCCGGAGCCGCTGACGTCGCGGTTCCGGGTGACGCACACGATGCTGCTGTCGGTGATCGCCCGGCCGGGCAACGCCTTCGATGCGATGCGCCACCTTCTGGAGGACAACCACGAGCCGCGCAAGCAGCAGCTGCGGCACATCCGCCGGGCCATCGCCATCTACCGCTCGCTGCTCGACGGCGGCATCGTCGAGAAGCTCGACGAGCCCGACGCCAACGGCCGTATCGTCCGCCTCACGGTCGACCTCCAGCAGGACTTCGCGCTCAACCAGCCGCTGTCGACCTTCGCGCTGGCCGCGTTCGAACTCCTCGACCCCGAATCGCCCTCCTACGCCCTCGACATGGTGTCCGTCGTCGAGTCCACCCTGGACGACCCGCGCCAGATCCTGGCCGCCCAGATGAACAAGGCGAAGGGTGAGGCCGTCGCCGCGATGAAGGCGGACGGCGTCGAGTACGAGGAGCGCATGGAGCGCCTCCAGGACATCACCTACCCGAAGCCCCTGGAAGAGCTGCTCTTCCACGCGTACAACACGTACCGCAAGAGCCACCCCTGGGTCGGCGACCATCCGCTGTCGCCGAAGTCGGTCATCCGGGACATGTACGAACGGGCGCTGACCTTCACGGAGTTGGTGTCGGTCTACGAGCTGGCCCGCACCGAGGGCATCGTGCTCCGGTACCTGGCGAGCGCCTACAAGGCCCTGGACCACAACATCCCGGACGACCTGAAGTCCGAGGACCTGCAGGATCTGATCGAGTGGCTGGGCGAGATGGTCCGCCAGGTCGACTCCAGTCTGCTGGACGAATGGGAGCAGCTCGCCAACCCGGAGGAGATGACGGCCGAGGAGGCCCAGGAGAAGGCCGACGAGGTCAAGCCGGTCACCGCCAACGCGCGCGCCTTCCGGGTGCTGGTGCGCAACGCGATGTTCCGCCGGGTGGAGCTCGCCGCCCTCGACCGGGTCGACGAACTGGGCGAGATGGACGCGGACTCCGGCTGGGACGCCGAGGCCTGGGGCGACGCGATGGACAAGTACTGGGACGAGTACGAGGACCTGGGCACCGGCCCCGACGCCCGCGGTCCCAAGTTGCTCGTGATCCAGGAGGAGCCGCAGAACGGGCTGTGGCGGGTCCGGCAGATCTTCGACGACCCGAACGACGACCACGACTGGGGCATCAGCGCGGAGATCGACCTGACGGCCTCCGACGCCGAGGGCCGCGCGGTCGTGCGCGTCACCGATGTCGGCCAGCTCTGAGCACGAGCCCCGGAACAGGTCCGCGCACAGGTCCCAGCACAGGAGAGTCCTACCGATGACCAACCCGGCCGAGAGACTGGTCGACCTGCTCGACCTGGAGCAGATCGAGGTCAACATCTTCCGTGGCCGCAGCCCCCAGGAGTCCCTCCAGCGGGTCTTCGGCGGCCAGGTGGCGGGCCAGGCGCTGGTCGCCGCCAGCCGCACCGTGGAGGGCGACCGCCCCGTGCACTCGCTGCACGCGTACTTCCTGCGCCCGGGCCGGCCGGGCGTTCCGATCGTGTACCAGGTCGAGCGGGTCCGCGACGGGCGGTCGTTCACGACGCGCCGGGTCACCGCCGTGCAGCAGGGCCGCACGATCTTCAATCTGACCGCCTCCTTCCACGAGCCTGAGGTGGGAGCTTTCGAGCACCAACTGCCACAGTTCCGCGAGGTGCCGCACCCGGAGTCGCTGCCGACGCTGGCGGAGGAGATCCGCAAGCATCTGGGCGAGCTGCCCGAGCAGCTGGAGCGGATGGCACGCCGCCAGCCCTTCGACATCCGCTACGTCGACCGGCTGCGCTGGCACCCCGAGGAGATAGCCGGCACCGAGCCGCGCAGCGCCGTGTGGATGCGCGCGGTCGGCCCGCTGGGCGACGATCCGCTGGTGCACACCTGCGCGCTGACCTACGCCAGCGACATGACGCTCCTGGACGCGGTCCGCGTCCCCGTCGAACCGCTGTGGGGGCCACGGAACTTCGACATCGCCTCGCTGGACCACGCCATGTGGTTCCACCGGCCGTTCCGCGCGGACGAGTGGTTCCTGTACGAGCAGGAGTCCCCCATCGCCACGGGCGGCCTCGGCCTGGCCCGGGGACGGGTCTACGACCTCGAAGGGCGGCTGCTGGTGTCGGTCGTCCAGGAAGGGCTGTTCCGCGCGCTCTAGGTGTGCTGTCCCGGGACGTTGGTGACACGCGGGCTGGGTGCTTGAACAGGTGAGGGCCTTCTGGGTTCGGTGTGGATTGCGACATCTACGCCCGACCGCAGGAGGCCCTCATGTCCCACCGTAATGCCCCGCTGA
>NZ_JAEKKT010000316.1 GCF_019510245.1 Streptomyces sp. | reverse complement strand
TCTACCTCGGCTCCATCGGCGGCCCGGCCGCGCGGCTCGCCCAGGACTGCATCAAGAAGGTCGAGGTCGTCGAGTACGAGGAGCTCGGCATGGAGGCGGTCTGGAAGATCGAGGTCGAGGACTTCCCGGCGTTCATCGTCGTCGACGACAAGGGCAACGACTTCTTCACTTCACCGGAACCCGAGCAGCCGACGTTCACCACCATCCCGGTCCGGGGTCCTGGCCTGGCCTGAGTCGCGGCCACAGTCGCAGCCTCCAGACCCCTCGGCGGACGCCGGGGGGTCTGTTGCTGCGTTCACCGATCGGCGGCCAGCACCGCCGCGAGGCCCTCTTGCAGATCCTCGACGAAAAACCCGGGGACCTCCAGGGACGGGAAATGTCCCCCCACTTCCGGCGACCTCCATCGGACGATCTGCCGGTACCGCTCCTGCGCCCAGGGACGCGGAGACTTCTCGATGTCGCGGGGATACATGGTGATCGCCGACGGCACGTCGACCCGGAGTTCGGGGTCCAGCGAGTTGTGGCTCTCGTAGTAGATGCGGGCCGCCGATGCGCCGGTCCGTGTCAGCCAATACAGGGTGACGTCGTCGAGGACCCTGTCCATGGAAATCGTCTCGAACGGGCTGTCCTCGGTGTCCGACCACTCGGCGAACTTGTCGAGGATCCAGGCAAGCAGCCCGACCGGTGAGTCGACGAGCGAGTAGCCGATGGTCTGCGGTCGGGTCGCCTGCTGCTTCGCGTACGCCGCGCGGTGGCTCCAGAAATCTCGTGTTTCCTCGGTCCACTTGCGCTCGGCCGCCGTCAGCCCGTCCGTGGTCAGCCCGGGCGGCGCCTCAGCGAACAAGGTGTGAATGCCGAGAACGTGCGCCGGGAACCTGCCGCCGAGAACCGTGGTGATATTGCCGCCCCAATCGCCGCCGTGGGCCGCGAACCTGCTGTACCCCAGCCTTTCCATCAGTTCCACCCATGCGGCCGCGATCTTTTCGGTTCCCCACCCGGTGGTGGCCGGCTTGTCGCTGTAACCGAAGCCCGGTAGCGACGGGACCACGACGTGGAACGCCGGCGCGTCCGCGCTTTTCGGATCCGCCAGCTCGTCCACGACGTCGACGAACTCGGCAATGCTGCCCGGCCAGCCGTGCGTCAGGATCAGCGGAGTGGCGTCTGCGCGCGCGGATCGGCGGTGCAGGAAGTGGATTCCCAGATCATCGATGGTCGTGCGGAACTGGCCGATACGGTCCAGGCGCTCTTCGAACGACCGCCAGTCGTACCCGGTCCGCCAGTAGTTCACGACCTCGACGAGGTCGGCGAGCGGAACGCCCTGGTCCCATCGGCGGGGGCCGGGCGCGGCGCGGTGGACCGTCTCGGCCTCCGGTAGTCGCGCCGCGGCCAGTCGCGCGCGCAGTTCGTCGAGGTCGGCGTCGGTTGCGTGGGCTTCAAATGTCTGCACGTCTGTCTGCGCGTCGCTGGTCGGACGGGACATGAGACCTCCTGGCCGTCGTGGAACCGTCTAAGGCGGTTCCAGCGTGGCATGCCTTCATGCCGACGAGCAACCGGCTAAGGTGGTTCCATGCGTGCCGGCTTCCCTGACTTCCGCCTCGGTACCGTGCTGGCGACGAGCTTCACGGGGACTCTGTCGGAGCGTCACGGCACCGCCGTGGAGCGCATCCCCACGCCGCACCGGCTCGTCGACTGGCTGGCCCTGTACGGCCTCGCCGTGGACTCCTGCACCCCTGCGCAGCTCGACCTCGCGCGGGAACTGAGGGAGTCGATTCACGCCGCCGCGACCGCGGCCGCGATCCAGGAGGCGCTCCCTGCGCCCGCTGTCCAGGTGATCAATGACCGCAGCGTTCAGGGTCGGGCCGCGGCGATCCTGACGCCCGAGGGCCAGCGGCGATGGCAGCTCGGCCCGGCTTCCCGGGTGGAAGACGCCCTCGGCGTGATCGCCGCCGACGCGATCAGCATCATCGCAGGCGAACGAGACGGAAAGCTGGCCCTGTGCGCCTCACCGACCTGCCGGGCCGCCTTCTTCGACACCAGCCAGAGCCGCACCCGCAAATGGTGCGACATGAACACCTGCGGCAACCGCCAGAAAAAGGCCCGCTTCAACGCCAACCAGCGCAAGAACACCAGATCAGCGATCAGCTGACCGGCGGTCCAGCCAGGAGAACGACCTGATCGGCTTCGAAATCGAAGCGGAGAACCGGATGGCCGCAGTCGCCCTCCGGCTCCATCAGGACCGGCTTGCCCAGCCGTCTCCCGATGGCCCGCAGGAAGCCGCAGAACACATCAAGTCGCTCTTGGCCCTGCAGCTCACGCAGATCAACATCGAAGTCGATCTCCTCCGGTGCGCAGAAGCGGAAGACCACCAGCACATCCGGCGTCAACCAGACCCGCAGGTCCGGGCACTCGGCGTCAGCAGGGCGGGACAGCACTGCCTCGGCCCGCGGCACCGGCATCACCACCTCGCCCTCGGAGTACCGGCATTTCCAGCCGCTCGCGCTGATCAGGTCGAGAACCGCCTGCCAGTCCTCCACCGAGGCATCAGGGACACGCACGTCCGGCAGTGACCCCATCTCATCAAGGTCGAAGCAGTGCTGGACGTCGTCCCACAGAAGATCGGACACACCGCCATGCTCCCTGGCACGCATCCCCGATGCGGCCCGATCTCCTCGACGAGCTTCCTTCGCCGGTTCAGACGGTCTCGTTCCCGCTCTCTGCGGTGGAGCCCGCCGGCTGGTCCAACGACCGGCGAGGGCCAGGCAGTCGGGGACGATCGGGGGACGGGAAAGGCGTCGGGATTCCCGGGTGGTGGTGGCGGTGGCGGTAGGCCAGCCAGGCGCGGAAGGAGACCGAGACCGCCGTGGCGAGGGCGGCGATCACTGTCGGGCCTGTGTCCGCCGCGAGCACGATGACCAGCATGGTCGCCAGGATCGACAGCAGCGCCAGGAGATTGGCGGCCAGTTCGATCATCTGGAAACGCAGGGAATCGCGGTCGTCGTGGCGGTCCCGCCCCGGTCCGTGCATGGACTTTGCCTCTCGGTCGTACAACTCGCCTGCGGGCAGCAGCCGTTCGGCCCCTTCTCCCAACCGTCTGCTCATATGTATCACCGACCGCGTTCCGCCACTTGCCACTCACCCACCTCTGGAGTTCTCCGCTAAAAACCGAGAACGGCGGCGGCAATTGGATCTTCGGCGGACTGCCACACTTATCGGGCAGAAAGGAAGGGAGGGCCTCCCCCGCCCCCGCCACCCTCAAGATCGTTGAGAGTACGGGGCCCCGGGGGCGATCGACGTTGTCAAAGCACCGCAGATCCCCGATCGAACAGTTCGGCCAGGAGCTCAACGCATTCTGCCTGGACTCGAATGTGAGCATGGCCCGTATCGCGGAAGTCAGTTTTCGCAGCAAGACGGGGGTCTACCGGGCGTGGTGCAAAACGGAGTTGGCCTCCTGGAAACTGATCGAGGACGTGGTCAGGGCGATCTGTGAGATCTGCCAGTATCCCGAGGACAAAGAGCAGGAAACCCTCGACTACTGGCGGCGCAGATACCGCGCGGCCGAGGCGGAGGTGCACGCCGCCGAGGACCATGTCGCCTCGCTGCTCAACGACATCGTCGAGCGACTCGACCAGCACACCCACCGCACCGACCGCCTCGAACAGACACTGCAGTCCCTCACCAGCGAACTGGCCGGGTTACAGCGCGGCCGGTCCTCCGACCCCGGGGCCACTCTCCACTTCGGGTACCTTTCCGGCTGCGAGGCGGACCAGCCGGAGTGGCTGACGGAGATCCGCCGGCACATCGTCCGGTTCGAGCAGGAGGCGGAGCGGCTGCGTACGGAGTCGCAGCAGGCCGACCTGCGCGCACGGGAGTTGGCCGAACACGCCCGCCAGGTCCAGTCCCGCGCCGATGAACTGCACCGTTACCTGGCCACTGCGTTCCCGCCCGAAAAGCGGCCGAGCCTGCCGGGCCAGGTCCTGCGACAGGAATAGCCTCGGCGGTCACGGACGCTGACCACGACGGAGGTGATCGGCAGTGGCCGACGAGCAGCAGGAACAGGCGTTTCGCATCGAGCACGACTCCATGGGCGAGGTCCGTGTCCCGGTGGACGCCAGGTGGCGGGCCCAGACCCAGCGGGCGGTGGAGAACTTCCCCATCTCCGGGCAGCGGATCGAACGGGCGCACATCGAGGCGCTCGCCCGGATCAAGGGGGCGGCCGCGAAGGTGAACGCGCGTCTGGGGGTGCTCGACAAGGACGTCGCGGAAGCGATCCAGGAGGCGGCCGACGAGGTGGCCCGCGGAGACTGGGACGCGCACTTCCCCGTCGACGTCTTCCAGACCGGGTCCGGCACCTCGTCCAACATGAACGCCAACGAGGTCATCGCGACGCTGGCGACCGAGCGGCTCGGCGAAGGCCGGGGCGTGCATCCCAACGACCACGTCAACGCCTCGCAGTCGTCCAACGACGTCTTCCCGTCCTCCATCCACATCGCCGCCACCGCCGCCGTCACCCGGGATCTGATCCCGGCCCTCGACCATCTCGCCGCGGCCCTCGGCCGCAAGTCCGAGGAGTTCGCCGACGTCGTCAAGTCCGGGCGGACCCACCTGATGGACGCCACCCCGGTGACCCTGGGGCAGGAGTTCGGGGGCTACGCGGCTCAGGTGCGGTACGGCATCGAGCGGCTGCAGGCCTCTCTTCCCCGGCTCGCCGAACTGCCGCTCGGCGGCACCGCGGTCGGCACCGGCATCAACACCCCGCCCGGTTTCTCCGCCGCCGTCATCGAGGAGGTCGCCCGCACCACCGGGCTGCCGCTCACCGAGGCACGGGACCACTTCGAGGCGCAGGGCGCCCGGGACGGGATCGTGGAGACCAGCGGGCAGCTCAGGACCATCGCGGTCGGCCTGACGAAGATCGCGAACGATCTGCGGTGGATGTCCTCCGGGCCCAGGACCGGGCTCGCGGAGATCTCGCTGCCCGACCTCCAGCCCGGCTCGTCGATCATGCCCGGCAAGGTCAATCCCGTGATCCCGGAGGCCGTCCTCATGGTCGCCGCGCAGGTCGTCGGGAACGACGCGACCGTCGCCACCGCCGGTGCGGCCGGCAACTTCGAGCTCAACGTCATGCTGCC
>NZ_JAEKKT010000315.1 GCF_019510245.1 Streptomyces sp. | reverse complement strand
GTCTCGCCGCGCTGTGACCGCAGGTGATCGACAGCACGCCTCGCTCGGTCGTGCGGCTGCGCCAGGCAGCGGTCTGCCTGCTGCTGGTGGTCCTGGCGTTCCACCAGAGCGCCGGCCTCATCGGCAACGACACGAAGCTCGACCTCACCGCTGACCCCGGCCGGTTCCTGCGGCGCGCGCTGGACCTGTGGAACCCGAGCTCGGCCGGGGGCCAGCTGCAGAACCAGGCCTACGGCTACCTGTTCCCGATGGGCACCTTCCACCTGCTGGGCAGCGTGCTGGGCCTGCCGGACTGGGTGGTGCAGCGGCTCTGGATGTCGCTGCTGCTGGTGGCAGCGTTCCTCGGTGTCCTGCGGCTGGCCGGCAGGCTCCAGCTCGGCACCCCGACGACCCGGCTGCTCGGCGGTCTCGCGTACGCGCTGGCGCCGCGGGTGCTCACCGAGATCGGCGGCAACTCCTCCGAGATCCTGCCGTTCGCCGTGCTGCCCTGGGTGCTGGTGCCGCTGGTCGGTGCGGCCGCCGAGCAGCGGCCGCGACGGGCGGCCGCGAGGTCCGGGCTGGCGGTCCTCTGCATGGGTGCGGTCAACGCGACGGCCGTCCTCGCCCTGCTGCCGCTGCCGCTGCTGTGGCTGGTGCCGGGGCTGAGCCGCTCCTCCGGGCGGCGGCTGGCGGCCTGGTGGGCGGTCGCGGTCACGCTCGCCTGCACCTGGTGGTTCGTGCCGCTGCTGCTGCAGGGCAGGTACAGCCCGGACTTCCTCGACTACATCGAGACGGCGGCGACCACCACCAGCACGACCTCGCCGGGCGAGGTCCTGCGCGGCACCTCGCACTGGCTCGGCTACGTCTCCTCGGGGGGCAGTCCCTGGTGGCGCAGCGGCTGGGCGCTCGTGACGAACACCGGCGCGGTGCTCAACACCGGCGTCCTGTCGGTGCTCTGCGTCGCAGGGCTGGTCCGTCGCCGGATGCCCGGGCAGGGTCGGCTGGCCGCCGCCGCGGCACTGGGTCTGCTGGCCATGTCGGCGGTCCACGCGGGGCCGCTCGACGGGCCGCTGGTCGGCTTCCTGCGCGACCTGCTGGACGGCGCGCTGGCGCCGTTCCGCAACGTGCACAAGTTCGACGCGCTCGTGCGGCTCCCGCTCGCCCTCGGCCTGTGCCACCTGCTGGCGCGGGCGCCCACGCTGCAGGCCCGAAGGGCGCTGACGGGGCTGGTCACCCTCGCCCTCGTCGGCTGCGCGACACCGGCTCTCGCGGGGCAGCTGGTCCCGAGCGGCGGCTATGAGCAGCTGCCCAGCTGGTGGCGGGCCACCGGTCAGTGGCTGGACGACCACGACGCCACGGGGCGGGCGATGGTGGTGCCGGCGAGCGGCTTCGGGGAGTACCTCTGGGGGCGCCCCCTGGACAACCCGCTGCAGGCGCTGACGCGCGGCAGGTTCGTGGTGCGGGACGCGGTGCCGTTGGGCTCGGCAGGGACCACCCGACTGCTCGACGCCGTCGAGGCGCGGCTGGACTCCGGCCGCGGGTCACCGGGCATGGCCGCGGTCCTCGCCCGCTCCGGCGTCCACTACCTGGTGGTGAGCAACGACCTGGACCCGGTGCGGACCGGCGCGCCGCGGCCGGCGCTGGTGCACCAGGCGCTGGCACAGTCACCTGGTCTGACCCGCGTCGCCGCCTTCGGCCCGACGGTGGGCGGTGACAAGGGCGCGTCGCGGGCGCTCGTCAGCGACCACGGGCTGTCGCTGGGATACCCAGCCGTGGAGGTGTACGCCGTCGCCGGTGCGCAGCCCCCTGCGGTCAGCCTGCCCAAGGCCGGGACGTGGCTGGTGAGCGGTGGCCCCGAGTCGCTGTTCCAGCTCGCCGACCGCGGGCTGCTCGGTGACGAGGCGACGGTGCTCGTGGGCGACGGCAGTGCAGGTCCGTCGCCCCGTTCCGCGGTCACCGATGCGCTGCGCCGGCGCGAGGTCAACTTCGGCCAGGTGCGTGACAACGCCTCCGCCACGCTGACGGCGGACCAGCAGCTGACCCGTCACCAAGCGGTGCCCGACGAGCTCCCGGTCCCGGGCGTCCAGCACCTGGCCGTGGCCCGGCTGCTGGGGGCCGATGCCGTCACCGCGTCGACCAGCGCGTCCGATCCGGGAGCCGTGCTCGACCGTGCTCCCGAGCACTCGCCGTTCTCCGCCGTCGACGGCGACCCATCCACGGCATGGGTCACCGGTTCGTTGGCCGGTGCCGCCGGGCAGTGGGTCCAGCTCGACCTGGACCGTCCCGTCGACCCCACCGGCACCACGGTCCAGCAGCTCCTGGACGCCCAGGTGAAGGGGACCGTCCGCGAGGTGACGGTCAGCACCGACCGCGGGCAGCGCACGACCCGGATCGCGGGCGACGAGTCGGTGCAGCGGGTCGCGGTGCCGGCCGGCAGCACCCGGCACCTCCGGGTGACGCTGACGCAGGTCGACGGCGACGGCTACGGCGTACTGGCCGGCCTGCGCAGCATCGACGTGCCCGGTGTCGTCGTGCAGCAGACGGTCGTGCTGCCTGACGACCAGGCACTCACGGCCGACGGGGTCGTGCTCGTGGACCGTGCCGTCGGCGGTCGCAGCGCCTGCGTCACCGACAGGGGTCGCACGGCGTGCGCTCCAGGGCTCGCGCGCAGCGGTGAGGACGCCGTCCGGCTGGACCGGACCTTCTCGCTGCCCGCGGAGCGCACTCTCGCGGTGTCGGGGTCGGCGGTGGCTGACCCGGGACCTCAGCTCGACGCGCTGCTCGACCGCGGTGCCGGCGTGCAGGCGACCGCGAGCTCTCGTCTCGTCAGCGACCCGCGCGAGCGGCCCAGCACCGTCCTCGACAGCGACCGGTCGACCGGCTGGGTCGCGGGCCCGGAGGACCCGAGGCCAACACTGACGCTGACCTGGGCAGGTGCCCGACAGCTGGACCGGCTGAGCCTCGTGACCGACGCCTCGCTGGCGGCTGCCCGACCCACCCGGGTGAAGGTCGTCACTGACAGCGGCTCCACCGCTCTCGACGTGCCCGCCGACGGCATCCTGCCGTTCCCCGGGGTGCGGACGACGCATCTCGAGGTGCAGTTCCTGGCGTGGGAGAAGAGGTCCACCGTCGCGCCCGACGGCACCACGAACCGGCTGCCCGTCGGGGTGTCCGAGCTCGAGGTGCCTGCCCTCGACGACCTCACCAGCGCACCGCCACCGGAGACCGTCTCGATCCCTTGCGGGGAGGCGCCTCCGGTGCTGGTGGACGGCCAGGTGCACGCGACGACGGTCCTCGCCCGCCGCGACGACCTGCTGGTCGGCCGCCCCGTGCTGCTCGGGCTGTGCGACCTGGCAGCCGGACTGCGACTGGGCCCGGGCGAGCACCGGGTGGTGGGTGCCGAGCGAGCCGGGGTGCAGGTGCAGGGGCTGACGCTCGGCAGCCCGCTACCGACTCCTGCTGCCACTGCGCGACCGACGACGGTTCGCAGCTGGGGAAGCGAGCACCGGACCGTCGACATCGGCACCGGTGCTGCCACCTACCTGGTGGTCCACGAGAACCACAACGCAGGCTGGCACGCGACGCTGGCGGGCAAGGAGCTGAACTCGGCGCGGGTCGACGGCTGGCAGCAGGCCTGGGTCGTGCCGGCGGGTGCGGGTGGTCAGGTCCGCCTCGACTTCTCGCCGGGACGGACGTTCCACTTCGCGCTCGTGGTCGGTGGCCTGCTGGTGCTGCTGCTGGTCGTCCTGGCCTTGGCCCCCGCGCGGGTCCGGGAGCTGCCGCAGCCGCAGCGACGGGACCTGGACCTGCCGCAGCCGGTGCGGGTCGTGCTGGGGCTCGGCTTCGTCGTGCTGCTCGGCGGTGTGGTCGGTGGACTCCTGTACGCCGTCGCGCTGGGTGCCGTGCTGGTCGGAAGCCGCGTCGTCGGTCCCGACCGCACCTCCGACGCGGCCGTCGGCGGCTACGGCATCGCGCTGACGTGCGCCGCGGCGCTCACCGCCCTGTCGCCCTGGAACGGCCCCCGGACCCCTGCGGCCTTTGGGCGGCCGGTGCAGCTGCTGGCGCTCGCCGGGCTGGCCGCGGCGGCCGCTGCGGTCACCGTCCTGCGGTCGTCCAACGGTGCTTCTGCGCCAGCGCCGGGCGCTCCACGAACCGCAGGCTCAGTGCTGCGACGCCGAAGCTCAGCGGCACCACCAGAGCCGTGATGAGCAGCAGGTCGCCGCGGAAGAGCTCCAGGCCCAGGACGCTGTACACCAGGTGGAGCACCAGCAGGTGCCAGAGGAAGACGCCGTAGGACACCGACCCCATCCACCGCGCGACCGGGTGCTCCAGCACGCGCCGCACGGGGGAGCGGGGGTCGTTGCCGAAGACGGCCGGCACCAGGAGGAACAGCGCCGCAGCGCCGTACAGCAGGTGCTTGGTGAGAGCCTGCCCCGGCGTCGCGAGCTGCAGCCCGCGCGGACCGCCGAGCGGCGTGGCGGTGAGCCACAGCAGCAGCGCGGCGATCGCCACGCAGGTGCCGCCGGCGTCGCCGAGCTGGTCGAGGACCCGTCCGCGACCGGTGCTGTCGTGCCACGCGCGCAGGACGGCGACACCCATGCCCAGCGCGAACCAGTCCAGGTACGCCGGCAGCCACAGCCCTCCGACGGCGGGGTCCGGCAGCTCGAGACCTCGGGTCAGGAGCGTCCAGGCGACGGACGCCACGACCATGCCGGCGCAGAGCAGCGCCGAGGACCTCAACGGGCGGCGGCCCTTCCGGGCGAGCAGCGCGAGCAGCGGCAGGGCCAGGTAGAAGGCCACCTCCACGCACAGGCTCCACATCTGCGTCAGCCCCGGCAGCAGGTGGTTGCGGGAGTAGACCTGCAGCAGGAGCAGCTGGTCGACGACCTCGCCGGGTCGCACGTACTTCCAAGCCATCACCGGCAGCACGACCAGCACCACGACCCAGTACGCGGGGAGGACCCGCAGCGCGCGGTTGCGCAGGTAGGTCGGCACGTGCGGCACCGGCTTGTCCTGCAGCTGGGCCCGGACGAACGGGCCGTAGAGCAGGAAGCCGGAGAGCAGGAAGAAGATCGTGACACCGAAGTCGAGCCGGGCCAGCAGCGCCCCGAACGAGCCGCGGAAGGTCTGCCCGGTCTGGAACCCGACGTGCGTCATGACGACGCAGAGCAC
>NZ_JAEKKT010000314.1 GCF_019510245.1 Streptomyces sp. | reverse complement strand
CACGGCTGCGCGAAGCCCCGGTCGCCGTCGCCCTGCACCGCTACGTCGAGAACATCATCGCCGTCAACCGCACCTGGCCCGTCGACCTCACCCGCGTGCTCGACGACGCCGTCCGCGCACGCCGTGACACCTCCGTCCACGAGGTCGACACCTTCCTCCGCCGCGCCACCGACGAAGGTCTCCTGCGATCCGGCGTGCCGGAGGGATGGGCGAGCGCGCTGCTGCCCCAGCTCATGCACCTCGTGTCCCGCCAGTTGCCCGAGCTGAGCCCCGGGCAGGCGGCGGACGTCGTCGTGGACACCCTGCTGAACGGCCTCGGGGCGTCGTAGTGGGTGTCGGAGCACTACAGCGAGCCGCTTCGGCCGACCGGGCTTCTTCACAGTCCGCAATCCGAAACTGGCCGGGTAAGTTTCGCACCCTGGAAAGACCTTCCAAGTGTTACCGACAGTTGTAGTAGGTGTCGGTAACACTTGGCGCCACGGAGGGAAGTTGAGACGACAAGGCGTGCACGCGACGTCCCTTGCGTCCTCAAGTAACGCGTCTTAGAGTTCGGTAAAACTGACAGGTGATCGCCAGATCATGTGACGCCGCGTCAGGTCATGGTGCAGCTGGGACCCCTTGGAGGAACAATGGATCAGGGAGAAATTCTCGGCAGGATAGCGGCGATGGTGGAACAGGAACGCAAGCTGCGGGATTCCGCCCAAGAGGGCCAAATCGATACGCAGGAAGAAAAGCAGCGCCTCGGCGAACTGGAGCGTGAACTCGACCAGTGCTGGGATTTGTTGCGCCAGCGACGCGCAAAGGCCGAATTCGGCGAGGACCCGGATGAGGCCCATGTGCGTCCGGCTTCGCAGGTCGAGAACTACCTGAGCTGAGTGCGTCAGGGGACTTTCAAGTCAACCGAAAAGCCCACCTACAACTTCACGCGTACGGTCCAACCCACCGGGCGGATGATGCTTGTCGTGATCGCCGCATTTCAGTTGGAGACGCGCGATGGAGCTGATCGGCCGCGACAAGGACGTCGGTTCGATCCGTGACTTCTTCGAGGCGGCGGGTGTACGTGGTGGCGCTCTGCTGGTGGTCGGCGACGCCGGGCTGGGCACGACCGCGGTCCTCGACGAGTTCGCGGCCATGGAGGCCAAGAATGGCACCCGTTTCCTGCCGGCCGCCGGAGTGCAGTTCGGGCGGACGTCAACTACTACGCCCTCAACCAGTTGCTGTTCTCCCTCGGCGACGACATGGATTCGCTCTCCGACGCGCATCGCACCGCGTTGCGTTGCGCACTCGGCTTCGACATCGGCCCGCCCCCGACCGGCTCGTGGTGTCGAACGCAGCCGGGCTGTGGCTGCGTTCGGTCGCGGCCGATTCCCCTCTCCTGATCCTCGTCGACGACCTGCACCGGGTGGACTCAGCTTCTACCAGACATGGTTGCTGCGGGACGAGCCGGACGGTGGCACGTTGACGGTCTTTCAGGAGGCCTCCCGCGGTCCGTCGGCACTCCTTCTGGCAGCGGATCGACTCGAGCGGACTCGCAGCTGGGTGGACAACCTGTTGGCAGCCGGCGACCACTGACTGAAGCTGGGCGTCACACCGTCCGGCCCGGGAACCCCTGACGTACAGCGGGCACCCGGGCTCAGTCATCTCCCTTGATCCCTTGATCCCTTGAGGCGTCAAGAACGGAAGAACTCCAGCAGGTCAGCGTTGACGGTGTCCGCGTGGGTGGTCGGCATGCCATGAGGGAATCCGGCGTACGTCTTTAGCTCGCCGTTCCGAAGCAGCTTCGCCGACAACGGGCCGGAGTTCTCGTACGGCACGATCTGGTCGTCGTCGCCGTGCATGACCAGAACCGGAACCGAGATCTTCTTGAGGTCCTCGGTGAAGTCGGTCTGCGAGAACGCCACGACGCCGTCGTAGTGCGCCTTCGCGCCACCCATCATGCCCTGCCGCCACCAGTTCTGGATGTTGGCCTCGGACGGCTCGACACCCGGGCGGTTGTAGCCGTAGAACGGGCCGGACGGCAGCGCCCGGTAGAACTCCGAGCGGTTCGCGGCCAGTTGCGCCTGAATGTCGTCGAACACGCTCTTGGGCACACCGTTCGGGTTGGCCTCGGTCTGCACCATGAGAGGCGGGACCGCGGCGATGAGCGCCGCTTTGGCCACGCGCTCCTCGCCGTGGCGGGCGAGGTAACGCACCACCTCACCGCCGCCCGTCGAGTGGCCGACGTGGATGGCGTTGCGCAGGTCGAGGTGAGCGGTTACCGCAGCCAGGTCGTCGGCGTAGTGGTCCAGGTCGTGCCCCTCGTCGACCTGCGCCGATCGGCCGTGACCTCGGCGGTCGTGAGCGACGACCCGGTAGCCGTTCCGAAGAAAGAACAGCATCTGGTTGTCCCAGTCGTCCGCCGACAGCGGCCAGCCGTGGCTGAACACCACCGGCTGACCCGAACCCCAGTCCTTGTAGAAAATCTCCGTACCGTCGTTCGTGGTGATGAAAGGCATTCCGATCTCCGTTCTCGGTCCACGCGCGGCTGTTCGGGACAAGCCGGAAATTTCTTCCCTATTGCTCGACCCTACTGAATCCCATACTGAACAGCCTCCCGTCATCCTGCGACCGTCGGACGACTGGGCTGATGACGGTCGACGTCGGACGCCTGGTCGGGAGGCAGGGTGAGGCGACCCAGCCATCCGGCGGGTGGTGCCCGAAGGGCGTTTTGCCGAACATCGTCCTCGTCAGCGAGACGAGGAGAGCAGTCATGCCGGCAAATCTTGCAGGAGGACATGGGCAGCCGATATGGGCCGGTCCGAGGCGCGATTCACCTACCACTCGGACACAAGAATGACGTTCGAGGTTGTCGATGGCGCCGGACTGGCCGCCGACGGTCACATCGAGACCGGCGACGTACAAATCGCCGAGATTCGTCCGGACGTGTTCCTCGCCAGTTGGCAGGAGGCCGACGGCACCACTGTGGTCCACGTGGCGGACCTGTCCCGGCAGAGGGTGGATGCGACCATCGCGCTGGACGACCGGCTCTTCACGCCGGTCGGGACCTTCACGGCACTCCCCGGGTCGAACAAACACAGTCCGAACCTTCCCAATAGCACGGACGGCCTGCGTGCGGCAGTTCCGGGGCTGGTGCGCTTCGAATGGAATCCGGAGCGGATCTTCCAGGACGGCGACTACGTCATCGCTCACAGCAGGACCAGTGGGTGATTGCCGGAGGGCGACGCCGCCATCGTCGACATCTTCCGGTTCGAGGAGGGACGCATAGCCGAAGCCGAGGACTGGGATGTCGTCCAGCCAAATGTTCCGGCGGAGAAGACGGTCAGCGGCAACCCCATGGTCTGGCTTCGAACGAAGACCGACCCTGTGCGGTGGTGAAGGTATTCGAGACTTCGCCACCGCACTGCTCCAGTTGCGAGCACAGGGGTCCCGGCACAGGCGCTCACCCGGTCGGTGAGCCGTCACCGGGATCGGGACACGGAGCAGGCCCGGACACCGTCATCCGGGCCTGCTCCAGTCGTCCAGTCGGTTCACACCGACGCCCCCCACACCGAACCGTCGTCGGCCTGCCGTCCAGCAGGGCGCCGGTCAGGCTCCGGCGCGCAGGATGACCTCTGCGACCTCGTCCGGGTGGGAAGCGAACACCGCGTGGGAGGCGCCGTCGATGGCCACGACCACCTCGGCCTTGGCTCGCTCGGCCATGAAGTGCTGGGCAGCGGCCGGGATGTTCTTGTCGGCCTCACCGAACACGAAGAAGCTCGGGTTCCTCTACGCGACGCCGAAAGTGGCTTCCGTCGTACCGACCGCGTGGAGCAAGCCATGACCGCCACACACCCCGTCCCGACCGTCGGCCCAGCCGGCCGATACGCCGATGCCGGCCCGGTCCCGAACCGCCGGACGCGACCACTTGCCATCGACCGACGATCCCCGTATGGTCGTACGAACGTAAGACATACGACCGTACTTCAAAACCAAGGGAGCTCATGATGGCGACAACTCGACCGGTGGCACTCGTGACAGGTGCGTCCACGGGTATCGGAAAGGCGGCCGCCCTCGCGCTCGCCGAAGCGGGTTTCGAGACGGTGGGAACGAGCCGGAAGACGTCGGGAGCCGACCGTCGTGACGGCGTGACGTTCCTCGCCCTCGATGTGGGCAGCGATGATTCGGTCGCTGCCGCGGTCAAGCAGGTGATCGAGCGGTTCGGGCGGATCGACGTCCTGGTCAACAACGCGGGCATCGGCTCCTCGGGAGCGTGGGAGGAAAACTCTCTCGCTCAGGCCGAGCGCCTCTTCAACATCAACGTCTTCGGTGCGATGCGCATGACCAAGGCCGTTCTCCCGCACATGCGCGCCCAGGGAAGCGGGCGCGTCATCAACATCTCGTCCGTCCTCGGGTTCCTCCCCGCGCCCTACATGGCCAACTACTCGGCGTCCAAGCACGCGCTCGAGGGGTACACCGAGTCCCTGGATCACGAGATCCGCGATCAGGGGATCCGGGCCCTTATCGTCCAGCCGGGCGGTACCAAATCCTCGTTCGAGGCGAACACCGTCGAGCCCGACATGCCCATGGACATCTACGCGGAGCAGCGGCGCATCGCCGACAAGCTGGCGTTGGCGGTCAACGCGGACGGCGACGATCCCGCCATCGTCGCGAAGGCGATCGTCGCGGCCGCCACCGACTCCAAGCCCAAGGTGCGCTACACCGCCGGCCGGAGCGCCCGGATCCTCAGCGCGGCGCACCGCATCCTTCCCGCCGGGGTCTTCGACGGACAGGTCCGCAAGACCAACCAGCTGGCCGGCTGAGACCTGCGGACAGTGCAGCGCTCCCGGCGATCCGATCGTCGCCGGGAGCCGGCTCACCCAGCCACTGCCAGGTCATCTCCAGCTCTGTCTCTCTGAACTTCTCTCATCGTTCTTCGCCACGAAGTCCCGAAGTGGGTATCCCCATGTCCGAAACAGCTCAGGCCACCGCCAAGGCGCTTCATCGCGCTCGCCCAGCTGATGGTCGTGCTGGACGCGACGATCGTGAACATCGCGTTGCCGTCCGCCCAGCAGGACCTGGGCATATCCGACGGCAACCGCCAGTGGGTCATCACGGCGTACGCCCTGGCCTTCGGTGGTCTGCTGCTCTTCGGCGGCCGTATCGCGGATCTCTGGGGGCGCAAGCGCACCTTCGTCGCCGGTCTGATCGGCTTCGCCGCCGCGTCCGCCCTCGGCGGCGCGGCCACGAACGAGGCGACGATGCTCGGCGCCCGTGCCCTGCAGGGTGCGTTCGGCGCGCTGCTCGCGCCCGCCGCGCTCTCCCTGCTCGCCGTGATGTTCACAGAGCCCAAGGAGCGCGCCAAGGCGTTCGGCATCTACGGCGCGATCGCCGGTGGCGGCGGCGCCGTCGGCTTCATCCTCGGCGGCGTCCTCACCGAGTACATGGACTGGCGCTGGACGTTCTTCGTCAACATCCCGTTCGCCGTCATCGCGGCCGCGGGCGCGTACTTCGTCATCCGTGAGCCGTCCGGCAGCCGCAACCGCTCGCCGCTCGACATCCCGGGCGTCGCCCTGTCCATCCTCGGTCTCGTCACGCTGGTCTACGCCTTCACCCGCGCCGAGTCCGACGGCTGGGGCGACTCCACGACGGTCGGCCTGTTCGTCGCCGCGGCGGTGCTGCTCGCCGCGTTCGTCTTCACCGAGTCCAAGGTCAGGGCCCCGCTGCTGCCCCTGCGCGTCATCACCGAGCGCAACCGCGGCGGTGTCTACCTCTCCCTCGGCCTCGCGATCATCGCGCTCTTCGGCCTGTTCCTCTTCCTGACCTACTACATGCAGCTCGTGAAGGGCTACTCCCCGGTCAGGACCGGCCTCGCCTTCCTGCCGTTGATCGGCGGCCTGATGGTCGGCTCCACCCAGATCGGCACCCGTCTGATAACCCGGATTCCCCCGCGCCTGCTGATGGCTCCGGGCTTCCTGCTCGCCGGGACCGGCATGTTCTTCCTCACCCGGCTGGAGATCAACACCTCGTACGCCGGTGTCATCCTGCAGGGGCTGGTGCTGCTCGGCC
>NZ_JAEKKT010000540.1 GCF_019510245.1 Streptomyces sp. | reverse complement strand
GTCTCAGGGTCACCGAGCTCCTCGTGGCGGCGGAGGTCCTGCTGACCGGCGGAACCAGCGAGCCCACGGCGTAGGCCGACGACTCAGTCCCCCGGCGCACCCTCACCGAACGGCTCGTCGCCCCGCCGAACCAGGCCCGATCACCCTCTGCACCACAAGACCGGCGCGCCCACGGCACAGCCCAGCAGCTCAGTCCCCCGGCGCACCCTCACCGAACGGCACATCACCCCACCCGAACCAAGCCCCATCACCCTCCACACGACCAGACCCGCGCGCCCACGGCACAACCCAGCGACTCAGTCCCCCGGGGTGTCCTCGTCGAACGGCTCGTCGCTCCACCGGAACCAGGCCCGGTCGTCCTCGATGTGCAGCAGGAACTCGGGCACGGGGCCGCCCGGCGCGTGCAGCGACACACGTCGCCGGATCTCGTCGTAGGCCTCCTCCCACTCCTGCCATCTCTCCTCGTCGTCCTCCTCCACGAGGGCGAGTTCGCGCGCGAACAGCTCGCGCACACCGGCGAATCCGGGTCCCGCCGTGAAACGGCCCGACAGCCACGGGAAGTCGGCTTCGTCGATCAGGATGTCCCCGACCCTCTCGTCACCGCTGCGCACCTTCCAGACCGCGCCCTCGAACCCCACCACGCCTCCCCCCACCGAGCCGACGATCACCACCACGACCAGCATGGCACCCGGCACTGACAGCCGGGACCGGACCGGC
The DNA here is from genome assembly GCF_019510245.1 of Streptomyces sp. Classification (GTDB taxonomy): domain Bacteria; phylum Actinomycetota; class Actinomycetes; order Streptomycetales; family Streptomycetaceae; genus Streptomyces. The sequence continues at coordinate 535 of NZ_JAEKKT010000540.1, read as the reverse complement.
CGTCAGTGCCGGACGAGGACTCAGCCGACGCGCGGGGGACGGTAGTTCAAGCGCTCCCGTACGACGGGATAGCCCGCCTTGGCGAAGTTCGCGGCCATGGGGAAGTTCCCCCGGTCCGTCGCGGCCGAGACGAACTCGGCGCCCCGCTCGACCAGATAGTGGGTGCACTCGGCGAGCAGGTCGTAGGCATAGCCGTGGCCCCGGTGTTCCGGCACCACACCGATGAACCCGATGCAGGGCCCCGACGGGTTGTGTACCGGAATGTGGATCCCGGCCACGTCTCCCTGCGGGGTGTGGGCGATCTGCCACCACTCGCGCGGCGAGGGACACCAGTGGAAGAAGTCGAGTTCCTCCTGGGCGGCCCGGTCGAGTCCGTCCTCGTCGATGGCCTTGAGAGCGTGCGCGTCGAGGGTGGCGGAATGGATGCGCCGCAGCAGGTCGAAGAAGACCGCGTCGTCCGGTTCGGGCCGGAACTCGAGGCGTCCGGGCCGCTCGGGCAGCCCGTGCTCCGGCGTCCACCGGTAGAGGAACCGCT
>NZ_JAEKKT010000539.1 GCF_019510245.1 Streptomyces sp. | reverse complement strand
GAGAAGGCGGAGGCCGCCGCGCCCTGCCCCAGCCGCGCGGCCCACAGCCACCCGGGGCTGTCGGCGAGGGCGTAGAGCGCGGACGCGACGGCGAAGGCCACCAGTCCGCCGAGCAGCACGGGGCGCGCCCCGATCCGGTCGGCGATCGTGCCGAACACTGGTTTCAGCACGACTTCGGCACCGTCGTACAGGGCGAGCAGACCGCCCAGCACGAGCAGTGAGGTGACCGCGTCCGCCGAGTCCGCGCCGAGGTTCGCCGCGATGCCGTGCGCGCCGAAGGCGGTGGTGAAACCGGCCGCGTACAGCGGCCACATCAGACGCCGGGGCGGCTCACTCGGTGGCGTCACTGAGCCCCAGCCGCAGATGTTCGACGTGGTACACGGCCTGGTCGAGCAACTCGGCCACATGGTGGTCGTGCAGCGCGTACACCACCGACCGGCCCCGGCGCTCGCCCACCACCAGGCCCAGATTGCGCAGCAGCCGCAGTTGGTGCGAGCACGCCGACTGCTCCATCCCCACCTCGGCGGCCAGCTCCGTGGCCGGCAATGGACCCTCGCGCAGCCTCGCGAGGATCAGCAGCCGGGAGGGGGTGGACAGGGCCTGGAGGGTGGTCGCCACCTTCGCCACGTTGGCCGCGTCCAGACGTACGCGCTCGGCGGTTTCCTGCGCGGTGGTGACGGCTCCATGACCCATGGGCGGTATCTTACCCACCGCACATGAACAGATGAATGAGTCTTCATGTGTTCCTGTATGGTTGCTCCGGTGTCCACGACTCTCACCCCCATTCGTGTCCCCTCACCCGCCCGCCCGGCACCCCGCCGCCGCACCCGCGTCCTGGCCCTGCCCGAGGCCCGCTGGGCGCTGGCGTCGACCGTCGCCTTCCTGGCGGCCCTCGCCCTGGACCTCGGCGGCCTGCCGTGGTGGGCGTACGGCCCGCTGTACGCGGTCGCCTATCTCGCCGGCGGCTGGGAACCGGCCCTCGAGGGGCTCAGGGCACTGCGCGGCAGAACCCTGGACGTCGACCTGCTGATGATCGTCGCCGCACTGGGCGCCGCCGCGATCGGACAGGTCCGGGACGGTGCCCTCCTGATCGTCATCTTCGCCACGTCCGGCGCTCTGGAGGCACTGGCCACCGCCCGCACCGCCGACTCGGTACGCGGCCTGCTCGACCTCGCGCCCTCGATGGCGACCCGGGTGACGGAGCGCGGCGAGGAACCGGTCCCGACGAGTGAACTCGCCGTGGGCGACATCCTGT
>NZ_JAEKKT010000146.1 GCF_019510245.1 Streptomyces sp. | reverse complement strand
GGTGCCGACGGCACCGCGGAAGTACTTGCTGGTGACGATGTTGACCGCGTTCACCGACCAGAAGTCGGGGAACTCGACGCCACGCTGCTCGAAGTTGACCGAGCCGTCGCGCCAGTTGGTCATGACGACGTCACGGCGCTCCCAGTTCACCTCGTCGTACGGGTGTACGCCGGGGGTGGTGTGGATGCGCTCGATACGCAGTCCCTTGGTGGCCTTGGTGCCCTTCGCGCGGGAACTCCGTGCCGGACCGCTCGCCGTCTCTGTCATGCCGCCTCCCTGTACGGGCTAAAACGCCCTGAAATGCCACGATGTTCCCGTGGCACACTGTTCTGTTTTCGCATCGCGGGCGCCCTCAGCTGCCACCCGCGACAAGTCCTGGATCGCCGTCCGGCGACCGGATCCGGGCCCTCCGCCCGGTTCCCGGCCTTCCCGTCAGCCGGCGATGTGAACGGGTGCGGGCACCTGTGCGCCCCCGCCCGGCCCGTGGTCGTCCTCCTGGCCCCCCGCTCCCGCGTCTTCGTCGTCCGCGGCGGGGTTCTGGGCCGCCCGCCTGAGCTCCGCGATCGCGGCCTCGAAGTCCTCGAGCGAGTCGAACGCCCGGTAGACGGAGGCGAATCGCAGGTAGGCGACCAGGTCGAGCTCCTGCAACGGGCCGAGTATGGCCAGCCCCACGTCGTGGGTGGTCAGCTCGGCGCTTCCGGTGGCGCGCACCGCCTCCTCGACCCGCTGGCCGAGCTGGGCGAGTGCGTCCTCGGTGACAGGCCGTCCCTGGCATGCCTTGCGCACACCGTTGATGACCTTGGTACGACTGAACGGCTCGGTGACTCCGGACCGCTTGACCACCATGAGCGAGCACGTCTCCACGGTCGTGAAACGACGGGAGCAGTCCGGACACTGGCGGCGCCTGCGGATCGACGTGCCGTCGTCGGTCGTACGACTGTCGACCACGCGGCTGTCGGGGTGCCTGCAGAAGGGGCAGTGCATGATCTCCAACCCTCCTCACAGCAGACTCAATGGCCTCGCTGGGCCACATGGGCCCCTCGAAGCAGCCCTAAGCATAGGCGATCTCAGAGAGACCGGAGACCCGGGGGACCACAACTTGTGGGCTGCGGTAGCAATCCAACCACTAGATGTGGTGATTGGCAGATACATCACCAGGACGCGCGTGTCGCACACGTACCGCGACGGCGGATACGGAGATACCGTGGGCGCCGCACGGAGGTCACGTGCGACTCCGGCGCAGATGGGGACGGACATCCCGGTCGGCGGCGGTCCGGATGGCAGACTGGGCACACCCACAAGGCCGTCCCCCGGCGGTGAAGAGTACAACAATGGGCTCTTTTGCCTGCCGGGTACCGCGTGAGCCATACACCCAGACATGCGATCACGTACGGTGAACCGCGTTTTTTCACTCGAACGTGTGTTTGGCGCAACCTTTCGAAAGCAACTACCGTTGTCCAGCAGGGAGACCATCGAGAGGGGCCGACGTGACCACGACCGCAGACAGTGCCACCATCACCGCCCAGGACCGCTCCCAGGGCCGACTCGACCCGGTGCATGCCATGAACGAAGCCGTGAATCCCGAGGGACACAAGCGTTCCCTGCCGGGCCGACCCCCAGGCATCCGGGCGGACAGCTCGGGCCTCACCGACCGGCAGCGCCGGGTGATCGAGGTGATCCGGGACTCGGTGCAGCGCCGGGGCTACCCGCCGTCGATGCGGGAGATCGGACAGGCCGTTGGCCTGTCCAGCACGTCCTCGGTGGCGCACCAGCTGATGGCACTGGAACGCAAGGGCTTCCTGCGCCGCGACCCGCACCGCCCGCGCGCGTACGAGGTGCGCGGCTCCGACCAGGCCGTGACCGTCCAGCCCACGGACACCGCCGGCAAGCCCGCCGCGTCGTACGTCCCGCTGGTCGGCCGGATCGCCGCCGGTGGGCCGATCCTCGCCGAGGAGTCGGTCGAGGACGTCTTCCCCCTCCCCCGGCAGCTGGTCGGCGACGGCGAGCTGTTCGTGCTCAAGGTCGTCGGTGACTCCATGATCGAAGCGGCCATCTGCGACGGCGACTGGGTCACCGTCCGCCGCCAGCCGGTCGCCGAGAACGGCGACATCGTCGCCGCCATGCTCGACGGCGAGGCCACCGTCAAGCGCTTCAAGCGCGAGGACGGCCACGTCTGGCTCCTCCCCCACAACGCGGCCTACGAGCCGATCCCCGGCGACGACGCGACCATCCTGGGCAAGGTCGTCGCGGTGCTGCGGCGCGTGTGACGCCTGCGGCGGGCGGTCATCTGCCCGCCCTCCGACCGGGCCCCGGAACCCCTGCGCCGGTTCCGGGGTCCTGCACTGTCCGGACCCGGGGGTCACCTGCCTCGGATGATGGGTTGGCCTGACCGGCACCGCCCAGGCCAACCCGCGATCACTCCGCCGCGGCCTCCGCCTGCCGCGCCGCCGCGTCGATCGCCGCGAGCGACCTGCGGACCTGGTTCCGGTCCGTGGTGTACCAGAAGTCGGGCAGCGAGGACTTGAGATATCCGCCGTACCGCGCGGTGGCCAGTCGCTGGTCGAGTACGGCGACCACACCGCGGTCCCCCGACGCGCGTACGAGGCGGCCGGCGCCCTGGGCCATCAGGAGCGCGGCGTGGGTGGCGGCGATCGCCATGAAGCCGTTGCCGCCGGCGTCCTCGACGGCCTTCTGCCGGGCACTCATCAGCGGGTCGTCCGGACGCGGGAACGGGATCTTGTCCATGACGACCAGCTGGCAGCTGGGACCGGGGACATCGACACCCTGCCAGAGCGACAGCGTGCCGAAGAGACAGGTCCTGGGGTCCGCGGCGAAGTTCTTGATCAGTTCGCCGAGGGTCTCCTCGCCTTGCAGGAGTACCGGGAAGTCGGGAATCCGGACGCGCAGTTCCTCGGCGGCCTGCTGCGCGGCCCGCATCGAGGAGAACAGGCCCAGCGTGCGGCCGCCGGCGGCCTGGATCAGCTCGGTCAGTTCGTCGAGCATGTCGGCGCGGTCGCCGTCCCGAGCGGGGCGCGACAGGTGCTTGGCGACGTAGAGGATGCCCTGTTTCGGATAGTCGAAGGGCGAGCCGACGTCGACGCCCTTCCACTGCGGGAGGTCCTCGCCCTCCGTGCCCTCCGGGGCGAGGCCGAGGGACGCGCCGACTCCGTTGAAGTCGCCGCCGAGCTTGAGGGTCGCCGAGGTGAGCACGACCGAGCGGTCCGCGAAGAGCTTCTCCCTGAGCAGGCCGGACACCGACATCGGGGCGACCCGGAGGGAGGCGCCGAAGCGGTCGTGGCGCTCGTACCAGACGACGTCCCACTCGGAGCCGTTCACGATCCGCTCCGCCACGTCGTGCACGGTCTCCACGGAGGCGAGCGCCTGCTTGCGGACGGCGTCCTCGTCCTGGACGGACTTGTCGCGGGTGGTACCGAGCGCGGAGATCACGGTGCGGGCGGCATCCCTGAGCGCCGCCAGGGCGTAGCCGAGATCCTCCGGGATCTCCTCCAGACGGCCCGGCAGGGCCAGCTCCATCAGCCGCTCGAAGCCCTCGGCGGCGGTCTGGAGCTGGTCGGCGGCCTTCTCGTCGACCAGTTTGGCGGCGCGCCGGACCGCGCGGTTGACCTGACCCGGGGTGAGTTCGCCGGTGGCGACGCCCGTGACGCGGGAGACCAGTTCGTGCGCCTCGTCCACGATCAGCACCTCGTGCTGCGGGAGCACCGGGGCACCCTCGATGGCATCGATCGCGAGCAGGGCGTGATTGGTGACGACCACCTCGGCGAGCTTCGCGCGCTCACGGGCCATCTCGGCGAAGCACTCGGCGCCGTAGGCGCACTTGGACGCGCCGAGGCACTCCCGGGAGGAGACCGAGACCTGGGCCCAGGCCTTGTCGGAGACGCCCGGTGTGAGGTCGTCGCGGTCGCCGTTCTCGGTCTCGTCGGCCCAGTCGCGCAGGCGCAGCAGGTCCTGACCGAGTTTGCTGGTGGGCGCGGCCGCCTCGAACTGGTCGAAGAGGCCCTCCTCCTCGTCCTGCGGCATGCCCTCGTGCAGCCGGTGCAGGCACAGATAGTTCGACCTGCCCTTGAGCATGGCGAACTCCGGGCGCCTGCGCAGCAGCGGGTGCAGGGCGTCGACGGTGCGCGGCAGATCGCGCTCGACGAGCTGTCTCTGCAGGGCGAGGGTCGCCGTCGCGACGACGACCCGCTCTCCGTGGGCGAGGGCGGGCACCAGGTAGCCGAGCGACTTTCCGGTGCCGGTGCCGGCCTGGACCAGCAGATGGGATCCGTCGTCGATCGCTTCGGCGACCGATTCGGCCATGGTCACCTGGCCGGGGCGCTCCGTACCGCCGACAGCTGTGACAGCGGCATGCAGGAGTTCAGGGAGTGAGGGCTTCGTCATAGCGCGACCACCCTACGACCCGGCACTGACAACCGGGCGATCAAGGCAGGGACGGGGGGTGGGATCACGCCGGGGCTCCTGGACCGGCAGACAAGGACGGAGGGACGGGCCGGACGTCGAAGCGCTCGGAATTCTCTCGGACGGCCGGGAACTCGATCGGTCGCCGCTTCGTACTACATGTGTACACGCAATCACTCAGCGCTACATCAGATGACGTAGGGACCGGTCCCGGATCATGAGGGCGGCCCGTTTGCCAGGCAGGTCGACCTCGGAGGCGTAGCGGAAGCCCGCGTTGAGGAAGGCGGCCACGGAGGGGGTGTTGTGCAGGTCGGGTTCAGCGACGACGCGCGCACAGGCGGGGCGACGGTCGAGCACGAGGTCGGCCACGGCTCTGAGCAGGGCGGACCCCAGTCCCCGTCCCCGGTCGGCGGCATCGCCGACAAGGAGGTGGACGCCGGTGTCGTGCGGGCGGGCCGGATAGTGGCGGGCGAGTGGGTCCAGGTCGGCCCGGTAGATCTCCCAATAGCTCATCGGGGTGCCGTCGAGCACACCCAGGCACGGCACGCTGCGGCCGTCCCCGGCGAGCTGGGCCCGCAGATGGTCCTCCGTCCGCGCCCCTGAGCCGGCCAGCTGCCAGAACGCGGCCACGGCGGGGTCGTTCATCCAGCCGCTGATGACCGGCAGGTCGCGTGCCACGTGGACCGGCAGCAGGTGGAAGAGGCCGACCGGGGTCTCGGTCGGGCCCCAGGTGCCGACCTGGTCGAGCAGGTCGGGCGGCCCGGGCGGGTCCAGGGGGCCGCGTCTCTCGTGAGTGAGCCCGGCGGCCGGTTCGTCGGCCTCGGGGGTCGTCCCGGCGATGAGGGCGAGGAGTTCGCCGGGCAGGCGGAGGTCCAGGGTGTCCTCGCAGTCCCTCACGTCCTCGGCCGTTCCGGAACGGCCGGGGTGGCCGGCGGGTCGGGGGTGGGCCGGGACGGGGCCTGTGTCGGCGCTCGCGTCGGTGGGAGGCATGTGCGCTCCTGTCAGGAGACGAGGTGGGTCATGTTCCTCGGTCGGTGGATGAAGGGAGGTGAATACGGCTCGGTCGATGCGGTCGGTCGGCGATGGGCGGCGCACAAGGGCCGGAAGCGGTGTCGGTGAGGTCAGGAGGGCGCGGAGTGGAGGGGGTTGGCGATGGTGACGTAGACGGACTGGGTGTCGACCGGGCCCTGGAGTTCGTCGAGGCCGTGCAGGCGAGTCAGCAGGTTGGCCTTGCAGCGCAGGACGGGTGAGTCGAGCAGGCGGCCGGGCAGGGGGCTGCGCAGCCGGGCGGGTCCGGTGGCGGCGTCGGTGAGGAAACGGCGGAACGCCGCGAGCAGCAGGCGCTCGTCGGCCAGCCGCTGGGAGCCGAACGCGCCGATCAGGCCGAGCACGTTGTTGATGCCGAGGTAGTAGGCGAAGCGTTCGTCGGTGACCTCGTCGGAGACGAAGGTGTCGCTGTTCTCGCCGACACCGGGCAGCCTGGAGTCGAGTTCGGCCCGTCGGGACTCGCGGAAGTAGTAGCCCTGGTTGTCGCGGTAGCGCCCACCGGCCGGCCAGCCGTCGGCGTCCAGCAGGAGGAGGGTGTTCTGCTGGTGCGCCTCCAGGGCGATGCCGGCCTCGCCGTCCAGCCAGAGGATCGGGCGGACGACCTGCTCCAGGTAGCGCAGGAACCACTCGGCGCTGACGGCACCCACGGGCCGGCCGGTGCGCTCGGCGAGCAGGGAGACCACCCTGGCCAGCCGGGACCGGTACGGGCGGGGCCCGCCGTTCGCCGCCGGGACGTCGAGAGGCCGGGGCGTGACCAGTCCGGCGACACAGGACACGTCGTCGGTGGGGGTGAACGGATTGTGCCGGATCACCACGTCGAGCCCGGGTACGGGCCGGCCGTCCAGGCCGTCGACGGCCAGCCAGGCGGGGTCGCGCAGGATGTCGAAGCCGGGGTGGGCGGCCTGCCACTGCTTCGCGAGGCCGGTACGCAGCAGGCGGTGCACCTCGACACCCCGATGGAGTTCCTTGCGGAGGTTCTCCCGGCGGGAGTTGGTGATGCGCAGGCCGAGGGACAGCTTGAGCATGGCGGGGGCACCGGTGCGGTGGACGGTGCGCACGGAGGAGGTGGGAGACCAGGAGGCGCCGAGCGGTCCGAGGTCGCGCAGGAGCCCGGCGTCGAGGAGGGCGGCGGTCTGCTGGCGGTGCCCGATCTCGCGGACCTGCCAGGGGTGCAGGGGCAGGGCGGCGGCGCAGCCGTCGGGCAGGGGCAGGCCCGTGCCGGCCAGACGTTCCATGAGGTGCGGCGCGGGGACGGGACGGCCTCGCTCGGTCCAGGCCGAGTCGGTGGCGAGCAGGGAGGAGGCGACCGCGATCCAGTGCAGGGGGAAGGAGCCGCGCAACTCCGGTGAGTAGAGCCGGGCTTCGGACTCGGTCAGGCCCTCGCGGCTCTTCGGGGTCGGGTGCAGCGGGTGCCCGAGGAGCAGCGCCTGCTCGGCGGCGAGGAAGCGGTCGGGGCTGTCGGCGGGGCGGGCGCGCCGGTCCGCGATGAAGGTGGCGGTGCGGCGCAGGGAGTCGGCGACCCGGGCCACGAGGTCGGCGGTGTCCGCCGGCCCCGTGGGCGTCTCGCGGGTGAGCAGGGCGGCGAGGGTGACGGCGTCGACGGGTGGGGCGGTGTCGGGGGCGCCGGCCAGCCGGGGCGTGCCGAAGCGGTGCCATCCGGTCGGGGACCAGTGGCGGACCGGGGTGACCAGGGCCGTACCGCTGCCGGGGAGCGGGATGCGGAGGGTGCCGGTGTCGGGCGTGGGCAGGTTCGTCTCGCGTACCCAGCAGCGGAGCAGGTTCTCCACGGCGGCGGCCTCGGCGGCGATGTACGGGTCGGGGTGCTCGAGCAGGTCTCCCGTGTCGTCGCGTGGCCGCTCGGTCGGAAAGGTGCGGCCTCGTTGCTGGGGGACCGCCTCGGCGAGCGGAAGGGGGCGTCCCTGTGCGCCTTGGTCTCCGTTGTCGTCGGGCGCGGGGGTGGCGTTCAAGGCGGGTTCCTCGGGGCTCGGGCGGTGCGGTGTTCGGCGGCGTGCCGGCGACCGGGCTGGTCGGGTGGTGAGTCGACTGGTGAGTGTCCTGGTGAGAGGAGTACGGATGATCCGAGCGGTCCGGACGGCACCGGCCGTCCGAGCGGCCCCGACGGCGGTTCGAGCGGTCCCGACGGCGGTTCGAATGGCCCTGGCGCGCCGGGCGATCCCGGTGACGGGTTTCCTCCGCAGGGTTCGGTCGGCGGGTTCGTGCCGGGGCCGCCGGCCGGTCGGGGCCTTCCCGGTACGCGGGTCAGCCGTCCGGTTCGTTGCGGCCCTCGTCTCGTCGGGGCCGGACGCCGTGGGCGGCCGGGTCGCGGGCCACGGCGGTCACGGCATCGGCGAGGCGGTCCAGTACGGCGGCGGCCTGTTCGTCGGTGATGGTCAGTGGCGGCAGCAGTCGTACGACGCCGGCGTGGCGGCCGCCGAGTTCGACGATCAGGCCCCGTTCCAGGCAGGCGCGCTGCACGGCCGAGGCCAGTTCCGGAGCGGCGGGACGCGGCCCGGGCCGGAGGTCACCGTCCCACCCGTTCGCCGCGGCGTCCCGCGCGGCGATCGCGTCACCGCCCCCGTGGGCGCTCGCCCGACTCTCGTGGTCCTCCGCCTCTCCCGTGGGCTCTTCCCGCTCCGGGTCCACCAGTTCCATCCCGATCATCAGGCCGCGCCCCCGCACGTCTCCCACGCACGCGAAGTCGTCCTGGAGCCGGCGCAGCTGGGCGAGCATCCGGGCGCCGAGCACGCCCGCTCGTTCGGCGAGGGCGTTCTCGCGGACGTGGGCGAGGGTGGCGGTGCCGGCGGCCATGGCGAGCTGGTTGCCGCGGAAGGTGCCGGCGTGGGCTCCGGGCTCCCAGACGTCGAGGTCGTCGCGGTAGACGACGACGGCGAGGGGAAGGCTGCCGCCGATGGCCTTGGAGAGGACCATCACGTCGGGGGTGACGCCGCTGTGTTCGACGGCCCAGAAGGCGCCGGTCCTGCCCACCCCGGTCTGGATCTCGTCGGCGATCAGGGGGATGGCACGGTCGGCGGTGAGCCGGCGCATCCGGCGGAGCCAGTCGTCCGGCGCGGGGATCACCCCGCCCTCGCCCTGGACGGGTTCGAGGATCATGCCGGCCGGGAGGGGGACGCCGGACTTGGGGTCGTCGAGGACGGTCTCGGTCCAGCGGGCGGCGAGTTCGGCGCCGCGGGGGCCGCCGACGCCGAACGGGCAGCGGTAGTCCTGGGGATAGGGCAGCCGGGCGACGCGGACGTCGCCGGCTCCGCCGGAGGCGGCCAGGGCGCCGGTGGTCATCCCGTGGTAGGCGCCGGTGAAAGCGAGGATGCCGGTGCGGCCGGTCGCGGCCCGGACGAGTTTGAAGGCGGCCTCGACGGCGTCCGTGCCGGCGGGCCCGCAGAACTGGACGCGGGCGCGGTCGGCGAGGCCGGGCGGCAGGGTCCGGAACAGTTCGGTGATGAAGGCGTCCTTGACGGGGGTCGCCAGGTCGAGGACGGAGAGTGGGGCACCGGAGTCGAGGACCTTGCGGACCGCTTCCAGCACGACGGGGTGGTTGTGGCCGAGGGCGAGGGTGCCGGCGCCGGAGAGGCAGTCCAGGTAGCGGCGTCCGTCGGCGCCCTCGATGGTCAGGCCGCGGGCCCGCACCGGCACGATGGGCAGGGCGCGCGCGTAGGTGCGTGCCCGCGACTCACGCGCCGACTGACGCCTCAGGATCCCCTCCTGTGCCGCGCGCGCTCCCCCGAAGGTCTCACCGGTCACCGGTTCCGTCACGGCCACGGCTCGCTGTCCTCCCCGCTGTCCAGAGGCGAGTTGATCGGCGGGCACCGGGCACAGGCAGCCGGACCCCCACCGCTACCAACCGCGGACCGCCCAGCGGGTTACGGGTCGTCTCAAGATCATTGCCGAGAGCCGCTGGAACGCGCACTCGCGACGACACCGGTCACCTGCGACGCGTCGATCCCACCTGCGAACCGGGGTCGCCCCGCTGGTGGGGGCCGTAGCAGAACCGTTGCCCATCCATCGGGAGCGCCGCACAGCGAGCGCATAGTGTGTGGCGCTGAAGTTCTTCAGCAACAGGGGGAGTCACCACCATGCGATCCATCCGGCCGTCGTTCGCCCTGCCAGGTGGAGGGGGCGCGCCGCGTGCGGTGGCGGCCGTCGCCCTCGCCTCGGCGCTGGCGCTGACCGCCACCGCCTGCAGCGGCTCCGGGGACGACAACGCCGGCGGCCCGGCGTCCGCGTCCGCCACGGCCGACACCGGTGACGGCAAGATCAGGATCCCGGACGACATCAGGAACAGGCTCAAAGAGCACGGGATCGACATCGACAAGTGGAAGCACGGCGCCTGGAAGAACTGGGACAAGGACGACTGGCTGCGCGAGGCCAACGACTTCATCAACCCCATCATCAAGGGCCTGTGGAACCCGGACCGGATGCGGGACGCCGACGACCCCGACAAGGACAAGGGCGTCGACGACAACGACCTCTCCGGTGACCAGGGGGTCACCGACCCGACGCCGCAACCGGTCCAGGCTACGGCGGTGCGGCCGGCGTACCACGCGAGCGCGGCCACGGCCGGGAAGGTCTTCTTCGACTCCCCCGAGGGCACGATGGTCTGCTCGGCGACGATCGTCGAGGACCCGGCGCACCCGGGCAAGTCCAACCTGGTGTGGACGGCGGGGCACTGCGTGCACGCCGGCAGGAACGGCGGCTGGTACCGCAACATCGCGTTCGTGCCGTCGTACAACGACAAGGGGCTGACCGGTTCGGCGCTGGCGGCGGCGACCCGTGCGGAGGTCGCACCGTACGGCGTCTGGTGGGGCGACGGGGCGCAGACCTCGCAGCAGTGGATCGACCAGGGCGGTGAGACGGGCGGCCAGGGGGCGTCGTACGACTACGCCGTGATCCATGTGACGCCCGAGCAGGGCAGTGGTGGCAAGTCGCTCGAGGAGACGGTCGGTTCGGCGTTGCCGGTGAACTTCGACGCTCCTGCGGTGCCGAAGGTGTCGAAGATGACCGCCACCGGGTATCCGGCGGCGAAGCCTTACGACGGGTCGCTGTTGTACCAGTGCGCCGGCAGGCCCGGGCGGCTGTCGGTGGACGCGGCGGCGCCGACGATGTACCGGATCGGGTGCACGATGACCGGCGGGGCGTCCGGGGGCGGCTGGGTGGAGACGGGTGCCGACGGCAAGCCGGCGCTGGTGTCCAACACGTCGATCGGGCCGGTCAGTTCGGGGTGGCTGGCGGGGCCGCGGTTCGGGGACGTGGCCAAGGGGGTTTACGAGGGGGTCAGCAAGGAGTTCGCCGATCAGTGAGGAAGGTGGGTGTCGCCTTCGCGCCGTGGTGCACCTGGTGCGCCGGCGACTGACTCGCCGTCATGGCTGATCGCGCAGTTGTTCCCCGCGCCCCCAGGAAAGCGAACGGGCCGCCCCCTGAAAAGGGAGCGGCCCGTTCGCTTACGAACTGTCACGCGGCCGGAGCCGGGACGTACGGCGCGAGTTCCGCCGCCAGTTCCTCGTGGACGCGGACCTTGAGGAGGGTGCCCTCGGCGGTGTGCTCCTCCGAGAGGACCTCGCCCTCGTTGTGGGCGCGGGCGACCAGCTTGCCGTGGGTGTACGGGACCAGGGCCTCGATCTCGACCGACGGGCGGGGCAGCTCGTTGTCGATCAGGGCGAGGAGTTCCTGGATGCCCTGGCCGGTGCGGGCCGAGACCGCGAGCGAGCGCTTCTCGTTGCGCAGCAGGCGCTGGAGGACCAGCGGGTCGGCCGCGTCGGCCTTGTTGATCACGACGATCTCGGGTACGTCGGTGGCGCCGACGTCCCTGATCACCTCGCGTACCGCGGCCAGCTGCTCCTCCGGGGCCGGGTGCGCGCCGTCGACCACGTGGAGGATCAGGTCGGAGTCGCCGACCTCCTCCATGGTGGAGCGGAACGCCTCGACCAGGTGGTGGGGCAGGTGACGGACGAAGCCGACGGTGTCCGCGAGGGTGTAGAGCCGGCCGCTGGGCGTCTCCGCGCGGCGGACGGTCGGGTCCAGGGTCGCGAACAGGGCGTTCTCGACCAGGACACCGGCGCCGGTGAGGCGGTTGAGCAGGGAGGACTTGCCGGCGTTGGTGTAGCCCGCGATGGCGACGGACGGCACCTTGTTGCGGCGGCGCTCCTGGCGCTTGATCTCGCGGCCGGTCTTCATCTCCGCGATCTCCCGGCGCATCTTCGCCATCTTCTCGCGGATCCGCCGCCGGTCCGTCTCGATCTTGGTCTCACCGGGACCGCGGGTGGCGAGGCCGCCGCCCTTGCCGCCGCCCATCTGGCGGGACAGCGACTGACCCCAGCCTCGCAGCCTCGGCAGCATGTACTGCATCTGCGCGAGCGAGACCTGCGCCTTGCCCTCGCGGGACTTGGCATGCTGGGCGAAGATGTCCAGGATCAGGGCGGTCCGGTCGATGACCTTGACCTTGACGACGTCCTCCAGCTGGATCAGCTGGCCCGGGCTGAGCTCACCGTCGCAGATGACGGTGTCCGCGCCCGTCTCGACGACGACGTCGCGGAGCTCCAGGGCCTTGCCGGAGCCGATGTAGGTGGCCGCGTCGGGCTTGTCGCGGCGCTGGATGACGCCGTCGAGGACGAGCGCGCCCGCGGTCTCGGCGAGGGCGGCCAGCTCCGCGAGGGAGTTGTCCGCGTCCTGCATGGTGCCCGAGGTCCACACCCCGACCAGCACGACCCGCTCCAGGCGGAGCTGCCGGTACTCGACCTCGGTGACGTCCTCGAGCTCGGTGGAGAGGCCCACGACACGGCGCAGGGCCGCACGCTCGGAGCGGTCGAACTGGTCGCCGTCCCGGTCTCCGTCGATCTCGTGGCTCCAGGCGACGTCCTCTTCCATCAGGGCATCGGCCCGAAGACCGTCGGGGTAGTCCTGCGCGAGGCGCCTGGTGTCCTGGGAAGGGGAAGAAGAGGAGGTCATTGGGTCCTTACGTCGATGGGAGTGCCGAAGCCGGCCTTCGACTTCTCAACGTACGAGTACCCCGGGAGATTCCCCGCGACCCGTACCGTGCGACCTGAGCCGGCCCGAGCCGGCCTGTGGCCGGCGGTGCCGGCCTGTGCCGGCCCCACGATGGTCGCACGGTACGCCCCGTCCCGGCACCGTGTTATTCCGGGGGCCGCCGTGCCGTCACTTCTTGGTCTGCTTCTTCGGGGCCGCGACCTGCTTCCAGTCCGGGTGGCCGGGCATCGGCGGGGTCTTCTCGCCGTACAGCCAGGCGTCGAAGAAGCCGGTCAGGTCGCGGCCCGCGACCGCGGAGGCGAGGCGGACGAAGTCGGCGGTGGTGGCGGTGGCGTCCCTGTGCCGCTGGACCCAGATCCGCTCCAGGCGCTCGAAGGCGGGCTTGCCGATCTCCTGGCGCAGGGCGTAGAGGGCGAGGGCGGCGCCGTCGTAGATGTTGGGGCGGAAGATGCTGATCTTCTGGCCGGGCTCGGGCGCCTTGGGCAGGGCGGGCGGTCCGCCGGCGGCGCGCCAGCGGTCGGAGGCGCCGTACGCGGCCTTCATGCGGTCGATCATGGGCTGGTGGCCCTTCTCCTCGGCGTACAGCTCCTCGTACCAGGTGGCGTGGCCCTCGTTCAGCCAGACGTCGGACCAGACGCGGGGGCTGACGCTGTCGCCGAACCACTGGTGGGACAGCTCGTGCACCATGACCGACTCGATGTACCACTTGGGGTACGCGGGCTCGGTGAAGAGGTTCTTCTCGAAGAGGGAGAGGGTCTGGGTCTCCAGCTCGAACCCGGTGGACGCCTGTGCCATGAGCACGCCGTAGGTCTCGAACGGGTACGTCCCGACCTTGCTCTCCAGCCAGGCGATCTGGTCCGGGGTCTTGGCCAGCCAGGGTTCGAGCTTCTTGGCGTCGGCGCTCGGGACGACGTCCCGGACGGGCAGGCCGTGCGGTCCGGTGCGGTGCAGCACGGCGGAGCGGCCGATGGAGACCTGGGCCAGCTCGGTGGCCATGGGGTGCTGGGTGCGGTAGGTCCAGGTGGTCTGGCCGCCGACCCGGGCGGAGTCGGTGGGCAGGCCGTTGGCGACGACGGTGTAGCCGTTCGGGGCGGTGACGTGGAAGGTGAACATCGCCTTGTCGGACGGGTGGTCGTTGCACGGGAAGACCAGGTGGGCGGCGTCGGCCTGGTTGGCCATGGCGAGGCCGTCGGTGGTGCGCACCCACCCGCCGTCCTGGCCCTTGGCGGAGACCGGGTCACTGGTGTGCTTCACCGTGATCCGCGTCCAGTCGCCCCGCCGCAGCGGCCTGTCCGGCGTGACGACCAGGTCCTCTCCGGCGGCCGCGAAGGCGGCCGGCCGGCCGTCGACCTCGACGGACTCGACCTTGCCGTGTGCGAAGTCGAGGTTGAGGCGTTCCAGGTCGGCGGTGGTCCAGGCGTCGATGGTGGTCACGGCCTGCAGCGGCTTGTCGTTGCTGCCCCGATAGGTGAAGGAGAGGTCGTACGACGCCACGTCGTACCCCGGGTTGCCGAGGTACGGGAAGAGCCGGTCGCCGAGGCCGAGCGGGGCCGGCGGGGCGCTCGCGCCGAGGAGGGCGACGGTGACGGCGGAGGCGAGGAGGGCGGCGGCCCGCCGGTGCCGGAGCGGTCGGGCGGCACGCTGTGACGGGCGGGTGCGGAGGGTGAGCGGCATGGACCACCGCTACCAGCACACCCCACGCTCACGGCGACGACGCGCGACCGAACCACTCGAACGAGTAGGTCACTGGTGTTGCGCTCGGCCGACGTCGTATACACCGGGCACGTTGCGCATCGCGCGCATCAGGGCGGGCAGGTGGGCCGCGTCGGGGAGCTCGACGGTGTACGTGTGCCGGACGCGCTGCTGGTCGGGGGGTTCCACGGTCGCCGAGACGATCTCGGCGCCCTCCTGGGCCATCGCCTCGGTGAGGTCGGCGAGCAGGTGGGGCCGCCCGAACGATTCGGCGACCAGGGTGACCCGGCAGGCGGTGCTGTCGCCCCAGGTCACGGCCACTTCGGGCCGCCCGGTGCCCTTCATGTGCGCCACCGAGGCGCACTCCACGCGGTGCACGGTGACCACTCCGCCGCGCACGGCGAAGCCGGTGACCTCGTCGGGCGGTACGGGGGTACAGCAGCCGGCGAGCCGCACGGTCGCGCCGGGGCGGTCGGCGACCACGGCGCTGGCGGTCCGGGAGGGGGTGCCGGGTGCGGTGCCGGTGGCCGGGAAGTCGGGGACGGGGCGGCTGGGGGCCGGGGCCGGCGGTTCCCCGGTGCTGTCCGGGTGGGCGGCGAGCCAGCGCTGGATGGCGATCCGGGCCGCCGGGGTGTGGGCGTGCTCCAGCCACTCCCGGGAGGGTTCGGAGGCCGGGTCCTGGCCCATCAGGAGCTGGACGGTGTCACCGTCCGTGAGGACGGTGCTGAGGGTCGCGAGGCGGCCGTTGACGCGGGCGCCGATGCAGGCGTGGGCGTCCTCGCCGTACTGGGCGTAGGCGGCGTCGACGCAGGTGGCGCCCTCGGGGAGGCCGAGGGTGCCGCCGTCGGGGCGGAAGACGGTGATCTCGCGGTCCTGGGCGAGGTCCTCGCGCAGGGTGGACCAGAAGGTGTCGGTGTCCGGGGCGGCCTTCTGCCAGTCGAGAAGGCGGGAGAGCCAGCCGGGGCGGGTGGGGTCGGCGCGCTCGCCGTCGGCCGGGGCGTCGGCGGTCTCGGCCGCGGGGGCGTCGGCGGCCGGGGCGTAGGGGTTGCCGAGGGCGACGACGCCGGCCTCGGCGACCTTGTGCATCTGGTGGGTGCGGATGAGGACTTCGGCGACCTGTCCGTCGGCGCGGGCGACCGCGGTGTGCAGCGACTGGTACAGGTTGAACTTCGGTACCGCGATGAAGTCCTTGAACTCCGAGACCACCGGGGTCATGCACGTGTGCAGTTCGCCGAGGACGGCGTAACAGTCCGCGTCCTCGTTGACCAGCACCAGGAGCCGGCCGAAGTCGGCGCCGCGCAGCTCGCCGCGTTTGCGGCTGACGCGGTGGACGGAGACGAAGTGCCGGGGGCGGATGAGGACTTCGGCCGGGATGTCGGCCTCGCGCAGCACGCCGCGCATCTCGTCGGCGATCCCCGCGAGGGGGTCGTCGGTGCGGGCCGCGTTGGCGGCGATCAGCTCCCGGGTGTGCTCATACTCCTCGGGGTGCAGGATGGCGAAGACCAGGTCCTCCAGCTCGGTCTTGAGCGCCTGCACGCCGAGCCGTTCGGCGAGCGGGATGAGGACGTCACGGGTGACCTTGGCGATGCGTTCCTGTTTCTCGCGGCGCATCACGCCGAGGGTGCGCATGTTGTGCAGACGGTCGGCGAGCTTGATCGACATCACCCGGACGTCGCTGCCGGTGGCGACGAGCATCTTCCGGAACGTCTCGGGCTCGGCGGCGGCCCCGTAGTCGACCTTCTCGAGTTTCGTCACCCCGTCGACCAGATAACGGACCTCCTCGCCGAACTGTTCCCGCACCTGGTCGAGGGTCACATCGGTGTCCTCGACGGTGTCGTGGAGCAGAGACGCCGTCAGGGTCGTGGTCTCGGCGCCGAGTTCGGCGAGGATCAGGGTGACCGCGAGGGGATGGGTGATGTACGGCTCGCCGCTCTTGCGCATCTGGCCACGGTGCGAGGACTCCGCCAGCACGTAGGCGCGGCGCAGGGGCTCGAGGTCGGCGTCGGGGTAGTGGGCGCGGTGCGCCTCGGCGACGTGCCCGATGGCGTCGGGGAGTCTGCCGCGAGCGGCGTTCCCGAGCAGCGCGGCCCGGCCGAGCCGGCGCAGGTCGATCCGGGGGCGGGCCTTCCTGCGGACCGCCGCCGCGGGCGCTACGGGACCGGGCGTCGCAGGGTTCGTGGCGTCCGCGCTCATGGGCACCTCCGGCTCGTGGACCGGTGGACGGGGCCCCAGGGCATACGAGGCTCAGGGATTGGCGACGTTCCCCCGTCCGTGCCGGTGCTTGATGCTATCGAGCCCACCGCGCCCGATTGACCGCCTCCCGCCGAGCGTGAAACGGATCACCCAATCGAGCGACAATTTCGAGGTTTACGATTTTGCGCCACCTGTTCGGGGGGTGGCCCACGTTTCTCGCCATGCAGGGCAACGCGAGCCGTGGATCCGGGTGTTGGAGTATCGCCCGGACCACCGATTACGACCTGCGGTCAGCTCAACGGACGGCGTTTTCCAGCCATTCGGCGTCGATCTCGCCCGTGGCGACAATCACTGCGGGGCCGGTCATCTCGATCTCGCCGTCGGGCCGCTCGGTGATGACGAGCCGTCCGCCGGGCACGTCCACGGTGTACGTCGCCGGGGCGCCGGTGACCGAGGGGTCGGCGCCGTCGCGGCGGGCGGCGGCCACGGCGACCGCGCAGGCGCCGGTGCCGCAGGAGCGGGTCTCGCCGGAGCCGCGCTCGTGGACGCGCATCGCGACGTGGCGGGGGCCGCGGTCGACGACGAACTCGACGTTGACCCCTTCGGGGTAGGCCGACGGTGGGCTGAAGGGGGGCGGGGTGCGGAGGTCGCCGGCGTCGGCGAGGTCCGCGACGAAGGCGACGGCGTGCGGGTTGCCCATGTTCACGTTCCGCGCGGGCCAGGTGCGGTCGCCGACGCTCACGGTCACGTCGCCCTCGGGGAGGCGGGCGCTGCCCATGCCGACGGTGACGTCCCCGTCCTTCGCGAGGTGCACGGTCTTGGTGCCGCCGCGGGTGGCGACGGTGAGGTCGCCCTCCGTGACGTGGCCCGCGTGCTGGAGGTAGCGGGCGAAGACGCGGACGCCGTTGCCGCACATCTCGGCGATCGAGCCGTCGCCGTTGCGGTAGTCCATGAACCACTCGGCGTCGGCGGCCATCCCCTTGGCCTCGGGGTGCGCGGCGGACCGTACGACGTGCAGCACGCCGTCGGCGCCGATGCCGGCGCGGCGGTCGCAGAGGGCGGCCACGGCGGCCGGGGTGAGGTCCAGGGCGTTGTCGGGATCCGGGACGATCACGAAGTCGTTCTGGGTGCCGTGGCCCTTGAGGAAGGGGATGCTCATTCTTCGAGGGTAAGGGAGGCGTGGGTGGTGGTTCGGGTGGTGGGTTCGGCTGCGGGCCGGTGGGGGCTGGTCGCGCAGTTCCCCGCGCCCCTTTCGGGGCGCTCCGGTGACGGGCGCTTTCCGCGCAGCCCTACTTCGGCGCGGGTCAGCGCAGGCGCGCTACGCGCCACACCGCCAGGACGGCCACGATCGCCACCAGGACCACGTAGCCGATCACCACGCGCCAGTCGGGCCTGCGGCCCGAGCCCCGGGCCGGGAGGCCGGGCCAGGTGTAGCCGACCTTCCTCGCCGCCATCATGCCCCAGCCCGCCGCGCAGGAGCAGATCAGCAGGCCCAGCATGGCGATCACCGCGCCGCTGTCGCCGAAGTCGAAGGCCAGCGGGAAGGCGAACATCAGGGAGCCGACCGCGGCCAGGCCGACGATGGGGGCCAGCTGCCACAGGCGCAGGCGCCGCTGCGGGCGGAGCTCCACCTCGACCTCGGGGCCGCTCGCGAACATCTCCTCCGGCTCGGGGCCGTCGGCGGTGACGCCGCCGCCCACCGTGTCGTCCGGACCGTCCGGCGAGAGTCGCCCCTCGCCTTCCTCGACGTCACCCGGTTCAAGGGCCTCTACGGCGACGTGCTCGGTGTCGTGTGCGGTGTCGCGAGGGCCGGCCTCCATCGCCACGCGCCCTCCCAACCTAGGACTCCACTTGCGATCGAAGCTCGATGATGGCACGGCGCCGGAGCCCTCGATGACCGGTGGCGCATCCCGATGCCATGACGTGATCAGGCTGTGACCGGTCGTTCGACCAACGCCAGGGCCTGCCGCGGAAGTTCCTCGCGGTCCGCCGCGGCCCCACTCAACCAGTGCACCCGGGGGTCGCGCCTGAACCACGAATCCTGCCGGCGCGCGAAGCGCTTGGTGGCACGGACGGTCTCCGCCCGCGCTTCCGCTTCCGTGCACTCGCCGGCGAGCGCCGCCAGGACCTGCTGGTAGCCGAGGGCACGCGACGCCGTGCGTCCCTCGCGCAGCCCGTGCGCCTCCAGTGCGCGCACCTCGGCCACCAGCCCGGCCTCCCACATCCGGTCGACGCGCAGCGCGATGCGCTCGTCGAGTTCGGGGCGGGCCACGTCGACGCCGATCTGGACGGTGTCGTAGACCGAGTCGTGGCCGGGCAGGTTGGCGGTGAAGGGGCGCCCGGTGATCTCGATCACCTCCAGCGCGCGGACGATACGGCGGCCGTTGCTGGGCAGGATCGCGCGGCCCGCCTCGGGGTCGGCGGCGGACAGCCGGGCGTGCAGGGCGCCGGAGCCCCGCAGGGCGAGCTCGTCCTCCAGGCGGGCCCGGACCTCGGGGTCGGTGCCGGGGAACTCCAGGTTGTCGACGGCGCCGCGGACGTACAGCCCGCTGCCGCCGACCAGGATCGGCCAGCGGCCCTCGGCGAGCAGGGCGTCGATGCGGGCGCGGGCGAGCCGCTGGTACTCGGCGACGGAGGCGGTGACGGTCACGTCCCAGATGTCGAGCAGGTGGTGCGGGACGCCGGCGCGCTCCTCGGGCGTCAGCTTGGCGGTGCCGATGTCCATCCCCCGGTACAGCTGCATGGAGTCGGCGTTGACGACCTCCCCACCGAGCCGCTGGGCCAGGAAGACGCCGAGGTCGGACTTTCCGGCCGCGGTGGGGCCGACGACGGCGATGACACGGGGGGCGGAGGGTGCGCTGCTCACCGCACCAGTCTCGCAAACCTCCGGGACCGGTCTCGAACGAGTTACGTGACGGAGCGTGTCCGGCTTCGTTGCCCGTTGCGAGGCTCCCGCCACCGCCGCCGAGAGGCCGCGACCGGTCCGGCGCAATCGGACGCACCGGGGTCACGCGGGATTTCGCTCGCACGAGTAACGTATGGAGTGGATATGGGCGTTTTTGCACGGTTCCTTGGGAAGAAGCAGAAGGCGTCGGAAGAGCCGAGGACGCCGGAAAAGCCGGAGGTCGAGGCGTCGGCCGGCGCCGAGCCGGACGGGCCCGGACCGGAGAACGCCGCCGAGGAGGCGGCGGAGGCCGTGGCCGAGGCGAAGGGCTCCGGCGAGGACGACGGCCGGGACGCGGACGCGAGGACGGAGACGGAGCGCGCCGCGGCCACCGCCGACACCGAGATCCCCCAGCAGCAGTCCGCCAGGGAAGCCGCCGACAACGAGGCCGGCGAGGGCGCCCGCACATAACGGCCTGCGAGGGAAGCCATAGGGAAGGTAACCATGGGTCTTTTGGACAATTTGAAGGCCAAGCTCGCCCCGGCCAAGGACAAGGCCTCTCACTTCGCGCAGCAGCACGAGGACAAGGTCGACAAGCTCCAGCACGGCATCGACAAGGCCGCACGGGTCGTCGACGAGAAGACCAAGGGCAAGTACAGCGACAAGATCCAGACGGGTACGGGCAGGGCCAAGGGCGCCATGGACCGGTTCGTGCACCCGGACGCCATGGGCGGTACGACGCCCGGCATGGGCGGTACGACGCCCGGCCCCACCGCCCCGACCCGGCCGGAGGGGCCGCCGCCGGCTTCCTGAACCGGGCGGGTCCCGGAAATGATCGGCGGACGGCCGAGAGTCACCCGACTCCCGGCCGTCCGCCGTTTCGGCACGCGTCCGGCACGGGGGCGCGGTGCGGCCGGCGCTCAGGACCAGGTCGCCACCAGGTAGCAGACACCGTACGGTGCGTCGTCGTGGAGGAGGGCCCCGCCGAGGTCCGCGCCCTCGGCCGCGCCGGCGAGGACCTGCCAGGGGGCGCGGCCGGCCGCCTTGAGCTGGTACGCCAGGTCGGCGTCGAGGGCCTTGAGCGCCTCGATGTCGGCCGCGCCGAGCGCCCGGGCGACCTCGGCGTCGAAGGGGGCCGCCCGTTCGTCGAGGTAGCCGGGTGCCTTGAGGGTGCGGCAGGCGCTGGCGTCACCCATGACCAGCATCGCCACCCGCGCGGCCCGGCCGGCGATCTCCCGGCCGGCCCGGACGCACCGCTCGGCCTCCAGCGACTCGCCGACGCCGAGCCCCTCGACGGGGGCGCCGGACCAGCCCATGCGCTCCAGCAGCCAGGCGCCGACGGCGAGCGACGGCGGCAGCTCCCGCTCACCGGCCGCGTCCGGCCCGCCTGCCGGTCCGCCGCCCAGCCGTACGTCGACCTCGGCCCCGAAGCCCCGGAAGGTGCCCCGGCTGCCCTGCGGGAACACGCCCCGCCCCGGCTGTCCGGCGGGCCCCACCACCACCAGGAGGTCCGGCCGGGCGGCGGCGAGCACCCCGAGCGCGTCGGCACAGGCGGCACGCGCGGCGTCCAGCTCGGCCGCGGCCCCCGCGGCGACCTCCGGGACGAGGACGGGCGGGCAGGGACAGACTGCTGCTGCGACAAGCATGATCGGCAGCCTACTGCGGGTACACGGGCGCGGGACCGCTGCTCCACGCCAGTTCCGCCAGCCGGTAGAACACGCGGTGCGTGGACACCATGCCGTCGATGTGGACGTAGTACTCGTCCCCCTCCCCCATCCGGAACACCTCACGGCGCTGCTGGCGCAGGCCCGCGCGCGGGCGGTGGGTGCAGGCGACCTCGTACAGGGTGGCCCGGGCCTGCTCCAAGGTGCCCTCGAAGCGGGTGACCTCCTCGACCCTGTAGTACTCCCCGTTCCCGAACTGCACGACAACCACCCAGCGCGCCATGCTCCGCCCCCGGCTTCTGATCGACGTGGGGAGTATGGCGCGTGTTCAGTGCGCCGCACAGCCTCCGGTGACCGCCGGCAGCGGCTCCGGCACGCCGATCTTCGGCAGCCCCAGCAGCACGCCGGCCGGCTTGGCCGCCTCGGCCGCGTTCCGCTTCTCCCAGGCGTCGCCGGCACGGGTGCGGCGGACGGCGAGCGTCGGGCCCTCGGCGAGGAGGTGGTGCGGGGCGGCGTAGGTGATCTCGACCGTGACGACGTCGCCGGGGCGGACGTCCTGGTCGGGCTTGGTGAAGTGGACCAGGCGGTTGTCGGGGGCGCGGCCGGAGAGGCGGTGGGTGGCGCCGTCCTTGCGGCCCTCGCCCTCGGCGACCATCAGGTCCAGCGTGCGGCCGACCTGCTTCTTGTTCTCGTCCCAGGAGATCTCCTCCTGGAGGGCGACGAGACGCTCGTAGCGCGCCTGGACGACCTCCTTGGGGATCTGGTCCTCCATGGTCGCGGCGGGGGTGCCGGGCCGCTTGGAGTACTGGAAGGTGAAGGCCTGCGTGAAGCGGGCCTCGCGCACGACGTGCATCGTCTGCTCGAAGTCCTCCTCGGTCTCGCCGGGGAAGCCCACGATGATGTCGGTGGTGATCGCCGCGTGCGGGATCGCGGCCCGCACCTTCTCGATGATCCCGAGGTAGCGCTCCTGCCGGTAGGAGCGGCGCATCGCCTTCAGGACGGTGTCCGAGCCGGACTGGAGGGGCATGTGCAGCTGCGGCATCACGTTCGGGGTCTCGGCCATGGCCGCGATCACGTCGTCGGTGAAGTCACGGGGGTGCGGGGAGGTGAACCGGACCCGCTCCAGGCCCTCGATGCTCCCGCAGGCCCGCAGCAGCTTGCTGAACGCCTCGCGGTCGCCGATGTCGGAGCCGTACGCGTTGACGTTCTGGCCGAGCAGGGTGATCTCGGAGACGCCTTCGGCGACCAGGGCCTCGATCTCGGCGAGGATGTCGCCGGTGCGCCGGTCCTTCTCCTTGCCGCGCAGGGCCGGGACGATGCAGAAGGTGCAGGTGTTGTTGCAGCCTACGGAGATCGACACCCAGGCCGCGTAGGCGCTCTCGCGCCGGGTCGGCAGGGTGGAGGGGAACGCCTCCAGCGACTCCGCGATCTCCACCTGGGCCTCTTCCTGGACCCGGGCGCGCTCCAGCAGGACCGGCAGCTTGCCGATGTTGTGCGTGCCGAAGACGACGTCGACCCAGGGCGCCTTCCGCACGATGGTGTCGCGGTCCTTCTGCGCCAGGCAGCCGCCGACCGCGATCTGCATACCGGGGCGGGACGCCTTCCTCGGCGCGAGCCGGCCGAGGTTGCCGTAGAGCCGGTTGTCGGCGTTCTCCCGGACCGCGCAGGTGTTGAACACGACCACGTCGGCGTCGCCGTCCGAGCCCTCGGGGGCGCGCACGTAACCGGCGTCCTCCAGCAGCCCGGACAATCGCTCGGAGTCGTGGACGTTCATCTGGCACCCGTAGGTGCGCACTTCGTAGGTCCTGGGTGCCTGAACGTCCACTACCGGGCTCCGGTCGCTGCTGCTGGTCATGGCTCAAGGGTAGGCGGTCGTGAACGCGGCCCGTGTCGGCCGCCGCCGCTTCACCGACGCACCGGGAACACGCACTCCCCTGCCCTGCCGATGTCCCGGTTGCGACCTGAGTCGTGCTGGTGGGCAGGCGGTCCCCGGAGACCCAGGTCCCGGCCCTTCGGGCAGGGCGCACCGTCAGGCGAAGGCGACTGAGCGGAACGCGTCGCGGATGTGACCGAGGGGTCCGGGGTCGCCGGCGTAGTAGAGCTCGTTGGTCAGCAGGACGGCCCAGCGGCCCTGTTTCGGAGAGAGCCAGGCACCCGCCCCTGCGGGGCCGTGGGGCACCCAGATGTCGTCGGTGCCGGGATCGGTGCCCGGGGCAGGGCGCCAGAACAGTCCGCCGGCGGATGTGGGGTCGTCGCCGGTCCTGATCCGCAGCGACTCCCGGGTCCAGGCGGGGCCGAAGCCGGGTCGTCCGCCGTCGTGGCCCGGCTGCAGCACGTGGCGGAGGAAGGCCGCGAGGTCGGGGAGGGCGGAGAACGCACCGCAGCTGCCGCAGACTCCGCCCAGCAGCCGCGCGGGCCGGCCGTGGGCGGTGCCGCGCAGGCGGGTGCCCGTGACGTCGTCGAGTCCGGTCGGTGCGCAGCGGGCGGCCGCCTCGCCGGGCAGGGGTCCGTAGCAGGTGCGTGTCATGCCGAGGGGCTGCCACACGCGGGTGGCGGCGAGGGCGTCGAGGCCCTGGCCGGAGACTTCCTCGGCCAGGAAGCCGAGGACGAGGGCGGCGCGGTCGGTGTGCTCCACGGCCTCCCCGGGTGGACGGCGCACGGCTTCGCGGAGGACGCCGTCGCGGATGTCCCGGGGGCGGGTGCCGTACAGGTCCCCGAGGTCGGTGAGGGGCGGGACGCCTGTGGTGTGGGTGAGCAGGTGGCGGGCGGTCACCCGGCCCAGGGGGTGGCCGCGCACCTCGGACCAGAAGTCGCCCAGTTGCTCGTCGAGGTGCAGCTTGCCGTCCTCGACGAGGGCTCCGACGACCGGCCACACCGCGAGGATCTCCGTGAGGCCGCCGACGTCGAAGACGGTGTCGTGCCGCATCGGTTCGTCGGGGCGGTCGGGATCCAGGACGCCCGGGGTGCCGATGACCATGTTCGAGCGGTCGCCGACGGCCCAGACGGCGCCGGGGTAGACCTTGTCGCGGACGCCTTCGCCGACGAGCCGGCGGATGCGGTCGATGTCTAGGTCGAGGGCCATGGTCTCCCGATCTGTCCGTCCTGGGCCGTGCGGCCTCGCGTCGCTCAGCGTAGTGAGATGCGTGCGGAGGGTGTGGCTGCGCCACGGGCGGGCCTTGCACGCAGGCCGCCGAGGCGGCGGGCGCGGCGTGCCGGCCACCGGGGCGGCGCGCCTGCCGGCGCGGCGTTGCACGGGTGGCGGGCGCCGCCGACCGGCTGAGGTCGCGCCGCCAACCGGCGGGATCTCGGTGCCGGTAGCCGGGAGGACGGCTTGCGCGGGGTACGCCTCGACAGGGCATGCGAGGAGCGGAGCGCACGTGATCCGGGTACTGGTGGTCGATGACGAAGCCCTGATCCGCACGGGCTTCACGCACATCCTCGAAACGGCGGACGACATCGAGGTCGTCGCGGCGGTGGCGGGGGGCCAGGCGCTGCGCACGGTGCGGGAGCTGCGGCCCGACGTCGTCCTGCTCGACATCCGGATGCCGGACGTGGACGGGCTCACGATTCTGTCCGACCTCCGCCGCATGCCGCAGGCTCCGGTGGTCGCCATGCTCACCACCTTCGACACCGACGAGTACGTGGCGACCGCTCTGCGCTCGGGCGCCGCCGGCTTCCTGCTCAAGGACACCGACCCCGAGCAGCTTCCCCATCTGGTGCGCACCCTGGCCGAGGGCGGGACCGTACTGTCGTCCAAGGTCACCCGCCTGGTGGTGGGCGGCTACCTCGACAACAGCGTCCGTGAGCCCGGCGCCGTCCGCCTCACCGCCCGGCTCACCGAGCGGGAACGCGCCGTGCTCGTCCTCATGGCCGAAGGACTCGCCAACACCGAGATCGGCGAACGGCTGCACCTGAGCACCGGCACCATCAAGGGCCACGTCGCCAACGTCCTCGGCAAGCTGCGGGTGAGCAGCCGTGTCCAGGCGGCTCTCATCGCCGAGCGCGCGGGCCTGCTCACCCCTTCGCAGGACGAGAGCGTCCGGTGAGTCGCCGACAGCGGTCGGCCGTGCTCCTCGACGTCGGCTTCGTCGGGATCGCGCTGGCGGACGCCTGGGCTCACGTCCCCGTCGAGGACCAGCCGGCCGCCACGTGCGCGCTGCTCGGCGCCGTCGCCCTGATGCTGCGGCACCGGCTGCCCCTGACGACCTTCGCCCTGACGTTGCCCACCGCCCTGGTCACCGACGCGGTGGTCGCCCCCATGGCCGCGCTGTACACGCTCTCCTCCCTCAACCGCCACCGTCTCCTGCTGGCCGGCTGCGCGCTGGCCTACGCGATCATCGACTTCCTGCCGTGGCCGTGGTCGTCCCTGGACGCCACCGAGCTGTCCCAGACGAACAACCTGTTCCACCTCAGCTACACCCTGGCCACCGCGGCCGCTCCCGTCTTCCTCGGCCAGCTCGTGCAGGCCCGGCGTGAACTGTCGCTGCGGCTCGCCGACATCTCCGAGGCCCGCGAGCAGGAGCGGCTGCTGACCGCCCAGAGCGTGCTGGCGAAGGAGCGCGCCCAGCTCGCCCGGGAGATGCACGACGTGGTCTCCCACCAGGTCAGTCTCATCGCCGTACAGGCCGGAGCGCTCCAGGTGAGCGGCCGGGACGCCGAGACGCGACAGGCCGCGGCCACGATCCGCCGCCTGAGCGTGCAGACCCTGGAGGAGCTGCGGCACATGGTCGGCGTGCTGCGGGCCTCCGGCAGCAGGCCTACGGAGCTCACCCCGCAGCCTTCGCTCGCCGACCTGGAGCACCTGGTCGGGGCCAGCGGCATCGAGGCGAAGCTGGAGACCGACCTGCCCGAAGAGCTTCCGCCCACGGTGCAGCGCGCCGTCTACCGCACCGTCCAGGAGGCGCTGACCAACGTCCGCAAGCACGCCCCCGGCGCCGCCGCGACCGTCCGCGTCCGGCACCGGGACGGTGTCCTTCGTGCCACCGTCACCAACACCGCCCCCACCCGGCCGGCCTTCGCCCTGCCGAGCGCCCAGAACGGGCTGGTCGGCCTGGCCCAGCGGGCGGAGCTCCTCGGCGGCACCGTCGCGTCGGGCCCCACGGCCCACGGGGGCTACGAGCTCCGCCTCGAACTGCCCGTCGAGCGGAACCGGTGAACGATGCCGGTTCGCGCCCCCAGCGCACGGCGGCCTGGCCAGTCGGCGGGGTGGTTCCGGCCACCTGGCGGATGGTCCGGCCGGGGGGCCCGCACCGACTCTGGAACACATGAGGCAGCACGTTGTCTCAGCCGATCCGTCCGAAGCCGTGCCGGGCCAAGGCCGGGCCAAGAGGGAGGCCGGTCCCATGTCGATCAACCTGATGCTTCTGTGCGCGCCCGGCGGTGACGCCACTGTGGACCCGCTCCTCGGCGACGCCCCGCTGAACGAGTACGGCCTGCGCCTGGCCGGTGCTGCGAGAGCAGTGCTCTCTCCCCATGAGCAGGCCGTTCGGGCGCCCTCCACCCGTTGCTCGCAGACCGCCGACGCCATCGGCCTGGCGGCGCTGTCCGAGCCCATGCTGCGCGATCTCGACGTGGGCCGATGGTGCGGCCGCACCGTCGGTGAAGTCGCCGCGAGCGACCCCGACGGATTCAGCGCCTGGCGCACGGATCCGGATGCCGCGCCCCACGGAGGGGAGTCCGTACGCCAGCTCTGCCGCCGCTCGGCGGACTGGCTGGGCGGCATGGCGCCCGGCACCGGCCACGCGGTGGCGATCACCGAGGCGGCCGTCGTGCGAGCCGCGCTCATCCATGCCCTCGCCCTGCCGGCACGGGCCTTCTGGCATCTCGCCGTGCCGCCCCTGTGCACGGTCTTCCTCACCTGGCGAGGCGGCTGCTGGGACGTCCAGTCCGGCCGAGTCCTCCCCCAGGAGCCCCGGCGACGGCTGCTCTCACGGCCCCCGGCGCCCGCGGCCGCCGGCAGCGCCCGGCCGGCGACAGTCCGCCCGGACACCGCGACAGGCTCCGGCCACCTGCCGGAATGGACCCTCGCCGGCTGCGGCTAGGACCTGGCGGCGAGGGTCGGGGCCGTCGGGCCGGTGAAGCGTTCCCCGTAGTGGACCGGGGTCACCGTGTTGACGGCGGCGACCACCGGGATGGTTGGCCTGGCCGCCGCAGGTGACCATGTTGGCGTTCGGGGCGTCCAGGTGGGCGTCGCCGTTGACGGGCGGGACGACGTACGGGCCGAGCGCGGCCGGGGTGAGGTCGACGACCGTGCGGCCGAGGGCGCGCAGCACCTCGTCGTGGCGGCGGTGGGCGGCGGCGGAGGTGGCGTCGAAGACGATCGACACGTCCTCGAAGGCGTCGAGGGCGACCAGCCCGTCGACGCCCTCGTGGGTGGTGGCCACCTTCAGGCGCCGGGCGCGGGCCAGGCCGTCGGACTCGGGGTCGAGGCCGGCCATGGCGGCGATCTCCAGGCTCTCCGACAGCCGCAGGATCTTGATCATCAGGTCGGTGCCGATGTTCCCGGATCCGATGACGGCGACCTTCGTGGTCATGCTGCTCCCTCGGTGCCGAAGGCGACCCCGACCGTGCCGAGGCCCTCGATGCGGGCGGTGAACTCGTCGCCCTCGGTGGCGACCGCCATCGGGCCGAGCGCGCCGGTGAGGAGTCGTCGGCCCTCAGCGAATCGCCGAGGCCGGCCAGGGTGGCGGCGAGCCAGCGGGCGGCGGTGAGCGGGCTGCCCAGGCAGTCGGCACCGGTGCCCCGCGAGACGGTCTCGCCGTTCCTGGCCAGGGTCATCCGGACCCCGCGCAGATCGACCTCGGTGGCGGTACCGTGCGACCGCTTCCGCCCGGCGCAGCTGGCCCCGGCGGTACGCACGGCGGCCCTGGGCCTCTCCCGGGCACTGCGCGGGGTCAGGCACCCGACGGGACCGGCGTGAACAGGCCCGTGACCGGCGCTTTCCCGGCAATCCGGTCGGCCGGAGGTCCGGGCCTCTCTGGAGGACCCGGCCGCCGCGGCGCGATCGGTGCGCACGGAGCTGTCACCGGCTCCTGGCGCGGGCGCCGGACGGCGTACTGTCGTGCGCGTCCGGCACCCGCCGACACCGGCACCTGCGGTACGACCGAGGAGGAACCTCCACCGTGACCTGCCGAGTCATCCTCGTGGCCCCCGCCTTCACCCCCTCGCTGCGGCGAGCCCGCTTCGACGACGGCGACTCGATCGAGAAGCCCGAGACGGTGGCCCTGTCCCTGCCGGCCGCGGGCGAGGAGGTCAGCTCCCCCAGCGTGCGCTGCCGGGAGACGGCCGCCGCGCTGGGCCTCGACGCCTCGGCGGAGCCCGAGCTGTCGGGCCTGGACGCGGGGCGCTGGCGGGGCCGGACGCTGGAGGAGGTCGGCACCGCCGAACCCGACGCCCTGCTCCAGTGGCTGACCGACCCGGGGGCCGCGCCTCACGGGGGTGAGTCGGTACGGGAGTTGTGCGCGCGGGCCGCCGGCTGGCTGGAACGGACGGGCCTGACCATCGGCAGGACGATCGCCGTGGTGGAGCCGGAGGTGGTGCGCGCCATGGTGCTGCACGTGCTGGGGGCGCCCGACGCGGCGTTCTGGCGCCTGGACGTCCCGCCGCTGTCGGCGACGGAGATCACGGGCGGGCCGGGGCGCTGGAACCTGCGGCTCGGCCAGGTCGGCGGGTAGAGGCCCGGCGGGCCGGGGTCCGGCGGGCGCCGGAAATGCGGTGGAGCGGTGCCCCCGTCCTGCCTAGGGTCGCGCCATGACCACCCGCACCTTCCGCGTCACCGTCCGCGGCGTCTTCGACGGCCTCAGCGCCGGGCAACGCGCCGAACTGCTCGCCCGGGCCGCCGAGCACGACGTGCTGCGCGCGGCCTTCACGCCCGAAGGCCACCTCAGTTACGACATCACCGCCCGTCCGGCCTTCACCTTCCGCTTCCAGGACACCGGGAAGGAAGAGGAGGACATCCTGGTGGCGGCCGAGCGCGCCGAGGAGGCCGCCAGGGCGTGGCTCACCGGGCGCGGGTACGGCTACAAGAACCTCAGGTCCAGCGCGCAGGACCTCTCCCAGGCGCCCCTCGGCAAGCGGCAGCGCCGGGCGGCCGCGCAGCGGCAGGACTGACTCCGGCCCCCGGCTCCGGCCTTGACTCCGGCCTTCGTGGATGCGGCCACGGCGGCCTGAAGTCGCCGTGGTTCAGGTCACGTCGGGATGTGACCGGATCGTGGGGAGCCTGTGCGGCGGGCGTGGCATGCTCTTGCCACACCGAGTTACCGGCCGGTTCTACTCACCGGTAATCATGGTCGGTGCCTCTTCGCCACCCCCTCCCTCAGGACTGACCTTGCGCAGACGCACAAGGCTCGGGCATGCCCTCGTGCCCGCCTTCGCCGTGACCGCCCTCCTCCTCGCCGCCGACTGTTCCGCGCCGCAGCACCGGG
The DNA here is from genome assembly GCF_019510245.1 of Streptomyces sp. Lineage (GTDB taxonomy): Bacteria > Actinomycetota > Actinomycetes > Streptomycetales > Streptomycetaceae > Streptomyces. The sequence goes on along the minus strand of NZ_JAEKKT010000146.1, from coordinate 33,386 downwards.
CCGCCGCCGACGGCCACGCCCAGGAGGCCGCCGCGGTCTCCGACGACTCCACCGCCACCGCCCGCACGGACGGCCGGACACTCGCCGTCGCCGCCGCGCCGGCCACCGCCGCGACCGCGGGCTCGGCCACGGCCGCGGGCTCGGCGAGCGCGGGCCGGCCGGCGCACCGCACGACGCTCACCGTCAGCTCGTACGACAGCAGGACCCGACGGGCCGTCATATCCCCGGCCGAGAAGGGGAATGCGCCGGGCCGTTCGGCGGGTGGTGCGGCGGGCCGGGGCCATACGGCGTCCCCGGCCGGCTCCCCCGGCCCGTCGGCGCCACCGTCGTCGCCGGCGTCGCCTTCGGCCGCCGCGCGGCAGGCCGCCGTCGGTGACGTCATCGCCAGCGCCCCCGCGCCCGGCGCCCCGGACGGCCTGCTCGCCAAGGTGACCGAGGTGCTCGGCGAGACCGACGCGGGCACCGAGGTGCAGACCGAGCCCGCGACCCTCGACGCCCTGCTCGGCGACGACACCGCGAAGGGCACCGTGCCCGTCGACCCGGCCGCCTTCGCCGTCGACAAGCTGCTTCCGAACGTCAAGGTCTCCTGGTCCAAGGCCGGTGACGTGCACGTCGGCCCCAAGGGCGCCACCGTGCCGCTCGGCAGCCTCCGCCTGGACGTCAGCACGGAGGTACCGGCCGCGGAGGGGGCGCCGACCTCCGCCGCGGCCTCGGTCTCCGGCTTCGTCCAGGTCGCCCCGCAGGTCGACTTCGCCTACGGCGGCGCGGGTACCGGCACCGCGCCCGGCTCCGCCTACCTCGGCGTCTCCGGCGACTGGGACTCCGGCTGGGCGGTCAGGGGCCGGGCCGGCGCCACGGCCACCCCGCTGCGCATCCCGTTCGCCAGGCTGCACGCCGACCCGGTCCTCCAGGTCGGCGCGGTCCCCGTCGTCGTCAACCTCGACCTGACCTGCTACCTCCAGGTGAGCGGTGACGGGAAGATCACGGTCGACGTGGAGCAGAACCTGAAGGGCGGCTTCAAGGCGGGCGGCACCTTCGGCTCCGCCCAGGGCTGGACGCCGGTCAGCAGCTCGACCATGACGAGCACGCCGGTGCGCACCTCGGTCACCACCGCCGGAAGCGTCCGGACCACGCTGGGCGCAGAGGCCTCCGTCGGCCTCTACGGCAGCGTGGGCGTCACCGCCGACCTGGCGCCGTACCTGCGCGGCCAGGCCACCGGCACGGTCACCGCCACCTCCGCGACCCCGGGCGCGGACGCGCAGGGCACCTGGAACCTGTACGGCGGTGTCGACCTCTCCGGCACTCTCCGCCTCCAGCTCTCGGTCTTCGGCACACCGGTGCTGGAGCGGAGCATCCCGCTGGGCGCCCTGCACCGCGAGTGGAAGCTGGCGGGCGGCACCCTCTGACCCCGGGTCAGGCCACGCCGCCCGGTATCCAGCCCTGGCGGCGCAGCACCGCCGAGACGTCCGGCGCCCGGTAGTGCTCCCCCTTGAGCACCTTGCCGTCGGCCCGGCGGGCCACCTGCCCGTCGGGCCCCAGCTTGCTCATGTTGGACCGGTGAATCTCGGCGAGCACCGCGTCGAGATCGATCCCGTGCACCAGCGCGGTGCCGTACGCCACGTAGACCACGTCCGCCAGCTCGTGCGCGAGCCGGTCGAGGGGCCCGCCGACCGCGACCTCGGCGACCTCCGCGGCCTCCTCGGCGAGCAGCTCCCCGCGGTGCGCGGCCAGTTCGGCGGACACCTCGGTCGGCGTGGTGCGGGCGTCCAGGCCGAAGGCGTGGTGGAACTCCCGGACGAGGCGGGCGGGCGAGGTACCGGTCGGGGCACCGGGGACGGAGCTGGTCATGCGGACGACTGTAGCGGCCGCCACTGACAGTCACGGTCCGCCGCCCTGCCCCCGCCCCGGCACCGGCCCCGACCCCGGCCCTGGTCAGGACGGTGACCGGCTGGCAGGATCGCGCGCATGCCCAAGCTGCTTCCCCGTATCGGCAGACGCCGTGCCCTCCAGTGTGCGACCGCCGGCGTCGTCGCGTTCGGCCTGCTGCTGTGGTGGCTGCTGCCGCTGGGCGAGAAGCCGCCGACCGGGACGATCGTCTTCAGCACCGGGACGCTGCGCGGCGTCTACCAGGAGTACGGCGAACGGCTGCGCACCGAGCTGCGCAAGGACATGCCGGGCCTGAAGGTGAAGCTGGTGCAGAGCAACGGGTCGTACGAGAACGTGCGGCGGGTGGCGACCGGCCACGCCGACTTCACCATCGCGGCGGCCGACGCGGTGGAGACGTACGAACTGAACGGCGGCCAGGATGCCGGACTGCTGCGCGGGGTGGCCCGGCTCTACGACGACTACGTCCAGCTCGTCGTACCCCGCGACTCCGGCGTCACCGACGTCGCGCAGCTGCGGCACAAGCGGGTGGCGGTCGGGCTGCCCAACTCGGGGGTGCGGCTGATCGCCAACCGGGTGCTCAGGGCTGCCGGGATGGACCCGGCGAAGGACATCACACCGGTGTCCGACGGCATAGACACCGGCCCGGACCAGTTGCGGCGCGGCAAGATCGACGCGTTCTTCTGGTCGGGCGGCCTGCCGACCAAGGGGCTGCTGGACCTGGCGGAGAAGTTCAGCTTCACGTTCGTGCCGATCGGCGGGAACCTCGTCACCAGGCTGCACACCGAGGGGGAGGCCGCGCTCTACTACCGGGCGACCAACATGCCGGAGTCGGCGTACCCGTCCGTGCAGCGGGGCACGACCGTGCCCACGATCGCGGTGTCCAACGTCCTGATGACCCGAAAGGACGTCGACCCGCGGCTGACCGAGTGGGTGACCCGTACCGTCATCAAGAGCCGCGACGACATCGGCTACCACGTCCACTCGGCCCAACTGGTGGACCTGCGCACGGCGATCTACACGGACCCGCTGCCGCTGCAGGAGGGAGCCAGGCGGTACTACCGCTCGGTGAAGCCCTGAGGTTCTTCGGCTGCAGCGCCCCGCACCGGACCCGCAACCGCGCCCACCCCCGTCTCACCCACCCCGCGGCACCTTCACGGTCACCCGCAACCCCCGCGGCTCACCGTGCTCGTACTCGATCGCACCCCCGCCCGCCGCCAGCAACGCCCGCGTGATCGACAACCCCAGCCCCGACCCCTTCACGTTCTGATGCCGCCCGCTCCGCCAGAACCGGTCCCCCACGCGCGCGAGTTCCTCGTCCGTCAGCCCCGGCCCCGAGTCGGTCACCACGACCGTGGACACGTCACCGTCGGCGGCCACGGTCACCTCCACCGCACCGCCCTCCGGCGTGAACTTCACCGCGTTGTCGATCACCGCGTCGAGCGCGCTGGACAGCGTCACCGGGTCGGCCCACCCGGTGGTCGGCGGGCAGTTGCCGGTCAGCCGGACCCCCTTCGCCGCGGCGGCCGGTGCCCACGCGGCGATCCGCTCCTCGGCCAGCCTGCCGAGGTCGGCCGTCATCAGGTCCGCCTCGGCGTGCTCGGCCAGCGCCAGGTCGAGCAGGTCGTCCAGGACCTGGGCGAGCCGCTTGCCCTCGGTGCGGACCGAGGCGATCTCCTCGTTGTCCTCGGGCAGTTCGAGGGCGAGCAGTTCGATGCGCAGCAGCAGCGCAGAGAGGGGGTTGCGCAGCTGGTGGGAGGCGTCGGCGACGAAGGCCCGCTGCTGCTCCAGCACGTCCTCGACGTTGTCCGCCATCTCGTTGAACGCCCGGGCCAGCCGTCTGAGTTCCGGCGGGCCGCCGGCCGCCGCGACCCGGGACTTGAGCCGGCCGCTGGCGATCGCATGCGTGGTGGCGTCGAGCACCCGTACCGGCCGCAGCACCCACCCGGTCAGCCGCAGCGCCGCGCCGACGGCGAGCAGCATCGCCGCGCACTCGCCGGCGCCGATGAGCAGCCAGTCCCGCAGGGTGCGGGAACGCATCGGGCCGGTGGGCGAGTCGGTGACCACCACGGCGACGACGTCACCGTCCCGGATCACCGGCGAGGCCACCACCAGCCGGGTGCGCTGCCAGGGCCACACCTGCGCGGGGTCGTGGCTGCGGCGGCTGAGCAGGGCCTCGCCGAAGGCCTCCCGGACCTCGCCGGTCGCGGGCAGCACCCAGTCCTCGGGGGCGTTGGCCATGGAGGAGGCGTTCCGGTAGAAGACGCCCGCGCGGATGCCGTAGACGCCGTAGTAGCTGGCGAGTTCGCGGCGGAGGGTCTCCAGGCGGTCGTCCGTGCTCATGGGGCGCGCGGTGGTGGGCGTGTCGGTCACGAACTGAGCGAGCGCCGCGAACCGCGCGGTGTCGTCGATGCGGTCGACGACGACCTTCTGCTGCTGCGCGGAGGCCGTGCTGACGGCGAGCGGAACGCCGAGCGCGAGCAGCACGGCCGCCATCAGGACGATGAGCAGCGGAAGGAGACGTGTGCGCACCCGTCCCCGCTACGCGGCCGGGGCGACGAGCCGGTAACCCACGCCGCGTACGGTCTCGATGAGCGCGGGCATGCGCAGCTTGGCGCGCAGGGAGGCGACGTGCACCTCCAGGGTGCGGCCGGTCCCCTCCCAGCTGGTGCGCCAGACCTCGCTGATGATCTGCTCCCGGCGGAAGACCACGCCGGGCCGCTGCGCGAGCAGCGCGAGCAGGTCGAACTCCTTGCGGGTGAGCTGGACGACCTTGCCGTCCACGCTGACCTGGCGGGTGGGCAGTTCGATGCGGACGGCGCCGAGCCGCAGCGCGCTGTCGCCGTCGGCGCCGGCCTGGCCGTCCTCGTGGTGGGTGCGCCTGCTGACGGCGTGGATCCGGGCGAGCAGTTCCCCGGTGTCGTACGGCTTCACCACGTAGTCGTCGGCGCCGAGGTTGAGGCCGTGGATGCGGGAGCGGACGTCGGAGCGGGCCGTCACCATGATGACCGGGGTGCTGGTGCGCTTGCGGATCTTGCCGCAGACCTCGTAGCCGTCCTGGTCGGGCAGGCCGAGGTCGAGGAGGACCACGTCGTAGCCGTCGCTCTCGGGGACGAGGGCCCGCAGGGCCTCCTCGCCGCTGCGGGCGTGGGTGACGGAGAACCCGTGCCGGGCCAGGACCGCGGAGAGTGCGGCGGCGACGTGGTTGTCGTCCTCGACGAGCAGCAGTCTCATCCCGGCCCCCTCCGGTTCAGTGGTCGTACGGTCGTGGTCCGTCGGCGGCTCCCCCGTGGAAAACCCGCGCATTGTAGAAAACGCGCGCACGCGCGCGTGCCCGAGGAGCAGTCACGCTGATGGACGCCGACGGCGTCAAGTGGGTTCCGGTGGCGGGCGGGTTCCGTTACGCGGCCGATACCCGGGCGGCCGCCGGTGCTACGACACGTGTCCGCCTGCTACCGGATCGTGATGCTCAGATCTCCCTCAGATGTAATGACGCTGGTCATCCGCGAAAACTACATTCCTCCGAAACCGATGAGGACGGAGCCCGAAAGCGATGACCGAAGTATCGGTGGCCAAGGAGGACGTGGCCGCGACCGGCGAACTGGTCGTCCTGAAGAGCGTGAACAAGCACTTCGGCGCGTTGCACGTGCTCCAGGACATCGACCTGACGATCGCCCGCGGGGAGGTCGTCGTGGTGATCGGGCCCTCCGGGTCCGGCAAGTCGACTCTGTGCCGCACCGTCAACCGCCTGGAGACCATCGACTCCGGAACGATCACCATCGACGGCAGGCCGCTGCCCCAGGAGGGCAAGGAGCTCGCCCGGCTGCGCGCCGACGTCGGCATGGTCTTCCAGTCCTTCAATCTCTTCGCGCACAAGACGGTTCTGGAGAACGTGATGCTCGGCCAGGTCAAGGTCCGCAAGGCGGACCGGCGAGGCGCCGAGGAGAAGGCCCGCACCCTGCTCGACCGGGTCGGCGTGGGCACCCAGGCCGACAAGTACCCCGCCCAGCTCTCCGGCGGCCAGCAGCAGCGCGTCGCCATCGCGCGGGCGCTGGCGATGGACCCGAAGGTCATGCTCTTCGACGAGCCGACCTCGGCCCTCGACCCCGAGATGATCAACGAGGTCCTGGAGGTCATGCAGCAGCTGGCCAGGGACGGCATGACGATGATCGTCGTCACGCACGAGATGGGCTTCGCCCGCTCGGCCGCGAACCGGGTGGTCTTCATGGCCGACGGCCGGATCGTCGAACAGGCCACCCCGGACGAGTTCTTCAGCAACCCGAGCAGCGACCGGGCCAAGGACTTCCTGTCGAAGATCCTGCACCACTGAGGAACAGCGGGCCCCGCTCCTCTTTCGCAGACGTCCCCCACGGACGTCTCCCCGGCGTGTGCACAGCCGTCTTCAAAGCCGCGTGCAAGGCCGTCTCCAACGCCGTCTTCAAAGCCGTCTTCACCAAAACGAGGGATGTTCATCATGCAGCTCCGCAAGGTCACCGCCGCCTCGGCCGCCGTGCTCGCGCTCGCCCTGTCCGCCACGGCGTGCGGCGGCGGCGACAAGGACGACAGCGGTTCCTCGGGCGGCGGCAAGATCAAGGTCGGCATCAAGTACGACCAGCCCGGTCTCGGCCTCCAGGAGCCCGACGGATCTTTCTCCGGCTTCGACGTGGACGTGGCCACCTACGTGTCCGGTCAGCTCGGTTACAAGCCGAACCAGATCGAGTTCGTGCAGACCAAGAGCGCCGACCGGGAGAACGCCCTGGCGCGCGGCGACGTGAAGTTCATCGCGGCCACCTACTCGATCACCGACGAGCGCAAGGCGAAGGTGGACTTCGCCGGACCGTACCTGCTGGCCCACCAGGACCTGCTGGTCAAGAAGGACTCGACGATCGCCAAGGGCGCGGACCTCAACGGCAAGAAGCTGTGTTCGGTGACGGGTTCGACCTCCGCGCAGAACATCCAGAAGACGATCGCCCCGAAGGCCAACCTCAAGGAGGTCGGCACCTACTCGGAGTGCATCGCCGGCCTGCAGAGCGGCGCCGTCGACGCGGTGACCACGGACGACTCGATCCTCGCGGGCTTCGCCGCGCAGGACAAGTACAAGGGCCAGTTCAAGCTCGCCGGCCTGAAGCTGAGCAACGAGAACTACGGAATCGGCGTCAAGAAGGGCGACTTGACGACCGTCGACAAAATCAACAAGGCGCTGGAGAAGATGGTGTCCGACGGCTCCTGGGACAAGGCCGTCGCCAAGAACTTCGGCCCGGCCGGCTACAAGAACGAGCCCGCCCCGAAGACCGGCGTGATCGTCAAGTAAGGCTTCGCGCAAGGCGGAACCGAACCCTGCGCGCCGCCGCCACCGCTTCCCCGGCGGCGGCGCGCCATGCCCTCCCCGTACGCCACACACCCGGAAGCGCGGGAAATCGTGTTCGACTTTCTTCAAGGCTACGACGTCCTAGGGGCGTTCTGGACGACGGTGGAACTGACCGTCCTCTCCGCCGTCGGCTCCCTGGTCTGGGGCACCCTGCTGGCCGCGATGCGGGTCAGTCCGGTACCGCTGATGCGCGGGTTCGGCACCGCCTACGTCAACATCGTCCGGAACATCCCCCTGACGGTCATCATCATCTTCACCTCGCTCGGCCTCGCCGACATCTTCGGCGTGACGCTGGGCGCCTCCGACTTCAAGGTCCAGGGCTTCCGCCTCGCGGTGCTCGGCCTGACCGCCTACACCGCGGCCTTCGTCTGCGAGGCGATCCGCTCCGGCATCAACACCGTGCCCCTCGGACAGGCCGAGGCAGCCCGCGCGATCGGGCTGAACTTCTCGCAGACCCTGCGGCTGATCGTGCTGCCGCAGGCCTTCCGCGCGGTGATCGGCCCGCTGGCCAACGTCCTGATCGCGCTGACGAAGAACACCACGGTGGCAGCCGCCATCGGCGTCGCCGAGGCCGCGGCCCTGATGAAGACGATGATCGAGAACGAGGCCCAGACACTGGCCATCGGCGCGGTCTTCGCCTTCGGCTTCGTGGTCCTGACCCTCCCGACCGGCCTGTTCCTCGGCTGGCTCGCCAAGCGCCTGGCGGTGAAGCGATGAGCTCCGTCCTGTATGACACCCCCGGGCCGCGCGCCAAGCGGCGCAACGTGGTCCTCTCCGTCGTCTTCGTGCTGCTCCTCGCCCTCGCGGCCTGGTGGGTCTGGCGGAAGATGGACGACAAGGGCCAGCTCAAGTGGGACCTGTGGCAGCCCTTCGCCACCTCCGAGGCGTGGACCACGTACCTGCTGCCGGGCCTCGGCAACACGCTCAAGGCCGCGGCGCTCGCCATGGTCATCGCCCTCCCGCTGGGCGCGGTCTTCGGCATCGCCCGCATGTCCGACCATGCCTGGGTGCGGATACCGGCCGCCTGGATCGTGGAGTTCTTCCGCGCGATCCCGGTCCTGCTCCTGATGCTGTTCGCCAACGAGTTCTACGTCCGCTCCACCGACGTCGGCAGCGACGAACGGCCGCTGTACGCGGTCGTCACCGGCCTGGTGCTCTACAACGCCTCGGTGCTCGCCGAGATCGTACGGGCCGGCGTCCTCGCGCTGCCCAGGGGGCAGACGGAGGCGGCGTACGCGATCGGGCTGCGCAAGGGGCAGACGATGACCGGCATCCTGCTGCCGCAAGCGGTCACCGTGATGCTGCCGGCCATCGTCAGCCAGCTCGTGGTGATCGTGAAGGACACCGCGCTGGGCGGGGTGATGCTGCAGTTCACGGAGCTGCTCACGGCGCGCGGCACGCTGGCCGCCAACTACGCCAACGTCATCCCGAGCTTCGTCGTCGTCGGGGTCGTCTTCATCGTGCTGAACCTCGCGCTCACCACGTTCGCCTCCTGGCTGGAGCGCCGGCTGCGGCGCAGCAAGCGGGGCACGGGCGCGGTCCTCGGCCCGGAGGACGTCCACGACCTGAACGCGGCCGAGGTGGCCGGAGCCTACGGCTCGGGAGCCTCCGCCTGACCCGGAGTCAACCCGCGCACCGGGTAAGGGGGCGGCAGCCGCCAGGCCGCCGCCCCCGCCGCGTTCCAGCGGCCCGACGGGGTCCGCGCGCCCGCCATGCTGACGTGTCCCCGGGTGCGCCGCTTGACCGGGTGGCGCCCAGTCTGTTGCATACGTTCTGTGATCGTGCACCCTGCTCCACCCACTTGTTCATCGATGTCCGTCGGGACTTGCGTACGGGCAGGGGGCGCCGCGCCGTGGACCCGGTGATCATCGTCGGAGCGGGGCCCGTCGGGCTCACGCTCGCCCTGGCGCTGGCCCGCCAGGAGGTGCCGTCCGTCGTCCTGGACGAGGGCCCGGGCAAGGACGAGCCGCGCCCGGCGCGCACGGTGGTGCTCCGCGAGGACACCGCCGCCCTGGTGGCGCGCCTGTCCGGCGCCCCGCTGGACGACCTGGGCGCCCGCTGGACCGGCTGGCGGTCGATGCGGCGCCGGCAGGTACTGCGCGAGGTCGTCTTCGACGACGCCCGCGAGCCGTCCCCGCTGCACCTCGCGCAGCACGTGCTGACCGACGCCCTGCGCGCCGCGATCGCCGACGAGCCGCTTGTCGAGGTGGCCACCGACAGCCGCCTGGACGCCGTCGAGCAGGAGCGCTCCGGAGTCAGCGCGCACACCCGGGGTCCCAAGGGCACCTGGTGGCGCGGCAGTTATTTGGTGGGCTGCGACGGCCCCCGCTCGACCGTGCGCAAGCTCCTGGACATCCGTTTCCCGGGCCGTACGGCGGTGGAACGGTACGCGGTCGCCGCGCTGCGCACGGAACTTCCGTGGCCCGGCCAGGCGTTGCTCCATCGGACACCGCCGTGGCGGACGACCGGGCCCTCAGTCGGCGAGGTGACCGCTCGTCCCCTCCCGGACGGCGTGTGGCGCGTGGACTGGCTGCTGCCGCCCGGCAAGGACCTGGTCACGCCCGAGCTGCTCGTGACCCGGATCCGCGAGACCCTCGCCGGCTGGACGGGCGGCACCACACCGCCGTACGACCTGCTCGACACCGGCGTCCACACCGTGCACCACCGCCTCGCCCGCAGGTGGCGGGCGGGCCGGGTGTTCGTCGCCGGGGACGCCGCGCACCTGCTCGGCGCGCTCGGGACGCACGGCCTGGACGAGGGGCTGCGGGACGTGGACAACCTCGCCTGGAAGCTGGCCCCGGCCTGGCACCACGGCCCGCACGAGGCGCTGCTGGACAGCTACCAGACCGAGCGGCGCGCGGTGATCGCGGCCCGGCTGCGCGCGGCCGACCAGGCGCTGCCGGTGCTGCGCGGCGGTGGCGGGCTGCGCGGGTTCGTCCCCGGCGCGTCCCGGGGGCACGACGCGCTCCTCACGGAAGGTCACCTGGGGCAGGGTCCGCTCGGTGCGCCGGGGACGTACGCCGACTCGCCCCTCGCCCCCCGGCACCTGGAGCACGAGATCCCGGTCGACACCCCGCCGGGGACACCGGTCACCGATGTCCGCGTCACCGCGGAGGACGGCACCTTCGTGCAACTGCGCTCCCGTCTCGGCCGCGGCGCGCTGCTCGTCGTCCTGATCGCGCCCGGTACCGGGGTGTGGGACCGCAAGCACTGGGTCTCCGCGGGGATCATGCCCCGGCTCGCGGCGGCCGTGACCGCGCTGCCGCACCCCGCCGAGCTGCTGGTCGCCGAGGCCTACCCGGGCGCACCGGCGCACACCGTGCTGCTCGTGCGCCCCGACGGCCATCTGGTCACCGCCCTCAACGGGGTCCGCCCGGCCGACCTGTACGCGGCGGCCGAGGCGACGCTGGGCGGCAAGGACCGGGAGGAGAGCGGGCAGGCGGAACAGAAGACCGGGGCGGAGGCCGGCTCCCCCACGCGGTGACCGGGCGGTCCACATGGTGACGGTGAGTTGACCGGCCCGCACCGGCGTGGTGTACTCCGCATCGTGAACGACACCACTGTGCGCCTGTGGCGGAAGGTCCATGTGGACCTGGTCCGCTATGCGGGCTGCGTGTGTCTTCCGTCCTGCTGACTTCGCATTCCTCTTCTCTCTCCGGGCGCCGTCTGCGCCCCGTTCTGCGAACCCTCATCAGGATCGGTGCACGTGTCTGCCTCTCTCTCGTCGTCCTCCGTTTCCCCGTCCGCCCCTGCGTCCGGCGCCGCGCCCACCCAGGCGGACCTCCTCGACTTCGTCCGTCGTACGGCCGCCGACGCCGAACTGATCGCCTCGCTCCCGCTCGACCCCGAGGGCCGCACCTGGGTACGGCTCGACGGCCCCGCCGGCAGCGAGGCCTGGCTGATCGGCTGGCCCCCCAGCACCGGCACCGGCTGGCACGACCACGCCGAGTCGGTCGGCGCCTTCCTCACCGCCGCCGGTGAGCTGAAGGAGAACTCGCTGGCCACCCGGCTGCCCACCGACGGCTGGCGGACCCTGGAGCTCTCCGAGGGCGTCGACCGCGAGCGCCGGCTGCCGGCCGGGAAGGGCCGCTCCTTCGGCCGCGACCACGTCCACGAGGTGCTCAACGAGTCCACCGAGCACCACGCGGTCTCCGTCCACGCGTACTACCCGCCGCTGCCGCGGATCCGCCGCTACAGCCGCGCCGGACAGGTGCTGCGCCTGGAGCAGGTGGAGCGCCCGGAGGACTGGCAGTGAGCGGCACGGAACCGGTGGAGCCGCGCCCGGTCGGCATCGACGAGCTGCTGGAGCGGGTGCGCGCGGGCTACCGGCGCATCGAGGCGCAGGAGGCGTACGAGGCGGCGCGCACCGGTGAGGCCCTGCTCGTCGACATCCGGTACGCGGCACTGCGCGAGCGGGACGGGGTGATACCCGGTGCGCTCGTCATCGAGCGCAACGAACTGGAGTGGCGGCTGGATCCCCAGGGCAGCCACAAGACCCCGGAGGCCACCGGCCACGACCTCCGGGTCGTCGTGATCTGCAACGAGGGCTACGCGTCCAGCCTGGCCGCCGCCTCCCTGCACCAGTTGGGCCTGCACCGGGCGACGGACCTGATCGGCGGCTTCCAGGCGTGGAAGGCGGCCGGTCTGCCGGTCACGCCCCATCCGTCCCGGTCCTCGCCGTCGTCGTAGTCCTCCGACCTCCCGGTCGTCTTGGTCTCCTTGGTCTCCTTGGTCGCCCTGGTCGTCCTGGTCGTCCCATCGTCCTAGTCGTCCTGGTCGTCCTGGTCGTCCTGGTCGTCCGCGGGGCGGTACAGCGGCGCGAGATCCGCGGTGTCCCTGACGACCAGACGGATCCGCGCCCCATGCCGGCGGCGGCGGAGTTGGAGACCGTGGCGGCGAAGCGTCCGTCCTCGAGGGCCGCCGGCCCCTCGTCCGTGCCGTTGACGGTGCCGATCTTCACGCGCGTGGCCCCGGCCGCGTCGCCGCCCGGCCCAGGCCGTCGGGCGTTCGGGAGGTGGCCGTGCGGGGCCGGCTCTAGTCCTTCACCGTCGCCGCCGTCACCACCGGCACCCGCAGGGCCACTCGGCCGGGAAGAGCCGCGGCCACCAGCGCGAGCAGCGCGGCGATCGCCACGACGGTCACGTACAGCAACGGCGTGACCGTCGCTGCGGCGTGGCCCGTCATGCCGGCACTGAACCCGGTCAGGACGGCGAGCGCGATGCCGCTGCCGAGCGCGGTGGCGAGCGCCAGCACGGACAACACCTCGGTGCGCAGCATCCGGAGCACCTGGCGGCGGGTGGCACCGGCCAGCCTGAGCAGCGCGAACTCCCGCCCCCGGTCGGCGACCGACATGGCGAGCGTGTTCACGACGGCGATGGCGGTGAAGGCCAGGACCAGCCCCATGGCCAGGTAGTCGACTTCGGCGTTGTCCTGCCGGCGCTCGGCCCGGAGGTCGTCGGCGGCGGTCCGCGAAAGAATGTCGAGCCCCGGGAACTCACGCAGCGTAGTCGCGAGTTGTGCATGTGTACGGGCGGTGCTCACGAGGACGGAGGAGGCGAGCGGGTTGTCCACGTGGTGCGAGACGAGGTCGTGGGCGAAGGTGAGGTCGCCGAAGCCGAGACCCCGGGCGTAGACGGCGGCGACGGTGAGGGTGGCGGGCGTGCCGTCGCCGAGGGTGAGTTCCAGGGAGCTGCCGGGTTTCAGGTGGTGCTGGTCGGCGGCCAGTTCGCTGACGGCGACGGTGCGGTCGGTGAGCCGGTCCAGGGAGCCGGCGGTGACGTCGGGGTCCCAGGTGCGGGTGAGGCCCTCGGGGGTGACGCCCTGGGCCGGGTACTTGTCGAGCCCGACGCGGACGGTGGTGCGGACCACCTCGGTGACGGCGTCGTGGTGCGCCCGCAGCCGCCGTGCCGCGTCGGCCGGGACGCCCGGGCCCTGTGCGGTGACGACCCAGTCCGCGGTGACTCCGGCGCGGGCCTGGGCGCCGGCGGCGGCGTCGAGCGTGGACTGGACGAACAGCACGGTGCAGGTCATGCCGATGAGCAGGGTGAGGGGGGTGACGACGGAGGCCATCCGGGCGGCGTTGCCGCGCAGGTTGGCGGTGGCGAGCCGGCCACCGTGACCGGTGAGCCGCAACGGGCCGGCGAGCAGCAGCGCGGCCGCCCTGACCAGCAGCGGACCGAGCAGGGCGACGGAGATGGCGAGGACCACGACGGCGAGGAAGGTGACGGGGGTCGAGGCGGGTTCGGTACGCAGGGAGGTGAGCAGCACGACGAGGACGACTCCGCCGGTGAGCAGCAGCAGACCGGCGGCGATCCTGCCCCGGGCGGGCCGGGCGGGCTCGACGCGGGACTCGGCCAGCGCCTCGGTCGGCCGGATCCGGGTGATGCGCCGGGAGGCGATACGGGCCGCCGTCCAGGCCCCCGCCAGGGTCGCGGCGAGCGCGGCGAGGGGCGGGACGACACCGGTGGTGTGCTGAAGCGCGGCGGGTACGGCGCCGAGCGCGACGAACCTGGTGTGCAGCCAGGCCCCCAGAGGCAGGCCGAGGAGCGCACCGAGCGTGCCGGCGACCGCTGCGACGATCAGTGCCTCGCGGCCGAGCAGGCGGCGGATCTGTCCCGGGGTGGCGGCGACGGCACGCAGCAGGGCGAGTTCGCGGTGGCGCTGCTGGACGGTGAGCACGAAGGTGCCGACGACCACCAGGACCGCCACGAGCAGCGAGGTCCCGCCCATGGCGCCGCCCATGCTGACCAGTCGGACCCGGGCGGCGGCCGCGTCCAGGAACTCGACGGGGCCGCGGGCGTCCCCGGTGGAGACCTGGGCGGTGGTTCCGCGCAGCGTGTGCGTCACGGCCTGCTTCAGCCGCTGCGGGTCGGTGCCGTGCGCGGGCAGCACACCGAACGCGGTGACCTGCCCGGGGTGCGCGGCCAGCCTGCGGGCCTCGGCGGCGGAGAAGAAGAGGGCCGTCTGGTGGCGTACCTCCGTGGCCGGGGCGGCGATTCCGGTGATCCGGTACGTGCGCGGGGCCTGCGTCGACTGCACGGCAAGGGTGTCGCCGGGCCGCAGCCGGGCACGGGCGGCGAGATCGCGGTCCACCACCAGGTCGGTGGCGGTCTGCGGCGCGGTACCGGTGACCAGCCGGTACGGGGTGAGCGCGGCGGACTCCCAGGCGTGCCCGTAGGCGGAACGGCCGCCGGTGCCGGCCGGGGTCAGCGGCTGGGCGAGGAAGGTGAGTTCGGGCACCACCCGGGCGACGCCGGGTGTACGGGCCAGTCGAGCCTCCAGGCCGGCCGGCAGCCAGGCGCGCTCGGCGATGGGTTTCGCCTTGTGCTTGACCTTGGTCTTGCCCTTCTTGTGCTTGACGGTGGTCCGGTGGACGTACTGGTCGGCGGAGACCACGACCGGGGTCGCCGCGTAGCGCTCGGTGCGGATCGTGCCGCGCAGCCCGGTGTCGAGGAGGGTGCCGCAGGCCGTGATCAGGGCGGCCGCGCAGAACAGGGCGAGGAAGGCGCCGAGGAAACCGGCCTTGCGGGCACGGATGGTCTTGAGGGCGTAGCGCAGCAGCATCATGACGTACACCGTCGTCGACACACGGGGCCCGGGGCACTGCGGCGGTCCGGTGTCCTGACGGGGGGTTAACCCCACTGCCGTGGCGGCTGTCGCCCCGTCAGAAGTCCCCGCCCTCCAGGAACTCCGTGTCCTCGCCCTCCTCTTCCAGCGCCCGCCGGACGACCCGGAGGGCCATGCCCTCGGGGTACCCCTTGCGGGCGAGCATGCCGGCGAGCCGGCGGATCCGCTTGTCGCGGTCGAGGCCCCGGGTGGAGCGGAGCTTGCGGGCGACGAGTTCGCGGGCCGTCTCCTCCTCCTGCTCGGAGTCGAGCTGGGCGACGGCCTCGTCGACGAGCGCCGAGTCGACACCCTTGGTGCGCAGTTCCTGGGCGAGGGCGCGCCGGGCCAGTCCCCGGCCGTGGTGCCGTGACTCCACCCAGGCGCCGGCGAACGCGCTGTCGTTGATCAGCCCGACCTCCTCGAACCGGGACAGCACCTCCTCGGCGACGTCGTCCGGGATCTCCCGCTTGCGCAGGGCGTCCGCGAGCTGTTTGCGGGTGCGCGGGGTCCCGGTGAGCAGGCGCAGACAGATCGCCCGCGCCCGCTCAGCCGGGTCCGCAGGAGGTTCCCCCTGCTCGGCCCTCGACGAGGAGGAGGAACCTCCGTCCTCACCGGACGGCTCCCCGAAGCCACGTCGACGGCGCGTCCCGGACTTCCGCGAGCCACGGCCGGGTGACCCGTGCCCGCGGGGCCCGCCCGGGCCGCCGTGCGTGCCGTCGCCGTACAAGCCGTCGGCGTACGCGGCGTCGCCCCCGTTTGTGCCGCCTCCGTGGTTGTCGCCGCCCGTGCCGTAGGCCTCGTCACCGTCCCCGGTGGAGCCCGGGTCGCCCCCGGTGCCCCTCCCCCGTGGGGCACCGGGGGACGCGTACTCGTGGTCGGCCCAGTCGGTTCGTCGTGTCACGGCGTCAGCTCTTGGCGGTGGCGGCCTTGGGCTTGGTGACCTTGGCGGCGGCCGGGACGGGCACCGTCTTCGCGGCGTCGTCCGTGGCCGTGGCGGTGGTGACCGCCGCGTCCGCGCCCGGCTCGGCGGCGGGCGTCTCCGGGCGGACACCGACGCCCAGCTTCTCCTTGATCTTCTTCTCGATCTCGTTGGCCAGGTCGGGGTTGTCCTTGAGGAAGTTGCGCGCGTTCTCCTTGCCCTGGCCGAGCTGGTCGCCCTCGTACGTGTACCAGGCGCCGGCCTTGCGGACGAAGCCGTTCTCCACTCCCATGTCGATCAGGCCGCCCTCGCGGCTGATGCCCTGGCCGTAGAGGATGTCGAACTCGGCCTGCTTGAAGGGCGGTGCGACCTTGTTCTTGACGACCTTGACACGGGTGCGGTTGCCGACCGCCTCGGTGCCGTCCTTCAGGGTCTCGATGCGGCGGATGTCGAGTCGCACCGAGGCGTAGAACTTCAGCGCGCGGCCACCGGTCGTGGTCTCCGGGGAGCCGAACATCACGCCGATCTTCTCGCGGAGCTGGTTGATGAAGATCGCGGTGGTCTTGGACTGGTTGAGCGCGCTGGTGATCTTCCGCAGCGCCTGGCTCATCAGACGGGCCTGAAGGCCGACGTGGCTGTCCCCCATCTCGCCCTCGATCTCCGCGCGCGGGACGAGCGCGGCGACGGAGTCGATCACGATGAGGTCGAGGGCACCGGAGCGGACCAGCATGTCCACGATCTCCAGCGCCTGCTCGCCGTTGTCCGGCTGGGACAGGATCAGGTTGTCGATGTCGACGCCGAGCTTCTGCGCGTACTCGGGGTCGAGAGCGTGCTCCGCGTCCACGAACGCGACCTGACCGCCCGCCTTCTGCGCGTTGGCCACAGCGTGCAGGGTCAGGGTCGTCTTGCCGGAGGACTCCGGTCCGTAGATCTCCACGACGCGGCCTCGCGGCAGGCCACCTACGCCCAGGGCGACGTCGAGTGCGGTCGACCCGGTCGAGATGACCTCGATGGGCTCCTTCGTCCGGTCACCCATGCGCATGACCGCGCCCTTGCCGAATTGCCGTTCAATCTGAGCGAGCGCGGCGTCGAGCGCCTTCTCGCGGTCGGTTCCTGCCATGGGTTCCACCCGGTTTGCTTGAGTCGATCGCTTCACGTCAAAGACGCTAACGCCTGCCACTGACAATGCGCCCCGACGCCGGTTCGGCCTGTGGACAACTCGGGGACTTCTCTACCGAAAACGTGTCGAAATGCCGTTGACATCCCCACCCGGAGCCTCACCGGAGCTCCCATAAGAATGGATGTTCGATTTTCGTGTCAAGCGCACCACGCGGTACTCCCGCCACTTCCCCGCAGGGTGCTCACCCACCGCTCACCCATCGGACGCGGGCGGCGAGCACGGGACCTGCGCGACCCGAGGGCGGGCGCGGGACGGCCCCGCACGGAGCGCGAGGCGGAGCCGGCCGGCGCCCCGGAGGCGGGCGTGCGCGGCCCGCGGGCGGGAGCGTGCGGCGCGCCGGGGGCGGCAGCCGGAAGGAGGCCCGCGGTGCGGTCCACCGCACCACCCCGCGGGGCGTTCACCCGATCGTGAGTTTCCGTCTGCCCGTGCCCGTCCTGCCGCGATGCTCGAAGAGGCGGCCGGGGAGAGCGCCGCCTCTGGTGCCGTGGGTGGGAGAGCGCATGACACATGAGACGGGACGACGCGGTCTGGACGAGCAGGCCGTGCTGCTGGCGGCGGGGCTGGCCGATCTGGCGGTGAGCACGGTGGGCACCGCCTTCGGGACGTTACGGGGGCTGCTGCGCCGCTCGGACGCCGGCGCGCTGGCGGCGGAGGCCGAGCACGACCTCACCGCACGGGGGCGCCTGGTCCTGGACCGGTACGCGGCCGTGCCCTCGGCCCATCTGGAGATCCTCGCCCGGCACGCCCTCGCCCGGCGGGCCGCCGGCGATGACTGACCGGTGGGATCCGGCCCCCTTCAAGAACCGCGTCGACGACGTGCTGCGCCGGTTCGTCGCCGAGGAGGCCGACCTGTTCGCGGCGGTCGACCCGCTCCTGGCCCCGGTGGCGGAGCAGCTGGAAGCGGCGGTCACGGACGGCAAACGGCTGCGGGCGGCGTTCTGCTACTGGGGCTGGCGTGCCGTGGGCCAGCCGGACAGCGACGCGCTGGTGCGGGCGGCGGCCTCCATGGAACTGGTGCACGCCGCCGCCGTCGTCCACGACGACCTCATCGACGACAGCCCGCTGCGGCACGGCCGCCCGACCCCGCACATCGCCCTGCGTGCCGCCGTACCGGACCGTCCGGGCGCCGACGACACCGCGCGGTCGCTGGCGATGCTCGTGGGCGATCTGCTGATGTCACTGGCCGGGCAGCTGTTCGCGACCTGCGGGCTGCCCGCCGCCTACCTCGCCCGGGCCCGCCCCCTGTGGTCGGTGCTGGCCCGGGAGCTGATCGCGGGCGAGTGCCTGGAGATCCTGCGCACCGGAGCCGGTCCGGACACCGCCGCCTCGCTGAAGGTGGTCCGGTACAAGACCGCCAAGTACACCGTGGAGCAGCCTTTGCTGATCGGCGGCGCCCTGGCCGGGGCCGGCGAGCGGCTGCGCGCGGGGTACTCCGCGTACGGACTGCCGCTGGGCGAGGCCTTCCAGCTCCGCGACGACCTGCTCGGCCTGTTCGGGGCACCGGAGCACACCGGCAAGGCCAACGCCGACGACGTCCGCGGCCACCGGCCCACCGCCCTGCTGGCGGAGACCTGGCGCCTCGCCCGTGCCGACGACCGGGAGCGGCTGGGCGCGCTATTCGGCAGCCGTGATCTCGACGCGGACGGCCTGGACGCGGTCCGCGAGGTGATGTGCCGGCTCGGGGCACCCGACCGGATCGAGCACATGATCGGCGCACGGGTCGTGGAAGCGCTGGACGCCCTCCACGGACTGAACCTGCCGGCCTCCGCCACCGGAGCCCTGACCTCGCTGGCCCACTCGGCCGCGGTCCGCCTGTCCTGACCCCCACGGGTGGCCCGGACGGCGCCCGCGACGACAAGGAGCCCTGCCGTGATCCACACCGAGGCCTCGCTGGACACCCTGCGGCACGCCGGTGACGAACTCGCCGACGCCACGGTCGCCGCCCTCTTCGAGCGCGGGGAGGTGGGCACGTTCAACACGCTGATGCGCTACGTCTCCACCGCCGGCGCGCCCCTGCCGGACGGGCTGCCCGACGTCGCGCGGGAGTACCTGGAGGCCACCCGGGTGCCGCCGTCCTGGGTGGACTGGGGCGAGATGGAGAAGGCACGGCTGTTCTTCATCGACAACAACGTGCACATCTCGACCGCGCTGTCCTTCGCCGCCATGCCCGCCTGTTACGTCGTCCCGCGCGTGGCGAAGCTGCTGTCGGCCACGCACGGGCTGAAGTACCCGTCCAAGCGCATGGCGGAGACCGGTCAGTTCACCGTCTACCTCATGCGGCCCGACGCCTTCGAGGCCGGCAGCCGCTTCGTCCCGGCCGCCCAGAAGGTGCGCCTGCTGCACGCCTCCATCCGGCACCACCTCGAGCGGGAAAACCGCTGGGACACCGAGGCGCTCGGCACGCCGATCTGCCAGGAGGACATGATCGGCGGGCAGATGTTCTTCTCCATGCTGGTCCTCGACAGCCTGCACCGGCTGGGCATCCACCTGTCCACGGAGGGCGCGGAGGCGTACTACTACGCGTGGCGGGTGGTGGGCGCCATGCTCGGCGTCGACCAGGAGGCCGTCCCGAAGACCCTCGAGGAAGCGCGCGTCTTCCTCGACCTGTACATGGTCCGGCACATGGGCCCCTCCGAGGAGGGCGCGGTCCTGACCCGGCAGCTCATCGACCTCTACGAGGAGGTCGTCCCCGGCACCTTCTTCGACCCGGTCGTCTCCGCCCTGATCCGCCACCTGGTCGGCGACACCTGCGCCGACTGGCTGGAGGTGCCGCGCACCCCGTGGGACACCGTCGTCAGGGCCGTACCGCACCTCCTCGGCGTCCTGGAGACCATCGAGGACCGCTCCCCGCTCGGCGCCTGGGCCCTGGACCGCCTCGGCCACCTCACCACCGTCCTCGAACTGTCCTCGCTCACCCGCGGCCGCGTCATGCACTACGCCATCCCCGAACACCTCAGGAAGGACTACGGCGTCCCCGGCGGCGTGCCCCGCACCCGGCGGTGGACCCCGCCGGCCGCCACGGTCTCCTGACCCCTACTCCCCAAGGCGTACGGCGGGTGCCTTCGGCCGGACGACGACCATGCGGACGGGCCCCGGGAGGCTGGGCGCATGTCCTCCTCCCTGAAGAGTCCGCCCCGCAGGCCACCGGCGAACCCGCTGACCGGGATCCTGACCGGGGCGCGGCCCGCCGAGCGTCTCTGTCACGCGACCGGCGTGCTGCTCGTCGTCTCCGGTCTGGCGCATCTGGTGGTGTTCGCGGTCGACGGCGGCCCCTGGTACGGGCCGGTCTCCTGGCGCAAGCCCGTCACGTTCGGGCTCTCCTTCGGGCTGACGCTGATGGCGGTCACCTGGGTCACCTCCTACCTGAGGGCCGGGGAACGGCTGCGGACCGTCCTGCTGCTCGTGTTCGCCGCCGACTGCGTGGTGGAGGTCGGCGGGATCACCCTGCAGGCGTGGCGCCGGGTGCCCTCGCACCTCGACATGGAGACGCCCTTCGACACCTCGGTGTCGATGATGCTCGCGGTGGGCGGCGGGGTGCTGGTGGTGCTGCTCACCGTCTTCGCGGTGGTGTCCTTCCGGAGCCGGCCGGCCGGTCCCGTCGGCATGGCGCTCGCGGTGCGCTCCGGGTTCGCGGTCCTGCTGGTGGCGCTCGCCTCGGGAGCGGCCATGATCGCCCGCGGGGTGGTGCTCGTCCGGACCGGGCACCAGCAGGCGGCGTACGACTCGACGGCCCCGCTCAAGCCGCTGCACGGGGTCAGCCTGCACGCGGTGCTGGTCCTGCCGGCCCTGGCCTGGCTGCTGTCCCGCACCACGTGGAGCGAGCAGACCCGCCGGCGGGTGGTGACCGCGGCGGTGGGCTGCTACGCGGCCGCCGTCGCCGCCGCCGGGGTGTGGGCGGTACTCACCTTCTGATCGCGGCGGCGGTCAGGACGGAGTGTCTGCGGAGCTCTCGGCCGGCCGCTGCTGCCATATCAGGCGCTGCACGAGGCGCCGCGCGCGTGTGAACAGCCCGGGGCCGCCCGTGCCCCGCCGGCGGTGCCCCTGCACCCGGGGGTCGTCCGTGACGTCGTACCGCTTCACGTAGGCGCTCAGGAACGCCTGGAGCGTGGCGACCGCCGGGATGGCGATCAGTGCGCCGACCGCGCCGAGGAGCGCGGTGCCCGCGATGACCGAGCCGAAGGCGACCGCCGGGTGGATGTCGACCGACTTGGACGTCAGCTTGGGCTGGAGCATGTAGTTCTCGAACTGCTGGTAGATCACGACGAACACCAGCACCCACACCGCGTACAGCGGGTTGACGGTGAACGCGATCAGCATCGGCAGCGCGCCCGCGAGATAGGTGCCGATGGTGGGGATGAACTGCGAGACCAGCCCCACCCACACGCCCAGCACGGGCGCGTACGGCACGCCGAGGGCCTCCAGCAGGATGTAGTGCGCGATTCCGGAGATCAGCGCCATCACACCGCGCGAGTACAGATAGCCGCCGGTCTTGTCGACGGCGATCTCCCAGGCGCGCAGCACCTCGGCCTGGCGGGCGGGCGGCAGCACGGAGCACAGGGTGCGGCGCAGCCGGGGGCCGTCGGCGGCGAAGTAGAAGGCGAACAGCGTGATCGTCAGCAGCTGGAAAAGGCCGCCGAGCACCTGCCCGGACACGTCGAGCGCACCGGCCGCGCTGTTCTGCGCGTACTTGCGCAGCCAGTCGGAGTGCAGCAGGCCCTCCTGGACGTCGACCCGCTTCAGTTCGGTGTGGAAGCTGTGGTTGACCCAGTTGATGACCGAGTCCAGGTAGTCGGGGAAGTCCTCGACGATCTTGATGATCTGTCCGGCCAGCATCGAGCCGAGCAGGGTGATGAACCCCGCGGTGGCGATCGCCAGGCCGAGGAAGACCAGGAAGGTCGCGAACCCGCGGCGCATGCCGCGGGAGGCCATCCAGCTCACCGCGGGCTCGATGGCGAGCGCCAGGAAGAACGCGATGAGGATGTTGATCAGCAGTCCGGTGAGCTGGTGGAAGGCCCAGCTGCCCAGCTGGAAGGCGGCGACGAAGGCAAGCGCCAGCACCATGGCACGCGGCAGCCAGCGCGGCATGCGGGCGCCCGGCGCCGCGGCGCCGGGCGCCGGTGATCCGGCGCGCGGCGTCGGGCCGGCCGGGGATGCGTCCTGGGCGGTCCGCCCGTCCTCGTCAGTGGTTGCCACGGTGCAAGTCTCGCCCACGCCACTGACAACGCGTGGCCCGTACCCGATCTCCGCGCACGGTCAGCGCCTCTCCCCCGGAACGTTCATGACCGTGCAGACCACGCGCCACACGTCCTTGGCCTCCCAGCCGGCGTCCAGCGCCTCGTGCACCGTCAGCCCGCCGAGCTCCGTCATCACGTGATCGCGCGCGAAGGTGTCGGCGTACCCGGAACCGAAGTGTTCCGCCATCCGCTGCCAGAAAACCGTCAACCGCATGAAACCAGTATCCCGCCCCTGAGAGTGGGCCCTGCCCGGGAGCGCTTGCCGAGACCGCTTTCCGCCCTACGGTCTTGCGCATGGCCGAAACCGGAGCTTCCCCACTCCCCCCTACGCCCCCGGCGCACTCCCCGCTCTTCCGCGCCGAACAGTTCATGTGGCTCACCGCGCGCGTGCTGGAGCAGCGTCTCTTCTCGTACCACTTCCTGAACGGCGGCCCCGATCCGGTGGAGACCGCACTGGACGCCTACCGCAACGAGGACGGCGGCTACGGACACGCGCTGGAGCCGGATCTGCGGGGCCCGGTGAGCCAGCCGCTGCACACCGGGCACGCACTGCGGGTCCTGGACGCCATCGGGCGGTGCGGCGGGCAGCGGGTGGAGCGCGTGTGCCGTTACCTGACGGCCGTCTCCACGGCGGACGGGGCGCTGCCGGCGGTCCGTCCCAGCCAGCGCGGCTATCCGGCGGCGCCGTTCGTCCCGGTCGTCGACGACCCTCCCAGCGAGCTCCTCGCCACCGGTCCGGTGGTGGGCCTGCTGCACCGCAACGAGGTGTGGCACGCGTGGCTGTTCCGGGCCACCGATTTCTGCTGGCAGGCGATCGAGTACCTGGAGAAGTCGCACCCCTACGAGATCGAGGCGGCGGTCGCCTTCCTGGACACGGTGCCCGACCGCTCACGCGCGGAGGCGGCCGCCGACCGGCTGGGCCGCCTGGTGCGCGAGCAGCGCCTGGCCGCTCTGGACCCCAGGCGCCTCGAGGCGCACCCGGTCGCCCCCGGCTACGCCCCGCGCGAGCACCACTTCCCGCACGACTTCGCGAAGTCCCCTGACTCGCTCGCGCGCGCGTGGTTCACCGACGAGGAGATGACCCGCTCGCTCGACTTCCTCGCCGCCGAACAGCAGGCGGACGGCGGCTGGCCGATCCGCTGGCGCCAGTGGACACCGGCCGCCGCCCTGGAGGCCCGCCCCGGGGTGACGATCGAGGCCCTGCACACGCTCAGGGCGTACGGCCGCTTCGTGGGGTGACGGGAGCCGGCTGCCCGGCGCCGACCGAGGAGAGCCGGGTGACGGAAGTCTCAGCCGGTGACGGCGCGCAGCCCCGCCGTGACCGCCACGGCGACCCCGACGACGACCAGGAAGGGCGCGCGCAGCACCAGCGCCACGGCCGCCGCCCCGAGCCCCGCGGCCCGGGCGTCCAGCACGAGCGCGTGGCCGTCGGCGAACGTCTGCTGGGCCGTGAGGGCGGCGAGCAGGGCCACGGGCAGCAGGGCGGCCAGCCGTCGCACGAGCGGCCGCTCCAGCACGCCCGCGGGCACCAGCAGTCCGGCGAGCTTGACGACGTAGCAGCCGAGGGCGGTCGCGCCGATCGCGATCCAGACGTTCACCTGGTCTCCTCGGAGGCCTCGTCGCGGGTACGGTCGCGGCCGGACCGGCGGCCGGAGACGAACAGCGCGGCCGGTGCCGCCAGCGCGGCCACCAGCACCGGCACCCCGGCCGGCAGCACGGGCAGCAGGCCGAGCCCCAGCAGCACCGCAAGGGCGGCGACCGCGCGGTCGGTCGTGGTCTTCAGCATGGGGGCGAGCAGGGCCAGGAAGACGGCGGGCCCGGCCGCGTCCAGGCCCCAGGCGCCGGTGTCCCCGACCGCCTTGGCGCCGAGCGCGCCCAGCAGGGTGGTGAGGTTCCACAGCACGTACAGGCTGAGCCCGGTGACGGTGAAACCGATCCGGGCGGCGCGCCGCTCCGGCTGGGCCAGGGTGACCGCGGTGGTCTCGTCGATCACCCACTGGGCGGCGAACGGCCGCACCGCGCGCGGGAGGGCCAGCACCTGCGAGAGGCGCAGCCCGTAGAACGCGTTGCGCACCCCGAGGAAGAAGGCGCCGGCCGCCGCGGTGAGCGGGTTGCCGCCGGCCGCGAGCGCGCCCACCAGGGCGAACTGGGAGGCGCCGGTGAACACCAGGAGGCTGAGCGCGCAGGTCTGGAGCAGGCCGAGCCCGCTGCCGGCCGAGGTCACCCCGAAGGCGAACCCGGAGAGTCCCACGGCGACGCCGACCCCGAGGGCGTCCCTGACGACGGCGGCGTCCGGCTTCGGCCCGTCCTCGCCGCGTATGTCTGCGAGTGCTGTCTGTTGTGCCACGCCCAGGACGCTACGGACGGCCGACCCGCGCGTCTTGTACGTTCTTGCGCTCCCGCTGGTAGGCGCCCGGCGGGACGCCGACGATCCGGGCGAAGTGCCGGTTGAGGTGCGGCTGGTCGGTGAAGCCGACGGCGACGGCCGCCTCGGCGGGTGCGGTGCCGGCGTCCAGCAGCAGCCGGGCGCGGCGCACCCGGGCGTCGGTCAGCCAGGTGTGCGGGGGCATGCCGTAGACGTCGCGGAACGCCCGCAGCAGCGCGAAGGGGCTGGTGCCGAGGTCGGTGGCGAGCCGCTCCAGGGTGGGCGGCTCGGCCATCCGCTCCTCCAGCACCGCACGCGCGCGTGCGGCCAGCCGGGCGCCTGCGGTACGCACCTGCCGCTGCGGCAGCGGACCGCCGTTCAGCCGCAGCAGCCGGGTGATCGCGACCCGCAGCAGGGTGTCGGCCGCGAGCGCGTTGCCCTCGTCGGCGGCGCGCAGCACCCGGTGCACGAGGGCGACGCTGTACGGATCGTCCAGCACGGGGCTGACGAAGCCGGGGGCGCCCCGGACGGCGGTGGTCTCGGCGGCGATCTGCGCCACGAGGTCCGGCGCCGGGTAGACGGCCCCGTACCGCCAGCCCTCGGGCACGCCGGCCCGGCCGGTGTGCGGGGTGTCCGGGTTGACCAGCGCGAGCGCGCCCGCCCCCGCGGACACGTCGGAGCCCCGGTGGTGGAAGACCTCGACGCCGTCCGCGATGGCGGCGATCACGAAGTGCTCGTGGGTGTGCCGCACGAACGTCTTCCTGATGTACCGGGCACGCAGCAGATCGACCCCGGGCAGCGCCTCGTACCGCCAGTGCCGCGCCCGCTCCTCCGATCCCGCCATACCCCCATTGTCGACCGCCCCACCCCACCTGGCCGCTCCCAGCCCCCACTCCCGCTCCCGCCCAGCCGCCCCCACTCCCACCCGACCTCGCCCGGCCCCCTGCCACCACTCCATGCCACCATCCCCGCGCCACGCCCCACCATCCGCAACCACCACCCTGCTTCCGCTTCCCGACCACCCGGCATCTCCGCCCCCCACCGACCACCCGCCACGGCCACATCCCCGTCCGGCCCTCGCGAGCCATGGCCCGCACCCACCCGCTTCGCGCGGTCGCTGACGGCGCGTCCGCCCCACGGGTCCCACCCGCACCCGACGAAGAGCCCGGCACGGGTGGTGCGGGTGGGAACACAACGGCCGAAGGCGAAGCCGAGGACATCTCCGCAGGTCAGACCGGACTGTCAGTGGCCGGGTGCAGGATGGACGCATGGCGAAATCCGCACACCGGGCCCTCGACGGCTTCTCCCCCGCGACCCGCGGCTGGTTCACGGGGGCGTTTTCCGCGCCCACCGCGGCTCAGGCGGGCGCGTGGCAGGCCATCGGCGCGGGCTCGGACGTGCTGGTCGTCGCCCCGACCGGCTCCGGTAAGACGCTGGCCGCCTTCCTCGCCGCCCTGGACCAGCTGGCCTCCGCCCCACCCCCGGCCGATCCCAAGAAGCGCTGCCGCGTGCTGTACGTGTCACCGTTGAAGGCCCTCGCGGTCGACGTCGAGCGGAACCTGCGCAGCCCGCTGACCGGCATCCGCCAGGAGTCCGTCCGGCTCGGCCTGCCCGAGCCGGAGGTCAGGGTCGGCATCCGCTCCGGCGACACCCCGGCCGCCGAACGCCGCGCCTTGTCCACCCGTCCGCCGGACATCCTGATCACCACCCCGGAGTCCCTGTTCCTGATGCTGACGTCGGCCACGCGCGACGCACTGACCGGCATCGAGACGGTGATCCTGGACGAGGTGCACGCGGTCGCCGGCACCAAGCGCGGCGCGCACCTCGCGCTCTCCCTGGAGCGGCTGGACGAACTGCTGCCGAGGCCGGCCCGCCGCATCGGCCTGTCGGCGACCGTCCGCCCGGTCGACGAGGTGGCCCGCTATCTCTCGCCGCGCCGCAAGGTGGAGATCGTCCAGCCGAAGTCCGGCAAGGAGTTCGACCTCTCCGTCGTCGTCCCGGTGGAGGACATGGGAGAGCTGGGCGGCTCCCCGGCCACCGACGGCGCCGAGGGCGCGGAGAAGCCGTCGATCTGGCCGCACGTGGAGGAGCGGATCGCCGACCTGGTGCAGGCCCACCGCTCGACGATCGTGTTCGCGAACTCCCGCCGCCTCGCGGAGCGGCTGTGCAACCGGCTCAACGAGATCGCCTACGAGCGCGCGACCGGCGAGCCGCTGGACGAGCACCACGCCCCGGCCGAGCTGATGGGCGGCTCGGGCGCGGCCCAGGGCGCCCCACCGGTCCTCGCCCGCGCGCACCACGGCTCGGTCTCCAAGGAGCAGCGCGCCCTGGTGGAGGAGGACCTGAAGGCGGGCCGGCTGCCCGCCGTGGTGGCCACCTCCAGTCTCGAACTGGGCATCGACATGGGCGCGGTGGACCTGGTCGTACAGGTCGAGTCCCCGCCGTCGGTCGCCTCCGGCCTCCAGCGCGTCGGCCGCGCGGGGCACCAGGTCGGCGCGGTCTCCACCGGCGTGGTCTTCCCCAAGTACCGGGGCGACCTGGTGCAGGCGGCCGTGGTCACCGAGCGGATGCGCACCGGCTCCATCGAGTCCCTGAAGGTCCCGGCCAACCCGCTCGACGTGCTGGCCCAGCAGCTGGTCGCGATGACCTCACTGGACACCTGGCAGGTCGACGACCTGCTCGCCACCGTCCGCCGCGCGGCGCCCTTCGCCTCGCTGCCGGAGTCGGCGTTCACCGCGGTCCTCGACATGCTCGCGGGCCGCTACCCGTCGGACGCGTTCGCCGAGCTGCGCCCGCGTGTGGTCTGGGACCGGGTCGCGGGGACGATCACCGGCCGCCCGGGCGCCCAGCGGCTCGCCGTCACCTCCGGCGGTACCATCCCCGACCGCGGCCTCTTCGGCGTCTTCCTGGCCGGCGCCGACCCCAAGAAGGGCGGCGGCCGGGTAGGCGAGCTGGACGAGGAGATGGTGTACGAGTCCCGGGTGGGCGATGTCTTCACCCTGGGCACCAGCTCCTGGCGCATCGAGGACATCACCCGCGACCGCGTGCTCGTCTCCCCCGCCCCGGGTGTCCCGGGCCGGCTGCCCTTCTGGAAGGGCGACCAACTGGGCCGCCCGCTCGAACTGGGCCGCGCGGTCGGCGCGTTCCTGCGCGAGGTCGGCGCGCTCCCCAAGGACGACGCCCGGCTGCGCCTCCTCGCGGCGGGCCTGGACGCCTGGGCTGCGGACAACGTGCTGTCGTACCTGGACGAACAGCGCGAGGCCTGCGGCCATGTCCCCGACGACCGCACGATCGTGGTCGAGCGCTTCCGCGACGAGCTGGGCGACTGGCGGGTCTTCGTCCACTCCCCCTTCGGCGCCCAGGTCATGCACGCCGACGACGGCATCGTGCTGCGGCTGCCGGACGCCGACCTGATGGGCCTCGACCTGCTCGACCAGGCCCCCATGAAGGCCGGTTCGGAGTACGACGCCGAGCAGGCCCCCGTGGGCGCGGCGGACGTCGCCTTCGACAAGGGCGAGGTCGACCAGATCGTCACCGACCAGGTCGGCGGCTCGGCCCTGTTCGCCTCCCGGTTCCGCGAATGCGCCGCCCGTGCGCTGCTGCTGCCGCGCCGCAACCCCGGCAAGCGCACCCCGCTGTGGCAGCAGCGCCAGCGCGCCGCCCAGCTGCTCCAGGTGGCCAGCGAGTTCGGGTCGTTCCCGATCGTCCTGGAGGCCGTCCGCGAGTGTCTCCAGGACGTCTTCGACGTCCCCGGGCTCGTGGAGCTGATGGGCGACCTCGAATCCCGCAAGGTCCGCCTGGTCGAGGTCACCACCCCGGAGCCGTCCCCGTTCGCCCGTTCCCTCCTCTTCGGCTACGTCGCCCAGTTCCTGTACGAGGGTGACTCCCCGCTCGCCGAGCGCCGCGCGGCCGCGCTCTCCCTGGACTCCCGGCTGCTGGCCGAGCTGCTGGGCCAGGCGGAGCTGCGGGAGCTGCTCGACGCGGAGGTGCTGACCGAGCTGGAGCGCGAGCTCCAGTGGCTGGCCGAGGACCGCCGGATCAAGGACCCGGAGGGCGTCGCCGACGTGTTGCGGCTGCTCGGGCCGCTCACGGACGCCGAGTTGGCGGAGCGGGGCGCCGAGCCGCAGTGGGCCGCGGAGCTGGCGCGTGCCCGGCGGGCCATCAGGGTCCGGATCGCCGGTGCCGAGCACTGGGCGGCGGTCGAGGACGCGGGCCGGCTGCGCGACGCCCTCGGCACGGCCCTGCCCGTCGGCGTCCCCGAGGCCTTCACCGAGCCCGTGAAGGACCCGCTCGGCGACCTCCTCGCCCGGTACGCGCGCACCCACGGCCCGTTCACGTCGACCACCGCGGCCGCCCGCTTCGGGCTCGGGGTGGCGGTCACGGAGGGCGTGCTGCAGCGGCTCGCCGGGAGCGGGCGGGTGGTGCAGGGCGAGTTCCATCCGGCGGGCATCGGCCAGGAGTGGTGTGACGCGGCGGTGCTGCGCAGGCTGCGCCGCCGTTCGCTGGCCGCGCTCCGGCACGAGCTGGAGCCGGTGGCACCGGCCGCGCTCGCCCAGTTCCTGCCGCAGTGGCAGCACATCGGGAAGGGGCACGGGCTGCGCGGCGTCGACGGACTGGTGCGCGCCGTGGAGCAGTTGCAGGGCGCGTCCGTACCGGCGTCCGCCCTGGAGAAGCTGGTGCTGCCGTCCCGCGTGGCGAACTACGCGCCCGCGATGCTCGACGAACTCACCGCGGCCGGCGAGCTCGTGTGGGCCGGCGCGGGCGCCCTGCCCGGCAAGGACGGCTGGGTCTCCCTGTACCTGGCGGACGCGGCCCCCGTGCTCCTCCCGCCGCCGCACCCGCTGGAGCTCACCGCCCTCCACCAGTCCGTCCTCGACGCCCTCTCCGGCGGCTACGGCCTGTTCTTCCGTCAGATCGCCGACCAGGTCCGCGCCACCACCCACCCCGACGCCACCGATCCCCAACTGGCCGATGCCGTCTGGGACCTGGCCTGGTCCGGGCGGCTCACCAACGACACGCTGGCGCCGATGCGCTCGCTGCTCGGCTCGGGGCGTACCGCGGGCTCCACGGCGCACCGTGCCAAGCGCGCCGTCCCGCGGGGCCGCTACGGCTCCCTGACGGCCGCCGCCCGGCCCGCCTCCCGTACCGGCCCGCCGACCGTCGCCGGACGCTGGTCCCTGCTGCCGCAGCGCGAGCCGGACACCACCGTGCGCGCCCACGCCCTGGCCCGCACCCTCCTCGACCGGCACGGTGTGGTGACCCGCGGCGCGGTCGCTGCGGAGGGCGTCGAGGGCGGTTTCTCGGCGGTGTACCGGATCCTGTCGGCGTTCGAGGAGAGCGGGCAGGCACGCCGGGGTTACGTCGTGGAGGGCCTGGGCGCGGCCCAGTTCGCGATGGACGGCGCGGTCGACCGGCTGCGCGCGGTGTCCAACGCCCGTGAGCGGGGCGAGAGACGCGACCGGTCTGCCCGACCTGGACGGTGACTTCACCTGGCCGCCCGAGCCGCCCACCGCCCCCGGTGACTACGTCTCCCCCAAGGATCTCGCCCCCGCCGACCCGTTCGCCGCCCCCGGCTACGGCGGTCCCCGAGGCGGCAGCCCCGCGAACCCCTACGGCCCGAACCCGTACGCCCACGGCAACCGCCACACCCGCTCCCCCGCCGCCCCCGACCCCAGAGCCGTGGTCCTCGCCGCCGCCGACCCGGCGAACGCCTACGGTGCCGCCCTCGGCTGGCCCGAGCCCCCGACCGGCGCCGGGCACAAGCCGGGCCGCAAGGCCGGCTCGCTCGTCGTCCTGGTCGACGGCGAGCTGACCCTCTACATGGAGCGGGGCGGCAAGACCCTGCTGGCCTGGCCGACCACCCCGGACACGGCCGCCACCGACGACACCCGGCTCCGTACGG
Source organism: Streptomyces sp. (assembly GCF_019510245.1). GTDB lineage: Bacteria > Actinomycetota > Actinomycetes > Streptomycetales > Streptomycetaceae > Streptomyces. The sequence continues at coordinate 2,929 of NZ_JAEKKT010000146.1, read as the reverse complement.
CGGCGGAGGCCCTCGCGGCCGCCGCCCGCGCCGGCACCCTCGGCACGGTGACGGTGGAGCGGGTGAACGGCACCTCGGCGCTGACCTCCCCGCTCGGCACCCTCCTGGAGGCAGCGGGCTTCATCGCGACCCCGCGCGGCCTGCGCATACGGGCGTGAAGCACGGCGCGCACCTCACCTGCCGCCCCCTCGTGCCACCCTTGACCCATGCCCGAGGGTGACACGGTCTGGCAGGCCGCGAAGCGCCTGCACGACGCGCTCGCCGGCCAGGTGCTGACCCGCAGCGACTTCCGCGTGCCCAAGTACGCCACGGTCGACCTCGGCGGCCGTACGGTTTTCGGCACCACCGCGCGCGGCAAGCACCTGCTCACCCGGTTCGAGGGCGGCCTGACCCTGCACACGCACCTGCGGATGGAGGGCGCCTGGAAGGTCTACGGCGCCGGTGAGCGCTGGCGGGGCGGTCCCGCGCACCAGATCCGGGCGATCCTGTCCACCGCCGACCGCACGGCCGTCGGGTACCGCCTCCAGGTCCTGGAGCTTCTGCGCACCGGCGAGGAGGAGCGCGCCGTGGGCCACCTTGGCCCCGATCTGCTGGGCCCCGACTGGAACCCCGACCGCGCCCTCGCCAACCTCCTCGCGGACCCCGCCCGCCCGCTCGGCGAGGCACTGCTCGACCAGCGCAACCTCGCCGGGATCGGCAATATCTACAAGAGCGAGCTCTGCTTCCTGATCGGCGCGACCCCCTGGCTCCCGGTCGGTGCGCTCCCCGCCGACCGCGCCGCCCGGCTCCCCGGCGTCGCCCAGCGCCTCCTGGAGGCCAACCGCGACCGCGTGGTCCGCCGCACCACCGGTCTGCGCGACCACGACCTCTACGTCTACGGCCGCGCTCCCCGCCCCTGCCTGCGCTGTGGCACCCCGATCCGGCTCGCCGACCAGGGCGACGGCTCCCGCGAGCGCCCCACCTACTGGTGCCCCGCCTGCCAGACCGGCCCGGCTCCCGCCCCCGGCGCCCGGCGCGCCCACGGAACCCGCCCTCGCACGACCAATTGACGACCCGTCAGAAACGCTCGTACCGTCCCCTCATGTCCCTCAAGGCGTACGACCTCACCGGACGCACCGCATTCGTCACCGGCGCCGCCGGAGGCATCGGCCGGGCGTCCGCCGTGCTGCTCGCCGAGGCGGGAGCGACCGTGCACTGCGCCGACCGGGACGCGGACGGCCTGCACGAGACGGCGGCGCTGGTCGAGGACCGGGGCGGCACCGCCCGCACCCACACCCTCGACGTCACCGACCGGGCGCGGCTCGGGGAGGCCGTGCGGTCCTGCGGGCGGCTGGACGTCATGGCGGCGATCGCCGGGATCATGCACCGCAGCACGGTCCTGGAGACCAGGGACGAGGACCTCGACCGGGTGCTGGGCGTCAACTTCAAGGGCGTGCTGTACGCCTGTCAGGAGGCGGTCCGGCTGATGCTGGCCGGGCGGAGCGGGGGCAGCATCATCACCATGGCCTCCGGGGCGATCGACACCGGCGGCCCCGGCCTGCTCTGCTACGGCGCGGCCAAGGCGGCCGTGGTCCAGCTGACCAAGACCCTCGCCAACGAGGTCGGCCGCCAGGGCATCCGGGTCAACGCGGTCGCCCCGGGCTGGACCCGCACCCCCATGACCGACCGCGACGACGGCGCGGAGCAGCAGCGGACGGAGGCCCGGATGGCCCGGATGTCGCCGCTGGGCCGGGTCGGCGAGGCGGCGGACGTCGCGCACGCCGTGCTCTATCTGGCGTCCGACGCCTCCTCGTTCACGACGGGCCAGATCCTGCGCCCGAACGGAGGGGTGGCGATGCCCTGGTAGCCCCTTGGGTCCGCCAGGCAGTCCGCCAGCGCGCCGGCCCGAGGGCCCCCGCCGCCCGGGCCCTCGGCACGCAGTTGACGGGCAGCAGGCTCAGTCCCCACCCGCCGGCGGCCACGGTCCCCTCCAGCGCCCCGGCGCCGTCGGCGAAGGTGATCCGCAGCACGGCCCACCACCACAGCGCCGCGAACCCCAGCGCAACCCCCCAGCGCACTATCCGCCCCACCATGGCCGTCACCTCCAGCCGGACGCTAGAACGCCGCCCGGCCCACCGGGGAGGCGCATCGAGGGCTCACCGATGCAACGGCGGTGGACCGGCATCGGCCTCTGCTACTCGTTCTCCGCCTGGAACATCCGGTGCCGCCTCTCGAGATCCGCCGTGATCCCGATGAAGAGGCCTGGGGTGACCGGGGCGGCCTCCTCGGCCGCCGACGCCCGCTCCGTCCCGCACCGCCTCGGCCACGGCCTGGGGCCGCGTCGGACAGCGGGCTCTTCACGACGTGCATGCGTTGTCTCCGGTCGTCAGCCCCCGGTCAGCGTTCCTCCACCATGACCGGGCGGGCGGACTCCGGCAAATGGACGCATGCGGTCCACAGACGCACGAAGGCCCCGGCCGCACCTTCCCGGGTCTCCCCGGGAGGGCCCCGGCCGGGGCCTCGCGCACTTCTTCGACGCCAGGTCGGCGCCGCATCGGTCTACGTCCGCGCAGGTGTCACGCGGCGACCACGTCCACCGCCTCGGCGGGCGCCTTGATGGTCACCCGTTCCGGTGGCACGCCGGTCACCGAGACGGTACCCAGCATCGGCCGAACCGGCGTGGGCACGGGCTCGGTGGCCTGGGCGGACTGGGCCAGCTCCGCGAGGGCGAGTTCGTCGCTCACTTCTCGCATGAGCTCGGACATCCGTACGTCCAGCGCGTCGCAGATGGCGGAGAGCAGCTCGGAGGAAGCCTCCTTCTGCCCCCGCTCCACCTCGGAGAGATAGCCGAGTGAGACTCGGGCGGACGAGGAGACTTCGCGCAGAGTACGGCCCTGGCGCTGGCGCTGCCGACGCAGCACGTCACCCAGCAGGCGACGGAGCAGAATCA
>NZ_JAEKKT010000313.1 GCF_019510245.1 Streptomyces sp. | reverse complement strand
CCCGAACTCCTCCAGGAAGAACCGCTTTCCATGGACGAACTGGCGCACCAGGGCCTCACCGCCGCTGATGTTGGTGTCGGGCTCCACCCACAGGCTGCCGGTCGGCAGGAACTGTCCGGTCTTCGCCTTCTCCTGCGCCCGTGCGTACACCTCGGGGCGGTGCTCCTTCAGCCAGGCGAGTTGCTGCGCCTGGGACATCACGAACTTGAACTCCGGATGGTCGTCCATGAGGTGGGTGACGTTGGATACCGTCCTGGCCACCTTGCGCACGGTCTCGCGCAGCGGCCACAGCCAGGCGGTGTCGATGTGTGCGTGCCCCACCGCCGAGATCCGGTGCGCGCTCGCGTGCGCGGGCGAGGCGAGCACGGGGGCGAGGACTGCCCGCGCGGCGGCCGCGCTACCGCTGATGTCCTGCAAGTCCACTTCGTCCAAGGCGAGTTCGACCGCCCGGAGGATCTGCCACCGACGCGGGGAGTCGGGGGACAGCTCGGGCATCAGTTGGTGCAGCACCTCCAGATCCTGGACGAGTTCGTGGACCTCCCGGTCGAACACGGCCAGGTCCAGACGGCGTAGCCGGTAGAGGGGTGCGCCGGGGTCCGCGGCCGGGTCGCCCAGCCACGGCGCCCGGCCGCCCACGGACGTGGGCCCGAAGGTGAGCTCGCCGGGAGCGGTGTGCATCACGACCGGGTTGGCGGCGGCCTCGACGTGGACGGCGAACTCCTCACCGCCAGCGGCCCGTTCGGTCACCGGCAGCCAGGTGTTGCGCGGGTTGAGCGCCTTCACCGCGGTGCCGTCCGGCCGGTAGACCAGCCCCTCGGCGGAGAAGCCCGCGGAGTGGGTGGCGAACCCGAGGTCCAGTACGGCCTCGACCGTCTCGCCGGCCCAGTCCGCCGGGATCGTCCCGCTGACCTTGAACCAGCTCGTGGACCAGGCGGGCCCCCACCAGTCGCCAACCTGGGCCGGCCGGTACGGAGCGGCCAGGCCCTCGGGGACCGGGACCGGCTCGCCGGAGACGTTCCAGATCTCCACCTGGAGAGGGACGGACCGGGCATGGACGGCGGGGCGTATCCGCTCGTCGAGCACGCGGGCCAGCCGCTGTTCGGTGACTTCACGGTCGTTGTGCATCAGGTGTCCGTCTCCGTGCGAGTACTACGAGGTGGGGGGAGCGAGCCCGGATCAGCCCTTGAGCGCGCCGCCGAGCGCGAAGCCGCCGCCGAGTTTGCGGGCCAGCAGCAGGTAGAGCATCACCACGGGCAGCGAGTAGAGGAGCGAGAACGCCGACAACTGCCCGTACTGCGTCTGGTCGTGGGCGGACAGGAAGGTGAACACGCTGACGGACGCGGGGAGTTTCTCCGGGGACAGCAGCAGGATGAAGGGGACGAAGAAGTTCCCCCACATGCCGATGAACGTGAAGATGGTGACCACGACGACACCCGGCCGCATCAGCGGCAGCACCACCCGCCACAGCACCTGCATGGTGTTCGCGCCGTCGATACGGGCGGCCTCCTCCAGGACGATCGGCACGCCGTCCATGAAGTTCTTCATCAGCCAGATCCCGAACGGCAGCGCGGACGCGGCCAGGAACAGGGTCGTGCCCGGCATCGAGTCGATCAGGTTCACCTGCACGAACATGCTGTACACGGGGATCATCACGGCGGTGATGGGCAGCCCGGTGGAGAACAGGATCGTGTAGAGGAACGGTCGGCGCACCCGGGACCGGTAGCGCGAGAGCGGGTAGGCGCACAGGACCGACGCGACCACGGTGACCGCCGTGCCGAAGCCGCACAGCAGCAGGCTGTTGAGCATCGGCCGGTAGGTGGTGTCGACGTTGAGGACCGCGTCGAAGTTGTCGAGCGTCAGCGCCGAAGGCCACTTGAGCCGGAAGGAGTTGGTGTCGCTCACCGAGGCGAGCACCATCCACAGCAACGGCAGGACGTACAGGACCGACACGGCGATCAGGACGAGGTTGATCACGAGGCGACCGGGACGCACACGGCGCGGACGCCCGGGGGCGGGTGCCGGGACCGTCTTCGAGACGGGCGGGGCGGGGGGAGTGGCGACGGCGGCCATCAGTCGTCCTCCAGTTTCAGCAGCCGGATGTACACGACGGAGAAGAGGGCGCCGACGACCAGCAGGACGAGGGCGATGGCGGTGCCGTAGCCGATCAGGCTGTTCTGGAAGGCCTGTTGGTACATGAAGATCGGCAGTGTCTCGCTCTTGTTGCCGGGGCCGCCGCGGGTCATGGTGTAGATCAGCCCGAAGACGGAGAGCGTCTGGAGCGTGATCAGCATCAGGTTGGTCAGGATCGAGGGCCTGATGACCGGCAGCACGACCCGCCACAGCCGCTGCCAGGGGCCCGCGCCGTCCATCTCGGCGGCCTCCACCAGCTCCTGCGGTACGTCGTTGATGGCGGCGGTGAAGACCATCAGCGAGAAGGCGGTGCCGCGCCACACGTTGGCCAGGCACACCGCGAGGATCGGCATCGTGTAGAGCCAGTTCTGGTCCGGCAGATGCACCGCGTCCAGAAGGGAGTTGAGTGAGCCCTGGTCGTAGAAGAAGGCGTACATCAGATAGCCGGCGACCACCTCGGGCAGCACCCAGGCGGCGATGACCACGCCGTTGACGAGGGCCCGTACCGGCTGGGTGGCCTTCTGCATCAGGACCGCGAGCGCGAGCCCGAGGGTGTTCTGGCCGATCACCGCGGAGCCGACCACGAACAGCAGGGTCAGCCACATCGCGTTGAGGAAGTCGGTGTCCTTGAACGCCCTGGTGAAGTTGTCGACGCCGACGAAGTGGGTGCCGGAGGCGCCGGTGAGCTGCATGTCGGTGAACGCGTAGTACACGCAGTACGCGATCGGACCGGCCAGGAACAGCGCCAGCAGGACCACGGCCGGGACCGTCGGCAGCCCGCGCAGCAGCGAGCGGACGGCGGGGGCGGGCGCCCCGCGGGACCGGCGGGGGTGACCGCCGGTCCCGTGAGGTGCCGGAGCGAGGGTGGTCACGAAGTGCCCTCCGCGGTCTTGTCGTCGCCCACCGCCGCCTTGACATCGTTATCGAAGGTCGAGGCGGCCTTGTCGACGGAGGCCTGACCCGTCGTCACGGACTCCATCGCCTTCTGGATCGCGGTCGAGACCTGGTTGTACTCCGGCAGCCCGGGCCGGTAGTGGGTGTCGGCGACCAGCTCCGTGAAGAACTTGTTGGTCGGCACCGAGTTCAGGTACGCCGGGTCCGACGCGACGTCCGTGCGCACCGCGATGTTGGCGTTGGTCGCGTTCCACTTGGCGGCGTTGGTCTTCGTCTGGAGGGTGGTCGACAGGAACTTCCAGGCCAGGTCGGGGTTCTTGGCCTTCGCCGGGATCGACCAGGCCCAGCCGCCGGACATGCTCGTACTGCCGGGCGCCTGACCGTTCTGGGTCGGCATCGCCGCGGTGCCCATCACCGACTGCCACTCCTTCCACGGCTTGGCCGCTGCCGAACTCCAGTTGTTGGGCATCCAGGAGCCGTCGATGTCGATCGCCAGCTTGCCCTCGGGGATGAGCTCGGTGCCCACGGCGGTCCCGAAGTTGGCGCCCAGCGCCTGCTCCTTGGCCGGACCGAGGTCCTGGCCGTAGACGGTGTGGACGAAGTCGAGCGCGTCCTTGAAGCCCTGGCTGCCCACGACCCACTTCTTCTGGGAGGCGTCGTAGAGCGACTTGTCGCCGGCCGGGGTGCCGTAGAGGAGCATTTCGAAGCCCTGCATGGAGGAGGCCTCGCCGCCCGCCTGGCCGGTGTAGAGGTTCAGCGGGGTGACGCCGGGCAGCTTCGCCTTGATCTTCTTGGCGGCGGCGATCACGTCGGCCCAGGTCTTCGGCTGCCAGGGCACGGAGATCCCGGCCTTCTGGAGGAGCTGCTTGTTGTACCAGATCCCACGGGTGTCGGTGTCGTCCGGCACCGCGTAGGTCTTGCCGTCGGAGGCTCCGGTCACCGCGGCCTTGGCGGCCTTGGCGTACTGCGACCAGTCGGCCCACTTGGCGGCGTAGGCGTCGAGGGGCTTGAGATAGCCGCCCGCGATGTCGGAGTTGATGAGCGCGGTGTCCTCGTAGACCAGGTCGGGCGCGGTCGCGGGGGAGCGCATCATGAGCTGGAGCTTGGTGTAGTAGTCGTTCTCGGAGGCGGTCACCGGCACGAGGGTCACCTTGGTGCCCGGGTTGGCCTTGGTGAACTCCTTCACCATCGAGGCGAGGAAGTTGGCCTGGAGCTTGTTGGTGCTGTCCAGGTTCTGCCAGTAGACGACCTTGATGGACTTGGACGAGCTGCCTGACGAGCCCGAACCGCAGCCGGTGGCGGCCAGGGCGGTGGCGGCGGTGAAGGCCGCGACGGTGACGATTCTCGAGCGCACAGTGGTTCCTCCGGGACGCGAAACCTGAGGGAAAGCCGCGAGTTTTCGGCCTGGAGGCCAGCCCGGACGGCGCGCCGTACTCTGCGCCACCCTGCGCTGATCGGCCTCGATGGCCGGAATTTGATGGGCGTCAGCTAAATCCATTTGATGGATGAAGTCAATGCTTCGAGTATGTAAACTTTCGCCATGCGAGTGCCGGGGGCGGCGGATGTGAGGGGATCAGGTGACCGACAGGTGACGATGCTCAGCGGGACGAACCTGCCGCGGGTCGGCGGCTACAACCAGGCCGTCGTCCTGGACGCCATCCGCACCACGGGCCAGGTGAGCCGGGTCGAGCTGGCCGCCCTCACCGGCCTGACCAACCAGACCGTCTCCAACGTCGTCCGCAAGCTCCTCGACGCGGGCCTCGTGGCCGAATCCGGCCAGGCCCCCTCCAGCGGCGGCAAGCGCCGCACCCTGCTGACCATCCGGGCCGACGGGGCCTGCGCGGTCGGCGTCCACCTCGACCCCGACGCCGCCGTCATCGTGGTGGTCGACCTGGCCGGCGAGGTGATCGGCAGCCGGCGGCTGCGGCTCACCGCGCCGGGCGATCCGGCCGACGTGGTGGACCGCATCGCGCGCACCACCGGGCGCCTCCTCGACCGCAGCGCCGTGGACCGCACCCTGGACGGCAGCACCGGCGCCGTGGTGTCCCCGCCGAACTTCCCCGGCTGGGGCCGCGTCCCCCTCGCGGACATGTTCGCCGACGCCACCGGCCTGCCCGTCGCCCTCGACAACGACGCCACCGCCGCGGCCATCGGTGAGCGCTGGATCGGTGGTGCGGACCGGGCGGGCAGCTTCCTGTTCATCTACCTCGGCACGGGCGTCGGCGCCGGCATCGTCCTCAACAACACGGTCCTGCACGGCGATTCGGGCAACGCCGGCGAGTTCGGCCACATGGCTGTGGAGCCGGGCGACCGTATCTGCCACTGCGGTGCGATGGACTGCCTCGGCCCGTATGTCAGCCCGGCCGCGATCATCGACGACCTGCTGCGCCTGCACGGCCGAACCGCCGCCGACCGCATCGGCCTCACCGGTACGCCCGACTCCGTGCACCACGACTGGAAGGCCCTGCGCCGAGCGGCCCGCGCGGACGACCCCGACGCCTGCGATGTCGTACGGCGTGCCGCGCGCCGTATCGGAGAGGCCGCGCGCGGCGCTGCCAGCCTCCTCGACGTCAGCCGGGTCGTCCTCGGCGGCGAGGCGCTGCGCGGCATCGAGCCGATCATCCGCGAGGAGGTCGAGGCCGCCGTCAACCGCACGTCCGTCGCCCGTACGATCCGTGCGGTCGCCGTCGAGCAGAGTGTGATCGGCGAGACGGTGGGCGCGGTGGGGGCCGCGTCGCTGGTGCTGCACGGGAACTATGCGCCCGGGTGGCGGATGCTGACGGATGTGCCGGGCTGAAGTGGGGGCGGTGCGCGTCGTGTTGGGGGATGCGCGTTGGAGTCCCTTGAGCTGCAGCGTGCGCCGGCGGCTCAGTGCCTGTTGCTGATCCCGGGTTTGAGTAGTTTTGGGGCCTTGGTCGGCGGGGTGTCCGAGGGCGCCGGACAAGCCGGAGAGCGAGTGCGCGCGGGCTGCGGTGAACGGCTGAGGCCGAAGCACGGCCCGTGGCCGTGTACTGCTCGGCGGCATGTCGTTCCAGGCAGTGGCGTCGGGTCCGCCGGCTGCGTAAGCGTGTGGCCGCGGAGTTGAGAGGCGTCGGCCGAGCCAAGTGCCCCGAATACGGGACCACTTGAGTGGCAGGGGTGGGCCGGCGTTTGAATGCCGTCTGCTGCTTGCGGCGGTGCGTCACAAGAGCCTGGCGGGCCCGGAAGGAAGCGTTCGGCGATCTGTGACCGTTCGCCGTAGTTGGCGATTGAGACTGGGCGGCTTCGCTGGTCGCGCACCGTCTGCTCACGCGGGTTGGCGGGTTGTGTTCGCGGTAGCCGGCGAGAGGAGGGGCAGGTAGCCAGTGCTCTGATCGGGAAGGTTAGCCGGGTCGGCAGTTCCAGCGGTTGGATGTCCGGAGACATCCGATCCGACCGTTGGGGGTGTGGCGGCTGAGCCTCTCCGTGTGCGCAGGTTGACCGACGAGGAGGGCCAGAGACTGCAGCGGATTGTGCGCCGGGGCAGCACCAGCTCGGTGCGGTACCGGCGCGCGATGATGCTGCTGGTCTCGGCCGGCGGAAACCAGGTCCCGGTGATCGCGAAGCTGGTGCAGGCCGATGAGGACACTGTCCGCGACGTGATCCACCGGTTCAACGAGATCGGCCTGGCCTGCCTGGACCCTCGGTGGGCGAGAGGCCGTCCCCGCCTTCGCAGTCCTGACGACGAGGACTTCGTCTTTCAGACGGCCACCACCCGCCCGACCAAGCTCGGACAGCCCTTCACTCGCTGGTCGATCCGCAAACTCGTCGCCTACCTGCGGAAGGTGCACGGCCGTGTGATCCGAATCGGCACCGGCGGCGTCGGCTTCGTTCGCCTCAACCTGGCGACCTCACCCGAGATACTCACCGAGGCCGTCCGGCGCATGACCAACTCGTAGCCCGTGCCTGCGGCACGTCGTACCCCAGCCCGGGACCGGACCCCGCCCATCTCGTGCATCGACTCCGCTTTGCGGGCGATCGGCGGGGCACCGACCTGTCTACTCACCGACAACGAGAAGACGATGACCATCGACCGGGTCACCGGGATCGCGGTCCGTCATCCTCAAGTCGTGGCCGCAGGACGCCACTACGGCCTGCAAGTACACACCTGCGTCCCGTTCGATCCCGAGTTCAAAGGGGGCGGCGAGGCCACCGTCCGTATCGCGAAGACGGACCTGATCCTCGACCTCGGCGAACCTGCGGGAGAAGCACAGCGGCTTCGCCGAACTCCGCGGGGCCCGCGCGATCTTCTGCCGGCAGGTCAACACCCGCGTCCACCGCGAGACAGGCAGGGCGCCGGCCTCCGCGCCAGACGGTCGAACACACCCGCCTGCACCCGCTACCCGTGGCCCCTCACACCCTCAACTTGGACCGGGCGGCAACCTTTTCGGGAGCGGCGGCAACCGGTACTGCAACGGTGCCTGTCCAAGCCCGCGCCCGCACCGCTACCTGACTCACAGTCAAAGGCCGGTACAGGCATGGGACTTGAGGCCGCCTGGTTTCAGCCTGCGAGCGTTTCTGCTCGCGAATTGTGCGCGAGGTATTGACGCTGATCACCGGAACCCTATTATCCAGTTGCTCGACACTTCGACCCATGTTCGCTATGTCGAACACTTTAGGGCCGCACTGCACCGCCGTCCGGACAGCCCCTGACGGGGTGTACCGGAGCCGCTTGCTCAAGGATAAAGAGGTCCTTATGCGCAGACGCAGCTTCAGCCCCAGGCATCCATCTGCGGTGCTCGCCGCTGTGGTCGCGGCCCTGGCCGCGTTGGCGGCGCTGCTCGTCGCCGGCCCGGCTCAGGCGGCCACCACCAGCGACGTGCGCGGTGTTGATTCCGGCCGCTGTCTCGATGTGGCGGGCTTCAGCCAGACCGACGGCGCGGACGTGCACATCTGGGACTGCCACGGTGGAGTCAACCAGCAGTGGACGTTGACGGACAGCGACCAGCTCACCGTGTACGGCAACAAGTGCCTGGATGTCCGGGGCGGCGCCACCACGTCCGGGACCCCGGTGCAGATCTGGACATGCAACGGCAGTGACAACCAGCAGTGGCGGGTGAACCCCGACGGCACGATCGTCGGCGTGCGGTCCGGGCTGTGCCTGGAGGCCTCGGGCTGGGGCAAGGCCAACGGCACGGAGGTACGGCTCTGGTCGTGCACCGGCGGCGCCAACCAGAAGTGGACCGGCCTGTCAGGGGCGAACAACGTGTGTGCTCTTCCGTCGACGTACCACTGGACATCGACCGGCCCGCTGGCGGAGCCGAAGGCGGGGTGGGCCTCGCTCAAGGACTTCACCAGCGTCGTCCACAACGGCAAGCACGTCGTTTATGCCACGACGCACAACAC
>NZ_JAEKKT010000312.1 GCF_019510245.1 Streptomyces sp. | reverse complement strand
GAGCGGTTGCGCGGAGGCGTCGACCGTGAACGTCTGGTCGACGTCGTCGGCGGAGCCTCCGCTGCGGTTGAGCAGGGAGTAGACGGTGCCGTCCGGGCCGACGAGGTCGACGGTCAGGTCACCGCGGTAGGTGTGGACGATGTCGACGTAGACCTTGGTGGTCGCGGAGGCGTTGCCGTCGCGGCCCGTGATGGTCACCGGGGACTCCACGGCGGCCCCGTTGTCGGGGATGTCGACGCGGGAGGCGTTGGCGTAGACGTAGGCGATCTGCCAGCTGAAGGTGACCGAGGCGGTCGCTCCCGTGCTGTCGGTCACCTTGATCGTGACGTCGCCGGTGCCGAGCGTGGTCGGGGTGCCGCTGATCAGACCGCTCGGGCTGATGGTCAGACCGTCCGGCAGGCCGGTGGCCTCGTAGGTCAGCGAAGCTCCCGTGTTGGTGGTGTAGGCGTCCAGCTGCAGGCTGACGACCTGGTTGACGCCGCTGATCTGGTCTGCCACCGGCGCGAGGTTCACGCCGAGGGCGATGCGATTGCCGACGTTGATCGCGGCCCAGGCGTCGGCGACGGCGAGGTAGGTCGGGCTGTAGGCGCCGAACAGGTCTGCGGCGGCCGAGAGGGTGGCGGTGCGGGCGCCCGCGTAGTTCGTTGTCGAGGTCATGTACGTCGTCAGCGCCCGGTACCAGATCGCGGCCGCGTTCTCGATGCCGATGCCGCTGACGGCCTGACCGTCGTAGGTCGGGCTGTCGTACGAGACACCGTTGACGGTCTTGGCGCCGCTGCCCTCGGAGAGCAGGTAGAAGAAGTGGTTCGCCGGCCCGGAGGAGTAGTGGACGTCGACGCCGCCCAGGCTGGAGCTCCAACTGTCGTACGAGGAGCCGTCCTTGGAGGGCTTGTCCATGTACCGCAGAGGGGTGCCGTCGCCGTTGATGTCGATCTTCTCGCCGACGAGGTAGTCACCGGGGTCGGCGGCGAGGTTCGAGTGGAACTCGACGGCCGCCGCGAAGATGTCGGAGGTCGCCTCGTTCAGGCCGCCGGACTCGCCCGAGTAGACCAGGCCCGCGGTGGCGGCGGTGACGCCGTGGCTCATCTCGTGGGCGGCCACGTCGAGCGCGGTGAGCGGGTGGGTGTTGCCCGAGCCGTCGCCGTAGGTCATGCAGAAGCAGGAGTCCTGCCAGAAGGCGTTGACGTAGTTGCTGCCGTAGTGCGCGCGGCTGTAGGCGGCGACACCGTCGTTGCGGATGCCGTTGCGGCCGTAGGCGTCCTTGTAGAAGTCCCAGGTGGCCGCGGCACCGAAGGCCACGTCGACGCCCGCGGTCTGGCGGTTGGACGGCAGACCGTCGCCCCAGACATCGTTGTCGTCCGTGAACAGGGTGCCGGTGCCCGAGGTGCCCTGGCCCAGGTCGTACGTCTTGTGTCCGGCGCGGTCGGGGTCCGCGAGTTCGTACGCCGCCCCGGACAGGGTGGTGCCGAGCGGAACCGTGCCCACGTACTGGCCGGTGCCGGTGCCGGTGTGCACCTTCTCGGCAGCCAGGAGTTCCTTGCCGGTGGCGGCGTCGGTGACGACCTGGAGTTCGCTGGGCGTGCCGTCCTTCTGGATGCCTTCGACGACGGTTTCCCAGGCCAGCACGGGCTTGCCGGTTCCGGCCCAGACGACCAGGCGGGAGGCGTCGGCCACCTTGGCGCCCCTGACCTGATCCTGCTTCGAGGCGGTGAGGGCCTTGGCGGTGGCGCCTGCGGTCGTGACCTTCGGGCTGAGCGAGGGCACCGACAGCTTCGCCGCGTTGGCCTTGGTGACGGTCGTACGGCCGCTGTCGTCGTGCACGACCAAGTCGCCGCCCAGGACGGGCAACCCGGCGTAGGTGCGCTCGTAACGGGTGTGCGTGGTGCCGTCGGCGTCCCTGACGACGTCCTTGACGACGAGCCTCTCCTTGGCGCCGAGGCCGATGCGCTGCGCGGTACCGGCGGCCTCGGACTGGGCGCTCCTGATCAGGGCGGTGCGGCGGGCAGGGGACAGCGGGGTCGGGGCGGCGTCGGCCCGAGGCGTGGCGGTGATCTTCGCGCGTGCCGGGTGCGCCGGTGCCGCGGTGGCGGAGTCCGGGACGGCCAGGGCGAGCAGGGAGCCCACGGCCGCCAGAGCGAGCGCGGTGAGGCGTCTGGGGCGCACGAGGGCGTTCTGTCGCAGGGGCAAGACGGTTCTCCTTCGGTACGACGGCCGACCCGTGGTGGGGGCCGTGACGAGACGGATCGGCGGGGTGGGCCGGTCCGGAGCGCTGCACGGCATGCGGGTGGAAGGAGGTGGGGGGTGGAGGAAACGCGGCTGAGCCGCGTGTTGAACCTGTAAGGGAGCTGTGAATTCCCGGAGCAGAGTGACATCGTGAACGCGTCCTTGTCATGCAAGCCTCAAGCCAACGGCTTGAATTGATCACGCAGGTCAGGCAAATCGGTACACACGGCGGCCGGTTTTCGGCCTGCCACGCTGCCACCCCTGCGCCCGCGAGTGGCTGACCCACAGGGACACGCCCAGCCGCTCTCGCGGAGGCCACGGCCGCGGTGCCGGCCTGCCGCCGGAGTCGTGCCGTACACGCACCGGGATCCTGCCCGATGGGCGAGCACGGCAAGGCCAGTCGAGCGTCTCCGAGGTCGGCCTCACGCGGCAGACGCAACCAGGAAGCAGCCGGCCTCGCGGGGAGCCTTCAGCTCAGTCGACAGCACCGAAGATCGGCGTGCAGGCGCGGGACGCGTGGCCCACCGGCCTGGGCACCGCCGTGGGCCGGCGGCACTGCGTGCCGGTCGCAGCGCTCCGGTCAGCGGGCCGTGATGGATCCGCCCGCCGCGTCGACGTACGGCACCCGCCGAGCGGCTCGTCCGGACCTCGACGACCTGGGCCACGGCGGCGAGGGCGGCGGCCGGGTGGGGGTGCGCCGCGGGATCGACACCGTTGGACAAGGGCGTCGAGTTCGCCGCCGCAGGCCGAAGCGACGGCCAAGGCCTCGTCGTGGGAATGGCCGACTGCTGGTGTCGCGGGGGTTGCGGCGGATCCCGGCGGCGATGTCGGTGCTCTCGGCGACGGGAAGCACCGATGGCGAGGTGCCGGTAGACGCTGCCATGGCTGACGCCGAGCGCGCTGCCGGTCGGCCGTCAGGTGGCCGGAGATCAACCCGCGGGAGAGCACTGCGTACGCGCCCCGCGTGTCATGCCCTCTGTGCGAACGGCGTACGGCGGCCTGACCGAGTGAGAGACACAGGTGCCGGCGCTGATCGCGCGGGGGTTGTCCGGCGCGGGGATCATGGAGCGGCTGATGGTTGCGGAACCGACGATCAGGGCGCAGGTCAGCAGGGTTTTGGTGAAACCGGAGTTGCTGGTCGGACGCAGGCGGCGGTGTTCGCGTACGAGGAGCGGTCAGTGCGGCTTGACGGTCGGCGATCCGCACCGGGTGACGAACCGGGGATCGCTCACGAAGGCCAGTCGGAGGGAAGTCCGTCGTTGTCGTTGTAGAAGTCTTCCCCAGCTTTGGCGATCGCCGCCACGGCGCTCCGGTAGGCGTAGCCGTATTCGGTGACCGACAGCGACTCGCAGCCGGCCGGCCGGGTCTTCGGCGGGGTCGTCGGCGACCAGTCCCCGGTGTACAGCGCGTCGACACCCCTCATACAGGCGCGGATCGCCTCGGCGTCGGCCGGGGGCGCGGTGGTGGCCGTCGAGGAGGAGGCCGTGGCACTGTCCGCCGGGCTGTCGGAGTCCCCTGATCCGTCCGAACAGGCGGCAAGTGTCAGCAGCAGGGCTGCCGTGGATATGAGCGCTGCCGTGGTCCGCATGACCCTGCCCCAGGTGATGTCGAAGACATCACATAGTGTCAGAGCCGAGAAGGTGGCGCACTGGTGTGCGCTGTCCCCGGAATTCCCGACGCCGCCCCGGTTCAGCGCGTGAGCCGACCCCGGTCACGGGCGGGCTCGGATTTGGCCCGCTCGGTCAACACCGCCGCTGGAGTCGCCGGTCGACCTCTCAGATCTTCCAGGAGCGGAGCCGCTCGGCGACTTCGGGGACCCGCAGACCCGTGTCGCGGACCTTTCGTACGAGGTCCGACAGGGCTCCGTAGGGCGGATCGATGCCCTCGCCCGACTGGTCCATGTACTGGGCCGCGACGAACGCGGCGTAGAGGCTGTTGCGGTGCGGGAGCGGCTCGAGGCGCACGATCGTGTGCATGAGCGCGGCGGCCCGCCATGCGGCGTCCGGGTCGGCTGCCTGAAGGGTGGGCAGTTTGGTCTTGTGCCGGGCGACGGCGGCGACCAGTGCGGAGTAGTCGGCGACGGACATGTCCTCGGAGCCGAGGGCGGTCTCCTGGACGTCGAGGAGCCAGGAGACGTCGATGTGCAGGTGCATCAGGCGGCCGCGGCCCCGCCGGGGCGCTCGGCAGGGGGGACTTCGTCGGGGAAGGCGGCGTCGAACTCGTCGCGTAGCCGCTCGGCCCAGGCGCTCGCCCCAGTGATGAACTGCTTGCGCTGCATCTCGCGGACGCCGAGGTCGTGGAGGTACTGCTTGAGGCTCTTGCCCTCGGCGGCCGCGGCCGCGCGGACGCCTTCGAGCTCTTCCTCGGTGAACGGCACGTTCAGGGATGGCATACATCGAATGGTACCTACTAGGTACCGGGCGCGTGAACCGGCAGCAGAGCCCGCGGTACGTACCGCATGCCGTCTTCGTGAGCTCATCACAGAAGGCCGCGCCGCGACACCGCCGGAAGACCACGCCCGAGGTGAGCCGTGTCGCATCGAAGTGGGCGGTACTTGCTATGCAACGAGTTGCATAGCACGATCGTCGGCATGGCGCTCGAACACGCGATCCTGGTGTCGCTCCTGGAGAAGCCGGCGTCCGGCTATGAGCTGGCCC
Organism: Streptomyces sp.; assembly: GCF_019510245.1. Classification (GTDB taxonomy): domain Bacteria; phylum Actinomycetota; class Actinomycetes; order Streptomycetales; family Streptomycetaceae; genus Streptomyces. The sequence goes on along the minus strand of NZ_JAEKKT010000312.1, from coordinate 351 downwards.
GGCGCTTCGAGCGGTCCATCGGCTACTTCTGGACCGCGACCCACCAGCAGATCTACCGCGTGCTCAAGCGCATGGAGAACGACGGCTGGGTCGATGCCCGCGACGTCCCGCAGCACGGACGGCCGGACAAGAAGGAGTACTCCGTCGCCGACCTCGGCCGCGCCGCGCTGTCCTCGTGGCTGCACGACCCGATCGAACCGGACAGCGTCCGCCACGACCTGGCGGTGAAGATCCGCGGTGCCGCCTTCGACGACCCGGCTGCCTTGATCCAAGAGGTGGAGCGTCACCGGCAGGCGCACCGCGACCGGTTGGCGCACTACCTCGCGGGCGAGGAGCGCGACTTCACCGGGC
>NZ_JAEKKT010000145.1 GCF_019510245.1 Streptomyces sp. | reverse complement strand
GGGACGTGCTTGAGGCCTACGCGAACAGCCTCGAACTGCTCCCCAACTGACCAAGACCACCCGAAGCCGCCCCGGACACACGTCCGGGGCGGCTTCTCTCATGGAGGAGTGCATGAGCACCCGCAACCCCAACATGGAGTCGTCCATCTACGAGGGCAGCGACGGTTGGTGGCACGGCCGCGTGACCATGGGCGTCAAGGACGACGGCAGTCCCGACCGGCGCCACCGCCGGGCCCGGACGCCAGCTGAGGTCAAGCGCAAGGTCCGTGAACTGGAAGACCTGCGCGACAAGGGGCGCGCGCCCAAGGCCGGCCGCAAGCCGACCGTGGAGCAGTGGATGACCACCTACCTCACGGACATCGCGTCCCTGAAGCTCAAACCGCGCTCGCTTGACGACTACTGGTCCAAGACCAGGAACGACATCATCCCCGGCATCGGAAAGCACCGGCTCGACAAGCTCCAGCCGGAGCACCTGGAGCGGATGTACCGCGTCATGCTCAACGAGGGACACGCTCCCTCCCATGTGCTCAAAGTGCACCGCATCCTATCGCGTGCGCTGAAAATCGCCCACCGTCGCCGGTTGGTCGTCGAGAACGTGGCCACCCTCGTTGACCCCCCGACGGTCGACGAGACCGAGGCCAACCCGTTCACGACGGAAGAGGCCAAGGCCTTCCTGGAAGCCGCCGCCAAGCGACCCACCTTCATGCGGTGGTGTGTCGGCGTCGGCATGGGCTTCCGGCAGGGCGAGACCCTCGGTCTCAGGTGGCCGTACGTCGACTTCGACAACGAGCTGTTCCGCCCCCAGTGGCAGCTTCAGCGCCTCACATGGCGGCACGGCTGCAAGGCCCCTCACGCGTGCGGTGCGAAGTTCCACCGGTTCGAGTCGTGCGCGGACGGCTGCACCACCCACAAGGGCTACAAGCGTGGTTGCCCGAAGCCGTGCCCGAAGGGCTGCACCGGGCACGCCCGCGCCTGCCCCGACCGGAAAGACGGCGGCCTGGTCTTTACTCGCCCCAAGACCAAGAAGAGCCGGAACGCCGTGCCGATCCCGCCGCCGTTCATCCCGTACCTGCGCGAGCACAAGGCGCAGCAGGAAGAGGCCCGCGCCGAGGCGGGGGACGGATGGGAGGATCACAAGCTGGTCTTCTGCCGGCCGGACGGGCGCCCCCTCGATCCCCGACAGGACTGGGAGGAATTCAAGGAACTGTTGGACGAAGCCGGGATCGACGACCGCCGCCTGTACGACGGGAGCCGCCACACCGCCGGCACGATCCTGAACGAACTCGGGGTCGACATGCCCACGATCATGGAGATCCTGCGGCATACCCAGATCAGTCAGACCCGGCGGTACGTGCAGGGGCGGTCGCATCTCTCGAAGGATGCGATGCGCCGCATGGGGGACCACTTCATGCCTCGCCCGGCCAGCGCGGATCCCGCGCCGGAACCCACAACTGAGACCAGAACTGAGACCGGCGACAGCCGCGCGGCCCGCGCCCAGCGTCGCCGCCGCATCCGCTGAACGAGAAAGCCCAGCTCAGACACTGTCTGAGCTGGGCTTCAGTGGAGCCGCTTTCGGGATTCGAACCCGAGACCTACGCATTACGAGTGCGTTGCTCTGGCCATCTGAGCTAAAGCGGCGCGTCGCCCGCACTATGGTGCGATCAGCGACGTCGGTAAGTCTACACAGTTTCCGGGGGTGGTCCGAACACGCCCCGGAGCGGGGGCTCCGGGGCCGGCCGCAGGGGCTATGAGCAGCGCTTTCCCTTCGCCGGTGGGGTGCCGTCGAGGAGGTAGGTGTCGATAGCGGTGTCGATGCAGGCGCTGCCCCGGCCGTAGGCGGTGTGGCCGTCGCCGACGTAGGTGAGGAGGCGGCCCGAGGAGAGCTGGGCGGCCAGGGACCGGGCCCAGGGGTAGGGGGTCGCCGGGTCGCGGGTGGTGCCGACCACCACGATGGGAGCGGCGCCCTTCGCCGCGATCCGGTGCGGCTCCCCCGTCGCCCGCACCGGCCAGTACGCGCAGTTCAGCGACGCCCACGCCAGGTTCGGGCCGAACACCGGGGACGCCTTCTCGAACTCGGGCAGCGCCTTGTCGACCCCCTCGGGGCTGGTGAAGGCGGGCGGCAGGTCCAGGCAGTTCACCGCGGCGTTGGCGAACATCAGGTTCGAGTAGCGGCCGTCGGAGTCCCGCTCGTAGTAGCTGTCGGAGAGGGCGAGCAGACCCGCGCCGTCGTTGTCCTTCATCGCCGTGCGCAGGGCGTCGCGCAGTTGCTCCCACTCGGCCTGGTCGTACATCGCCGCGATCACGCCGGTGGTCGCGAGGGACTCGGTGAGCTTCCGGCCGTCGGGGTCACCGGTCGGGACGGGGTGCGCGTCCAGCTTCTGGAAGAACGTCCTGAGGTCGTCGGCGATCTGCGTCGGCGTGCTGCCCTTGGCGCCGAGCGGGCAGTCAGTGCGCTTCGCGCAGTCCCTGGCGAAGGACTGGAACGCCGTCTCGAATCCCGCCGTCTGCTGGAGGTTCAGCTCGCGCGCGGACAGGGACGGGTTCATCGCGCCGTCCAGGACCATCCGGCCGACCCGTGACGGGAACAGGCCGGCGTAGGTCGCGCCGAGGAAGGTGCCGTACGACGCCCCCACGTAGTTCAGCTTCGGGTCGCCGAGCACCGCGCGCAGGATGTCCATGTCCCGCGCCGAGTCGACGGTGGAGACATGGCGCAGCAGCTGCGCCGAGTGCTTGCCGCAGGCCTCGGCGAACGTCTTGAACTCCTCGACCAGCCGGTCCGTCTCCCTCTGGTCGTCGGGGGTCATGTCGGTCTCGGTGAACGTGTCCATCTGCGGCCCGTCCAGGCACTCGACCGGCTCGCTGCGGGCGACTCCGCGCGGGTCCACGGCGACCATGTCGTAGCGCGCCCGCACTTCGGCGGGGTAGCCGATGCCCGCGTACTGCTGGAGGTAGTCCACCGCCGAGCCACCCGGCCCGCCCGGGTTGACCAGCAGCGATCCGAGCGGCTTCGCCTTGCCGGTCGCCTTCTTGCGGGCGACCGCCAGCCGGACGTCACCCGCGCCGGGCTCGGCGTAGTCCAGCGGGGCCTTCATCGTCGCGCACTGGAAACCGGGGACACCGCACTCGCGCCAGGTGAGCTTCTGGTCGTAGTACGGCACCAGCGCGGAGGGCGTCGAGCGGGGCAGCGCGGCCAGCTGGGCGGTGCCGGCCGAGGTGGCCGCCGACGTCGCCGTCGACGCGTTCCCCGCGGAGGAGCAGGCGGAGGCGAGCAGGGTGGCGGCCGAGAGCAGGGCGGCCGCCATCGTCCGGGTGCGGGCTCGGGGTCGAATCGGGGTCCGGCGGGTGATTCGCCTGATGTGCATCAATCGAGCGTAACGCCGGAAAATGATCTCCGTGCCGAGCGCGACGACTGTGGCTCGTACGGGTGACCCTGGTCAACGCCGCACACCCCGGGGCCCCGGATGGCGTCGTCAGCCCGCTCTCAGCGCCATCGTCATCGCCTCCACGGCCAGCAGCGGCGCCACGTTGCGGTCGAGGGCCTCCCGGCAGGCGGCGATCGCCTCGATCCGGCGCAGCGTGGCCTCAGGGGAGCCGGCGCGGGCCAGCCGCTCCAGGGAGTCCTCGGCGTCCGCGTTGGCGATCGCGACCCTGGAGCCCAGCTGGAGCGCGAGGACGTCGCGGTAGAAGCCGGTCAGGTCGGTGAGGGCGACGTCGAGGCTGTCGCGCTGGGTCCTGGTGCGGCGACGCTTCTGCATGTCCTCCAGGTCCTTCATCACGCCCGCCGTACCCCGCGGCAGGCGCCCGCCCTGGGCCGCCCCGAGCGCCGCCTTCAGCTCCTCGGTCTCCTTGCCGTCCATCTCCTCGGCGAGCTGCTTGGCGTCCTCCGCCGCCGCGTCCACCAGCTCCTGTGCCGCCTTCAGGCACGCGCCGATCTCGTCCAGCCGCAGCGGCAGCTTCAGCACGGCCGCGCGGCGCTCGCGGGCGGCCGGGTCGGTGGCCAGCCGGCGGGCCCGGTCGACGTGCCCCTGGGTGGCGCGGGCGGCGGCCGCGGCCACCTGGGGCTCGATGCCCTCGCGCCGGACGAGCATGTCGGCGACCGCGTCCACCGAGGGCGTGCGCAGGTTCAGGTGGCGGCAGCGGGAGCGGATCGTGGGCAGCACGTCCTCCAGCGAGGGCGCGCAGAGCAGCCAGACCGTGCGGGGGGCGGGCTCCTCGACGGCCTTGAGGACGGCGTTGGCCGACTTCTCGTTCAGCCGCTCGGCGTCCTCGACCAGGATGATCTGCCAGCGGCCGGTCGCCGGGGACGTGTACGACTTGCGGACCGTGTCGCGCATGTCCTTGACCAGGATCTCGGCGCCGACGGCGGCGACCGTGGTGACGTCCGCGTGGGTGCCGACCAGCGCCGTGTGGCAGCCGTCGCAGAAGCCGCAGCCGGGGGTGCCGCCCAGGGCGCGGTCGGGACTCACGCACTGCAGGGCGGCGGCGAAGGCCCGCGCCGTCTGGTTGCGGCCGGCGCCGGGCGGGCCGGTGAACAGCCAGGCATGCGTCATCTTCGACGACTCCGGCGGCGGCTGGTCGGTCGCGGCGGCGGTGACGAGGGCGTCGGCGTCCCGGGCGGCGGCGGTGAGCACCTCACTCACCCGCTCCTGCCCGACGAGGTCGTCCCACACGGTCATGGGTCACGCCGCCCTTTCGCCATACGTACCGGTCGAGATCGTCATGCCTACCGGTTCGAAGTCGTCATACGCACCGGTTCAGAGATTCCGGTGGTCCGGACCGCGCCGGTTCCGCGGTCCGGACTCCATTGTGCGGGTGCCCACTGACAACGGCGGGGCGGCACCGGTCGGACCCCGACCCGTGCCGCCCCCGCCGCACCCGAGCTTCCGGCCGCGCTGTCAGCCGCGCCGGCCGCGACCGCGGCGGCCCCGCTCGTCGTCGTACTCCGGCTCCTCGTAGGACCCCAGCAGTTCGTCCGCCAGCGACGGCAGGTCGTCCAGCGGGGTCTCCTCGGCCCAGTCGGGCCGGGGGCGCCGGCGCCGGGCCGGGCCGTCGGCGGCGTCCGCGTCGACCTGGGGCATCTCGCGGGTGCGGTCCTCGGAGCCGTCGGGGTTCGCGCCCGCCCGCTCGTCCCGGAAGAAGCCGGGCGGCATCCGGTCCGCCGGGGCGTCGGCGGGCACCGCGGCGTCGTCCCGCACGGGAGGCAGCACGGCGGTCTCGTCCGCCGCTCCCGGCGTCACCGGCGGCAGTACGGCCGTCTCGTCGGCCGCGCCCACGGGAGGCAGCACCGCCGTCTCGTCGGCGGCGCCCGGCCTCACCGGCGGCAAAACCGCCGTCTCGTCGGCCGCACCCGCAGGGGCCACCGGCGGCTGCGGCAGCTCCGCGGTCACCTCGGCGTCGGACTCCTGGGCCGCGGGCGCCTGCTCGTCCCGCACCGGGCGCAGCACCTTCGTCTCGTCGTCCCGGGTGTCCGGCTTCACCACCGGCGTCGGCATGGTCGTCGCCTCCGGTGTGACGCCGGGAGCCGCCGGCTGCCGTGCGGCGGACTGCTGGGCGGCCACGTCGGCCGCTGCCGCCGCCTCCGCCGCGGCGCGCCGGGCCTGCTCGGCCTTGAGCAGGGCCTCCTCGGCCTTACGCTGCTTCTCCAGGCGGCGTTCCTCGGCCTCGGCGCGCAGCCGGGCCTCCTCCTCGGCCTGCCGGCGGCGCTGTTCCTCCTCGGCCCTGCGGCGGGCCTCGGCCTCCGCGCGGGCCTTCTCCTCGGCGAGCAGCCGGGCCTGCTCCTCCTCGGCCCGCTTACGCGCTTCCTCGGCCCGCAGCCGGGCCTCCTCCGCCTGCCGTTCGGCCTCGCGGCGCTGCGCCTCCTCCAGCTCGCGGCGCTTGCGCTCCTCCTCCTCGGCACGGAGCTTGGCGAGCTGTTCCTGGCGCTCGCGCTCCAGGCGCTCCTCCTCGGCCTTGCGCGCGGCCTCTTCCTCGGCCTTGCGGCGGGCCTCCTCCTCGGCCTTCCTGCGCGCCTCCTCGGCGGCCTTGATCTCGGCCTCGGACAGCGGCAGCACGGTGTCGAGCCGGGCCCGGACGACCGTGGTGACCGACTCGGGCTCCTGACCCGCGTCGACAACGAGGTAGCGGCCCGGGTCGGAGGCGGCGAGGGTGAGGAAACCGGCCCGTACGCGCGCGTGGAACTCGGCGGGCTCGGACTCCAGCCGGTCGGGCGCCTCGGTGAACCGCTCACGGGCGGTCTCCGGGTCCACGTCCAGCAGGACGGTCAGGTGCGGGACGAGTCCGGCGGTCGCCCAGCGGTTGATGCGGGCGACCTCGGTCGGGGACAGGTCGCGGCCCGCGCCCTGGTAGGCGACGGAGGAGTCGATGTACCGGTCGGAGATGACGACCGCGCCGCGCTCCAGGGCGGGACGGACGACGGTGTCGACGTGCTCCGCTCGGTCGGCGGCGTAGAGCAGGGCCTCCGAACGGTGCGACAGGCCGGCGGACGAGACGTCGAGGAGGATCGAGCGCAGCCGCTTGCCGACCGGGGTGGCACCGGGCTCACGGGTGAGGACGACCTCGTGGCCCTTGGCGCGGATCCACTCGGCGAGGGCCTCGGCCTGGGTGGACTTGCCGGCGCCGTCACCGCCCTCCAGGGCGATGAAGAAGCCCTTGGCCGTGGGTGCCTGCGCCGGGTCGTCGCCGCCGAGCAGCGCGTCCCGCAGGTCGTGGCGCAGCGGTACGCCCGCGCGGTCGTCGACCTTGGCGAGCACCAGGGCGGCGACCGGCAGCAGCAGTGCGCCGACCAGCATCAGCGTGAACGCGGCGCCGCCGTGCGCGAAGACGAACTTGCCGTTCTCCAGGCGGTGCGGTCCGATCAGCGCGGCCACCAGGGGGGCGATCAGCGCGCCGAGCGCTATGGCGACGCGGACCACCGCGTGCAGGTGCTCGGTCGTCCGCGCCCGGCGGGAGTCCTCGGTCTCCTGGTCGAGCAGGGTGTGTCCGGTGTTGGCGGCCACACCCGCGCCGATGCCGGCCAGCGCGACGATCAGCAGGACGGTGGTGACGTCCGGGACCAGGCCCGCGGCGAGCAGCGCGATGCCGGTGAAGGCGATCGCCAGGAACAGCAGGCGGCGGCGGGAGAGCGTCGGGAGCAGCGCGGGTGCCGTGCGGATGCCGACGGCGACCCCGCCGGTCAGGGCGAGCACCAGCAGGCCGTAGAGCACCGGGCCGCCGTGCAGCTCCCTGGCGTGCAGAACGGATACGGCGACCGCGGCGGAGATCGCCCCGGCGACGGCGGCGCAGGCCAGCACCAGGAGCGGGATGGCGCCGGTGCGGCCGGTGTCGGTGCCGGCGGCGGTCCTGGGGCGGCGCAGGCCCTCCAGCGGCGACCGCGCGCGCGGGGTGCGGGTGCCGGGCACCTCCAGGTAGACCAGCACCGAGAGGGACGCGGCGAACAGGCCGGCGGCCACGTACGAGCCGAGGGCCGCCTGGTGCTGGGCGAACCAGGCGATGCCCGTGCCCAGCAGGTTGTTGACCAGCGACGCGACGACCAGGGCGGCGGCCGCGAGCGGGACCGCGAGGAACGTCGTCCGCAGCGAGAGGCGGCGCAGGGCGTCCAGGTGGTCGGGCAGCGGTCGTACCGTCGCACCCTCCAGGGGCGGGGCGGGCAGCAGCGCGGGGGCCGCGCTCTCCCGGCAGACGGTCCAGAAACGCTCGGCGACTCCGGTGACGAAGGCCGTCACCAGGACGAGCGTCAGGGCGTTCGCCGGGGTCCAGTCGATCCACAGGGGTGCGATGATCAGCAGAACCGTGCGCAGGCCGTCGGCTCCGACCATGGTCCAGCGGCGGTCGAGCGGGCCGTCCTGTGCGGTCAGCGCGGTGAGCGGGCCCAGCAGGACGGCGCCGAAGAGCAGGGTGGCGAGAACGCGCACCCCGAAGACGACCGTCACCGCCAGCGCCGCGCCGCGGTAGCCGCCGCCGAACGAACCCTGGGCCACGGCTGCCTGGAGCGTGAGCACGACAAGCACCAGCAACGCCAGGTTGTCGCCGATCCCGCTCACGAGCTGGGCGCTCCACAACCTCCTCAATTCGGGGCGGCGCAGCAGCGAGCGGACGGCGCGCTCGCGGGAATCCGCTACCAGCGCGTCGTCCGGATCTGTCTGGGGGGCCGTTGGCTGCTCGGCTCGCGTCATGCTTTCAGCCTATCGGCAGCCGCCGACAGACCGCGGCGGCCGTCCACAGGTGCGCACGCCCCGACACCAAGTTGATGCCGGGACGTGCACAATGCGAAGCCGATGTGAGGACCTGAGGGCTGCTCGGCCCTCCTGGGACGGCCGGCTCAGTCCCACCGGCCGGCTCTCAGCCCTCCGGGCGGTCGGCTCTCAGTCCTCCGCGGCCGTCTTGGCGGTCGTCGCCTTCTTGGCGGTCGTCTTCTTCGCGGCCGTCGTCGTCTTCTTGGCGGCGGTCTTCTTGGCCGCCGTCTTCTTCGCCGGCGTGGCCTTCTTGGCGGCCGCGGCCTTCTTCGCGGGCGCCTTCTTCGCCGTCTTCTTGGCGGGCGCCTTGGCCCGCTTCTCGGCGAGCAGCTCGTAGCCGCGCTCCGGGGTGATCGTCTCGACGCTGTCGCCGGAGCGCAGCGTCGCGTTGGTCTCCCCGTCGGTGACGTACGGTCCGAAGCGGCCGTCCTTGACCACGACCGGCTTCTCGCTGACCGGGTCGGTGCCCAGCTCCTTCAGCGGCGGCTTGGCGGCCGCCCGGCCGCGCTGCTTGGGCTGGGAGTAGATCTGCAGCGCTTCTTCGAGGGTGATCGTGAAGAGCTGGTCCTCGGAGGTGAGCGACCGCGAGTCCGTGCCCTTCTTCAGGTACGGCCCGTAGCGCCCGTTCTGCGCGGTGATCTCCTGGCCCTCGGCGTCGGCGCCGACGACGCGCGGCAGCGACATCAGCTTGAGCGCGTCCGCCAGCGTGACCGTGTCCAGGGACATGGTCTTGAAGAGCGAGGCCGTGCGCGGCTTGACCGCGTTCTTGCCGGTCTTCGGGGTGCCCTCGGGGAGCACCTCCGTGACGTACGGGCCGTAACGGCCGTCGCGGGCGATGATCTGGCGGCCGGTCTCCGGGTCGGCGCCCAGCTCGAAGTCGCCGCTCGGCTTGGCGAGCAGCTCCTCCGCGAGCTCGACGGAGAGCTCGTCGGGGGCCAGGTCCTCCGGCACGTCCGCGCGCTGGTGGCCCTCGGCGTCCTTCTCGCCGCGCTCGATGTACGGCCCGTAGCGGCCGACCCGCAGCACGATGCCGTTGCCCACCGGGAACGACGACACCTCGCGCGCGTCGATCGCGCCCAGGTCGGTCACCAGCTCCTTGAGGCCGCCGAGGTGGTCCCCGTCGCCGTTGCCGGCGTCGGCCGCGCCACCGGGGGCGGTGTCCTCGCCGCCCTCGCCGAAGTAGAAGCGCTTCAGCCACGGCACGGCCTGGGCCTGGCCGGCGGCGATGCGGTCGAGGTCGTCCTCCATCCGGGCGGTGAAGTCGTAGTCGACCAGTCGGCCGAAGTGCTTCTCCAGGAGGTTGACCACGGCGAAGGACAGGAAGGACGGCACGAGGGCCGTGCCCTTCTTGAAGACGTAGCCGCGGTCGAGGATGGTGCCGATGATCGACGCGTACGTCGACGGGCGGCCGATCTCGCGCTCCTCCAGCTCCTTGACCAGCGAGGCCTCGGTGTAGCGGGCCGGGGGCTTGGTGGCGTGCCCGTCGACCGTGATCTCCTCGGCGCTGAGCGCGTCGCCCTCGCTGACCTGGGGCAGCCGGCGCTCGCGGTCGTCCAGCTCGGCGTTGGGGTCGTCGGCGCCCTCGACGTAGGCCTTGAGGAAGCCGTGGAAGGTGATCGTCTTGCCGGAGGCGCTGAACTCGACGTCCCGGCCGTCGGCGGCGGTGCCGGCGATCTTCACCGTGACGCTGTTGCCGGTCGCGTCCTTCATCTGGGAGGCGACGGTCCGCTTCCAGATCAGCTCGTAGAGCCTGAACTGGTCGCCGGTCAGGCCGGTCTCGGCGGGCGTGCGGAAACGATCACCCGAGGGGCGGATCGCCTCGTGCGCCTCCTGCGCGTTCTTGACCTTCGCCGCGTACGTCCGCGGGGCCGAGGGCAGGTACTCGGCGCCGTACAGCTGCGTGACCTGGGCGCGGGCGGCCGCGATCGCGGTGTCGCTCAGCGTCGTGGAGTCCGTACGCATGTACGTGATGTAGCCGTTCTCGTACAGCTTCTGGGCCACCTGCATGGTGGCCTTCGCGCCGAAGCCGAGCTTGCGCGAGGCCTCCTGCTGCAGGGTCGTCGTACGGAACGGGGCGTAGGGCGAGCGGCGGTACGGCTTGGACTCGACCGAGCGGACCGAGAACCGGGTGTTCTCCAGGGCGGCGGCGAGCGCGCGGGCGTTCGCCTCGTCGAGGTGGAGGGTGTTCGCGGTCTTCAGCTGCCCGAGCGAGTCGAAGTCACGGCCCTGGGCGACGCGCTTGCCGTCGACGGCCTGGAGGCGGGCGACCAGCGACGACGGGTCGCTCGGGTCACCTGCCCGGCCGGTCCCGAAGGTGCCGGTCAGGTCCCAGTACTCGGCGGACCGGAACGCGATGCGCTCGCGCTCCCGCTCCACCACGAGCCGGGTCGCCACGGACTGGACACGGCCGGCCGACAGGCGCGGCATGACCTTCTTCCACAGGACCGGCGAGACCTCGTAGCCGTAGAGGCGGTCGAGGATGCGGCGGGTCTCCTGGGCGTCGACGAGCTTCTGGTTGAGCTGGCGCGGGTTGGCGACGGCGGCCCGGATCGCGTCCTTGGTGATCTCGTGGAAGACCATCCGCTTGACGGGGATCTTCGGCTTGAGGACCTCCTGGAGGTGCCAGGCGATGGCCTCGCCCTCGCGGTCCTCATCGGTGGCGAGGAAGAGCTCGTCGGACTCCTTGAGCAGGTCCTTGAGCTTCTTGACCTGCGCCCTCTTGTCGGCGTTGATCACGTAGATGGGCTGGAAGTCGTGCTCGACGTCCACGCCGAGGCGCCGTACCTCGCCGGTGTACTGCTCGGGCACCTCCGCGGCGCCGTTGGGAAGGTCACGGATGTGCCCGACGCTCGCTTCGACGACGTATCCGGGGCCCAGATAGCCCTTGATCGTCTTCGCCTTGGCAGGGGACTCGACGATGACGAGTCGGCGGCCGCCCTGTGCGGTCTCGCTGGTCGGGGACAACTTCGCTCTTCTCTCCGGTCGACGCTGGGGCCTCCCCAGGCCTTGCTCCCGGGGTCGCGGCACGGGCACGGATGCCCGCTCACTTGGTGACGCTGCGGAGTGTGACGGTACATCCCGCCCCCGTGTCAAACGGGAAAAGCTCACAACGGCCACTCGAACGGTAACCCGACTACCGCCATTCCTGCCGCCCGGAGTCCCCGGTCGCCCTTTCGGGCCCTGTCCGGAGCGTGATGCTCCGATTACCGGAGGGGCCCCCTCAGAGGCGGGTCAGGCAGTACGCACCGAGGGCCAGCGAGATCACCGCGGCGAGGCTCGCGAGGGTCACCGATGCGACCTGACTCACACCCTGGGCGACAGATTCGCCACGCCGGACCCGGACGCCGGTCCACACCAGCAGCGCGCTTCCGAACAGGGCGAACACCACGCCCGCGAAGATCGCCGGTCCGCTCTCCATGGCCCGCGCGCCCCTTCCCTGCCGCCCGTGACTGCCCAGCGCCCGGAGACTGGCACGCAGCAGCGGCGGGCGGGAGGCCGCCGGGCGAAATCGAGGTGAACGAGCGGCCGTAACCGCCTCGAACATGAGATCGACGGACGAGCCGCGGACCGGCGGCGGACCGGCGTCGAACCGGCGACGGACCGCGGGGCGAACGTTCCGGCCAGATTTTTCCGGCCTTTTTCCTCTCCCGGCGTGTCCCGCAGGCCCGGCCCCGGGTCGTCGCCCGGCCCGCCCGCGAGACGGCCGGGTGCCCGGCCGGCACGTCTTCCGCTCCGTCAGACCGCCGGCTCCAGGAACCCCTGCTCCACCAGCAGCCGGATCTGCGCGGGCGTGCGGTCGCGCAGCAACACCGGGTCCTCACCCGTCAGTTGTGCGATGGCGTCGAGAATCCGCCCCGCGCTCAGCGTGCCGTCGCACACCCCTGCGAACCCGGCCCCCACCGTGTCCACCTTGGTCGCGCGGCGCATCCCGCGGTGCTGGCGCAGCACCACGTGCTCCGGGTCCTCGGCGCCGGGCAGCCCGACCTGTTCCTGGACCACCTCGACGGCGAGCCTGAAGTGGCCTTCCAGAAGATCGGCGTCGTCGTGGTCACGGAGGTAGTCGAGGCGGTCGAAGTGCGCCCGGATCGTCTCGCCGAGCGGCTGTTCGATCGGATGCGGCCACTCCTCGACCGTGACCGAGGGCACGGCGGCGCCCGTCCTGCGCAGCGTGATCCAGCCGAATCCCACCCCCTTCACCTTGCGCGCCTCGAACTCGTCGAGCCACGCGTCGTACCGCGCCTGGTACTCCGCCGGGTCCCCGCGGTGGTCGCCGGAGTCCCTGAGCCACAACTCGGCGTACTGGTTGACGTCCTGCACCTCGCGCTGCACGATCCACGCGTCGCAGCCGCGCGGCACCCACGACCTGACCCTGTCCTGCCAGTCCTCCCCCGCGACGTGCTGCCAGTTGGCGAGGAACTGCGCGAACCCGCCCTCGTTCAGCCGCTCCCCGGCCTGTTGAACGAGCGAACGGCACAGATCGTCCCCGCTCATCCCGCCGTCCCGGTACGTCAGCCGGGCGCCCGGAGAGATCACGAACGGCGGGTTGGACACGATCAGGTCGTAGGTCTCCCCCTCCTTGACCGGCTCGAACAGGGAGCCCTCGCGCAGGTCGGCCGCCGGTGCGCCGGAGAGCGCCAGCGTGAGCGCCGTGATGTGCAGCGCGCGCGGGTTCAGGTCGGTCGCCGTCACGCGCGTGGCGTGCTGGGCGGCGTGCAGCGCCTGGATCCCGGAGCCGGTGCCGAGGTCCAGAGCGGCGGCGACGGGCGTGCGGACGGTGATGCCGGCGAGGGTCGTGGACGCGCCGCCGACCCCGAGGACGACTCCTTCGTGCCGCTGGCCGATGCCGCCCGCACCGCCGACGGCGCATCCGAGGTCGGAGACGATGAACCAGTCCTCGCCGTCGGGCCCGCCGTACGGCCGTACGTCCACGGTGGCCGCGACCTCGTCGCCGCCCACCCGGGTCAGCCAGCCGCTGTCCAGGAGGTCGTCGACGGGCAGGACGCCGGCCACGCGTGCGTGCGGCACGGGCTGCTGGAGGAGGAACAGCCGGACGAGCGTCTCCAGGGGCGTGTCCCCGCGGGTCGCCCGCAGCGCGGGCACCGTTTCGCTGCGGGCCAGAGCCGCGTAGGCGGGCGCGCCGAGCAGGTCGAGCAGGCCGTCGGCGGTGAAGGAGGAACCCAGCAGGGCGGTGCGCAGCCGGGCGGCGGCGTCGGGGCGGTCGGAGGCGGGCAGGGCGGCGAGGCCGGAGTCAGTCACGCCCTCCATTGTGGCCCGCGGCCGGGCCCGAACACGGGCTCAGCACACGGCCACGGGAACGGACTCCGCCCGGCGCACGGACCCCGCCCCGGCCCCGGCTTCGGCCCCCGAGGCCCGGCCCCGGCCCGCCCAGGCCCGGATCCGGCCCCGTCGAGGCTCGGGCCCGGCCCATCGAGGCTCGGCCCCAGCCTCATCGAGATTCAGCCCCGGCCTCAGCCCGCGGTCGACGAGGCCGACGACGCCGGAGCCGACGCCCCGGACGACGGCGCCGAAGAGACCTTCTTGCAGCTGGCCTGCTCGGCGATCGCGTCCTTGACCTCGCCCTGCTCCAGGGCGTTCAGCGCCGCGGTACCGCTCTTGCTCTGCGCCTCCAGCTGCGTCGTCTGGGAGGCGACGTCCTGCAGCCCGGAGGCGAACTTCGCCTGGTTCTTGGTGTCGAGCGCGTCGACCTTCTTCTTCAGGTCGGCGTAGGACGCGGAGAGGCTGTTGAGGGTCGTGACGACGTTCTGCTGGCGCTTGGCGCCGTCGTCCACCCCGGGGGGCGCGCCGGCGCTGCTGATGGCCGCGGCGAGCGCCTTGTAGCCGTCGGACATGTCCTGGAAGGCCTGGGAGTCGGTCTTCTGGATGGTCGCGGCCGAACTCGTCGTGTCCGAGGCGGTCGTGGAGATCGCCTCGTTCGCCGCCTTGATCTTCGCGTCCTGCGCCGGTACCGCGTCGCACACGGTCTTGGCCCAGGCGATCAGCTTCGGGTCGGGGCCCTTGTCGCCGCTGCTGCACCCGGACAGCGCCCCTGCCAGTACCGCACCGCCGGACAGTGCGGCCGCGAGCTTCTTGTTCACCGGATCGGTCCCTTCCATGGCTCTCGGCCCCCGGAATCTACACGGCGGACGGCCGCGACCCTCACGATCGGCACCTTTTAGTCCGTTTTTATGATGCTTTGCTCGGGGGAGAGAAGGCTCACGACGAAACGGCGCACACAGCATGCTTACCGCGTAAATCGGTCACAGGGTGCGAAGGCCGGGAGCCGTGCACGGGCCCGAGAACACGAAACGGGCGGATGGCGCGACAACACGCGCCATCCGCCCGCTCGTTGGCCGGGACCTCTCGCGAGCGCCCCGGTGGGCGTCGTAAGACCGCCTACGAGACCACCGCGGGATCGGCCGACTTGGCCACCCGTTCGGCACTGTCGTCGTCGTCGCCGACGGCGATGCCGCGCCGCTTGGAGACGTACACCGCTCCGACGATCACGAGGAGCGCGAGGACCGCGATCAGGATGCGGACACCGATGCTCTTGTCATGGCCGTAGGAGAACTTGATCACCGCGGGCGCGATGAGCAGCGAGACCAGGTTCATGACCTTGAGCAGCGGGTTGATCGCGGGGCCCGCGGTGTCCTTGAAGGGGTCGCCGACCGTGTCGCCGATGACCGTGGCGGCATGGGCCTCACTGCCCTTGCCGCCGTGGTGCCCGTCCTCGACGAGCTTCTTGGCGTTGTCCCAGGCACCACCGGAGTTGGCCAGGAAGACGGCCATCAGGGTGCCCGCGCCGATCGCGCCCGCGAGGTAGGAACCGAGGGCACCGACACCGAGGGTGAACCCGATGAAGATGGGCGCCATCACGGCGAGCAGTCCCGGCGTGGCCAGCTCGCGCAGGGCGTCCTTGGTGCAGATGTCGACGACCTTGCCGTACTCGGGCGTCTCCGTGTAGTCCATGATCCCGGGGTGCTCGCGGAACTGCCGCCGCACCTCGAAGACCACCGAACCCGCCGACCGCGACACGGCGTTGATGGCGAGTCCGGAGAAGAGGAAGACGACCGCCGCGCCGGCGATGAGGCCGACGAGGTTGTTGGGCTGCGAGATGTCCATGGACAGGGTCAACGGGGAGCCGGCGCCGCTCAGTTTCGCGCCCACGTCCTGCACGTTCGTGGTGATCGCGTCCCGGTACGACCCGAAGAGCGCCGACGCCGCGAGGACGGCGGTGGCGATGGCGATGCCCTTGGTGATGGCCTTGGTGGTGTTGCCGACGGCGTCCAGGTTGGTGAGCACCTGTGCGCCCGCGCCCTCGACGTCGCCGGACATCTCGGCGATGCCCTGGGCGTTGTCGGAGACCGGCCCGAAGGTGTCCATGGCGACGATCACGCCGACCGTGGTGAGCAGGCCGGTGCCGGCCAGCGCCACCGCGAACAGCGCGAGCATGATCGACGTACCGCCCAGCAGGAACGCGCCGTAGACGCCGAGACCGATCAGCAGAGCGGTGTAGACGGCCGATTCGAGACCGACCGAGATGCCGGCGAGGACCACGGTGGCCGGACCGGTCAGCGAGGTCTTTCCGATGTCCATGACCGGACGCCGGTTGGTCTCGGTGAAGTAGCCGGTCAGCTGCTGGATGACGGCCGCGAGCAGGATGCCGATGGCGACCGCGACGAGCGCGAGGATCCGCGGGTCGCCGTCCTTGGCCCGGATGGCCGCGTCACCGATCCCGTCGAGGTCGGAGTACTTCCCCGGCAGGTAGACGAAGACCGCGACCGCGACGAGCACGAGCGAGATCACCGCGGAGATGAAGAAGCCGCGGTTGATGGCGCTCATGCCGCTGCGGTCGCTGCGGCGCGGGGCGACCGCGAAGATGCCGACCATCGCGGTGAGCACACCGATGGCCGGTACCAGGAGCGGGAAGGCCAGTCCGGAGTCGCCGAAGGCCGCCTTGCCGAGGATCAGCGCGGCGACCAGGGTCACGGCGTACGACTCGAAGAGGTCGGCCGCCATGCCCGCGCAGTCGCCGACGTTGTCGCCCACGTTGTCGGCGATGGTCGCGGCATTGCGCGGGTCGTCCTCCGGAATGCCCTGTTCGACCTTTCCGACCAGGTCGGCGCCGACGTCGGCGGCCTTGGTGAAGATGCCGCCGCCGACACGCATGAACATGGCGATCAGGGCGGCACCGAGGCCGAAGCCTTCGAGCACCTTCGGCGCGTCGGCCGCGTACACCAGCACCACGCAGGAGGCGCCGAGCAGGCCGAGCCCCACCGTGAACATGCCGACGACGCCGCCCGTGCGGAAAGCGATCTTCATGGCTTTGTGCGAGACGGCGGTGAGATCCTTTTCCGGTTCGCCTTCCGCCGGGGTGGCCTCCCGGGCCGCCGCGGCCACGCGCACATTGCTGCGCACGGCGAGCCACATGCCGATATAACCGGTGGTCGCCGAGAAGGCCGCGCCGATCAGGAAGAAGATCGATCGGCCGGCGCGCTGATTCCAGTCGTCCGCGGGCAGCAGCAGGAGCAGGAAGAACACCACGACGGCGAATACGCCGAGGGTGCGCAACTGCCGGCCCAGATAGGCGTTGGCGCCTTCCTGGACCGCCGCCGCGATCTTCTTCATGCTGTCGGTGCCCTCGCCCGCCGCGAGCACCTGGCGTACCAGGATCCAGGCGACCACGAGCGCGGCCAGCGCCACGGCGGCGATGACCGCCACCAGGACCCGGTTGTCGTCGGTCAGGACTGCGGCTGCGAGAGTTGTGGGGTGGTGGCCCACCTGATGAGGGGTAGAAAGCCCCGCCATTCGTCCTCCTTGACGCTTGGGCTGAGCTCAAGATGTGGACGGATTCTAGGTACCCGCGAGTGATCTAAACAGGGGACGGTAAACGGAATTAGCCTTCTCGCGCTCTTCAGCAAATGATCGAGAGGACGCCGGGGAACCCGAAAGCGGTAATGCCCCAAAAGCATTGACGACGGCGTTTACTTGATCGAATTATGGCCCGATTGATCGTGAATGAATTCACTAAACCCATAGCAAGAGATCACTGTACGACCGGCCGTGGGCGACGCGGGGCCGCGGACGTGCGGACATGCCGAAGGGCCCCGCTCAGGGGGCCCTTCGGCACACGTACAGGGTGACGCGTGGGTGACTCTCAGGTGAGCGCGACTCCGGGCGGGGTCGTCGGCCAGGTCATGCGGATCAGCCCGCCGTGCTCCCCTGCCGTGACCTCCACGTCGTCCACGAGGCCACTGATGACCGCGAGCCCCATCTCGTCCTCCTCGGCCTCCACGTCCGCGTCCGCCGCGCCACCGGATGCCCGGTCGCCGGGAACGGAATGGGGTGCCTCGTCGCCGACCTCGATGGAGAACTGTTTCTCCTCCTCCGTCAGCGCCACCCGCACCGGCTCGGTGATGCCGGCGGCCTGGTGCAGACCCACAGCACGGGAACAGGCCTCGCCGACGGCCAGCCGGACCTCGTCCAGGACGGCCTCGTCCACTCCGGCCCTGCGAGCCACCGCCGCCGCCACCAGCCGGGCGGTGCGGACGTGCTCGGGCAGCGCGCTGAAGCGGAGTTCAACGGTGGCCATACGTCCCCCTCGGAACTACGGGCGTGCGGTGGGGGGCCGGGCCGCCGAAGAACCCGGAGCCCCCCGATGAATTGCTTCCGCCGCGGGCACTGCGGCCCGAGCACGGCTGCCGGAACGGGCACGCGGGCCCGAACGGGCGGGGGTCGGCACGGACGTCCGTACGGCGCATGGCGCGTACGGGCCCGTGCCGAGGGCCGGCCGGACGGCACGGACCGATCGGCGGTCCGTGGTACGTCGGCCGGCCCGGGGTCAGTCGGTGGCCGCCACCGCTTCCTCGACCGAGGTGTGGATCGGGAACACCTTGGTGAGGCCGGTGATACGGAAGATCTTCAGAATGCGCTCCTGGTTGCACACCAAGCGCAGCGAGCCCTCGTGGGCACGCACCCGCTTCAGGCCGCCGACCAGCACGCCGAGCCCGGTGGAGTCGAGGAAGTCCACGCCCTCCATGTCGACGACGAGGTGGAAATTCCCGTCGTTCACCAGCTCGACCAGCTGCTCGCGCAGCTTGGGCGCGGTATATACGTCGATTTCGCCACCGACCTCGACGACCGTACGATCGCCGACTGTACGAGTCGACAGGGACAGGTCCACGGATCCTCCAGCACCTTGCTATCGAGCGGTCGCCCCTCGGGACACCTCGGCTTGCGGCCCCCGGGACGGTTCGCCAGCCGCAATGGCATTCAATCACTTACGGCAGGCGTGCACGACGCCTTGGCCCCATTGTCCGTCATGCCAGTGACACACTCGGTCCCGATGGCCATAAATCACCGATCCGATCGACCGCCGGTTCCGGCCGTGTCCGGCTTCTCTCCGGGCACGGTCCTGGACCGGCTCGCCTCCGGGCCGAGCCGGGCTTCGCGCATCACTCATACGGAGCACTTGCCCCCGCGTGCGGGTCGGCATGCCGTCTGGCCTGACCGGATTCGTTCGGAGGTCGTCGCGGCCGTGCAGGAGTGCGGCATCGAGCATCCCTGGGAGCACCAGGCGCTGGCCGCCGAGCACGCCCTGGACGGCGACTCGGTGGTGGTGGCCACCGGCACCGCCTCCGGCAAGTCCCTGGCCTACCTCGTACCGGTCCTGTCCACCCTGCTGGAGGGCTCCGAGGCCGCCAACGGCCGCGGCGCAACCGCCCTCTACCTGGCGCCCACCAAGGCGCTGGCGGCCGACCAGTGCCGTGCCGTGAAGGAACTTTCACAACCGCTGGGAAACTCGGTGCGCCCCGCGGTGTACGACGGCGACACCCCGTACGAGGAACGGGAGTGGATCCGCCAGTACGCCAACTACGTGCTCACCAACCCCGACATGCTGCATCGCGGGATCCTGCCCGGGCACGCCCGCTGGTCCGCCTTCCTGAAGTCGCTGAAGTACGTCGTCGTGGACGAGTGCCACACCTACCGGGGCGTCTTCGGCTCGCACGTCGCCCAGGTGCTGCGCCGGCTGCGCCGCCTGTGCGCCCGCTACGGCGCCTCCCCGGTCTTCCTGCTGGCCTCCGCGACCGCCGCCGAGCCGGCCGTGGCCGCCGGCCGCCTCACCGGCCTGCCGGTCGTGGAGATCGCCGACGACGCATCCCCACGCGGCGAGCTGGTCTTCGCCCTCTGGGAGCCGCCGCTGACCGAGCTGCACGGCGAGAAGGGCGCCCCGGTCCGCCGCACCGCGACCGCCGAGACCGCCGACCTGCTGACCGACCTCGCCGTGCAGGGCGTGCGCTCGGTCGCCTTCGTGCGGTCCAGACGCGGCGCGGAGCTGATCTCCGTCATCACCCAGGAACGGCTGGCCGAGGTGGACCGTTCCCTGGCCCGGCGTGTCGCGGCCTACCGCGGCGGCTACCTCCCCGAGGAGCGGCGCGCCCTGGAACGCGCGCTGCACTCCGGGGAGCTCCTCGGACTTGCCGCCACAACGGCCCTGGAGCTGGGTGTGGACGTCTCCGGGCTGGACGCCGTACTGATCGCCGGATACCCCGGTACGAGGGCTTCTGTGTGGCAGCAGGCGGGTCGCGCCGGGCGCACCGGGCAGGGTGCCCTCGCGGTCCTGGTCGCCCGCGACGACCCGCTGGACACCTTCCTCGTCCATCATCCCGAGGCCCTGTTCGACCAACCGGTGGAATCGACCGTCCTCGACCCCGACAACCCGTACGTCCTCGCCCCGCACCTGTGCGCCGCCGCGGCCGAGATCCCGCTCACCGACGACGACCTCGCCCTCTTCGGCCCCGCCTGCAAGGAACTGCTGCCGCAGCTGGAGGCCGCGAAGCTGCTGCGCCGCCGGACGAAGGCCTGGCACTGGACCCGCCGGGAGCGGGCCGCCGACCTGACCGACATCCGTGGCGAGGGCGGCCGCCCGGTGCAGGTCGTCGAGGCGGGCACGGGACGCCTGCTCGGCACGGTGGACGCGAGCGCCGCCCACTCCACGGTCCACGAGGGCGCGGTCCACCTCCACCAGGGCCGCACCTACCTCGTCCGCTCCCTCGACCTGGAGGACTCGGTGGCCCTGGTCGAGCAGGCCGAGCCGCCGTACTCCACGGTCGCCCGCGACACCACGGCCATCTCCGTCCTGGAGACCGACACCGAGATCCCCTGGGGCGACGGCCGCCTCTGCTACGGCTCCGTCGAGGTCACCAACCAGGTGGTCTCCTTCCTGCGCCGCCGGCTCATCACCGGCGAGGTACTGGGCGAGACGAAGCTCGACCTCCCTCCGCGTACGCTGCGCACCCGCGCGGTCTGGTGGACCGTCACCGAGGACCAGCTCGACGAGGCCCGGATCGCCCCCGAGATCCTCGGCGGCGCCCTGCACGCCGCCGAGCACGCCTCCATCGGTCTGCTCCCGCTCTTCGCGACCTGCGACCGCTGGGACATCGGCGGCGTCTCGATCCCGCTGCATCCCGACACGCTCCTGCCGACCGTCTTCGTCTACGACGGCCACCCCGGCGGCGCCGGCTTCGCGGGACGCGCCTTCCACACGGCCCGCACGTGGCTGACGGCGACGCGGGAGGCGATCGCCGCGTGCGAGTGCGAGGCCGGGTGCCCGTCCTGCATCCAGTCGCCCAAGTGCGGCAACGGGAACGAGCCGTTGCACAAGCGGGGGGCGGTGCGACTCCTCACGGTGCTGCTGAAAGGGGCGCCGACGGGGTAGTCGTTCGGCTGCGGGCCGGTGGGGGCTGGTCGCGCAGTCCCGAGCCCCTTTGGGACGCGTTGTCGGGGGCGCGTTGTCAGGGGCGCGTCGTAGCGGGGCCGGCTCTGGCTCGGACCTCTGCCGCGAACGGGTCCCCGCCCGAGACCGCCGAGACATCCGAGACGTCCCCGACGATCACGCACCGCGTCAGCCGCGCACCCTGCGCCCGTGCCACCCGGTCGGCCCGGGCGCAGGCCGCCGCCGTCCCCTCGGCCCAGTGGTCGGCCGCGGCGAGCGCGGCCATGTCGGCACCACCGGCGGCGCGATGCCGGACGACCACGGCGTGCCCCAGCCCCAGTACCACCCCGAACACCACGCACAGCACGGCGATCGCACCGACGTTCCAGACTGTGGCGGACCCCCGGTCCGGCGCTCCACGGGGGCGTGGGGACCTGCGCGACCAGCCCCGACGCACCGGCAGCCGAACGACCGGCCGTTGCCCCCTCACGGCCCCTCCGCCAAGGCGACCGCCGACTCCCGTACCTCGAACGGCAACGCGCCCAGCACCGGCGGCCTCGCCACCACCGTCACCCGCACCTCGTCGCCCTCGCGGCCCACCGTCACCGTCGCTCCGTCCGGCGCCGCCTCCTTCGTCACCGCGATCACAGCGTCCTCGGCGTCCTGCCGCGCCGCGGCCCGCGCCCCGGTGCGGGCGGCGTCCACGCACCGGATCTGGGCGGCCACCACGAGCAGCCCCCACACCAGCGCCATCGTGAACGCCACCAGCACCGGCAGCACCACGGCCGCCTCCGCGGTCACGAACCCCCGGTCCGCCCCGCTCCCCCGCTCACATCCGCGCACTGAGGGCTCGTTTCACGATGGCCTGGAGCTCCGCGCTGACCTGCCCGCTCGTCACCACCGCGTAGAGGACCGCCGCGAACCCGACGGCGGCGATGATCCCCATCGCGTACTCGGAGGTGACCATTCCGGCGTCCCGGCGTGCCAGCTTCCACATCTTCCAGAACATCTCGCGCATTTCGATCTCCTTTGATTTGCTTGATTTGCTTGATTCGCCCGTTTTCGACTTCAGTTCCTGTCCGCGGCCCCGCTGTCGCGGCCCCTCATCCACCACCCCCTCGCAGCACCCCGCCCGCGAGACCGATCACCACGGGCAGCACCCCGACCGCGATGAACGCAGGCAGGAAGCACAGCCCCACCGGCGCCGAGATCAGCACGGCTGCCCGCCGCGCCCGCGCGGTCGCGCTCCTCGCCCACTCGGCCCGGGCGTCCGAGGCGAGCCGGGCGACGGGCGCGGCCGCCGGCATCCCCGACTCGTCGGCGCGCTCCAGCAGCCGGGCCAGGGCGGCGGCCCCCGGCAGTCCAGCCAACCGCCGCCAGCAGGCTGCCGGTTCGCCGCCCAGCCGCACCTCCGCCGCGCCCCGTGCCAGCCCCTCCCCGACGGGTCCGCCGAGCGCCTCTCCGACGGCCTGGGCGGCGACCACCGGACTGGCCCCGGCGGCGATGCAGGCCGCCAGGAGGTCGGCTGCGAGCGGGAGTTGGCGCGCGGCCTCGGCAGCCTCCGCCTCGGCCGTCCGGTCTGCGTCGGCCGCCCCGCTCCGCCACCGCCACAGCCCCACCGCGGCGCCCACCCCGAGCAGCACCCCGACGACCCCGCCGACCAGCACCCAGCCGCCGCAGACCACCCCGACGACCGGCAGCCACCTGCGGACGGCACCGCCGACGGCGGAGTGCCTCTGCGCTTGCTCCAGCCTCTCCAGGCCGAGCAGTTCGGCCAGCCTGCGCCGGGCCAGGCGCCCGCGCCGGGCCCGCTCCAGCCGCCATGTCGGCCAGCCCAGGGCCGCCACCACCGCGACCGTCGCCCCCAGCCTGTGGACGACCTCCGCGCTCACGCCGCCTCAGCTCCCCGCACGATGCGGACCGCCCACCACATCCCGGCGCCCTCGAACGCCGCCCCGACGGCCAGGCAGCCCAGGCCGGCTCCGGTGTGCAGCAGCACCCGCAGCGGGTCGGCGCCCATGGCCGAGCCGAGCAGGAGGCCGAGGGCGGGCAGCGCCGCGAGCATCACCGCGGTGGCCCGGGCGCCCGACAACTGGGCCCGCAGATCGGAGCGTTGGTCGCGTTCGGCGCGCAGGGCGGCGTCCAGGCGGTCGAGACCGGCCGCGAGCCCGGCGCCCTGGTCGACCGCCACCCGCCAGCAGGCCGCGAGCCCCAGCAGGCCGTCGGCGCCGGGCTGCCGCGCCGCCAGCGCCAGCGCAGCCGGCACGTCCCCGCCGAAGCGCGCCGCCGCGACCACGGCCGGCTGGGCCTCACCGAGCCCGCCGGAGTCCCGTGCGGCCCGCAGCAGCGCCTCGCCCGGCTGCCGTCCCGCACGCACCTCACCGGCGAGCGCCCCGCACAGCGCGATCACCGCATCGGCGCGCTCCTGCCCGGTCCGCCGCGCCTGGCGGGCCAGCCGCACCCGGCGCAGCACCGGCACCCCGGCCGCCCCCGCGAGGACCGGAAGGACCGAGGCGGCAAGGAGCGCGAGCGCGACACCGACGACCAGGGCCCACCACTCACCCCGCCAACGGCCGCCCAGTTGCCGCAGTTCCCCGAGCGCACGCTCCCAGGAAGGCGGCCCGGTGGTCACCACCCCGCCGCCGGCCAGCAGCAGCCGTGCCCGCCGTACCTCCCGGTGCCGCTCGGCCAGCAGCCAGGCCATGACGCCGCCGCACACCACGACGGCACCGAACGTCGTCTCACCCATCACACGCTTCCCTTCCAAGTCATGGATCACTGAAGTCACTTCAGGCCGGAGCTCACGGCTCGCCCACGTCACCGCGCAGCAGCCCCCGCAGCCGCTCCCACCCCTGCTCCCGGGCGAAGGCGGCCGCGTCCCAGCGCAGCGCCGGGACCGTTCGCACCAGCCCGGAGGAGTCCCGCTCCAGGACGTGCACCTCGGCGATCCGCCGCCGGCCCCCGCGGTCCCGTACGAGGTGCAGCACCACCGACAGGGCGGCAGCGAGCTGGCTGTGCAGGGCGGCCCGGTCGAGCCCGGCCGCCGTACCGAGGGCCTCCAGCCGGGCCGGCACGTCCGCGGCCGCGTTGGCGTGCACGGTGCCGCAGCCGCCCTCGTGGCCGGTGTTGAGCGCGGCCAGCAGATGGACCACCTCGGGCCCGCGGACCTCGCCGACGACGAGCCGGTCGGGCCGCATCCGCAGGGCCTGCCGGACCAGGTCCTCCAAGGTGACGAGACCGGCGCCCTCCTGGTTGGCGGGTCTGGTCTCGAGCCAGACGACGTGCGGGTGTTCGGGCCTGAGCTCCGCCGAGTCCTCGGCGAGCACGATCCGCTCGCCCTGGCCGACGAGGCCGAGCAGGGCACTCAGGAGGGTCGTCTTGCCGGTGCCCGTGCCGCCGCTGACCAGGAAGGACAGCCGGGCCGCCATGAGGGCCCGCAGGATGCGGTCGCCGCCCGGGGGCACCGTCCCGGCCGCGACCAGTTCGTCGAGGGTGAACGCCCGCGGGCGGACCACCCTCAGGGACAGGCAGGTGCAGCCGACGGCCACCGGCGGCAGGACCGCGTGCAGACGGGTGCCGTCGGGCAGCCGGGCGTCCGCCCAGGGCCGTGCGTCGTCCAGGCGCCGGCCCGCCACCGCGGCCAGCCGCTGCGCGAGGCGCCGGACCGCCGCCGCGTCCCCGAAGGCGACGGGGGTGAGTTCCAGGCCGCCGCCGCGGTCCACCCAGACCCGGTCCGGGGCGGTCACCAGGACGTCGGTGACCGTGGGGTCGGCGAGCAGCGGCTCCAGGGGGCCACTGCCGACCAGTTCGGAGCGCAGCCGCTCGGCCGCGCCGAGGACTTCGGCGTCGCCGAGGACCCGCCCCTGGGCACGCAGCGCCTGTGCAACCCGTGCGGGTGTCGGTTCGGCGCCGCTCTCGGCGAGCCAGCGCCGTACTCCGTCGAGCAGGGCCGGGCCGTCCGCGCCCGCGGTGCCGGGCCTCATGCGACACCGCCGACCTCGACCAGCGTGCGCTCCCAGAAGCCCTTGCAGAAGCGGGCCAGCGGTCCGCGTGCGACGGAGCCCGGCGGTTTCCGGTCGGGGCGGGACAGGCCTGGTTCGGCCGGTACCTCGCCGGCCAGCGGCAGGCCGAGCAGCCGGGCCACCTCGCGGTCGTCCAGTCCCGGCGCGTACGGGCCGCGTACCGCCACCCTGAGGTCGCGCACGACCATGCCGACGGTGGCCGCCACCCGTCCGGCCGCAGCGACGGCGCGCAGTTCGGCGGGGACCACCAGGACGGCGAGGTCGAGCTGGGTGAGGACCTCGGCGACCTCGTCGTCCAGGCGGCGCGGCAGGTCGACGACGACGGTGCCGCCGCGCCTCCGGGCGGCGGCGAGCACCGCGCGGACGGCGGGCGGCGGAATCGCCACGCAGTCGCCGCGGTCCCAGCTGAGGATCCGCAGCGAGTGCAACTCGGGCAGGGACTCCTCCAGGGCGCCGCTGCCGAGCCGGCCGCGCGAGGCGGCGAAGGCGGGCCAGCGCAGCCCCTCGGCGGTCTCACCGCCGAGGAGTACGTCGATTCCGCCGCCCAGCGGATCCGCGTCCACGAGCAGGGTGCGCAGTCCCTCCCGCGCGGAGGTGACGGCGAGCGCGCAGGCCAGCGTGGAGGCGCCGGCCCCGCCCCGGCCGCCGATGACGCCGACGGTGAGGGCCGGGCGGCCCACACCCTCGACGACGTCGGCGATCCGGTCCACGAGCCACTGCTCGCCGTCGGGCAGCATCAGGACGTGGTCCGCACCGATCTCCACGGCCCGTTTCCACACGTCGGGGTCGTCCTGGTCGAGGCCCACCAGCACCACCCCGCGTCGGCGGGCGGCCCCGCGCACCCGTCGTGCGGCGTCGTCGCCGACCAGGACGAGCGGGGCTGACTCCCAGCCGCCGCCGCGTTCCGGCGGACCGTGGTGGACCTCCGGTTTGGCGCCGGCCGCCGCGCACAGGCGCAGCAGGTCGTCGAGGAGTTCGGCGTCCTCGGTGACGATCATCGGGCGTCCTGGCCGTCCCGAGGCGGCGGACGGCGGGTCCTGGGTGACAGTTCCGGCCACGTGAGCTTCCCCCTTGGCTGCGTGCTCCCGCATGGCCCCTGCGGCCACGCGATTCCCAAACGTGTGAAGAACCGGCAAGCGGCTCCATATGCACGGCCGACAGAAACCGGCCATTGGCGCCCGAAAACGGAACCGGCCATGAACTCGCCGCCGCCGGAGCGCGCTGGAATCACGGTGCAGCGAACCCGGAAATCGTGTGGATCTTGGTCCAAAACTGTGGACAACCCGGTGGTTGTGAATATCGCCGTCACCCATACCGGTCGGGCCCGTTCCGAGGCCTGTGCGGCTTCCACAGTGCAGCGATACCGTTACGGAGTGTGACGGATCATGGGCATGCGAAAGGGGCGGCCGCAGCCGCCCGACCGAGGCCTCGCGGCCCGCGAAAGAGGAGGAAAACCCGTCCGGACATGCGACGACCCCCACCGGGGGGGAGAGTGGGGGTCGTCTCCACGGCCGACTCGGGGGGGGAGGAGTCGGACCGGGTTAGCACGGTCGCGAACGATCCGTGACTTCCATGGTGTACCCGAGAGCCCTCTCAGGCAAACCCACGCGCCCCACCTTACGCCGAATGGTGGGCGCCTATGCTCGGGGCGTGGAAAGCCACTCCTTGCCCCGCACAGCAGCCTTCTTTGACCTGGACAAGACGGTCATTGCGAAGTCGAGCACGCTCACCTTCAGCAAGTCGTTCTACCAAGGCGGTCTGATCAACCGCAGGGCGGCGCTGCGCAACGCGTACTCCCAGTTCGTGTTCCTGGTCGGCGGTATGGACCACGACCAGATGGAGCGCACGCGCGCATACCTGTCCGGTCTCGTCCGTGGCTGGAATGTCCAGCAGGTCAAGGAGATCGTCGCCGAGACCCTGCACGACCTGATCGACCCGATCATCTACGACGAGGCCGCCTCCCTCATCGAGGAGCACCACAGGGCCGGCCGGGACGTCGTCATCGTCTCCACCTCGGGCGCCGAGGTGGTCGAGCCGATCGGCGAACTCCTCGGCGCCGACCGGGTGGTGGCCACCCGCATGGTGGTCGGCGGCGACGGCTGCTACACGGGCGAGGTGGAGTACTACGCCTACGGGCCGACCAAGGCCGAGGCCGTCCGGGAGCTGGCCGCCTCCGAGGGCTACGACCTCGACCGCTGCTACGCCTACAGCGACTCGGCGACCGACGTACCGATGCTCCAGGCGGTCGGGCATCCGCATGCCGTGAACCCGGACCGCGCGCTGCGCCGCGAGGCCGTCGCCCGCGGGTGGCCGATCCTGAACTTCAACCGGCCGGTACGGCTCAAGCAGCGGTTCTCCGCACCCCCGCGCCCGGCCCTGGTCGCCGCGGCGGCCATAGGAGCGGCGGCCGCCACCGCCGGCCTGGTCTGGTACGCGAGCCGGCGCCGGAGCACGGTCGCCTGAACCGGCCGCCCCACCCTCATTCACCCGTTCGGCCCATCCGGCGCCCCTTTGGTGCGCCTTTGACCCATAAGTAAAGAACTGCAGGCAGGACTTCCGCTTGCTCCAGGCTTGCAGTACAAAGGGGTTAGCGGCCCGCGAGACCAAAGGACATCCGCGAGGATCACCTTTAAAACGCATTTGGCCCCACGGACCCAGCATGAACACCGGGCACCCACGCGACGTCGACCCGTCGATTACGGGCCAGCCGCACCAGGTGACGGGCAAAGTACCCGACCTGATGGGCGACACATCGAGGACGCTTGGTAACCGGGTGAGCATGCCAGCGGCGGTACGAGCACTCGTACCGCCGCAACCCTTTCCGGGCCCCGCTCCCCCTCCGCCCGGGCTCTACGCCGCCCCGCGCTGCAGCGCCTCGCAGACCGCCGTCGACTCGCGCACGCCGAGTTCGACCGCGCGTCCGCAGTGCGCGATCCAGGCCGCCATTCCTTCCGGCGTGCCGGAGACGTAGCCGTCCAGCGCCGCCAGATAGGAGGCACGGCCCAGTTCGGCGTGGCCGACCTCCGCAGGGCAGACCGCCTTGGGGTCGAGGCCGCTGCCGATCAGCACGATCCGCTCGGCCGCGCGGGCGACCAGCCCGTTGCACGAGGTGAAGGGCCGCAGCGCGAGCAGCTCGCCGTGCACCACGGCGGCCGTCACCAGCGCCGGCGCCTCGCTCCCCGCGACGATCAGTTCGGAGAGCCCCTCCAGGCGCCCCGACACCTCGTCCGCGTCCGGCAGCGCCAGTTCCACCAGCGGCTCGTCGACGCCCTCACCGGCCCGGCGCGGCCTGCCGACCTCGTCGTCGCCCGTCGCGGCCGCCACCAGATGCAGCCGGGCCAGAACCCGCAGCGGCGACTGCCGCCAGATCGACAGCAGCTGGCCCGCCTCCGCGGTCAGCCTGAGGGCCGCGCCGACCACGCGCGCGTCGTCGTCCACACCGAAGTCGGAGCGCCGCCGCACCTCCTCCAGCGCCCAGTCGGCACCGGAGAGCGCGGCGCTGCCCCGGGCGGCCCGCAGCGCAGCCTCCGAGGTGACGGCGTTGCTGCGGCGCCGCATGACCCGGTGCCCGTAGACCCGGTCCACGGCCTTGCGCACGGACTCCACGGACTCGGCCACCCCGGGCAGCGAGCCCAGGGCCGCGAGCGGATCGGCGGTCGCACCTGTCGTACTCATGAGTACGACAGTACGCACCCCGCCCTTGGGCTCCACGAAGGAGTGGTCTTCTTCACTCCATGTGCCACGCAAAGCTACTGAACGACTACTCTTCGTGAACATGAAAATTGCTTTCGTCGGAAAGGGCGGCAGCGGCAAGACCACGCTCTCCTCCCTGTTCATCCGCCATCTCGCGGCCGCCGGCGCGCCGGTCGTCGCCGTCGACGCCGACATCAACCAGCATCTCGGCCCCGCGCTCGGCCTCGACGAGACGGAGGCGGTGGCACTGCCCGCGATGGGCGAGCGGCTCTCCCTGATCAAGGACTACCTGCGCGGCCACAACCCGCGCATCGCCTCCGCCGCGACGATGATCAAGACCACCCCGCCCGGCGAGGGTTCGCGGCTGGTCCGGGTGCGGGAGCCCAACCCGGTGTACGACGCCTGCGCGCGGCCGGTGGAACTCGACGGCGGCGCCGTCCGTTTGATGGTCACCGGGCCCTTCACGGACGCCGACCTGGGGGTCTCCTGCTACCACTCCAAGACGGGAGCGGTGGAGCTGTTCCTGAACCACCTCGTCGACGGCCCCGACGAGTACGTCGTGGTGGACATGACCGCGGGCTCGGACTCCTTCGCCTCCGGCATGTTCACCCGCTTCGACATCACGTTCCTCGTCGCCGAGCCGACCCGGAAGGGGGTCTCCGTCTACCGCCAGTACAAGGAGTACGCCCGCGACTTCGGCGTCGTCCTGAAGGTCGTCGGCAACAAGGTGCAGGGGCAGGAGGACATCGACTTCCTGCGCTCGGAGGTCGGGGACGACCTGCTGGTCACGGTCGGGCACTCGGACTGGGTGCGCGCCATGGAGAAGGGCCGCCCGCCCCGGTTCGAGCTCCTGGAGAACCCCAACTCCCGCGCCCTGCGGGCCCTCAAGGTCGCCACCGACGCGACGTACGAGCTGCGGGACTGGGAGCGCTACACCCGGCAGATGGTCCACTTCCACCTGAAGAACGCCCTGTCGTGGGGCAACGAGCGCACCGGGGCCGACCTGGCGGCGCAGATCGACCCCGGCTTCGTGCTCGGCGAGGGGGTGGCCGCCCCCGCCTGACGGGCGGCCGGCCCCTGTCCCGCGCCTACTGCTTGACGGCCGGCGCCCCGGGCACCCCCTTCGGTGCCGGGGCGGGACGCCCGGACAGGAATGACTCCCAGCCCTGCCGGGGGGCCTCGCCCACGTTCAGGGTGCGCAGCCTCGCCAGGACCTGCGGGTCCTGGGCGTCCAGCCAGTCGGCCAGCTGATGGAAGGAGACACAGCGCACGTCGGGCTTGTTGCAGACGTTCTGGACGACGTCGTCGATGGCCCGCATGTAGGTGCCGCCGTTCCAGGACTCGAAGTGGTTGCCGATGACGAGCGGTGCGCGGTTGCCGTTGTAGGCGCGGTTGAAGCCCTGGAGCAGTCCGTCGCGCATCTGGTCGCCCCAGTAGTCGTACTTGTCGGGGTCACCCTGGGTGGACGTGCCGGACTGGTTGACCATGAAGTTGTAGTCCATGGTCAGCTGTTCGTAGGAGTGGCCGGGGAAGGGGACGAGCTGCATCGACAGATCCCACACCCCTTCCCTCTTCTTGGGCCAGACCTGGTCGTTGACACCGCTGGTGTCGTAGCGGAAACCCAGCTGGCTCGCCGCCTTCACGAAGTTCTTCTGGCCCTCCAGGCAGGGGGTGCGGGCGCCGATGAGCTCCTTGTCGTAGTCGAAGGGCAGTGGTGCGGCGTCCTTCATCCCGGTGTTGGTCTTCCAGGTCTTCACGAACTGCTTGGCCTGCGCGATCTCGCTCTTCCACTCGGCCACCGACCACTCGCCGACCCCGCCGTCGGTGCCGCAGAAGTGCCCGTTGAAGTGGGTGCCGATCTCGTTGCCCTCCAGCCAGGCCAGCCGTAGCTGCTTGACGGTGTCGGCGATGCCCTGCTCGTCGTTGAAGCCGATCTCGGAGCTGCCGGGCGAGTGCTGCGGGGGCCGGTAGAGGTCACGCTTCTCCTCGGGCAGCATGTAGACGCCGCTGAGGAAGAACGTCATGTTCGCGTGGTTCTCCTTGGCAACCTTGCGGAAGTGCGAGAACAGCTTCTGGCTGTCCTCGCCGGAGCCGTCCCAGGAGAACACCACGAACTGCGGAGGCTTCTCACCGGGCTTGAGCCGCTCGGGCCGGGGCAGATGCGGCTGGGCCCCGGTGTACGCGGTGGACCCGTCGCCGATCAGACGGACCACGCTCTGGGGCGCCGGCGCTCCCTTCTTCGGTCCGGACGCCCCTTGCTCGGAATGCGTACCGGTCGCGCAACCGGCGACCGACGCGGCACAGGCCGCGGCGGCCACGGCACCGACCGCAATCCTCTGGGTGGCGGCCAATTCCGCTCACCTTCTTCCTTCTCTCGGCTAACGCCGATGACGGCGTTTCATGGCGATGTGCCGGGTATCTGCCGACAGCGCGACCAAGATCGCATAGGACCGAGAGAGGGATTAATACGACAAGCCGATGAACTGCTCACTTCACCCATGGAGGTGAAGAGGTGCCCCATTTGCGCAATAAATCCATGCCTGATCTTTACCATCCATTACGATTCGTTTACTGAACGTTGATTCATCCCGCCCAGATCCGCGACCGCGCTGCCCCGGAGGAGACGGGAAACATGTCATCAGCCTGCGTACCCACCCACCCCGAGAGCCTCGGCCTCGCCCGAACCGCAACTCCCCCCGGCATCATGGGTGCTGACCGCCCGGACCCCCCTTTCACGCCCCTGCGTCGCCGCCCGCCCCTCGCGGGCGCCGACCTGTCCGCGTCCGTCGCGGTGTTCCTGATCGCCCTCCCGCTCTCCCTCGGCATCGCCCTCGCCACCGGCGCCCCGCTCCAGGCCGGCCTGGTGGCGGCGGCCGTCGGCGGACTGGTCGCCGGACGGCTCGGCGGCTGCCCGCTCCAGGTCAGCGGCCCCGCGGCCGGACTCACCGTGGTCACCGCCGACCTGATCCACCGGTACGGCTGGCGGGCCACCTGCGGCATCACCGTCCTCGCCGGACTGGCCCAACTGGGCCTGAGCTGCCTGCGCGTGGCCCGCACCGCGCTCGCCGTCAGCCCGGCGGTGGTGCACGGCATGCTCGCCGGCATCGGCGTCACCATCGCCGTCGCCCAGCTGCACATCGTCCTCGGCGGCACCCCGGAGAGCTCGGTCCTCGCCAATGTTTTGGCGCTGCCCGCCCAGTTGGCGAACCTGCACCCGGCCGCCGTGGCGATGAGCGCCCTGACCCTGGCCCTGCTGCTGGGCTGGCCCCGGATCCCGGGCAGAGCGGGCCGTCTGCTGGGCACGGTCCCGGCCGCCCTGGTCGCCGTCGCCGGTGCCACCGCGACCGCCTCGCTCACCGGGCTCGCCCTGCCCCGGGTCGACCTGCCGTCCTGGAGCAGCCATGCCCTGGCGGGGCTGCCCGAAGGACCGGTGCTGGGCATCGTCGCCGCCGTGCTCACCACCACGCTGGTGTGCAGCGTGCAGTCGCTGCTGGGCGCGGTCGCCGTGGACAAGCTGGTGGCAGGCCGCACCGGGCCCCAGTCCCGGCTCGGCCGCTCCGACCTGGACCGGGAGCTGCTCGGTCAGGGCGCGGCCAACGTCGTGTCGGGCGCGCTCGGCGGGCTGCCGGTCGCGGGCGTGGCGGTGCGCAGTTCGGCGAACGTGAAATGCGGTGCCGTGAGCCGGAACTCCACGATGCTGCACGGCGTTTTCGTAGTAGTCGCCGCGCTGCTGATGGTCCCGGTCCTGGATCTCATCCCGCTCGCCTCGCTCGCCGCCCTGGTGATGGCCGTCGGCATCCAGATGGTGTCCCTGCACCACATCCGCACGGTGACCCGCCACCGCGAAGTGCTGGTCTACGTGGTCACCACCCTCGGGGTGGTTCTCCTCGGTGTCCTGGAGGGCGTGGTCCTCGGGGTCTGCGTGGCCGTCGCCCTCGCCCTGCACCGCCTCGCCCGCACCCACATCACCCACGAAGAGAAGGGAGGAGTCCATCACGTACACGTAAGAGGGCAGCTGACGTTCCTCGCGGTGCCCCGGCTCAGCAGGGTCCTGCATCTCGTACCCCGAGGCGCCCGCGCCGTCGTGGAGCTGCACGGCTCATTCATGGACCACGCGGCGTACGAGTCACTGCAGGACTGGCGCCGGGCCCTCACCGCCCAGGGCGGCTCCGCCGAACTGACCGGCTGCCGCGCGGGCGTCCGCTCGCCGGAGTACGGCCACGCACCGGAGCACGGCCACGCACCGGAGCACAGCCACGCACCGGAGCACAGCCACGCACCGGAGCACAGCCGCCGCCCCGGGCCGCATGTGGGCCACCGCGGCGGTCCCAGGCGCCGGCCCGGGAGACCGGCCGGCGCGGGTCACGAACTCGCCCGCGGGATCAGCGCGTTCCAGCGCGACACCGCGCCCCTGGTGCGGGAGGAGCTGGCCCGGCTGGCGCGCGAGGGGCAGCGGCCGTCGCAGCTCTTCCTGACCTGCGCCGACTCCCGGCTCGTCACCTCGATGATCACCTCCAGTGGTCCGGGTGACCTGTTCGTCGTCCGCAACGTAGGCAACCTGGTCCCTCTTCCGGGTGAGGAGAACGGCGACGACTCGGTGGCGGCCGCGATCGAGTACGCGGTGGACGTGCTGAAGGTGCGGTCCATCACGGTGTGCGGACACTCCGGATGCGGGGCGATGCAGGCGCTGCTCGGCTCCGGGAACGGGGGTACGGCGACCCCGCTCGGGCGGTGGCTGCGGCACGGGCTGCCGAGCCTGGCGAGGGTGGCCGACGAGGGCGGGGCGGGGACCCGGCTGGCCGGGCGGCCGGCGGCGGACACGGTGGAGCGGCTGTGTCTGACCAACGTGGTCCAACAGTTGGAGCACCTGCGGGCGCACGACTCGGTGGCCCGGGCGCTGGCGGCGGGCGCGCTGGAGCTGCACGGGATGTACTTCCACGTCGGCGAGGCGCAGGCGTACCTGCTGAGCGAAGGCGGTGCGGACGGAGAGGCAGGGGTGTTCCAGGGGGTACCCGGTACGGAGGAGCTGCCGAGCCCGGCGTGAGCGGGAGGACGGCCGGGCCTGCCGACGCCGCACGGGCAGGCACCGGCGGGTCCGGCATGTCACGGTGCGCCGGGGACTGGCAGGCTCGGCGTGCCCGACCGCGGCACCCCCGCCGCACCCCGCCTCGCCGCACCCTGATAGGTCTAAACCAATTATTCGGCGGCCCTTGTCACCGAGGCCCCAGGTCTGATGAGCTGTGGCCTGGGACACAACGGACACCCTTCGAAAGGGAGATGTCGTGAGCAACGAAAGCCTGGCCAACCTCTTGAGGGAGGAGCGACGCTTCGCGCCGCCCGCTGACCTGGCCGAGAACGCCAACGTCACGGCCGAGGCGTACGAACAGGCCAAGGCTGACAGGCTCGGCTTCTGGGCCGAGCAGGCCCGTCGGCTGACCTGGGCCAAGGAGCCGACGGAGACGCTGGACTGGTCGAACCCGCCGTTCGCCAAGTGGTTCAAGGACGGCGAGCTCAACGTCGCGTACAACTGCGTGGACCGGCACGTGGAGGCCGGGCACGGCGACCGGGTCGCCATCCACTTCGAGGGTGAGCCCGGCGACAGCCGCGCGATCACCTACGCCGAGCTGAAGGACGAGGTCTCCAAGGCGGCCAACGCCCTGCTGGAGCTCGGGGTTCAGAAGGGCGACCGGGTCGCGGTCTACATGCCGATGATCCCGGAGACGGCGATCGCGATGCTCGCCTGCGCCCGGATCGGCGCCGCGCACTCCGTGGTCTTCGGCGGCTTCTCGGCGGACGCGCTGGCCACCCGTATCCAGGACGCGGACGCCAGGGTCGTCATCACCTCCGACGGCGGCTACCGGCGCGGCAAGCCGTCCGCGCTCAAGCCGGCCGTGGACGAGGCGGTCGGCAAGGCGGGCAACGTCGAGCACGTGCTGGTCGTGCGCCGCACCGGCCAGGAAGTGGCCTGGGACGCCTCGCGGGACATCTGGTGGGACGAGATCGTCGAGCGGCAGTCCGCCGAGCACACGCCGGAGGCCTTCGACGCCGAGCACCCGCTCTTCATCCTCTACACGTCCGGTACGACGGGTAAGCCGAAGGGCATCCTGCACACCTCGGGCGGCTACCTCACCCAGGCGTCGTACACGCACTGGGCGGTGTTCGACCTCAAGCCGGAGACGGACGTCTACTGGTGCACGGCCGACGTCGGCTGGGTGACCGGCCACTCGTACATCGTGTACGGGCCGCTGGCCAACGGC
The DNA here is from genome assembly GCF_019510245.1 of Streptomyces sp. GTDB lineage: Bacteria > Actinomycetota > Actinomycetes > Streptomycetales > Streptomycetaceae > Streptomyces. The sequence goes on along the minus strand of NZ_JAEKKT010000145.1, from coordinate 27,617 downwards.
GCGACCCAGGTGATGTACGAGGGCACCCCGGACACCCCGCACCAGGGACGGTTCTGGGAGATCGTGCAGAAGTACGGGGTGACGATCCTGTACACGGCACCCACCGCGATCCGCACGTTCATGAAGTGGGGCGACGACATCCCCGCGAAGTTCGACCTGAGCAGCCTGCGGGTGCTCGGCTCGGTCGGTGAGCCGATCAACCCCGAGGCGTGGATCTGGTACCGCAAGCACATCGGTGCCGACCGGACGCCGATCGTGGACACCTGGTGGCAGACCGAGACCGGCGCGATGATGATCTCGCCGCTGCCGGGCGTCACCGCGACCAAGCCCGGCTCCGCGCAGACCCCGCTGCCCGGCATCTCGGCGACGGTCGTCGACGACGAGGCGAACGAGGTGCCGAACGGCGGTGGCGGCTACCTGGTGCTGACCGAGCCGTGGCCGTCGATGCTGCGCACGATCTGGGGCGACGACCAGCGGTTCCTGGACACGTACTGGTCGCGGTTCGAGGGCAAGTACTTCGCCGGTGACGGTGCGAAGAAGGACGACGACGGCGACATCTGGCTGCTCGGCCGGGTGGACGACGTCATGCTCGTCTCCGGGCACAACATCTCGACGACCGAGGTGGAGTCGGCGCTGGTCTCCCACCCGTCGGTCGCCGAGGCGGCCGTGGTCGGCGCGGCGGACGAGACGACCGGGCAGGCGATCGTCGCCTTCGTGATCCTGCGCGGCACGGCGAACGCCGAGGACGAGAACCTCGTCGCCGACCTGCGCAACCACGTCGGTGCGACGCTCGGCCCGATCGCCAAGCCCAAGCGGGTCCTGCCGGTGGCGGAGCTGCCGAAGACCCGCTCCGGCAAGATCATGCGCCGGCTGCTGCGCGACGTCGCGGAGAACCGGCAGCTCGGCGACGTCACGACCCTGACCGACTCGACGGTCATGGACCTCATCCAGGCGAAGCTGCCCGCGGCGCCCAGCGAGGACTGACCCCGACCGGCACGGCCCTGCGAGGGCGCCCGGCGCGAAACGCGCCGGGCGCCCTTTTTGCACCTACCGTGAAACTCACCTGGAAACTCCCGCCACACCTTAGGTAAACTAAGCAAAGCAGCGTTGAGCCAAAGGTGTGCCGGGAAGTCTGGTCGGCAAGTAGCCCTGTCCTGCCCACCGACCGGAGGTTCCCCGTGTCCGCGCCCCGCACCGCCCCCGTCCGGAAGGTCCTCGGGCGGCTCTCGCTGCCCGAGCGGACCGTCGTGGCGGACGCTCTGCGGACCGAGACCGTCGGCGGTGTGCTGTTGCTCGCCGCCGCGACGGCCGCGCTGGTCTGGGCGAACATACCCGCGCTCCGTCACGGCTACGAGAGCGTCGCCGACTTCCACTTCGGCCCCGGGCCCCTCGGCCTGAACCTCTCCGTCGCCCACTGGGCCGCCGACGGCCTGCTGGCCGTCTTCTTCTTCGTCGCCGGCATCGAACTCAAGCGGGAGCTGGTGGCGGGCGACCTGAGGGACCCGAAGGCGGCCGTCCTCCCGGTGGTCGCCGCGCTGTGCGGGATGGCCGTGCCGGCGCTCGTCTACGCCCTCACCAACCTCACCGGTGGCGGCTCCATGCAGGGCTGGGCGGTGCCCACGGCCACCGACATCGCCTTCGCACTGGCCGTGCTGGCGGTGATCGGCACCTCGCTGCCGGGCGCCCTGCGCGCCTTCCTGCTCACCCTGGCGGTTGTCGACGACCTGTTCGCCATCCTGATCATCGCGGTCTTCTTCACCGAGCGGATCGACTTCGCCGCGCTCGGCGGCGCGGTCCTCGGCCTCGCCGTCTTCTGGCTGCTGCTGCGCAGGGGCGTGCGCGGCTGGTACGTGTACGTCCCGCTCGCGGTCGTGATCTGGGCGCTGATGTACAACAGCGGCGTGCACGCGACCATCGCCGGTGTCGCCATGGGCCTGATGCTGCGCTGCACCACCCGCGAGGGTGAGCAGCACTCCCCCGGTGAGCACGTCGAGCATCTGGTGCGGCCGTTGTCGGCGGGACTGGCCGTGCCCCTGTTCGCGCTCTTCAGCGCCGGTGTGAAGGTGTCCGGAGGGGCGCTCGGCGACGTCTTCACCAAGCCGGAGACGCTCGGGGTCGTCCTCGGCCTGGTCGTCGGGAAGGCGGCCGGGATATTCGGCGGGACCTGGCTGACCGCCCGTTTCACCCGGGCCTCGCTCAGCGAGGACCTCGAATGGGCGGACGTCTTCGCGGTGGCCTCGCTGGCCGGCATCGGCTTCACGGTCTCGCTGCTCATGGGCGAACTCGCCTTCGCCGGCGACGCCGTGCTCACCGACGAGGTCAAGGCCTCCGTCCTTTGCGGCTCGCTCATCGCGGCCCTGTGCTCCACGGTGCTGCTGAAGATACGCAACACCCGCTACCGCAGGCTCGTCGAGGCCGAGGAGCGGGACGACGACCTCGACGGCATCCCGGACGTCTACGAGCAGGACGACCCGGCGTACCACCTGCGGATGGCGGAGATCTATGAACGCAAGGCCGCCGAACACCGCAGGATCGCGGCGGAGAAAACCGCGTCCTAGAGGGCCGGCGGAAGGGGACGCGCTTGCCGAAGTGCCGGGCGGGGCAGGCGCGCAGGGCGACCGTCCGGCATGATCTGACGAGACGGTACAAAAGGACCGGCTCAAACAGGCCGGTACCGAGGGACCGTGCAGACGACGACGAAGACGCAGAGGGAGACCGCGATGAGCGCACCCGACGGCAGCCCGGTCGGTGCCGAACGCAGCATCGGCCAGCTGTTCGCCTCGGCCACGGCCGAGATGTCGGCGCTGGTGCACGACGAGATCGCGCTGGCCAAGGCCCAGCTGAAGCAGGACGTCAAGCGGGGTGCGACGAGCGGCGGCGCGTTCTCGGCGGCCGGGGTGCTGCTGCTGTTCTCCCTGCCGATGCTCAACTTCGCCCTGGCGTACGGCATTCGGACCTGGAGCCACTGGAATCTCGCGATCTGCTTCCTGCTCTCCTTCGCGGCGAACGTCCTGGTGGCCGTCGCCCTCGCGCTGGTCGGCGTGGTCTTCGCGAAGAAGGCCAAGAAGAGCCAGGGCCCGCAGAAGGTGGCCGCGTCCATGAAGGAGACGGCGGGCGTGCTGCAGAACGCCAAGCCGCATCCGCGCCCGGAGCTCCCCCGGGACGACGTGCGCGCCATCGAGGCCGCTGTGGGACGCTCGTCGTCATGACGGACCCCGCTCCCTCGGCCGTACGGCTGGAGGGCCCCTGGACGCACCGGGACGTCGCCGCGAACGGCGCCCGCTTCCACATCGCCGAGCTCGGCGACGGACCGCTGGTCATGCTGGTGCACGGCTTCCCGCAGTTCTGGTGGGCCTGGCGGCACCAGCTGGTCGCGCTCGCCGACGCCGGCTTCCGGGCCGTCGCCATGGACCTGCGGGGCGTCGGCGGCAGCGACCGCACCCCGCGCGGCTACGACCCGGCCAACCTCGCGCTCGACATCACCGGCGTGATCCGTTCCCTCGGTGAGCCGGACGCCGCGCTGGTAGGCCACGACCTGGGCGGCTACCTGGCGTGGACGGCGGCCGCGATGCGCCCCAAGCTGGTACGACGGCTCGCGGTGGTGTCCATGCCGCACCCGCGGCGCTGGCGCTCGGCGATGCTCCGGGACCGCCGGCAGACCGCTGCCGCCTCCTACATCTGGGGCTTCCAGCGGCCCTGGATCCCCGAACGGCAGCTCACCGCCGACGACGGCGCGCTGGTCGCCCGGCTGATCCGGGACTGGTCCGGCCCGCGGCTGCCGGACGACGAGGCCGTGGAGACGTACCAGCGGGCCATGTGCATCCCGTCCACCGCGCACTGCTCGATCGAGCCGTACCGATGGCTGGTGCGCTCCCTGGCCCGCCCGGACGGCATCCAGTTCAACCGCAGGATGAAGCGCCCGGTGCGCGTCCCGACTCTGCATCTGCACGGCTCCCTGGACCCGGTCACCCGCACCCGCAGCGCGGCCGGCTCCGGCGAGTACGTCGAGGCGCCGTACCGCTGGCGGCTGTTCGACGGGCTCGGGCATTTCCCTCATGAGGAGGACCCGGTCGCGTTCTCCGCCGAACTGGTCAACTGGCTGAAAGATTCCGAGCCCGATCGGTGACCGCGCCGATGCGCCCGGTATCCGGATCTGCACACCTGTTCTACGAACGGCCACATGCCCGGCGCATAGGCCGATTGGGGGGCGCGCGGGAGGTTATCGACCTTGGGGCAGGGGCAGACGTCGGGGTATGGGCTGGACGCACGACTACAGTGACGCACCCCGCAACCGCCGTACGACAGGCGGCCCGAACCCCTACCGAGGGGGCGCCCCGCAACTGCCGGGCACGGACCTCCGGGTGGGGATCCCGCACATCCTGCGCCGCCGGGCCCGCTGGGTCTCGGTACGTCTGCGCCACACCCGCGGCTGACCCCCTCGGGCCCCCGCACGGGCCTCTAGAGGGCGCAGCTGTCGGTGCCCACCTGCTGGCTCGCGGTCCGGCCCCGGGCGATGTCCGCCTGGATCTCGTCGGCCGTGAGGGCGTACCCGGTGTCGGCGTCGTCCAGTGACTTCGCGAAGACCACCCCGTACACCCTGCCCTGGGGCGTGAGCAGCGGGCCGCCGGAGTTGCCCTGGCGGACGGTCGCGTACAGCGAGTAGACGTCGCGGCGGACGGTGCCGCGGTGGTAGATGTCCGGTCCGTTGGCCGTGATCCGGCCGCGCACCCGGGCGGGCCGGACGTCGTACGACCCGTTCTCCGGGAACCCGGCGACGATCGCGCTGTCGGTCGTCGCCGCGTCCTTGGCGGAGAACTGGAGCACCCTGGCCCGCAGGTTCGGCACGTCCAGCACGGCGATGTCGCGCTGCCAGTCGTAGAGGACGACCTTGGCGTCGTACTTGCGGCCCTCGCCGCCGATCTGGACGGTGGGCTCGTCGACGCCGCCGACCACGTGCGCGTTGGTCATCACGCGGCGGTCGGCGAAGACGAAGCCGGTGCCCTCCAGGATCTTGCCGCAGCTCTGCGCGGTGCCCGTCACCTTGACGATGGACTGCTTGGCGTTGGTCGCCACCGCGCTGTTCGCGAGGGCCGGGTCGGGCGGCGAGACGTCGGTGATCGGTTCGTGGGCGAAGGGGCTGAAGACCTGCGGGAACCCGTTCTGCGCGAGGACCGTGGAGAAGTCCGCGAACCAGGTGTCGGCCTGTTTGGGCAGCGCTCTGGACACCCCGAGCAGCACCTTGGAGTTGCGCACCTCCTTGCCAAGGGTCGGCAGGGTGGTGCCCGCGAGGGCGGAGCCGATCAGCCAGGCGACCAGCAGCATCGCCACCACGTTGACCAGCGCGCCGCCGGTGGCGTCCAGGGCGCGGGCCGGGGACCAGGTGATGTACCGGCGCAGCTTGTTGCCCAGGTGGGTGGTCAGGGCCTGGCCGACGGAGGCGCAGACGATGACGACGACCACGGCGACGACCGCGGCGGTGGTGCCCACCTCGGCGTTGTCGGTCACCGCGTCCCAGATCACCGGCAGGACGTAGACGGCGGCGAGTCCGCCGCCCAGGAAGCCGATCACCGACAGGATGCCGACGACGAACCCCTGGCGGTAGCCGACGATCGCGAACCACACGGCGGCGACCAGCAACAGGATGTCCAGCACATTCACGGTGGACACCCTGTCATGACCGCCAGTCGAGCGGGACCAGCTTCTCGCGGTCCCAGGAGCGCTCCCATCCCGCATAGTGCAGCAGTCGGTCGATCACCCCGGCCGTGAACCCCCACACGAGGGTCGATTCGACCAGGAATGCCGGGCCTCGGTGGCCGCTGGGGTGCACGGCGGTGGCCCGGTTGGCCGGATTCGTGAGATCCGCCACGGGGACCGTGAAGACCCGCGCCGTCTCGTTCGGATCCACCACGCCCACCGGTGTCGGCTCGCGCCACCAGCCCAGCACCGGGGTGACGACGAACTTGCTCACCGGGATGTACAGGCTGGGCAGCACCCCGACCAGCTGGACCCCGGCCGGATCCAGCCCGGTCTCCTCCTCGGCCTCGCGGAGGGCGGCCCGCAGCGGCCCGTCGGCCTTCGGGTCGCCGTCCTCGGGGTCGAGGGCGCCACCGGGGAAGGACGGCTGCCCGGCGTGCGAGCGCAGCGAACCGGCCCGCTCCATCAGCAGCAGCTCGGGCCCCTGCTTCCCCTCCCCGAACAGGATCAGCACGGCCGACTGCCGCCCCGCCCCGTTCTCCGGCGGCAGGAAGCGGCTCAGCTGGAGCGGCTGGACCGTCTCGGCGGCCCGCACCACCGGGTCCAGCCACTCGGGCAGGCCCTCCTTGCTGAGTGCCACGTCCCCGCGCGGACCGCCCGTCTGCGCCCTGCTGCTGTGTGTCACGGCATCCCCCGTCCCGCCCTGCTCCCCCGTCCTGCCCGTTCCAACGCCCGAAGTCTCCTTGATCGTTCCGTTCTCCGTCCCTGAGAGGGCCCCTGGGTCATGTCCCCGATACGGCGCCCAGCGGCGGCGCCGGCCGACCGCCCGCGTCCAGGTAGGCCTGCGGCGGCTTGAGCCGCTGGCCGGGGAAGCCGCCCTTCTCGTACTTGAGCAGCTTCTTCGCCTTCTCCGGGTCGGTCTCGCCCTCGCCGTAGGCCGGGCAGAGCGGGGCGATGGGGCAGACCCCGCAGGCGGGCTTGCGGGCATGGCACATGCGGCGGCCGTGCCAGATCACGTGGTGCGAGAGGTCGGTCCAGTCGCTCTTGGGGAACAGCGCGCCGACGGCCGCCTCGATCTTGTCGGGGTCGGTCTCCGCGGTCCACCGCCACCGCCGGACCAGGCGCTGGAAGTGCGTGTCAACGGTGATGCCGGGGCGCCCGAAGGCGTTGCCGAGCACGACGAACGCGGTCTTGCGGCCGACGCCGGGCAGCTTGACGAGGTCTTCGAGCCGCCCCGGCACCTCACCGCCGAACTGCTCGACCAGCCCCTTGGAGAGCCCTATCACCGACTTGGTCTTGGCCCGGAAGAACCCGCACGGCCGCAGGATCTCCTCGACCTCCTCCGGGTTGGCGGCGGCCAGGTCCTCGGGGGTGGGGTACTTCGCGAACAGCGTCGGGGTGGTCTGGTTGACCCTGAGGTCGGTGGTCTGAGCGGAGAGCACCGTGGCGACCAGGAGCTGGAAGGGGTTCTCGAAGTCCAGCTCGGGGTGGGCGTAGGGGTAGACCTCGGCGAGCTCGCGGTTGATCCGGCGGGCCCGGCGGACGAGGGCGGTCGGCGACTCGGGCTTCCCGGCCGGCTGCGGCCGCTCGGCGGCAGCCTTCTCGACGGCCGCCTTCTTGGACGCGGCCTTCTCGACGGCCGCCTTCTTGGCCGCGGCCTTCTCGGAGGCAGCCTTCTCGGAGGCAGCCTTCTCGGAGGCAGCCTTCTCGGCGACGGCCTTCTCGGAGGCAGCCTTCTTGGCGACGGCCTTCTCGGAGGCGGCCTTCTTGGACGCCGGCTTCTGCGCCGCCGTCTTCTTCACGGCAGCCTTCTTCACGGCAGCCTGCTTCGCCGCGGCCTTCTTCACGGCTTTCGCCGCTCCTGTCGCCTTTTTCGGTTCACCGGAGGCGGTATCGGACCCTTGTTCGCCCACAGCGGAATCACCTCGTACAACCACCCGCCCAGCCCCCTTGGCCTGTGCTCTCACCGGCGATTTGGACACCCGGCCAGCCTAAAGCCCGGCACCGACATCCGCCCCGGACCCGGAAGATCAGCCCCCGATTGGACCCCTGCCGCTTACCCGGGCACACCTGTGCGGCATCCTTGTGACAGATCACACTGTTTGGACGGTCCGGCAAAATGGGGAACACGGTCCCCTGGTACCAAGGGGGAGCAAGATCCCCTGAGCAGGTCGACAAGGAGAGAACTCGTGGACGACGTTCTGCGGCGCAACCCGCTCTTCGCGGCGCTCGATGACGAGCAGTCCGCGGAGCTGCGTGCCTCCATGAGTGAGGTGACCCTCGCGCGTGGCGACTCCCTGTTCCACGAGGGCGACCCGGGTGACCGGCTGTACGTCGTCACCGAGGGCAAGGTCAAGCTCCACCGCACCTCCCCCGACGGCCGCGAGAACATGCTCGCCGTGGTCGGCCCCGGCGAGCTGATCGGCGAGCTGTCGCTGTTCGACCCGGGCCCGCGCACCGCGACCGCGACCGCGCTGACCGAGGTCAAGCTGCTGGGCCTCGGCCACGGCGACCTCCAGCCCTGGCTGAACGCCCGCCCCGAGGTGGCCACCGCCCTCCTGCGTGCCGTCGCCCGCCGGCTGCGCAAGACCAACGACGCCATGTCCGACCTGGTCTTCTCCGACGTGCCGGGCCGGGTCGCGCGCGCCCTGCTGGACCTCTCCCGCCGCTTCGGCGTGCAGTCCGAGGAGGGCATCCACGTCGTCCACGACCTCACCCAGGAAGAGCTGGCCCAGCTGGTCGGCGCGTCCCGCGAGACCGTGAACAAGGCGCTGGCGGACTTCGCCCAGCGCGGCTGGCTGCGGCTGGAGGCGCGGGCCGTGATCCTGCTGGACGTCGAGCGTCTGGCGAAGCGGTCCCGGTAGGCGCCGTCCCCGGGGGCGCCGCCCCCGGACCCCCGTTCGTCGGCCTGCGGCCTCGTCCCCGATCGCCGGGCGGGTCCGAATGTGGTTGGTCCATGCCTGGAACTGTCCCGTCCAGAGGTCTCGACCCCCTGGGCTTCTCCCCCGCCCTCGGCTTCGCTCGGGCGGGAGGGGCCCCCGTTCGCGCGAGGGCTCGCACGCGCGTGTGCCGCGCGTCTTCCGCCCTGTGGTCGCCGCCGCCCGCGACCGGCTCCTGGACGTCTTCGGGGCGCGGCTGGACAGTGCCTACCTGTACGGCTCGATCCCGTCGATCCCGCGCGGCCGGCCACAGCGACCTGGACCTCGTGGCCGTTCTGCACGCGGAGCCGTCCGGCGCCGACCGGGACGCGGCCCGCGCCCTCGGTGAGGCCGTCGACAAGGAGTTCCCGCAGATCGACGGGGTCGGAACCCTGCTCTACTCCCGCGCACGGGTGCTCAGCGAGCTGGAGCGGTACGACATCGGCTGGTTCGTGGCCTGCCAGTGCACCCCGCTGCTCGGCGAGGACCTCGCCGAGTTCCTGCCCCGCTACCGCCCCGACTCGCTGCTCGCCCGTGAGACCAACGGCGACCTGGCCCGGTCGCTGCCGCGCTGGGGCGAGCGGATCGCGACCGCGGACGACACCGAGACGGCCCTGCGGCCCCTGGTGCGCTTCATGTCACGGCACCTGGTCCGTACCGGCTTCACCCTCGTCATGCCCCGCTGGAACGGCTGGACCAGCGACCTGCGGGAGATGGCCGAGGCGTTCGCCGGCTACTACCCCGAGCGGGCCGAGCAGCTGCGCCGCGCGGCCGAGTCGGGGTACGAGCCGGTCGGCGACCGTGCGGTGCTGCGGTCGTATGTGGACGACCTGGGACCGTGGCTCGCCGCCGAGTACACGCGCGTGCACGGCGTGAAGGCGCCCCGGCCGGAGGGCTGGGACTAGGCCGGATCGGGCGCTAGATCTCGGACTGGATCAGTCCGTGCTCGGTCAGGTAGTCCAGCTGGGCGCGTACCGACAGTTCCGCCGCGGGCCACAGGGAGCGGTCCACGTCGGCGTAGACGTGGGCGACGACCTCGGCGGGGCTGAGGTGGCCGTTCTCGACGGCCGTCTCGACCTGCGCCAGCCGGTGGGCGCGGTGGGCGAGGTAGAACTCGACGGCGCCCTGGGCGTCCTCCAGGACCGGTCCGTGGCCCGGCAGGACGGTGTGGACGCCGTCGTCGACCGTGAGTGAGCGCAGCCGCCGCAGCGAGTCCAGGTAGTCGCCCAGACGGCCGTCCGGGTGCGCCACGACCGTCGTACCGCGCCCCAGGATGGTGTCACCCGTCAGGACCGCGCGGTCGGCCGGGAGGTGGAAGCACAGGGAGTCCGCGGTGTGGCCCGGCGTCGGTACGACCCGCAGCTCCAGCCCGCCGGTCGTGATCACGTCACCAGCGGCCAGGCCCTCGTCGCCGAGCCGTAGCGCCGGATCGAGGGCACGCACGCGCGTGCCGGTCAGCTCCGCGAACCGTCCGGCGCCCTCCGCGTGGTCCGGGTGGCCGTGGGTGAGGAGGGTGAGCGCGACGCGCTTGCCGGCCTTCTCGGCGGTGTCGACGACGTTCTGGAGGTGGCCGTCGTCCAGCGGGCCCGGGTCGATCACCACGGCCAGGTCGGAGTCGGGCTCGGCGACGATCCAGGTGTTGGTGCCGTCCAGGGTCATCGCGGAGGCGTTGGGCGCCAGCACGTTGACGGCCCGCGCGGTGGCGGGCCCCGGGAGGACTCCGCCGCGCGGCTGGCCGGGCAGGGCTGCTGCGTCCGTCATGGTCAGGCTCCACCGGTCGTCAGGTCGGTCGGTATGTGCTTGGTGAACTCGTCGTGGCCCGGCCAGGTCAGGACGATCTCGCCGCCCGCCAGCCGGGCGCGGGCCAGCACCGGGGTCATGTCCCGCGCGGCCGCCGCCGCGAGCGTCTCGGCGGCCGTCGCGTACGGCACGAGCTGGCGCAGGGTGGCGATGGTGGGCGGCATCATCAGCAGCTCACCCTTGTCGTAGCCGGCGGCGGCCTCCGCCGGGCGGATCCACACCGTGCGGTCGGCCTCGGTGGAGGCGTTGCGGGTGCGCTGGCCGGCGGGCAGGGCGGCGACGAAGAACCAGGTGTCGTAGCGGCGGCTCTCGAACTCCGGGGTGATCCAGCGCGTCCAGGCGCCCAGCAGGTCCGAGCGCAGCACCAGGCCCCGCCGGTCGAGGAACTCGGCGAAGGACAGGTCACGGGCGACCAGGGCGGCGCGGTCGGCCTCCCAGTCGTCCCCGGTGGTGTCGCCGACGACGGCGTCCGGGGCCGGTCCGGCGAGCAGGACACCCGCCTCCTCGTACGTCTCCCGGACGGCCGCGCAGACGATCGCCTGGGCGCCCGCCTCGTCGGCGCCGAGCCGGTCGGCCCACCACGCGCGCGTGGGGCCCGCCCAGCGGACCTGGTGGTCGTCGTCGCGCGGGTCGACACCGCCGCCCGGATACGCGTACGCGCCTCCGGCGAAGGCCATGGAGGCGCGTCTGCGCAGCATGTGGACGGCGGGACCGTCCGGGGTGTCCTTCAGGAGCAGCACGGTGGCCGCACGCTTCGGTGCCACCGGCACGAGGGTGCCCTCCGCGTGTGCGCGGATCCGGTCCGGCCACTCGGGGGGATACCACTGTCCATCGGCCATTACCGGAGGCTATCCCGTAGGGAGCGAATGTTCGAGGGGGCTTCGGCGGGCCACGGCGCCACGGCTGAGGCCGTGGCGGGTGACGGTGGCGACGGCTGTGGCCGTGGCGGTGACCACGGCAGTGGCCATGCCCGTGGCTGCGGCTGCGGCCGTGCCCGTGGCTGTCGCCGTGGCTACGGCTCCAGCTCGACCTGGATCTCGACCTCGACCGGCGCGTCCAGCGGCAGCACCGCGACGCCCACCGCGCTGCGCGCGTGCACGCCCTTGTCGCCGAGGACCTCGCCGAGCAGCTCGCTGGCGCCGTTGATCACGCCCGGCTGCCCGGTGAAGTCGGCCGCGGAGGCGACGAAGCCGACGACCTTCACCACGCGCGCGACGCGGTCCAGGTCACCGGCGACGGACTTCACGGCCGCCAGGGCGTTCAGCGCGCAGATGCGGGCCAGCTCCTTGGCCTCCTCCGCGGTGACCTCGGCGCCCACCTTGCCGGTGACCGGAAGCTTGCCCTCCACCATCGGCAGCTGGCCGGAGGTGTAGACGTAGGCACCGGACCGCACGGCCGGCTGGTAGGCGGCGAGCGGCGGGACGACCGCCGGCAGCGTGAGACCGAGTTCGGCCAGTTTGGCCTCTACGGCGCTCATCACGGCTTCTCCCGCTTCAGGTAGGCCACGAGCTGCTCGGGGTTGGGCCCGGGCACCACCTGGACGAGCTCCCAGCCGTCCTCGCCCCAGGTGTCCAGAATCTGCTTCGTGGCATGGACGAGCAGCGGCACGGTTGCGTATTCCCACTTGGTCATGTGGCCGACTGTATCCGCTGTGACGGACGGGACACGTGGCCCTCCGCACGCACGGTTGTCCACAGCCTCCCGCGTGAGTTTCCGGCCGACTGGTTAGTCTCGAAGATGTGAGCAGGCTCCAGGTCGTCAGCGGCAAGGGCGGGACCGGAAAGACGACGGTCGCCGCCGCACTCGCGCTGGCCCTCGCGACCGAGGGGAAGCGGACGCTTCTCGTGGAGGTCGAGGGCCGGCAGGGCATCGCCCAGCTCTTCGAGACGGAGGCGTTGCCCTACGAAGAGAGGAAGATCGCCGTAGCGCCGGGGGGCGGTGAGGTCTACGCGCTCGCCATCGATCCCGAACTGGCCCTTCTGGACTACCTCCAGATGTTCTACAAGCTCGGCGGGGCGGGGCGGGCGCTGAAGAAGCTCGGTGCGATCGACTTCGCCACCACCGTCGCGCCCGGTCTCAGGGACGTGCTCCTGACCGGCAAGGCGTGCGAGGCGGTGCGCAGGAAGGACAAGGCCGGGCGGTTCATCTACGACTACGTCGTCATGGACGCCCCGCCGACCGGCCGCATCACCCGCTTCCTGAACGTCAACGACGAGGTGGCCGGGCTGGCCAAGATCGGCCCGATACACAATCAGGCGCAGGCCGTGATGCGGGTGCTGAAGTCCAAGGAGACGGCCGTGCACATGGTCACGCTGCTGGAAGAGATGCCGGTCCAGGAGACCGCCGACGGCATCGCGGAACTGCGGGCCGCGCGGCTGCCGGTGGGCCGGGTCATCGTGAACATGGTCCGGCCGGAGGTGTTGGACGCCGCCGATCTGGAACTCGTACGGACCGTGCCGCGCACCGCCGTGGCGCAGACGCTGTCGGCGGCCGGGCTGGGCGGGGCGCGGCGCGGCGGGAAGGCCGAGCAGCTGGTGGACCCGCTGCTCACGCAGGCCGCCGAGTACGCCGAACGGTACGCGCTGGAGCACGAGCAGCGCGCGGTCCTCACCGAGCTGGACCTGGAGCGGCACGAACTGCCGTTGCTCGCCGAGGGGATGGACCTGGCGGGCCTGTACGAACTCGCCCGCGAACTGCGGAAACAGGGGATGTCATGACTCCGGACCCGGCCGAGGCGCAGGACGACGCCCGTCGCCTGTCGCCCACGCCCGCGCTCGACGTCGATCCGCTGCTCGACGACCCGGAGACCCGGATCGTGGTGTGCTGCGGCTCGGGCGGCGTCGGGAAGACCACCACCGCGGCGGCCCTGGGCCTGCGGGCGGCCGAGCGCGGCCGCAAGGTCGTGGTGCTGACGATCGACCCGGCCAAGCGGCTCGCCCAGTCCATGGGCATCGACTCGCTGGACAACGTGCCGCGCAGGGTGAAGGGCACCGAGGGCCCCGGCGAACTGCACGCCATGATGCTCGACATGAAGCGCACCTTCGACGAGGTCGTGGAGGCGCACGCGGACGCCGAGCGGGCGGCCGCCATCCTGGCCAACCCCTTCTACCAGTCGCTCTCGGCCGGCTTCGCGGGCACGCAGGAGTACATGGCGATGGAGAAGCTGGGCCAGCTGCGGGCCCGGGACGAGTGGGACCTGATCGTGGTCGACACCCCGCCCTCCCGCTCCGCCCTGGACTTCCTGGACGCGCCGAAGCGGCTCGGCTCCTTCCTGGACGGCCGGCTGATCCGCCTGCTGACGGCGCCCGCCAAGCTCGGCGGCCGCGCGGGCATGGCCTTCCTGAACGTCGGCATGTCGATGATGACCGGCACGCTCGGCAAGCTGCTCGGCGGGCAGCTGCTGAAGGACGTACAGACGTTCGTGGCGGCGATGGACACGACGTTCGGCGGGTTCCGCACACGCGCGGACGCGACGTACAAGCTGCTTCAGGCACCCGGTACGGCGTTCCTGGTGGTGGCGGCTCCCGAGCGGGACGCGCTGCGCGAGGCCGCGTACTTCGTGGAGCGGCTGGCCGCGGAGGACATGCCGCTGGTCGGTCTGGTCCTCAACCGGGTCCACGGCAGCGGCGCCGGCCGGCTGTCGGCCGAGCGTGCGCTCGCCGCCGCGGAAAATCTTGAGGAGCCCCGCATTGTGGATCAGGGGGGCGGGAAAGCTGGACTTCGTAACTCTCCCGACACGTACGGCAGTTCTGAATCACCCGCGCCCGCGCCGTCCGAGTCCCGGCCCGACGAATCCCCCTCGTCAGGACCCACGGACAAGACTGCAGACAAGACGGCAGACACGACAGCGGACACCACTGCGGACTCGACCGGCGAATCCCCCTCGTCAGAGAGTCCGGACCGCACCGTCGACCAGCTCACCGCAGGCCTGCTGAGGCTGCACGCCGAGCGCATGCAGCTGCTCTCCCGCGAGCAGCGCACACGTGACCGCTTCACCGCGCGCCACCCCGAGGTGGCCGTGGTGGAAGTGGCCGCGTTGCCCGGCGACGTGCACGACCTCACGGGGCTGCGGGACATCGGTGACCGGCTCGCGGCCGGCCGGCCGGAGTTGCCGTAGACCTGTCGTAGACCCGTCCGGTCTAGCTCACGGCCGCGTAGTTCTCGTACACCTCGTCGCTGTCGAGGGGGACGATCCCGGTCCCCCGCTCGTACTCCGAGCGCGCTGTCTCCAGGAGCCTGCGCCAGGAGGTCACGGTGGGGCGCCTGCGCAGCAGTGCGCGACGCTCCCGCTCCGTCATGCCTCCCCACACGCCGAACTCGACGCGGTTGTCCAGCGCATCGGCCAGGCATTCCGTGCGTACCGGACATCCGGTGCACACCGCCTTGGCCCTGTTCTGCGCTGCTCCCTGAACGAACAGTTCATCCGGATCGGTAGTGCGGCAGGCAGCCTGCGCACTCCAGTCGGTTACCCAGCCCATACCGGCGCCGTCCTCTCCCGAATCGAGGCTCCCCCACGGCGGCAGCGGCATATTCACCGCCGCCAGTTGAGGACGTTACGGAAGGTGGGCACAGCGCAACACCCCCTTCGGGCCCAATCTTGAATGGCCCGAACGGACTATGGGTAAGCGGCAGATCACCCGCGGGAGTGAGCTGGCGACATGCGTGATGATCGCGGCAAAACCGGACAGCTGTGGCGCGTCACAACGGACGCCGAGTGACACACGAGGCGGATTCGGACACGCCATCAACACCTCACCCGAAAAAAAGTGGGCAGGTTCCGGAACGATTCGGGGTCGCCGGACGTATTGATACGTGGCCGCACTGCTGTGACAGTTGAGAGCAGCTTAGGCCAAGGCCTGTACGCGTGTCCGGCGAATGGCAAGGTAGACCGTTCATGTCGTCGTGCCGTCGGCCAGGGCGGCCCGGGCTGCCCTCTATGTCACGATCCGGCACTTGAACATCCCGAGAGCAGCCCGCTCTCCCGGAATGCTCATCCCTACGGATTAGGCTGCCCCCATGCCAAAGAAGCGCTCGGGCGGTGGTCTGTCGACCACGCAGCAGGCCGCCAAGTTCCTCGGTGTCAGTGTGCTCGCGGGGGCCGTGATGGCGGGCATCGCGCTGCCCGCGGCCGGGGCCCTGGGCCTCGCGGCCAAGGGTTCGGTCCAGGGCTTCGACGAGATCCCGGCCAACCTGAAGAGCCCTCAGCTCAGCCAGCGCACCAGGATCCTCGACAGCAAGGGCAACCAGATCGCCCAGGTCTACTCCCGTGACCGCACGGTGGTGGAGCTCAAGGACATCTCGCCCTACATGCAGAAGGCGATCGTCGCGATCGAGGACTCGCGCTACTACCAGCACGGCGCCATCGACCTGAAGGGCGTGCTGCGCGCGCTGAACAAGAACGCGCAGAGCGGCGGGGTCGCCCAGGGCGCGTCCACGCTCACCCAGCAGCTGGTGAAGAACTACTTCATCGAGGAGGCCGGCGACGACCCCACCAAGGTCGCCGAGGCCACCCAGCAGACCCTCGGCCGCAAGGTCAAGGAGCTGAAGTACGCGATCCAGCTGGAGGAGAAGCTCGGCAAGAAGAAGATCCTCGAGAACTACCTGAACATCACCTTCTTCGGCGAGCAGGCCTATGGCATCGAGGCCGCCTCCCAGCGCTACTTCTCCCAGCACGCCAAGGACCTCAACCTCCAGCAGTCCGCCCTGCTGGCCGGCATCGTCCAGTCGCCCAGCCGTTACGACCCGGTCAACGACGAGGCCGAGGCCACCAAGCGGCGCAACGTCGTGCTCGAACGCATGGCCCAGCTCGGCGACATCTCCCAGGCGGAGGCCGACAAGGCCAAGGAGGCTCCGCTCGGCCTGCACGTCACCCAGCCCAAGAACGGCTGCATCACCGCCTCCAAGGGCGCCGGGTTCTTCTGCAAGTACGTCGAGAACGTGTTCCTCACCGACCCGGTCTTCGGCAAGACCCGCGAGGCGCGCGCCAAGCTCTGGAACCAGGGCGGCCTGACCATCCGTACGACGCTGGACCCGCAGGCCCAGGACTCGGTGCAGAGCTCGATCAAGGACCACGTCTACAAGTCGGACTCGGTCGCGGCCGCCGCCACCCTGGTGGAGCCCGGCAGCGGCAAGATCCTGGCGATGGGCCAGTCGAAGCCGTACGGCTACAACAAGAACGAGACCGAGTACAACTTCTCGGTCGACCGGGACTACGGCGGCTCCAACTACGGCTTCCCTACGGGTTCGACGTTCAAGCCGTTCGTGGCCGCGGCCGCCATCGAGGGCGGCAAGCCGGCGACGCAGGAGTACTCGTCGCCGTACAAGATGAACTACCCGAGCCCCGTGCAGCAGTGCGACGGCAAGCAGTGGGTCAACACGACGGGCGAGGAGGTCGAGAACGAGAACGAGTCCGAGGTCGGGCCGTACCAGATGAAGAAGGCGATGGCGAAGTCCATCAACACCTACTTCGTCCAGCTGATCTCCGACATCGGCCTGTGCCCGGTGGTCAAGATGACCGACTCGCTCCACGTCCACCAGGGCGACGGCTCGAAGCTCCCGCAGACCCCGGCCATCGCCCTCGGCGCGATCGGCCTCTCCCCGCTGACCATGGCGAGCGCGTACGCCGCCTTCGCCGACCGGGGCATGTACTGCACGCCGGTCGCGATCGAGTCGATCACCCAGAAGGTCGGCAACGAGCAGAAGTCCATTCCCGTCCCCAAGTCGACCTGCTCGCGCGCGATGAGCGAGAAGACCGCGGACACGATCAACACCCTGCTGCGCGGCGTGATCGACTCCGGTACCGGTCAGCAGGCCGGCCTGGACGACCGGGAGAGCGCGGGCAAGACGGGTACGACGGACTCCCGCAAGAACGCCTGGTTCGTCGGCTACACGCCCAACCTCGCGGGCGCGGTCTGGGTGGGCAGCGCCAAGCAGAACATCGAGATGACCAACATCACCATCGGCGGCGTCTACCACTCCGAGGTCTTCGGCGCCGACACCCCGGGCCCGATCTGGAAGGACGCCATGACGGGCGCCCTGGAGGGCAAGCAGTCCGAGGACTTCAACCTCGTCGACATCCCGGACGAGAAGGACAACAACCGGGGCCATGGGAACGACAACGGCGGCAACGACAACGGCGGCAACGACAACGGCGGCCTGATCGGCGGTCTCATCGGCGGCACCGACGGCGGCACGACGGACGGCGGCACCAACCCGACCCCGACCTTCTCCCTCCCCGACGGCTTCATCCAGGGGAACACGAACGGGGGCCGCAACGGGAACGGCGGCAACCGCGGCTGACCTCCTCCCGCTCCGGCCAGGTACGACGGTGGGCCCCACCTCTCGGAAGAGGTGGGGCCCACCGTCGTACCGCCTGCCGCTCTCTCAGCCCTGGAGCCGCTTCTTCACCGCGGCGGCGACACGGCCGCCCTCGGCCAGGCCGGCCACCTTCGGGTTCACGATCTTCATCACGGCGCCCATGGCCCGCGGCCCCTCGGCGCCCGCCGCCCTGGCCTCCTCGACGGCCTGGGCGACGATGCCCTCCAGCTCCTCGTCGCTCAGCTGCTTCGGCAGGTAACCGGCGAGGACCTCGCCCTCCGCCTTCTCCCGCTCGGCGCTCTCGGCACGGCCGCCCTGGGTGAAGGCCTCGGCCGCCTCCCGGCGCTTCTTCGCCTCCTTGGCGATCACCTTGAGCACCTCGTCGTCGGAGAGCTCACGCTTCTCCTTGCCCGCGACCTCTTCGTTGGTGATCGCGGCGAGCGTCATCCGGAGCGTGGCCGAGCGGAGCTCGTCGCGTCCCTTGATCGCGGCGTTGAGGTCGTCCTGCAGCTTCGACTTGAGCTTGGTGGTCATGGCACCGATTGTCGCAGGTGCCGCCCGCCCGACGCCCGCCGATTTACCCGCCTCACGTACCGGCCGGTCTCTGAGCGCCCGCTCGGTCTGAGACGATGGCCATATGCGCGCTCGATACGGAGTACCCCTGGGAATCGCGGCGTTCGGCGCCGCGGGTGTGTTGTACGCGGCCGGCTTCGAGGCCCGTTCCTTCCGCCTGCGCCGGGTGACGGTCCCGGTCCTCCCGCCGGGGATGCGCCCGCTGCGCGTGCTCCAGGTCTCCGACATCCACATGGTGAGCGGCCAGCGCAAGAAGCAGCGCTGGCTGCAGTCGCTGGCGGGCCTGCGCCCGGACTTCGTGATCAACACGGGCGACAACCTGTCCGACCCGGAGGGCATCCCCGAGGTCCTGGACGCGCTGGGCCCCCTGATGGAGTTCCCGGGCGCGTACGTCTTCGGCTCCAACGACTACTACGGCCCCAAGCCCCGCAACCCCGCCCGCTACTTGCTGGAGAAGG
The DNA here is from genome assembly GCF_019510245.1 of Streptomyces sp. Classification (GTDB taxonomy): domain Bacteria; phylum Actinomycetota; class Actinomycetes; order Streptomycetales; family Streptomycetaceae; genus Streptomyces. Next base: position 8,857 of record NZ_JAEKKT010000145.1, on the reverse strand, counting down.
TGAGCGGCAAGCACGGCCTGAACGGCAACCCGCCGGTCGTCGGCGCGATCCACCTCGACTGGGAGGAGCTGCGGGACGGCTTCGACGGGGCGGGCTGGCTGAACCTGACGAACACGAGGGGCACCCTGAAGATCGAGGGCGTCTCGGTGGAGCTGACGGGACTGGACGACCCGCACATCAAGCGCGACCGCTATCCGCAGGTGGCGGGCGGGCCGTCCGGTACGGCGGACTTCTCGATGGGCGTCGTGCACGCCCCCTACCTGCGCGTCCTGGACTCCTTCACGGCGGACAACTATCCCCTGATCCTGGCCGGCCACACCCACGGCGGCCAGCTCTGCGTCCCGTTCTACGGCGCCCTGGTCACCAACTGCGACCTGGACGCGGACCGCGTGAAGGGCCTGTCCACGCACACGGCCGAGGGCCGCACGTCCTACCTGCACGTCTCCGCGGGCTGCGGCACGAACCGCTATACCCCGGTCCGCTTCGCCTGCCCACCGGAGGCGACGCTGCTGACGCTGGTGGGGCGCGAGTAACAGAGGACACGACCTCGGGCCCCCTCCCGCGCGGGGCGGCCCCCGAGGCCCGCCATAACCCACCCGGCCTAGACCAGCATGCCGTACATGCCCCTTTCTCCCTAATTTGAGGGCATGACGACTCCTCCGATACCCAGGGACATCCCCGACCTCCCCGCGGTCCCGGGCACGCCCGTGCTCATGCCCGGGTACGTTCCGGCGACGGCGGTGGTCGCCCCCGTCCGCCGCCCCGCGACCGCGGTGTTCCGGCTCCTGACGGCCGTGCTGGCGTCGGCGGGCGTGGCGCTGGAACTGCTGCTCGGCAGTCCGGACCGGATCCTGAGCTACTTCGGAGTCCAGGCGGCGGTACTCCTGACCCTGGTGAGCCTCGCCTCGGCCCGCCGGGCCTGGCAGGCGGGCCGCCCCCTGCCCTCGTTCCTGACCGGCGCGGCACTCCTCTACGCCGTGGTCTCGTCCCTGGTCTACCACCTGCTCCTGGGCCACACGACTCCCCCGTTCTCGATGACGGGCTCGACGCACCTGCCGGTGGCCTGGCACGGCCAGTGGCTGGCCCTGCAGCTCCTCTACACGGCGGCCCCCGCGGCAGCCCTCGTGGACTGGCTCCTCCTCACCGCCCCGGGCCGCCTCCACCTCCGCCAGACGCCGGCGTGGATGCTCTACCCGCTGGCCTACCTGACCTTCACCCTCGTCCGGGCGGAGCTGGTCCTCCCCGGCACGCCGGGCCGCTACCTCTATCCCTTCCTGGACGCCGAGCAGCACAGCTACCGCGCCACCCTCGCCAACGCCCTCCTGCTGGGCCTCGCCTGCTACGCCCTGGCAGTCCTCCTGGTAGCCCTGGACCACACCCGCCCGAACCCGGTCGGCCGCCGCCCCTAAACCGGATTTCGTCTCCAGCCACCGGTGGGCTAAAGTAAACGACGTCGCCGCGACAAGCAGCACCGCAGCGACACCGGGGTGTAGCGCAGCTTGGCAGCGCGCTTCGTTCGGGACGAAGAGGTCGTGGGTTCAAATCCCGCCACCCCGACGCTGAAGTACCAGGTCAGGGGCCTGATCCAGTTGATGGATCAGGCCCCTGAGTGGTTTCTGAGGCCACTTTGGGAGCCGTTTGGGAGCCGACTTCATGTCCTGGCTCCCAAACCGCTCCCATCACCCTGTCGCCAAGCCTGCTCGTTCATGCACCAAGGGTGGCGGGCCTCCAGTGATCACGGGGCAGCTCTCACACGCTGGCATCCGGCCATTGCCACACCGCCGCGTCGGCATCCGCGTCACGTACGCCCTTCAGCTTCACGTCGGCCATGGTTTCGACCTCGAAGAAGCGCAACGGATCGGTGATAATCCGCAGCATCGGGGTCCCCCTGCCCTCTTCCAGGTTCGAGGCGATGACGAGCGAGTAGTTGCTTCCCTCTGCCAGCGCACGTGTGAGTTCCGCGCTAGTGAGTGAGACGTCGGCCGGCTCTGCCCCACCATGAGCCTTGATCTCGTAGAAATGGCCTGTTGAGTCGACGGCGTCTGCCCCCAGCCGTTGAAGACCTCGCTGGTCTTCCAACGTCCGCCCGCTCAGGTCAAGGATTCCGGCAAGCAATGCCAGGACGGTCTTCTCCTTATCCCGGTCCTGGTATCCGAGCAGGCCGGAGTACTCGCTGGGTGCGGCTCCGCCCTGACGCGGTTGCGGCAGCGAGGCGACGCGCCGGCTTCTAACGGAGGGCGCAGAGCGCCGCTGCGGCGAGGAACCGGTTCGGGTGCTCTGAGGGGTACGCGCCTGTAGTTCGGTCAAGGGGAGCAGCCTGCGAGCCGGAGGAGGGGCAGGCTGGGACCCCACGCCGGAAGGTGTGGGACTCGCGGGAGGAACAGGCACCGACCGAGGCGACTGAACTCCTTTTGGTGGCTTTACCTGGCCGCTCGCCTGGGTCGGCACCGAGGGACTTGCGGGCCGCGACAATTCCCGCTCCTGCAACTGCGAAGCCAAACGCTCGCGTTCCTCGTGATCTTGTTGGCCGGACGGGACGAGCGGAGTGAGGGGAGCGTCCTGCGGCCAGTCCTCCTCCCAGAGATCGCGCCAACGGTGGCCGACGTGGGCGCGCTCCGCTGCGAAGAGGGAGGCCACAGCCAACCCACCTCCTCGGGCGGTTCTCAGCGCCCCGGGACTATCGACGAAGAGCGCCTTAGCTTCCCGATCGACATGCGCGTCGACCGGGATCTCGATCACCTCATCATCCTCGTTTGGGTTCAGGCGGATCCGCAGTCCTGGCAAGACCCGTACCTCAAGCTCCGTCAGCCAGGCCCAGTCCGTGAAAGCCTCAGCGGCAGCTGGCTCATCCCGAACGAGAGTGTCCTGCAAGCTGGTCACGGCCCGTCGAAAGTCCTCGGTCAGCTGCTGATCAGAACGGCCACTGTCCGGGGCAACGACACAGGCAACCGCTGTCTCCAGCTTGTGCACCTTGAGGACACCCAACAGACCGGTGAATTGCTGGAGATCTCCGCCCGGCTGCCAAACATGTAGGTGCTCGCCGAGCGTACGCACGATGGCGGGGTGGTCTACCGCGTAGACGGGCCGTTCCTGCGTCCAGCCTCGGGTGGTGCGCAGCGGCAACCAGCGCAGCTTGGACCGCAAGCCAGGAGAGATAGGACCCCCAGCCGAAGTGACGGTGTCGGCGAGGGACCTCAGTGCCTCCAGCATTACGCGCTGTTGGTCCGCCTGGAGCTGGGTGCCGGACTGCGCGATCTCCTTCAGCACATCAGCAAGATCCTCAGGTCTCGGCTCTTCGATCCAGAGAGCTTCCCAGAGCGGGTTCAACTCAGGGTCAGGGATGGTGAAGGGCCGGAAGCCGCGCAGGATTGTCGGGCCACGGAAGCAGGCGGCCGCCCTCTGCCATCCCTGGTCGGTGAGCACGAAGTCGGTGCCGTTGAAGGCATCCCGAACCCTCTTTCGCAGCTCACTGCGAGACGTGCCCGCCGCCTCATGCCTCAGCCGGCCTGCCAGAGCCTGATAGACGAGATAGACCTCGGCTTTGAGACGGTCGTCCACCGAGCCGAGTGCCATGGAGCGCTTCCGAAGTTCCCGCAATCTATTGATCAACTGAGGAACGTCGGGGTCTCCATTCACCCCGAGAACCGCCAAGACATCGATCCGAATGGACGTGTTCTCCTGGATCGCAGGGTGCAGATATCCCGGGTCGTCATGGCCGTAGAGCGCCTGCGAGTCGCGCGTGGACAAGTGCACCTGCGCTGGAGTGCATAGTTTGCCGCTGGTGTCCTCCAGCCAGGCAGTCTCCCGGAGCCGCCAGATCCACAGGGCCGCCGTCTGCCCGCGCGGGATCCATCGGTAGTTCGCCTCCGCCGCCTGTACGTCCGCGTGTTCGGAGGAGGTGACCATGCCGGGCCTACCAAGCGTCTGCAACAGGGCCGCCGTACGACGCCTGCGTTCCTGCGGGTTCTGCTCGGAGATGATGTGCTGTACCACAACGTCCAGGTCCGGACTTAGGCGGTCGTCCAGCGTGTAGTCCGCGCTCAAGCGGCGTAGCTCCCTCGTGCGCGCTGCCGGGGACAGCCAGCAGCCGCGTGAGAGACCGATGCGGGAGTCCGCCTCGTACTCCTTGGTTTCCCGGCCCGGCTGAAGCTCCTTAAGCCGAGGTGTGTCCGCGACCCCTAGGAGGCGCAAGAAGGCCGTACGGCTCAGCCCACACTGCCCTTGCGACAGCAGAGTGCGTGTATAGGAGCGCTGCACCCACTTGATGCCGGGAGTCTTTCCCGCGGCGATGGCGAAACGATCTCCGTCGGTGCTCTCCAGCACTTGGGGAAGATAAGCGTACGCGGGCGGCACCTTGCAGGGCATTTCGTTGCCGTCGGAGTCGTACTCGTATCCGTCGAGGAGTATGGCCCTTCCGATCCCGGGACCGAGTCGCTCCCGCACCTTCTTCGACACTTCACCCAGGGCCGCCTGGATAGATACGAGTTGCTCGACTCCGCATCCCGTATCACCTCCGATTCGTCTGCCAAGGCGGCCCATCCGTTCGATTCGGCTCAGTACGGCCGCGGTGTCGTCGCGCCGTACGAGACAGCCCTGTTTCCGCAGCCAGTCGAGGACACGTCGGGCCCACGGCGAGTTCTCCGCGTAGTCGGCATGGAGGTTCACGACGATGCCCAGCGCGTCCAGCGGGTTGCTGCTGCGCGGTTCGGCGTCCTGGGGCTCCGCGAACGCGACGCCCGGCGCCGTCGGCCACAGACGCCGGCCGTCGGCGTCGACGACACACGGACGATTGTCCAGCAAGAAGTCGAGATGCTCCTCGATGGCAACCGCTGCGAGATGGATGGTCTGCCCGATGTCGTACTCGATGTCGTCGAGTGAGATGAGCGCGTCCCTCACCCGCACCTCATTGGCGAGTTCTGCGGTGCCTTCGCAGCGCCAATCCGTCAGGACCTCACGCCACTGGTGGGCACTGTCGCGGGCACGTCGTGGAAAGGTACTTGGCAGCCCGGCCAGCCGGGCGATGTCCTCATCATCCAGCACACCCGACAGCTGTGGCTCCTCAACGGCGAGCGCCGAGATTAGCTTCGTGGTCCCGTCCGGGCAGGGGAGGGAGATTTGGGAGGCCAAGCAGGTGCGGGAACGGTCGACCAACGCTGCACGGATACTGTCCGGAAGCCGGGTGGGTGATGATGGGTCGGAGGGCGAAGGCAACGGAACGAGGTGCCAAGCCGAAGGTTCGACCTCGCTCAGTACGTCGAGGGCGGCAGCGGCCCAGAGGTCCGCGACGAGCGGGACGAGGTCCGCGTTCCATCGGCTGGCAGCGAATCCTTCACGGCTGACGACGGGGTCGAACTGGGCGTGCACTCGAGCTGGGGCTCTCAACTCGGCCACTGGTAGCCCAGCGTGCACACTCCCCAGTTCCGGTCCGTGCACCGGCAGCGCGACGGCGACCGGCATGGAGGCTCCCACCGCCTTGTGCCGACGTGTACTCGTGCCGTGCGGTGCGACGTGGGCGTCGTAGACCCGCCACAGTGCCCCATTGGTCGTCCGGGCTTCACGGACCCGGACCTCCGCTTCCTCACCGTCGATGCGGAGCTTTCGCCGGTCGATCTCTGCCCAACTCAGCTTAAGCATCACCGACGGCGTCTCGTCGTCGTCCCCCTGCTCACTTGAACAGTCGCTGAGGGCTTCGACCTGCCTCACGTGGCGGAGGAAGAGCAGGGAGCTGTCGTTCCACGTCTCGAACCACTCGAAGAGCTCCGAGGCGGACAGAGCGTCGGGCGGCAGAGGGATTCGGAAGACCGTCCATTCGGGCCCCACAAGTTGCTCCGGCACCACCAACGGCTCCACAGACCGAATCGACAGGTCGGCGAACCGCACGTGGAAGGGGTGACAGTGCACCTCCCAGGTGGTCGCCAAGGCGCGCAAGGTAGCCAGCCCGATTCCGAATCGCCCCGTCGCCTCCGCATCGGAGCTCTTGCCGCTGAGCCACGGCAGGCCGAGCAGCAAGATGTCAGCCAGTCGCACGCCCTTGCCATCATGGGCAATCAACAACTCTTCGGGGCGCCAGATGAATCGGACTTGGGAAGCGCCCGTGTCATCAGCGTTCTGCACCATCTCGGACAGGACTTGCAGCCGGTCCGATGAGAGAGTTTCGGCGCCCCTCTGCCCTCCCTCGGCCATCAGCCGGAAGACGCCGGGCCCATTCTGAAGGCCCTCATCGAGACCCGCATCCCCTCCCCATGGCCATTTTCAAGAGCGCCCCCGCGCCCGGCCAAAGCCTCGGGGCAATTGGTGCACGACCTGGCTATGACCGGCGAAATTGCGCCAAAGGCTGCTATCGCAGACCGCCGAGTCAACGTCGAGCGACGAGGCAGGCTGTACGCCGCAGTCCACCGAAGCACACAGCCAACAGCTCACGTCGCAACCGGTGAACGACCGGAATCACCTGGTCCCGGGGCTCGATTGTCAGACCGAGGTGCTAGGGGCAGCGGACACTGACATTCGTCCCCATTGAACTCGTGACCCCCCATGTCGATCCGGAGATGGTCAACAGGCGCCTCGTAGAGGCGATGGCAGGGCGCACAGTCGGCAGCTCGGTCCGAACTGGATGCCCCTCGACACGACTGGCACCGTCGAGGGCGGGTGAATAGCCCTGTACGGCTTGTGCCGAAGTGCCCCCAGAAGGTACGACGATCGCCATGCACCCTTGGTCTCCGTTAAATGACCGGCAGCTCGCACTTCTCACCCGCATCGGGGATGGAGCCGACCCTGTCACGTCGGACAGCCCCGAGCTCGCTCTCACCGAAGCAGGATGGGAAATGGCAGGCGGAGATCACCGACGCGGGACGCTTCTACCTGGAACACGGCCATCACCCGGACCGGCCGGAACCAGCTCAGCGCAAGCAGCGGTCAACAGGTTCCGGCCAACCGGCACGACCGGCCCCTCCGCCGCAGAAGCAAGACACAGCCCCGTCCACGACGAAGACGGCGTCGAAGCGCGCCCCCAAGGCCCCCCAGCCGTCGCCGGCAGAAATCGGAGCCGCCTTGATCGCGGAGGTGCAGCAGGCTGGGCGGTTCCTCCGGATCCCGAACCCCAGCGACGAGGAGCGAGCCCGCTACCGCAGGGCGTTCGACGCGGCCCGGCAGTGTGCCCCCGAGGGATTCAGCCTGAAGTACAGCGGGCGGGCGAAGGGGGACTTCTTCCTCGGCCTGCTCCGGGTGACCGGCGAGGACGAGACCGAGTGGAACCGGATCCGGCTGGCGCGCAGCCGTGTGATCACCGATGTCGAGGACGTGATCGCCGCAGTCAGCGCGGACCACAGCGCCTTCGAGATCTCGGAAGAGGTCCTCCCCCGGGTGCTCTCGCTGCTCCGGCTCCTCGCCGAGGAAGCCCTCGCACGCCACGGCGAGATCGCGGTGTCGAAGAAGCGCAGGCAGCCGAGGCCGCTGCTCACTGTCCATGGCAGGACGTACGAGGTCGGCTTCCGTGAACGGCAGAAGCCGGTCCGGTACGTCCCCAAGCAGCCGGGCCGCCGTACGTACGACTGGCAGCGTGTCACCCCAGCCCAGAAGTTCGAGCCGTCCGGCGAGCTGGAGCTGCTGGTCAGCCAGCAGTCGGGCTACAGCTACGGCTGGAGGAAGGAATGGGCTGACACGGCCAAGAAGCCATTGGAGGAGCAGGTCGGTTCAGTCTTCCGGGCGTTGAAGGCGCGTGCGGAGGAGCAGGAGCGGGCTCGGCTGGAACGTGAGGCGGAACAACAGCGCCTGCGAGAGGAGCGGGAGCGTCAGGAGGCCGAGCGCCGGCGCCTGGAAGCGGAGCGAGAGGAGAGCGAGCGGCGGGAGTGGGAGGCCGCCGTCAGCGTGGCTTCGATCAAGGCGGTTCACGCGGTACGGGCCGACCGCTTCGGCACGGCCCTTGAGCAGTGGCAGGCCGCAGGGGAGATCCGGATGTTCTGCGCCGCTCTGGATGAAGCCACCGCGACGTCGGAAGACGCCCTCGAAGCCGAGAGGCTGCGAGAGTGGTCGGCTTGGGGGAAGGCGGAGGCCGACCGGCTCGACCCCACCCTCAGCGGCAAGGGCTTGGCTTCTCTCAACTTCCATGCGGAGCCGACGGGAGATCAATTGCGGCCGTTCCTTGACGGCTGGCACCCACACCGACCGGAGAAGGAGACGAAGCCCCCTACTCAGCCGGCACAGCCCAAGGCGGAGCCAGATCCGTGGCGCGGTCTCATCGACGCACGTCAGGATCAAGGCTGGAGATATGGACGCCCAGGTCGCGCTCAATGGTGGAGGCGATGACGCCGTGGCCGCGGTCGCGTAGGGCCTTGACCGCCTTCTCGACCAACTCCCCGAGCCGGATGACCTCGGCGCGCAGCGCAACCAACTCGTCGTAGCGGTCAGCCTTGTCCTGGCCACACCACGCTCGGACGGTTCGAAGGACTGCCGCCTCCGCGTCCAACTTGCGCTCGTCACGCCGGCTGTAGGAGTACCAGGAGGACTGGGCACGCTCCTGCTCGATGTCCTGCTGCTTGCGGTCTACCTCCGGAAGGATCTCGTCGGCGAGGCGGCGGGCCACATGGGGCGGGCGATGCGCTCGGTGACGGGCCACCCGGCCAGGCACATTCCGCGGTGGTTCTCGAACACCATGATGTCGCCGCGTAGTTCGGCGGCCTCCATGCCGATGAGCGGTGCAGTCTCGTCGAGGCTGCCCAGCTCCAGAACGCCTGCGTCCGCCACCGTTCGGCGCAGTCGCAACCTGTTCTTCGGGCGAACGAATCCGAGGATCATGCGGGCGGCCTCGAATTCCGTGCTACCTCGGACATGGCGCGAGGACTCCACCAGTGTCAACTCCGCC
>NZ_JAEKKT010000300.1 GCF_019510245.1 Streptomyces sp. | reverse complement strand
TGGACCGACCTCAACGGTGTCGTGCGGACGGGAGCGGCCCTGGTGAAACCGGGAACTCCCAAGGGCTCCACCGTACGTGTGTGGGTGACCCGCGACGGAAAAGTCACCAAACCGCCGGCGACCACGTTCAACGCGACGACCAGTGGCTGGCTGGTGGGCGCTATGGCGGCGTTCGGCGTGGGCGCCGGATCCTACGCGGTCGGGGCGGGCGTGCGCCTGATCCTTGACCGGAGAAGGTACGCGCAATGGGACGCCGAATGGGGTCTGGTGGAACCTGGGTGGTCCGCGCGCTTCCGTCCATGACGGATCTGTACGAAGTCGATGGCCATGTCCTCCCTGATGACGCGCACGACCAATGGTCCAGTCGCTGAGGAGGTACGCAGGTCCATGAACGCTGCCGCACTGTAGGGGCGGGATCCGTCGTTGCGCACGATTACTGCCGCCTGCACGCTGTCGACCTGGGCGGTGCGCGCACATCGTCGGCGGCCTCGTGGGAGCCGGCGCAACGCCACGTGCTGGAGCTGGAGGTGATCGGATTTGGGCTGGCGTAAGCACGCCATGCGTCATCCGCGGCTGCGGCGGGGCCGACGGTTGCCGGACTGACCCCGTATCGGCCAACGTGACGAGATGCACCGACCGAGTAGCTCCCCCGCACGCCGCCCCGGGCAGCAGGGCCGATGCGTCAGGCCGATTAGTTTGCCGGTTGCCTGAAGTCTTCCTTGTGACAAGCCCGCCCCCGCGGCGGAATCTGGCCACGGTGAGTCCCGGTGTCATGGAGGAGAGGCGGAGGCAAGGATGCACAACCCGATTCGGCTGTACATGTCGATGTCGCTCGACGGCTATATCGCAGGGCCGGACGATCGGCCGGGTCAGGAGCTCGGACGCGACGGCGGACGGCTTTTCAACTGGCTCGACGACCGGAAGTCCGACGGTCCCAGCGGACAGATTTACCGCGAGGCGCTGGCGACCGGCGCGGTGATCTCCGGCCGACGGACCTTCGAACTCGCGGGGCGCTGGCAGGGCGACCACCACGACGGCGTGCCGATCCTCGTACTCACCCACCATGTGGACGACGGGGACGTGCCACCCGGCCACGCACGATTCGTCACCGACGTCGAGGACTGCGCCCGTCAGGCTCGCGCCGCCGCAGGGGACCGACCGGTCATGGTCCATGGGGCGGGCGCGGCCCAAGCCCTTCTCAGGGCCGGGCTGATGGACGAGATGGAGATCCATCTGGTGCAGGTCCTCCTCGGGGACGGCCGACGACTCTTCGACCACCTCGGGGGTGATCACATCGAACTCGACCTCGTCCGACGGCTCGAGGACCGAGACGTCACGCACCTGCGTTACCGGGTGTGCCGCCCAGGGGAGGCCGTATGAAGACGCTCTTCGTCGCCTACCGCGTCACCGATCTGGATCGCTCGCTGGCTTTCTACTCCGCCTTGGGCTACGGCGAGCTGGGCAGGGTCGAGGCCGGCGACGGAAGCCGCCTCGTGATCCTCAAGTTCCCCGGCGAACCAGCGGCCTCGCTCGAACTGGTCCACCGTCCCGCCGACGGACGCGTCGACGTGGGCAACGGAATCGACCACCTCGCGATCCAGGTGGACACGCTGAATGTCACCCTGAAAGCGCTGGCCGAAGCCGGCCTTGAGCCGGAGCCTGTCCAGTATCCGGGCGGCCCTGACGGCCCGAAGACGTCGTGGCTCACGGACCCGGACGGCTACCGGATCGAGCTGGTGGAGTGGCCGTTCGGACATCCCGACGGCATCACCGCAGCAGATTTCTCCTAGGTCGTCACGGTGAGCGGGGTGGCGACGCTCCCCTCGGCGCGGCGCGCAGCGTCATCCCCACCTCCACAGGTCTTGCCGCTCGGGTCCAGGACGATGACGGCGAGGGCTGTGCCTACGGCCTGTCCTGGTCGACGTCGCGGCCGGCCGGGTCGTGGAGGTGCGGCCGGACCCGAACCTCGGAGACGTTCGCAGCCAGGCTGACGAAGCGTCCCGGGACGGAGATCATCTGCCATGACCGGGCGACCACATCCACCAGGGTGATCCGGGAGGCGGCCCCGCACGCCCCTGAAAGCACCTCGCATCGTCGCCCTGTCCGCGCCCGGAGCCCGCTCAGGAGTTCGGTCACCTCGTCGAACGCTCCGAGACCGTGGCAGCGTGAGCGCCCCGAGACGCCCATGGGAGGCTCCACCGTGTCCGAGCTCGACAGCCAGACCGCTTACTGGGACGCCGCCGCGACGACGAAGCGATTCACGCATCCGCTGCACACACCGTGGCTGGACAGCGTCGAACGAAGCGCCGCGATCCTCGACTACGGCTGCGGCTACGGCCGAACCCTGGACGCGCTGGAACAGCAGGGCTTTGACAACCTCTCCGGCGTCGACACATCGCCGGAAATGATCGCCCGGGCCCGCGGCCTGCACCCCGCGATGCGCTTCGCGGTACTCGACACGCCGCCGGCACTCGCCTGCCCGGACGCGAGCATCGACGTGGTCCTGCTCTTCGCGGTGCTGACCTGCGTCCCAGGTGACGACGCACAGCGGCTGCTGATCGGCGAGCTGCATCGCGTCCTCAAGCCCGGCGCACTGCTCTACCTCAGCGACCTGCTGCTTCAGGACGACCAGCGCAACCGTGACCGCTACGCGAGGTTCGCCGAGGCCTACGGCGTCTACGGGGTGTTCGAGACCGGCGACGGCGCAGTGTGCCGCCACCATCCGAGCGACTGGTTCACTTCGCTGCTCGCCGGTTTCGAAACCGTCGACACCCGACGCCCCACCGTGACCACCATGAACGGCAACACATCGGCCGGTCTGCAAATCCTGGCCCGCAAGCCGGCCTCACGTCACCAGGCTCCCACCCACTGACGCTGCCGGCCGGACCACGCACCCACAGGTTCCTCGCACCCTCTCAGCGCAGTTGCTCGGCCAGTCCGACGATGATGCCCTCAGGGCCGCGGACGTAGCAGAGCAGATAGCTGTCCTCGAACCGGGCGATCTCGCCGACGAGTTGGGCGCCATGAGGGCTCAGGCGGGCAACGGTGTCCTCGATGTCGTCGACGGCGAACATGACGCGGTGAGTGCCCAGGATGTTGTGCGGCCGGTTGCGCGGCCCGGCGCTGATCACTGCGGGGCTGCGGTACTTCGCCAGTTCGAGCCGACTGTGACCGTCCGGGGTCCGGACCATCGCGACGTCACAGCGGACGCCGTCGAGTCCGGTGCACTGGTCTGCGAAGAGGCCCTCGATCTGCGCCCTGCCCTCCAGCTGCATCCCCAGTTCCACGAAGAACGCGACGGCCGCATCGAGGTCCTCGACGACGATGCCGACGTTGTCCATCCGCTGAATCGCCATGCGGGTTTCTCCTTCGTCTTCGTGCGGCCGGTGGTGGCCGCTGATGTCCCTGGGACGGAGCTGTGGGCACGCTCTCGACATCCTCACATCGGCGATCTCCGAAAATCTGGATCTCTCCTCAGCATCGCCATCGTGCTTGAGGCCGGCTCATGAAGTCGCTTCCGCCGACGTGGCGCCGTGCGGGCGTGCTCCCGCGATGCGCAGGGCGATGTCGCCGTACTGGTAGGCGAGTTGGTCGACGGAGAACTCGCCGCCCTCGTGGAACCAGCTGGCGACGCCGATGCCCATGTCGAGGATGGAGTACGAGGCGATGCGGGCGGACTGCACGTGGAAGGCACCCTCGGCGGCGCCCTGTTCGATGAGTTCGCGGAAGCGGCGCTCGTAGTCGCTGCGGCGGCCGAGCACCCGGTCCTGGTCGGGCTGGTCCAGGCTGCCGATCTCGCGGTTGCCGACGAAGGCCTCCAGGCGGTGGCGGGCGTGGTAGCGGATGTGGGCCTCCACGGAGCGGCGCAGCTGTTCCCGGACGTCGTCGGTGCCGGAGACGGCCACGATGTTGTCCGCGATGAGCTGTTCCATCGTGCCGATCATGATCTCGGCCAGCAGTTCGTGCTTGGAGGCCACGTGCTTGTAGAGGCTCGGGCCTCGGATGCCCACGGCGGCTCCGATGTCGGCCATGGTGGTGGACCGGTAGCCCTGTGCGGCGAAGAGCCGCAGCGCGGCCTGCCGGATCGCCGACCGGCGGTCGTTGACGGGCGTGCCCTCGGCCCGCGCCGGTCGGTGCGGCCGCTCGTAGGACCCGTTGCGCGATCCGCTGCGCACTCCGTGGAGCGACTTGCCGTGCCCCTCGCTCTGGGCTGAGCTCACACTAACTCCCGAAGCTACTGACCATTAGCTGATTTCTTCTACTGGAGCCGCCAGTATAGACCGGGCCATTGACATACCGCCCCCACCGCCCTTGAGATGGCTAATGGTCAGTAGCCAAGCTCGGGAGTGAACATGCCGATCGGGTTCGAGGTCGACGAGAGGGTCGCCGCCGTCGCTCGGCGCACCGCCGCGTTCGTACGGGACGTGGTGATACCCGAGGAGCGGGCGTGCGACGGGAACGTCCACGCCGGTCCGGAGCCACTGCGCCGCCGGCTTCAGCAGGGAGCCCGCGACGCGGGGGTGTTCGCCCCGCACGTCGGCACGGAATGGGGCGGGCTCGGGCTCGACCTGTGCGGTCAGGCGGTGGTGTTCGAGGCAGCCGGGTATTCGCTGCTCGGGCCGCTGGCGCTGAACTGCGCGGCACCCGACGAGGGCAACACGCATCTGCTCGAAGTGGTCGCCACGGAGGCACAGAAGGCGCGTTATCTGCGGCCGCTGGCCGCGGGTGAGGTCCGGTCCTGCTTCGCGATGACCGAGCCCGCGCCGGGCGCCGGTTCCGATCCGCGCGCCCTCGCCACGACCGCGACCAGGGTCGACGGCGGCTGGCGGATCGAGGGACGCAAATGGTTCATCAGCGGCGCCGACGGGGCCGCCTTCGCCATCTGCATGGCGCGCACCAGTGGCGGACCGGGCGACGCGGGCGGCGCCACAATGTTCCTCGTCGATGCCGACAACCCGGGAATGAAGATCGTCCGCAACATCGACACGCTGGACCAAGGCCTGTTCGGCGGGCACAGCGAGATCGTCTTCGAGGGCTGCGAAGTCACCGACAGCGCCGTCCTGGGCGAAGTGGACCAGGGGTTCGCGTACGCGCAGGTGCGACTCGGGCCGGCCCGGATGACGCACTGCATGCGCTGGGTCGGCGTGGCAAAGCGGGCGCAGGACATCGCCCTTGAGCGTGCGTCGGACCGTTCGGCCTTCGGTAAGCCGCTGGCCGAACTCGGCATGGTGCAACAACTGTTGGCCGACTCC
>NZ_JAEKKT010000299.1 GCF_019510245.1 Streptomyces sp. | reverse complement strand
CCGAACGCCTCCCGGATCTCTCACCGAGCCCGGATCGCGGACATCGGGCCAGGCCCTCGGATCCATCCGCGCGACCTCCACGAGCGCTATCACCTCCCGCCGGGCCCGGTCGTCCGGCAGCTGCGTCATGACATCTACTGCGAGCTCCTCCACCACCGACCTCGCACGATTGTCCAGACGTGTGTGGTGCACCTGCTGCGCAACTCGTCGCGATACGCCCGCCCGCCAGGACTGGGACAAGGCCGCCAAGGCTCTCAAGCCCGTTTGCGAGTGCGTTGTGATGTGCAGCGAGATCCTTGCCCAGTCAACTGAGGCGGGAACGTGACTAGGTGTTTCTCAACCCCCGCCGTGATGACCAAAGGCTCTTGCCGGTGCCGCACTCGTCGTTGGAGCCGGGCGGGGTGGTTTTGTCGATGAGCCAGAAAACCGCATCTCGATGAGTCCTGGCAGTGGTTCCTGTTCCGTGAGGCGAAGATTGCCGGTGAGTTTTGACATCGCTTGGGGTGCTCGGCTCCTTCCTCGGGGTCTTGATGGTGGCCGTCCTCCGGCCCGTCTCAGGGTCGTTCATCCTCGGCTGCTGATGAGGCCCGTAGCCCGCCGAGCGCCAGGACCGTCATCACCGCCGCGGCCCCCGCCATCACGCCGAAACCGCCGTGCGCACCGCCCGCATCCACCATCCGCCCCGCGACCGCCGCGGCCCCCGCTATTCCTGCCGCGCTTGCGGAGTTACCCCAGGTGAACGCCTGGGTGAGGACGGCGCGCGGGACCGACGACTCGGTGAGAACGGAGGTGAGGATCAGGAGGACCGGGACAGCGAGTCCGGTCAGAGCGAGGGTGGCGCCGACCGCGAGTGGCGCGTCGAGGAAGGTCAACGGAAGGCACGCGATGGTGAGGCAGGTGGCAGCTGCAGCCTGGTGGTGCCGGGGTGAGCCACCGTGGCGCCATGCTCCGTAGGCCAAGCCACCCACCAGATTGGTGCAGTTGGAGGCGAAGTAGAGCGGCGCTGCGGCGCCCGGTGTGCCGTGTCCGACTGCGTACGCGGTGACGGACACCTGCATCGCCCCGAAGAACACCCCGAGCGCGAGGCCGAGCGCGGCCTGCAGCAGGAACGCGAAGCGCAGCAGGGCGCGTGCGGCGTGCCGGCGTTCGGCGCGGCCGACGAGGGGTGGTGTGGTGCGGCGCTGGGCGGCGAGGACGAGTCCGCCGCCGATGACGAGCGCGGCGGCGAGCAGCACCCCGGCGCCCGGGCGGCCAGCTGCGCCGAGGACGCTCACCAGGGCGGGGCCGGCCATGTAGGACACGCCGTTGGCGAGGGCCTCCAGGGCGAAGGCGGTGGGCAGTGCGGCCGCCCGTTCGCCGGACAGCAGGGCGGACCAGCGAGCGGCGGACAGGGCACCGAGCTGGGGCAGCGTCGCCCCGACGAGCACCCCGGCGACGAGGTCCGGAACGGCGCCGGTGAGCAGCAGCGCCACGGCCCCCGCATGTGCGCCCAGCGCCCACGGGAGCACCCGCGCCTGCCCGAACCGGTCGACAAGGCGCCCGAGCTGGGGCCCGGCGACGGCGTCCGCGACAGCGAACCCGCCGGTGACGAGGCCCGCGGCGGCATACGACCCGGTGCGTGCATGCACCAGCCAGACGATGCCGATGCCCGTCATGGCGATGCCCAGACGTCCGAAAGAGGCGGGAAGGAAGAAGGCCGCGGCACCCGAAGTGCGCAGCAGCGTACGGTAGTTCGCCGAAGCCGAAGGCACGGCGCATCCCTTTCGCCGCCCGGCGGGACGCGCCAACGGGGCCGTCGGCGTCCGGATGTGCCGACCCGTGGCTGCGCCTGAAGCCGTCCAGTAGTGGCGTGGAGCAGGGACGCGCACCCCACGCCGGCTCCGTCACCGGGCAGATGTCATGTGGTAGTTGATGACCTCCTCGATCGTAGAGGAACGGCGCGCAGAAACGAACAGAGGAAGGGCCCGTTGTGATCGTCAGCCTGCGTCCTGCTCGGCCCTGGCCCGGGTCTGGGCGAGACCGAAGGAGTCGGTGCCGGTCTCGATGATGTCGGCGTCTCGTGGTGACCTGCCGTGCGCGGTCCAGTTTCCGTACGTCAGGGTGCGTGGCGCCCGGAGGGCCTGTTACGCACTTTCGGGTGACGGGAGGTCAGGGGCTGGGGTGGCGCGCTGCGGCGGTCACAGGCGGGGGGCCAAGGTGCGAACGGGTCGGTGAGCTTGTGTGGCGTCAACTTGGTGCGTACGGCGCATAAATGGACGATGCATCCAAGAGTCACAGCAATATGGATGAAGAGTAACGGAGGGCTCATATCGCGTTCACAATCTGCACGGGATGGCCATGGTGTGGGTGTGCGGCCGACCGGCCGCCACCCGCACACCGCACCAGCCCGCTCCGCCGGCCCCGCTGCAAGGGGTCGTCGGGAACAGGGCGGGTGCCCGTACAGCTCTGGGGGCCTTTGTGTCTTCTTCCACGGTGACCGCCCGTCGTCTGTCCGCCGCCGCATTGGCGGCCGCCGCGATCGTCGGGGCGGTGGCGCTGCCGGCGTCGGCGGCCGACCTCGCCCGGCCCGACCGGACGAAGGTGGAGATCAGCGCGGTCCAGTACGACGCACCGGGCCGTGAGGACCGCTCGCGGCGCTCACTGAACAAGGAGTGGGTCGAGCTCACCAACACCTCCCGACGCACCGTCAACCTCGACGGCTGGACCCTGAAGAACGAGGACGGCGACACCTACACCTTCGACCACTACCGCCTCGACGGCCGCGCCACCGTCCGCATCCACACCGGCTGGGGCCACGACACCGACAGCGACCTCTACATGGACCGCCACAACGAGGTGTGGGACAACCGTTCCGACACCGCCACCCTGCGCAACGACCACGACCGCTTCATCGACGACGAATCCTGGGGCCGCCACCACCGCCACGGCGGTCACCAGCACGGTGGTGGCCGCCACCACTGACCCCCCGGGCATCCGCCACACCAGGTGATGCCCGCAGAGTGAGGCGACAGCGCCCCGACCGGCTTGCCGGTCGGGGCCATCCGCCTTGTAGCCGGCCACCGCTCTGGCCAGGGCGGACCGATGCGCGCGGGGAGCTTCTTGCCGCCGCCAGATGGACTCCATCGGGGGTGGACTACGTGTCGTGTGTTGGGTGCGAACGAAACAGGCCGGCGCTGACCGAGGTCAGCGGTGATTCGGACGTGGCAGTAGGCGAAGGCGGGGGTGTCGTCGAGGGTGTCGGCCAGACCGGTGCTGGCGTTGGTCGGGACGCCGATCGCCATCAGGAAGATGACGACCGGCAATTGCAGCGGTTCCGCGTCCCAACGGCGGCGCCCGCGGCGGGGACGCCTGACGGTCTGTGACCTCTGACACCGCGGTGTGCACTGCGAGTTGACGGGCGTGGGCGTTGTTCGCAAGACACAGGCCGCCGTCAGGGTGCCCGGTGTCCTGACCGTGCTGGGCCACGGTGCGGATTTTGCGGCCCGCCGCGGCCCGGACATCCGCGTGTCGACCACTACGGCATGCAGCGGGGCGTCTTACGACGAGCGACACGTCGAGCCGGGTCCGGAGGATTACGCCGGAAACCGACCGCACCGCCGGGGCCGCTCGCCGCGGGCCGGCTTTATTCGGTTGCCGCGCCCCGTGTCCGACCCTCACCATGGGCGAGCCACCGGGAGCTGCCCGGTGCTCCACGAGAGGAGGCCCGACCGTGACTACGACTGTCCTCGGCCTGCCCGCAGACCGCCTCTCTCTCGCCTCATGGAGCACCTCCAGCGATGTCTCACGACGATCTCTCGCAGCATCCTCAGTACCCGGCATTTCCTGACGCCTTCAGCACCGACGCCGACCGCTACGTCCCGCCGTCGCGCGACCTGGGCGACATCGACGACCGGTTCGTCTTCGACTTCCGTTCCTACGACGATCTCGCCGACGGCCAGCGCTGGTCGACCTGGCTCAGCGTCGAACCTCTCTCCCGAGGCCCCGAGCCGCTCCCGGACTGGGTGGTGACCTCGCAGGGCGCGATCGACACCGAGCTGGGTGTCCTCAAGACCGGCAAGGAGGCCGACGTCCACCTCGTCGAGCGGGCCGACCCGCTCGCCCCCGCCGGTGGCGTGGTCATGGCGGCCAAGCGGTACCGCTCTCCCGAGCACCGGTCCTTCCACCGCGCGGCCTCCTACACGGAGGGCCGTTCGATGAAGCGCTCACGTGACGAGCGCGCCCTCAAGCGGAAGAGCACCTTCGGCCGGCAGGTCGCGGCCGGCGAGTGGGCGGTGTCCGAGTGGGGTGCGCTGGTGCGGCTCTGGAATCTGGGGCTGCCGGTTCCCTATCCGGTCCAGATCGACGGCACCGAGATCCTGATGGAGTGGATCACTGTCGTCGACGAGGACGGCACCGTCGCGACCGCGCCCCGGCTCGCCCAGGTTCGGCCCTCACGTGAGCTGCTGGCGGTGTACTTCGAGCAGCTGACCGATGCGCTCGCGACGATGGTGCAGAGCGGTGTCGTCCACGGCGACCTCTCGGCGTACAACATCCTGGCGGCGGGCGAGCGGCTGGTCATCATCGATCTGCCGCAGATCGTCGATCTGGTGGGCAACCTCAACGGAATGGACTTCCTCCAGCGGGACTGCGCCAACATCTGCGGCTGGTTCCGCTCGCGGGGCCTTGAGGTCGACGAGCACGCGCTGTTCGCGGAGCTGATGGCGCACGCCTTCTGAACCTGGGTGGGCCGTTTCTGACGGCTCTTGAGCTCTCATCGTGCCGCCTTCGCCGTCCAGCTTCTTTCCGCCGCCCGCCTTCGGCTCGTACAGCGCCGAGCGGGCGGCGGCCAAGGCGGCCGGCGGCCGGGTGCGTGACCGAGGGCCTCGGCAGCTTGGCCGCTCTCCCGGCGCAGGACCCCATCGACCTCGCCCTCGGCCAACCCACCTCCCCTGCCATCTGCGACAGCGGCAGGGCGATGAAGAGCCGCACCGCGGTCGGCTGATCGGATTCGTCACCAAGGACGGCGCCAGCTGGTGCCTGACGCGGCCTTCTCATCTCCTGCTGCGCCCCGACGGCCGCTCCAACAAGGCCGAGATGTGCAGCCTCGATGCTTCCACCGCCGGCTCGTGGGTGACCGCCACCGGCACCTGGATCCCCGAGGGGAAGTTCGCCTCGGACGAAGCCTGGCCGCCCGTGCTCGGCCAGGCGTCCGGCAATCAGGTGACGCAGCCGGAGAATTCGTACGAGAAGCGGTAGTCCCGAGCAGTCGGTGAGTT
>NZ_JAEKKT010000064.1 GCF_019510245.1 Streptomyces sp. | reverse complement strand
GGCGGCGAAGCTGTAGGCGGTCGAGCCGGTCGGCGTCGCCACCAGCAGCGCGTCGGCGGAGTAGGAGGCGAGCAGCCTGCCGGAGACGTAGACGCCGACGGAGACCTGGCGGTCCCGGGACAGCTTCTCCAGGACGATGTCGTTGACCGCGGCCACGTGCAGCGGGACACCCCAGTCGGTGTCCTGCTCGCAGTCCGTGCGGACCTGGGGCGGCGGCAGCAGCGGCCCGCGGCCGTACTGCATCAGCCGCTCCATGTCGGCCGGCACCTCCAGGCGCCGGGAGGCACGCATCGTCAGGAGCAGACGGCTGTCGACGGCGTAGCGGTCCTCGCGGATCGCGTCCAGCGCCTCCCGCACCGAGCAGGCCGGCACCTCGGTCAGGAAGCCGACCCGGCCCAGGTCGACACCGAGGACCAAGGCGTCGTTGCGGGCGGCGAGCCGGGCGCCGCGCAGGAAGGTGCCGTCCCCGCCGAGGGTGACGATCAGGTCGGGATCGCCGGCGGCCGCGACCTCCTCCCCGGAGTGGTGCCGTCCGCCGTCGTGCCACACGTCGATGTCCGTGCACCGCACGCCGTGCTCCGCGGCCCACGCCCGTACGTCCCGGGCCGCGTCCACCGCCTCCGCGCGCCCGCCGTGCACCACCAGTCCGAGCCCGTTCACCGTCATCTCCGCCTCCAGGACACCACCGTGCTCAGCCGCTGCTCCCACGCTGTCACGGCACGGGCCGTTCTGTCGGGCGGAGCGGGATCACAGCCCCAGCGAGATGGCCGGCCGGGTGAGCTCGGCGGTGGTGTTGATGTCGAGCTTGGCGCGGATCCGGCGGAGGCAGGCGTCGGCCGTGTGCCTGGAGAACCCCATCTGCCGGGCCGCCTGGAGGTAGGGGCAGCCCGCGGCGATGTGCTTCAGCGTCTCGCGCTCACGCGGGGCCGGCGCGGCGGCGGTCTCGGTGTGCTGGGTGACCGCGGTGAAGCTCATGAGGGTTCCTCGACCGATCGATCCGACAGGGGCGATTTATCCGCTTACAGAACCTTCACAAGGCACGTCCTGGCGGTGTCCCCCGACCGTCACAGACGCGTCGCGGGGGCCTGCGGCGGGTGCGGCTCCGACGGCCCGGAGTGGCGTTGAGCCGGCCGGGTCCGGCTACCCACGGAAAACCGGGCGGGCCCAGGCGGGCGGGCGCGGGGTGTCCGCGGTCTCCCGCACGACGGTCGGGGTGCGGACGACGTCGCCGCCGACGGCCGCGGGCCGGACGACGCCGCGGCTCACGGTCGGGGCGCCGTCCGTGTCGCGGTGGACGGCAGGCTCCCCGGCCCGACCGGGGCCGTACGCGGCGCACCGCAGCGCTGCCACGAACTCCAGGCAGGAGCCGTACCGGTCCTCGGGGGCCTTGGCCAGGGCCCTGGCGAACACGTCGTCGAACGCCGGCGGCAGCCCCGCCCGCACCTCGCTCAGCGCGGGCGGGGTGCCGTACTGGTGCGCCCACAGCAGCGCGACGTCCTCGTCGCGGACGAACGGCGGACCGCCTGCGAGCATCTCGAAGACCACGCAGGCGAAACTGTAGAGATCGCAGCGGCCGTCCACCGGGCGCCCCGAGATCTGCTCCGGCGCCACGTAGTCCAGGGTGCCGACGAACTCGCCGACCGTCGTGAACCCCGTCAGCGACAGCGACTTCTTGGTGAGCCCGAAGTCCGTGAGGTAGACGTGCTCGGGGTGCTCGCTGTCGGTGCCCCGCGCCACCAGCACGTTGCCGGGCTTCACGTCCCGGTGCACCAGATCGTTTTCGTGGGCGGCGTCGAGCGCCGAGGCGATCTGGGCGGCGATCCGCAGCACCGCGTCCACCGGCAGCACGCCCTCCTTGTCCAGCAGGGCGCGCAGATCGGGCCCCGACACGTAGCGCATCGCGATGTACAGCACGCCGTCCGTCTCGCCGGCCTCGAAGATCGGCACGATGTGGGGGTGGTCGATGGCGGCGGCGACCCGTGACTCGTGGGTGAACCGGCGGCGGAAGGTGTCGTTGCGCGCCATCTCGGGGGCCAGCAGCTTCAGGGCGACGGTCCGGTCCAGACGCAGGTCCCTGGCACGGTAGACGACGGCCATGCCGCCGCGCCCGATCTCGCCCTGGACCTCGTAGCCCGCGATACGCGTCGCCATCACCCCCATCGTATCCAGCGGGGACGCGGCCCGCGAGAAGATCAGAGGGGCGCCGCCTGCCAGCCGGTCCAGCGCGTCACGGTCACGAGAACGACCGCGCCGGCCGGGGGGTGCTCCCGGTACTGCGGGTGTTTCGCGCTCAGCGGCCCGACGAGCGCCGCGTCGGCGGGCACCACCCTCGCCTCGCCGTCCGCCCGGACCCACCACAGGCGGTCCCAGTTCTCGTCGTACGCGTCCGCGAGCAGGCACCCGGACGGCTGCGCGGCGATGTTGCGCAGCCGCTTGAGGCCGGTCGTGGTCTTGGGTTCGTGGTCCACCGCGGTGACGAGACCGTCGGCGCCGTACCGGGCGAAGACGACCGGCACCAGATGGGGGGCCGTGCCCGTCCACGGTCGCGGGCCGGGCCACCCGGGCCGCGCCGAACCGGCGTCGCGCCCCGCCCTCCGCCGGCTCCGGCACCCCGCGCCCCGTCCCGGTCAGGCCCGGCGCAGCGCGTCGAGCACGTCGTCGTCCGTCAGTTGCCCGAAGTCGTCGTACCACTGACCGACCGCGCTGAACACGGCCGGGCGGTACGGGCAGACGACGAGGTCGGCCTCGGTGGCGAGCGCGTCCAGGGAGTCGGGCGCGCCGACCGGGACGGCCAGGACGGTCCGCGCCGGGCCCCGGCCCCGTACGTGGCGCAGTGCGGCGCGGGCGGTGGAGCCGGTGGCGAGGCCGTCGTCGACGACGAGCACGGTACGGCCGCGCAGTGCGGGCGGCGGCCGGCCCTCGCGGTAGCGGCGCTCGCGGCG
The DNA here is from genome assembly GCF_019510245.1 of Streptomyces sp. GTDB lineage: Bacteria > Actinomycetota > Actinomycetes > Streptomycetales > Streptomycetaceae > Streptomyces. The sequence goes on along the minus strand of NZ_JAEKKT010000064.1, from coordinate 14,961 downwards.
GCGCAGTTCCTGCCGCTCCCGGTCGACGACGGGGGCGAGGGAGTCCTCGCTCAGGTCCAGGTGGGCCAGGGTCGCCCGGTCCAGGAGGGGCGGGTCGTCCCCGGCGATCGCGCCGACGCCGAACTCCTCGTGGTGCGGGGCGCCGATCTTGCGTACCACGAGCACGTCGAGCGGGGCCGACAGCTCGCGCGCCACCTCGGCGGCGACGGCCGCACCGCCCCGGGGCAGCGCCAGCACGATCGGGTCGGGCAGCGCCCCCTCGTCGCGCAACTCGGCCAGCGCGGCGGCGAGTTCGCGGCCCGCGTGGGCGCGGTCCCGGTAGCGCACGGTTCGTCCTCCCCGGGCGAGGTCGGGGTCTGCTCCCTCCATCGTCACACCCGGAGGCCCTGGAGGCCGACTCCTCTCTTCTAACAAAATTATCATCAAAATTGTCAACAATCCTGCGGTGCCTTGCCTACAGTCAGGGACTCGAGTGACCACGTAACCCGCTGCACAAGGAGGTCCACGGGTGGAGATCAACCGCAGAACCGTTGTCCGGGGCGCCGCGGCCCTGACCGCGTTCGGGCTCGCCGAGGGCGCGGCAGGCACGGCCTTCGCCGGCGCCCCGTCGTCGAACAGCTCGTCGCGCACGTCCTCGGCGGACTCGGCGTACTCGCTGGAGTTCGATTCCACGGCCTGGTCGTACGACTCCGCCAACGACGTGTACTACCAGCTGGGGAAGGTGTACGTCACCGACCCGGCCGCGACGGACATCGAGCACCTGTCGATCTACGTGCCGGGCGCCTATCTGAAGGCCACCGCGAACAGCGACGGGACCACGTACACGGCGACACCCGACCCGAAGGGCACGCTCGGCGGCTACTCGGGACGCACCGCGCCCATCGTCGTCCCGGTCAACACCCCCGGTTACGCAGCGCAGAAGCCGGCCACGTCCTACAGCTACAGCGCCGTGTCGAAGTACCTGGAGGCCGGGCACATCTACGTGTGGCCGGGCCTGCGCGGCCGGGACACCTCGACCGGCACCCGCTCCGACGCGGCCCCCTGGGGCGTGACCGACCTCAAGGCCGCGGTCCGCTTCCTGCGGTACAACCGGGGTGTCCTGCCCGGCAGCACGGACGACATCGTCCTGTTCGGCATGAGCGGCGGCGGCGCCCAGGACACCGTGGCGGGCGCGTCCGGTGACAGCGCCCTGTACCACCCGTACCTGCGCACGATCGGCGCGGCGATGGAGGACGCCCACGGGCGGCCGCTCAGCGACGCGGTCGCCGGCGTCATGGCCTGGTGCCCGATCACCAGCCTGCACGAGGCCAACCTGTCCTACGAGTGGAACATGGGCCAGTTCGCCTCGACCGGCACGCGCGCGTCCGGCACCTGGACCAGCGCCTACTCGACGGACCTCGCGAAGGCCTGGCCCAGGTACGTCAACCGGCTGGGACTGCGCGACGAGCGGGGCCGGCGCCTGGAGCTGACCGAGTCCGCCGACGGCGTCCACCTGGCCGGCAGCTGCTACGACCACCTGATCGGGGTGATCACCACCTCGCTGAACAACTTCCTGGCCGACAACACCTTCCCGTACACCGTCACCACGATGGGCGGCCCGCCCGGATCGGGCCAGACGGGGTCCTCGACCACGTACGAGACGGTCGACGACTACATCGCCTACCTCAACACCGACAGCACCTGGGTCACCTACGACGCCACGACCAACACCGCCACGGTGTCCGGCCTCGAAGGCTTCGTCCACAGCCAGAAGACCGCGAGCAAGCCGGTCGGCGCGTTCGACGGGTACTCCCGCGGGCAGACCGAGAACGGCGTCTTCGCCACGGGGCTCAACGCCCCGGCGCACTTCGCGCCGCTCACCCGTGACGTCGTCAAGGCGAACGAGGCCACGTACGGCACCTATGCGGACTGGAGCTCCGACTACGGCTCCTCGGCGTACGACAGCGACTTCGCGAAGAAGGACGGCGTCGGCAAGGACATGGCCTGGCGGGCCGACGCGTACAACCCGTTGTACTACCTCTCGCCCGCCTTCGGCGGGTACCGCCGGTCGCAGGTCGCGCGGCACTGGCGCATCCGCACCGGCATCATGCAGGGCGACACCGCCAACACCACCGAGATCAACATCCGGTTGGCGCTGCTGAACTACGGCATCCGCGACGTCGACTTCGCCACCGTGTGGGCCCAGGGACACACCATGGCCGAGCGCACCGGCGACTCGACGACGAACTTCATCAGCTGGGTGGAGTCCATCACCAAGAAGTGACCACCGGCCGCCCGGTCCCGAACCCCGAACCCGAACCCGAACAGCACCTAGGGCACGGGCCAGACCAGGTGCAGCTCCTGCGGTGAGCGGTGGATCATCGTCGGGCGCATGGTGACCGGGCGGCCCTCCGCGAGCCGCAGGCCCGGCAGGCGTCGCGTCAGCTCCTCCACCGTGATGCGGAGTTGTTCGCGGGCCAGCTGGGCGCCGACACAGGCGTGGGCGCCGAAGCCGAAGGCGAGGTGCCGGGCGGGCGCGGCCCGGCCGATGTCGAACGTGTCGGGGCGGGGGTGCCGGGAGGCATCGCGGTTGGCCGCGCCGAAGGCGACGAACAGGTCGGCACCGGCCGGGAGTTCGGTGCCGGCCAGGGTGACCGGGCGGGTGGTGACCCGGCGGAAGCCCTGGAGCGCGCCGTCGTAGCGGGCCGCCTCCTCCACGGCCGCGGGGATCAGTTCCGGTTCCCGGCACAGCAGTTCCCACTGGCCCCGGTGGTTCAGCAGGTGCAGGACGGTGGTGCCGATCAGCGCGGTGGTGGTCAGGTGCCCGGCGATCAGCAGGTTCTGGAGGTGGGCGACGGCCTCGTGGCGCTGCTCCAGCGGGAGTTCGGCGTGGCCCGGTTCGGCCACGGAGGCGACGATCTCCGTGGCCAGGTCCTCGCGGGGGTGGGCGTAACGGTCGCGGGCGCAGCGGTCGAGGACGTGCTGCATGGCGACGACGTCCTTGGCGGCGGCGATCTGCCCGGCCTCCGGCAGTGGCCGGAACAGCAGCTCCTCGGCGCGGCGCCCGCCGTGCACGACCAGGGGCACGTCGGCGGGGTCGAGCCCGACGATCCTGCCGATGACCTCGCCGGGCAGCCGCGTGGCGTAGGCCGACATCAGTTCCACCCGGCCGTCCGTCACGAACCCGTCGAGGAGGGCGGCGGCGCACTCACGGGCGTACGGCACGGCCGCCGCGATCCGGGAGGGCGAGAGCGCGCGCAGCAGCGGCGCGCGCAATCGTTGGTGGCGTTCGCCGTCCGAGGTGACCACGACCGGCCGGCCGCCGAAGCCGCCGCCGAGCACCGCGAGCGCGGCGGGCGCGGGCATGACGTCCGGCCGTAACGCGTTCGCCGACGAGAACTCCTCGGTGCGGCGCAGCACTTCACGGACGTCGGCGTCGCGGGCGACCAGCCAGGCGTCCAGTTCGGGCACCCGCACGAGCCCTTCCGCCGCCCGCGCCCGCGCGTAGAGGGGGTAGGGATCGCGCATCAACGCGTCGAGTCTGTCGCGTGCGTCATGTGCGTCGTGCTTGTCGTGCAGTTCGTTCTCCACGAGACGCCCCCCGGGACGACGACGGCGGTACGGCGGCGGTACGGACCGCGCTCATGGTGCCGTACCGCCGTGCGGTCCCGACAGGGGCCGGTCAGAAGACGACCCACCACCCTTCGCGGGCCGCCTGCTCGGCCGTGTACGACACGCCGTGTGCCTTCAGTCCGGCGGCGTCGAGGAGGGTGATCTCGCCGCCGTGGTTGCCGAGCTGGGCGCCGCCGGAGAGCGGCACGGCGAGGGCGGCGCCGGCGGCGAGGGGGCCGGCCGGTACCGGGGAGGCCTGGCCGATGCGGTCGAGGAGGCGCCAGCCGGTCAGGTCGACCGGGGCGGGCGAGGCGTTGAGGAGGGTGACGCTCTCCGCCTCGGGGGCGGGTCCGGCCGGGTTGACCAGCGCGGCGACGATCCGGACCGGCTGGTCGCCGGGGGCGGGGCGGGAGGTGTCGACGTCGGGGAGGGTGTGGCCGGTGACGTCGTCGGTGTGCCAGGCCTGGCTCTGGAAGGCGAGGAAGATCCCGACCCAGCGCTCCGCGGCCTGCCCGTCGGCCGGGAAGCGGATGAGCAGGCCGCCGTCCTGCCACACCCCGTCGTCGGCGCTGAAGCGGCCGCTGTTGCCCTGGTTCATGTGGATGTCGTGGACGCCGTTGCCGGGCAGGAACCCGAACACCTTGTCCTTGACGCCGGTCTCGGGCCCCCAGCGCTCGCCGAACAGGTACAGCCGGGCACCGGGGTCGTCGACGGCCCGCCGGACGTAGTGGTCGAGCAGGTCGGCCAGGTCGTTGTCGGGCCCGGAGCGGTCCGCCGGGAGGACCCGCATCTTCGCCGGGTCGAAGAGGTTGCCGCGGACGAAGTCGAGGTCGGGGCCGCCGGGGCCGGTCGGCAGCGTGTTCCATCCGCTGGTCAGGTCGGCCAGGCGGGCGGTGAGGGGGTGCTCGAAGTCGTCGTCGACGAGGTAGAGCAGTTCGGCGGGCTTCTCCTGCGAGAGGACGTTGACCGCGGCCCGGTAGTCGGTGCCGGACTCGTCGGTGAGGTGGATCTGGTAGTGCGGGCTGTCCGCGGCGCCCTCGCGCCGCGTGTCGACCGCCCGGGCGATCAGGACGCCATAGGTCTTCAACGGCATGATGACCAACTCCCCGTGAAGGCAGGCGGTTTGCCCGCCATGGCGGGAATCGTACGGGGCCGGGGCCGGCTGCGGCCGGGGTTGGACGATTCTGTCGATCCTGTGAACACTCCGTGTGCGACCTGCGCACGGTGACCGGTTCCCTACCATCGTGCCGTGGTCAACTTCCTCCTTCAGCGGACGGCTCCGCTGCCGATCGACGAGGCGTGGCGCCGGCTCACGGAGTGGTCCCGGCACGCCGACGTGGTTCCGCTGACCCGGGTCACCGTGCTCACCGATCCCCCGACCCATGAGGGCACGGTCTTCGTGGCCCGTTCCGGGTTCGGGCCCCTGTCCTTCGACGACCCCATGGAGGTGACCGTCTGGGAGCCCCCGCAGGACGGCGGCTCCGGCCGGTGCCGCCTGGTCAAGCACGGCCGGGTGGTGCTCGGCTGGGCCGAACTGGAGGTGCACCCCGGACCCGGCGGCCGTACCCGGGTGGTCTGGCACGAGGAACTGCGCATCCGGCGACTGCCGTCGGTCTTCGACCCGCTGGTCCGCCGCGCCTCGCGGGCCGTGTTCGGGCGGGCGGTCAACTCACTCCTCCGGCGGCCGTGACCGCCGGCGCCGGGGGAAGCTGGGCCACCGACCGGATCCGCAGCACCGGGAGCGGCGAGGACGTCGCGTCGTGGTGGATCGGGGTGTGCGCGCCGGTCAGGGAGACCCCGCTGCCGCCCCTGCGGTTCGCGACGATCTCGGCCGCGATCGACAGCGCGGTCTCCTCGGGCGTGCGGGCACCGAGATCGAGGCCGATGGGTGACCGGAGGCGGGCCAGCTCCCGTTCCGTGACGCCGACCTCGCGCAGGCGTTCGTTGCGGTCGAGGTGGGTGCGGCGGGAGCCCATCGCGCCGACGTAGGCCACCGGGAGGCGGAGGGCGAGCCGGAGCAGCGGGACGTCGAACTTGGCGTCGTGGGTGAGGACGCACAGGACGGTACGCCCGTCGACCTGCGTGCGCTCCAGGTACCGGTGCGGCCACTCGACGACGATCTCGTCGGCCTCCGGGAAGCGGTTCCTCGTCGCGAAGACGGGGCGCGCGTCGCACACCGTCACGCGGTAGCCGAGGAACGTGCCGACCCTCACCAGCGCGGACGCGAAGTCGATCGCACCGAAGACGATCATCCGGGGCGGCGGGACGGACGACTCGACCAGCACCGTGAGCGGTGCTCCGCACCGGGAGCCCTGCTCGCCGATCTCCAGGGTGCCGGTGCGGCCCGCGTCCAGGAAGGCGGCGGCCTCCTCGGCGACCGTGCGGTCCAGCTCGGGGTGGGCGCCGAAGCCGCCCTCGTGGGAACCGCCGGCGGCCACCAGGAGGGCGCGGCCCACCAGCTCCGCCGGCCCGGTGACGATCCGGGCGAGGGCGGCCGCCTCCCCGCGCGCGGCGGCGGCCAGCCCGGCCGCGACCACCGGCCGGGCGGGGTCGGCCGCCCGGACCGGGGTGACGAGGATGTCGATGACGCCGCCACAGGTCAGACCGACGGCGAAGGCGTCCTCGTCGCTGTACCCGAAGCGCTCCAGAACGGTCTCCCCGTCCTCCAGCGCCTGCCGGCACAGCTCGTACACGGCACCCTCCACGCACCCGCCGGAGACCGAGCCGACGGCGGTGCCCTCGGCATCCACCGCCAGAGCGGCACCTGGCTGCCGCGGCGCACTCCCGCCGACCGCCACCACCGTGGCCACGGCAAAGTCCCGCCCCTCGGCGACCCACCGGCTCAGCTCCTCGGCGATGTCCAGCATTTCCGGATCTCCTTAACGAGGTTCAGGACAGGCGCCCCCGAAGGGGCGCTGGGGGTACCCCCGGCCGAAGGCTGGGGGAGGAACTGCGCGACCAGCCACGACGGACCCGCGGACCACGACCGACCGCAGCCCCGTCACGGCTCTCCCAGCGGAGCGGCCTAGTGGACGCCCAGCCAGCTCTCAATGGGATTGAGGGCGAAATAGACCAGGAAGATCCCTGTCAGCCCCCACATGAATGCCCCGATCTCCCGCGCCCTGCCCTGAGCCGCCTTGATGGCGGTGTACGAGATGACACCGGCGGCCACACCCGTGGTGATGGTGTAGGTGAACGGCATCAGGACGACCGTCAGGAACACCGGAACGGCGGTGGCCCGGTCGGCCCAGTCCACGTGCCGGGCGTTCATCAGCATCATCGCGCCGATCACCACAAGGGCGGCCGAGGCGACCTCCTGCGGGACGATCGCGGTGAGCGGGGTGAAGAACAGGCAGGCCGCGAAGAACAGGCCGGTGACGACGGACGCGAGCCCCGTACGGGCGCCCTCGCCGACGCCGGTGGCCGACTCGATGAACACGGTCTGCCCGGAGCTCGCCCGCCACCCCGCCGATCGCGCCGCCCGCGCCGTCGATGAACAGCGCCTTGGACAGGCCCGGCATCCGGCCCTTGTCGTCGGCCAGCTGCGCCTCGGTGCCGACGCCGATGATGGTGGCCATCGCGTCGAAGAACCCGGCGAGCACGAGGGTGAAGACGATCAGCGCCACGGTCATCGCGCCGACCCTTCCCCAGCCACCGAACTCCACGTGGCCGAAGAGCGAGAAGTCCGGCATGGAGACGGCGGAGCCGTGCAGTTCGGGGGCGCCGTCGGCCCACTGCCGGGGGTCGACGATCCCGAGGCCGTTCAGTGCGGCCGCCACGACGGTGCCGCTGATGATGCCGATCAGGATCGCGCCGGGGACGTTCCGGGCCTGGAGCGTGAAGATCAGCAGCAGGGTGCCGGCGAAGAGCAGCACCGGCCAGCCGGCCAGTTCACCGGCGGGGCCGAGGGTGACCGGGGTGGCCTTGCCCTGGTGCACGAAGCCGGACTTGTAGAAGCCGATGAGCGCGATGAACAGGCCGATGCCCATGGTGATGCCGTGCTTGAGCGCGAGCGGGATCGCGTTCATGATCATCTCGCGCAGGCCGGTGACGACCAGGAGCATGATGACGACGCCGTACATCACGCACATGCCCATCGCCTGCGGCCAGGTCATCTGCGGGGCGACCTGCGAGGAGAGCACGCCGGAGACGGAGAGGCCGGCGGCGAGCGCGAGGGGCACCTTGCCGACGAAGCCCATCAGCAGCGTGGTGAAGGCGGCCGCGAACGCCGTCGCGGTGATCAGCGCCTTCTGGCCCAGGGTGTCCCCGGCCGCGTCCTTGCCGGACAGGATCAGGGGGTTGAGCAGGAGGATGTACGCCATCGCCATGAAGGTGGTGACGCCGCCGCGGACTTCACGCGCGACGCTCGATCCCCGCCGGGATATGTGGAAGTACCGGTCGAGCCAGGACCGTCCGGCCGGGACGCGGGTGCCTTCTCCCGCGTCCTCGGCCGTCGCCCTGGGTTCAAGTGACTGCTGGGTCATGGTGCCGTCTCCCAAGGTTCACAGGGGCCCCCGTGACCGCCGGTGCGCGAACGGCAGCGGCGGTACGGGATTTGGGAAGTGCATGACCCGGGGGACGGCCCGGAGGTGCACGCTTGTGGGTTCGGCGCCGGGAGGTGAGCGGTTGCCCGGCGCCGGGGTGCCGTCGGGCGGTGTTACGCGTTGCCCGTCAGGTGTTCGGGGCGGACCGGTGTCCTGTTGAGCTCCAGCCCGGTCGCGTTGCGGATCGCCGCGAGGACCGCCGGGGTCGAGGACAGGGTCGGGGCCTCGCCGATGCCGCGGAGCCCGTACGGGGCCTGGTCGTCGGCGAGTTCGAGGACGTCGACCGGGATGGTCGGCGTGTCGAGGATGGTAGGGATCAGGTAGTCCGTGAAGGACGGGTTCCTGACCTTCGCGGTCTTCGGGTCGACGACGATCTCCTCCATCACCGCGATGCCCAGGCCCTGGGTGGTACCGCCCTGGATCTGGCCGACGACGGAGAGCGGGTTGAGCGCCTTGCCGACGTCCTGGGCGCAGGCCAGCTCGATCACCTTGACCAGGCCCAGCTCGGTGTCCACCTCGACGACCGCGCGGTGTGCGGCGAAGCTGTACTGGACGTGCCCGTTGCCCTGACCAGTGTGCAGGTCGAAGGGCACGGTCGGCCGGTGCCGCCACTCCGCCTCGATCTCCACGGCCTCGTCGCCGAGGACGTCCACCAGGTCGGCCAGCACCTCGCCGCCGTCGGTGACGACCTTGCCGCCCTCCAGGAGGAGTTCGGCGGTGGCCCAGGCCGGGTGGTACGTGCCGAACTTGCGGCGCCCCAGCTCCAGTACCTGCTCACGGACCAGCTCGCAGGAGTTCTTCACCGCACCGCCGGTGACGTACGTCTGCCGGGAGGCCGAGGTCGAACCGGCCGAACCCACCTGGGTGTCGGCCGGGTGGATGGTCACCTGCGCCACGCCGAGCTCGGTGCGCGCGATCTGCGCGTGGACGGTCACCCCGCCCTGCCCGACCTCCGCCATCGCCGTGTGCACGACGGCGACCGGCTCGCCGCCGACCACCTCCATGCGCACCCGGGCGGTCGAGTAGTCGTCGAACCCCTCGGAGAATCCGACGTTCTTGATGCCGACCGCGTAGCCGATGCCGCGTACGACGCCTTCGCCGTGCGTGGTGTTGGACAGACCGCCGGGCAGCTGCCGTACGTCGGCGCCCTCGCTGCTCTCCCACTGGCGCTCGGGCGGCAGGGGCATCGCCTTGACGCGGCGCAGGAGTTCGGCGACGGGCGCCGGGGAGTCGACCGGTTGCCCCGTCGGCATCAGGGTGCCCTGCTCCATGGCGTTCAGCTGCCTGAACTCCACCGGGTCCATGCCGAGTTGCTCGGCGACCTTGTCCATCTGGGCCTCGTAGGCGAAGCACGCCTGGACCGCGCCGAAGCCGCGCATCGCGCCGCAGGGCGGGTTGTTGGTGTAGAGGGCGATGGCCTCGATCTCGACGTCGTCGACGACGTAGGGCCCGATGCCGAGCGAGGAGGCGTTGCCGACGACGGCCGGGGAGGCGGAGGCGTAGGCGCCGCCGTCGAGCACGATCCGGCACTTGACGTGCGTCAGCTTGCCCTCGCGCGTCGCGCCGTGCTCGTAGTAGAGCCGGGCGGGGTGGCGGTGGACGTGGCCGAAGAAGGACTCGAAGCGGTTGTAGACGATCTTGACCGGCTTGCCGGTGCGCAGGGCCAGCAGGCAGGCGTGGATCTGCATCGACAGGTCCTCGCGGCCGCCGAACGCGCCGCCGACGCCGGCCAGCGTCATCCGCACCTTGTCCTCGGGCAGGCCGAGCACGGGGGCGATCTGGCGCAGGTCGGAGTGGAGCCACTGGGTGGCGATGTAGAGGTGGACGCCGCCGTCCTCCTCGGGCACCGCGAGGCCGGACTCGGGGCCGAGGAAGGCCTGGTCCTGCATGCCGAAGTAGTACTCGCCCTTGACGACGACGTCGGCCCTCTTCGCCGCCTCGTCCGCGTTGCCGCGGACGATCGGCTGACGGTGCACGATGTTGGGGTGCGGGACGTGGCCGATGTGGTGGTCGTCGCGGTTCTCGTGGACGTGGATCGCGTCGGGGGCGGTGGCGGAGGCCTCGTCGGTGATGACGGGCAGCTCGCGGTACTCGACCTTGATCTTCGCGGCCGCGCGGCGGGCGGTCTCCGGGTGGTCGGCGGCGACGATCGCGACCGGCTCGCCGTGGTGACGGACCTTCCCGTGGGCGAGGACCGGGGTGTCCTGGATCTCCAGGCCGTAGTTCTTCACCGCGGTGGGCAGGTCGTCGTAGGTCATGACGGCGTAGACGCCGGGCTGGGCGAGGGCCTCGCCGGTGTCGATCGACACGATCTCGGCGTGCGCGACCGTGGAACGGAGGATCTGGCCCCAGAGCATGTCCTCGTGCCACAGATCGGACGAGTACGCGAACTCGCCGGTGACCTTGAGGGTGCCGTCCGGGCGGAGCGTGGACTCGCCGATGCCGCCCCGGGTCTGGGAGCCCTGGGTGACTTTGGTGGGAGTGCCGAGGGGGGCGCTGTTGGTGGCCATCCGGTTCAGACCGCCTCTCCCTGCCGGGCGGCCGCGAGGCGGACCGCGTCCATGATCTTCTCGTAGCCGGTGCAGCGGCACAGGTTGCCCGAGAGCGCCTCGCGGATGTCCGCGTCGCTCGGGTTGGGGTTGCGCTCCAGCATCTCGTCGGCGGCGACCAGCAGACCGGGGGTGCAGAAGCCGCACTGGACGGCGCCGGCGTCGATGAAGGCCTGCTGGACGGGGGAGAGGGGGGTATTCTCGCCGGTCTGGGAGTGGGAGGGGGAGGGGGGCTTGGGCTGCCGGCTCTGCGAGGTGTCACGCGTGACATGTGACATAGCACTGTTGCCGGTGCCCGTCCCGCCGCAGGCCCGCCGCTCCGCGAACTCCGCCAGCCCCTCCACGGTGACGACCTCCCGGCCCTCCACCTGTCCCGCCGCGACCAGGCACGAGCACACGGGCACGCCGTCCAGCCGGACCGTGCAGGACCCGCACTCGCCCTGCTCACAGGCGTTCTTTGAGCCGGGCAGGCCGAGCCGCTCCCGCAGCACGTACAGCAGGGACTCGCCCTCCCACACGTCGTCGGCTTCCTGCGGGCGTCCGTTGACGGTGAAGTTGACGCGCATCAGGCGACACTCCCCTTCTGCTCGGTGGTGCCGCGGTACGACTCCCAGGTCCAGGTGAGCGTGCGGCGGGCCATCACGCCGACCGCGTGCCGGCGGTAGCTCGCGGTGCCCCGGACGTCGTCGATCGGGTTGCAGGCGCCGGCGCACAGGTCCGCGAACCGTTTGGCGACCGACGGGGTGATGATCTTGCCGTTGTCCCAGAAGCCGCCCTCGTCGAGCGCCGCGTTCAGGAAGTCCTCGGCGGTCTTCGCCCGCACGGGTGTCGGGGCGGCCGAACCGATCCCGGTCCGCACGGTGCGTGTCCCGGGGTGCAGGGCGAGCCCGAAGGCGCAGACGGCGATCACCATCGCGTTGCGCGTGCCGACCTTCGAGTACTGCTGGGGGCCGTCGGCCTTCTTCACGTGGACCGCGCGGATCAGCTCGTCCGGTGCGAGGGCGTTGCGCTTGACGCCGGTGTAGAAGTCGTCGATGGGGATGAGCCGGGTGCCGCGCACCGACTCGGCCTCGACCTGCGCGCCCGCCGCGAGCAGCGCGGGGTGGGCGTCGCCGGCCGGGGAGGCGGTGCCGAGGTTGCCGCCGACGCCGCCGCGGTTGCGAATCTGCGGGGAGGCGACGGTGTGCGAGGCGAGGGCGAGACCGGGGAGTTCGGCGCGGAGGTTCTCCATGATCCGGGTGTACGGGACGGAGGCGCCGAGCCGTACGCTCTCCTCGCCGACCTCCCATTCGTAGAGATCGCCGATGCGGGTGAGATCGAGGAGGTGGTCGGGCCGGCGGTGGTCGAAGTTGATCTCGACCATCACATCGGTGCCACCCGCGATCGGCACTGCGGTGGGGTGCTCGGCCTTCGCGGCGAGCGCCTCCTCCCAGCTGGCGGGGCGAAGGAAGTCCATGACCGGCTCTCTTCTCCGTCTCGTGAGTCTCGTGAGTCGTGCGGATTGAGCCAATCCGTGTGCGGCGGGCCCGGCTCGTTCATGTCCTGTTAACGCGGAATGACGCCAGTACACCGCCCCGTACTCCAGCGGGGTCAGTCACCGAAACCATGAAGGAGTTGGCTGGCCAGCACGGGCATCTTGTAGATTCGTATGAACGGAGGTCATCAGTAACCTCTTGGTTTTCCTGTGGAAACGCAGGAAATGCCCTGGCGACCACCGGTTGCGGTCCGGCAGCCCTTGGTGACGGCCCACGGAGGCGCCCGCCGGGCACCTCCCCCGTGACCCTTCAGGATTCATCGTAGATTTCGAGACACAGAACGGCGGCGACGAGATGCGGCTGCGCGCACTGCTGGACACCGATGCGCTGGGCCTGCGGCTGCTCGGCGGCGAGGACGAGCTGGACCGTACCGTGCGCGGGGTCATGACCACGGACCTGCGCGACCCGAGCCGCTACCTCTCCGGCGGTGAACTGGTGCTGACGGGCCTGGCCTGGCGCCGGGACGCGGCGGACTCCGAGCCGTTCGTACGACTGCTGGTGCAGGCCGGGGTGGTCGCGCTGGCGGCCGGGGAGGCGGAGCTGGGCGACGTCCCGGACGATCTGGCCGTGGCCTGCGCGCGCCACCGTCTCCCGCTCTTCGCGGTCCACGAGTCGGTGGCGTTCGCCACGATCACCGAGCACGTCGTACGGCAGGTCAGCGGCGAGCGGGCCGGGGATCTGGCGGCCGTGGTGGAACGGCACCGGCGGATGATGACCTCGGGCCCGGCGGGCGGTGGTCCGGACGTGGTCCTCGACCTGCTCGGCTCCGACCTCGACCTGCGCGCCTGGGTGCTGTCCCCGGCCGGCCGGCTGATCGCGGGCTCGAAGGTGTCCGGGCCCGCGCTGCCCGCCGACGTCTGCGCCGGTCTGGCCGCCGAGCACCTGGCCGCCACCCGCACCGGCCGCCGCGGCCCGCACCGCGTGCTGCTCGGGGGCTCGACCTATTCCCTTTTCCCGATCCGTTCCTGGGGGCGTTCCCCGCAGGGCGCCCGGGACGTGCGCGAGACCGTGCTGTCGGACTGGCTGCTCGCGGTGGAGGCGGACGCGGGCGACTGGCCGGAGGAGCGGTTCGACCTGCTCCAGGGCGTCGCCCAGCTGATCGCCGTGGAGCGCGACCGCCGCGACGCGGCCCGCACGGTGCGGCGCAGGCTCGCGCAGGAGATCCTGGAGCTGGTCCAGACGGGCGCGGCCCCGGCCGAGATCGCCGCCCGGCTGCGGGTGGCCGCGCCGGTCCTGCTGCCCGGCCTCGGCGCGGCACCGCACTGGCAGGTGGTCGTCGCCCGCGTCGAGTGGGACGGCGGTGAGGTCGAGGGCGGCCCGGTCGCCCAGTCCCTCCTGGAGGAGATCCTGGTCGACCCGCTGGCGACCGGTCCGGAGCCCTCCGACCGGATAGCGGTGGCCCACACCGGCGACGAGGCGATCGCCCTCGTCCCGCTGCCCGCCGTCACCGCCGAGCACGACGGCTCCGAGTCCGGCATCCACGCCGACGTCCTCCTGGAGTCGGTACGGGTCCCGCTGTCGGCGGGCCTCGACGACGACGGCCGGGTCACGCTCGGCGTCAGCGCGGCCGTGCACTCGGCGGAGGGGCTGCGCGGTGCCCTGGAGGAGGCCCGGCACGCCCGCCGGGTGGCCGCCGCCCGCCCCGGCCGGGTCTGCGCGGCCGGCCACCAGGAGCTCGCGTCCCACGTGCTGCTCCTCCCCTTCGTCCCCGACGACGTGCGGCGCGCCTTCACCGCCCGGCTGCTGGACCCGCTCCGGGACTACGACCGCCGCCACCGCGCCGAACTGATCCCCACCCTGGAGGCGTTCCTCGACTGCGACGGCTCCTGGACCCGCTGCGCCACCCGTCTCCACCTGCACGTCAACACGCTGCGCTATCGCGTGGGGAGGATCGAGCAGTTGACGGGCCGGGACCTGTCCCGGCTGGAGGACAAGCTCGATTTCTTCTTGGCATTGCGGATGAGCTGAGGTCACGGGGGCGGGCGAGCGGCGCGCGCCAAGTGCCGCCGCCGTCCCACGACTTTGTGAAATTATTCACCCACCCTCTTGGCCCCGCGCGGCGATCGGTGCTGGAATGCGGCCACCACTTCACTGCTCGACGGCGCGCAAGGGGAGGGCAACGTGGCGTACTCCGCCATGTCTGGGAACGGAACGACCGACGGTGACGATCCGCTCCAGACCGCGGTATGGCGGCTGCGCTCGCGGGCCTGCTGGGCCGACGCGGCGGCTCTGCTGCCGTCGGACACGGCGACGTACACCCTGCAGCGGGCGGGGCTGATGGTCGAGCGCTGTCTGTACACCGAGGGGGGCTGGGAGGAGGCCGAGGACGCGCTGCGGACGGCGGAGGCGGTGGCCCGGACCGACGAGGAGCGGGGCGCAGCCGCCTGCGAACGCGGCCAACTCGCCTACGCCGCCACCCTGCACGGCGTCCGCGACCGGGCCGACGAGGCGCGGGCGGCGCTCGGACGGGCGGCCGCGCTGATCCCTCCGGGGGCGCCGGGCCGGGCGCTGCTCGACTTCCGCCGGGGCCTGCTGGCGGAGAACCTGACCCGCTCCCCGCAGGCGCGACGCCTCCGGCTCGGACTCCGTGTCGGCCAGGGAGTCCAGCGCCGGGGCCGTGCCCACCAGGTAGCCCAGTTCCTCCCTGATCCGCAGCGACTCCGCGAAGCCGTGCCGCGCCTCCGCCAACTCCCCGTCCCGCAGCGCCAGTCCGGCCAGGTGACGCCAGGTGAAGGAGAGCAG
>NZ_JAEKKT010000298.1 GCF_019510245.1 Streptomyces sp. | reverse complement strand
CTCCTGGACCGCGCCTACGAGGTCCGCCCGTTCGCCTTCCGACACCACAGGGACAGCCCATGGCTCGGCAAGAGAGTCGCCCACTGGCTCCGGACGGTCGCTTACGCGCCCTCGCACAGGACACCTCCCGCCTCACGCGGGCCGTCGCCGCCGTAACCACCGAACTCGCCCGCCGGATCCTCCGCTACGCCTGGCCCTCCACCGCGGGCCACCGCAACCGCGCCTACCTGCGGGACCGGCTCCTCGCGCTGCCGCTGCTGGCCGTGGTGGCCTTCGGGGCGCTCGCCTGGGCCTACGCGGGCGTGCGCGGCGACTCCGCGTACATCAGGGAACGCGCGGCGCCCGCGCTGGTCGACCTCGCGGACGCCCGGGCCTCGCTGCTCATCGCGCAGGGCGAGGCCCAGCGGAACCTCGACGAGGGGCGCGCGGCGGAGCTCAGCGGGCTCAGCGAGCGGTACCGGACCCGCATCGCCCGCGCCACGCAGAGCCTGAACCAGGTCACCCGCAGCGGAGCCCTCACCGTCGCCGAGGAACAGGAACTGCGGGTGGTGTCCGCGCTGGTCGTCGACTACACCAGCTGGATCGGCCGGGCCCAGGGCCATGCCACCGATCCGGTCCTGCGGGATGCCGACTTCTCCTACGCGCGCAGCATGCTCTGCTCGCAGGCCCTCACCCCGACCACCGCGAACCCCTATCCCGCCTGCCGGCCCGACACCGGTTCCGCCGCGACCTCGATCGTCGACCGGGTGACCGGCCTGGAGGGGCGGCTGCGCGCGCGGCTCGCCGACCGGGCCGCCTGGGGCGCGGACACCATCACCGCAGCGGTGATCGCCGTGCTCGCCTTCGCCCTGCTCGCCGCCGGGCTGTGGCGGACGGTGTCCTTCCTGCACCGCCGCTTCCGGATCCGGCTGAGCATCCCGCTCGTGGCCGCCGCCCTGCCGCTGCTCGCCGTACCGTTCCTGACGGCCGACGCCCTGCTCGCCCTGGAGGCCCAGCACGAGACCGTCCCCGTCGCGGACGCGCTGGCCGAGCAGACCTCCCCGAAGACGGAGACGGTCGCCGAGGAACGCCCCTTCGCCGGACCGGACCCACAGGCCATCGAGACGCTCCAGGCCCGGATCGACGACGGCCTCGCCGACGGGCGGCTCGCCTTCCTCGACGGCCTCGCCCCGTTCGTGTTCCCCGCGGGTCTGACCGCCGCGGCCGTGATCGCCGGTGCCCTGCACGCCTACCGCCGCGAATACCTCGTGGTCGCCCGCCCGGGAGCCGTCGCATGAGCCGTCGCATGAGCCGTCTCCTGCGGGTCCTTCTCGCGGCGTGTCTGCTCGCACTCGTCCCCGGCTGCGGGTCGGACACCCGCGACCCGCTGGTCGTCCTCGGCCCCTGGACCGGCGAGGAGGGCCAGGCCTTCGAAGCCGCCCTCGACAAACTGGACGACGGTACCGGGCGGACGTACACCTATGAGGGCACCCGCTCACTCCGCGAGACGCTCGTCTCGCAGCTGGAGGCCGATGACCCGCCGGACGTGGCGGTCCTCAACAGCATCGGCGAACTCACCGAGTACGCCCGCCGCGACAAACTGAAGCCGCTCGCCGATGCGAGCGCCGAGCGTGCCTACCCGCCCTGGGCGCCGACCCTGCTGGTGGACAGCAAGCGGCGCACGTACTGGGTGCCGCTGAAGGTCGACCTCAAGAGCCTCGTGTGGAGCAAAAGGGGCGCCCCGCCCGAACGGCCCACCTGGTGCGTGGGTCTCGCCTCGCAGGCCACCTCCGGCTGGCCCGGCACCGACTGGATCGAGGACCTGGTCCTGCATCAGGCGGGCCCGGCCCTCTACACCGAATGGGCCACGGGCCGCCTCGACTGGCGCGACCCGGCCGTCGAGCGTGCCTGGACCAGCTGGGCGCGACTGCTCGGCAAGCGCTCCCCGGAGTCGGTCGAGCGGTCCCTGACCACGTCGTTCGAGGGTGCGTCCGACTCGCGGGGAGATCCGCGCGGCCTGCTCGACTCGCCCGGCTTCGACTGCACGCACGAGCACCAGAGCGCCTTCATCCGGTACGTCTACGCGGGCGACGACGTGACCGTGGAACCGTCGGCCCGCTATCTGGACGGGCCGTCCGCGTACCGGGATGCCTTCGAGGTCGCGGGCGACATGGCCGCCGTGTTCAGCGACGACCCGGACGCCCAGGAACTCGTGGAGCGGCTCTCCAGCCCGGCCGGACGGCAGAGCTGGCGGGCGGAGGCGGCTCCCGCGGTACGGCCGCTGTTCCCGGACTCGGCCGGACTGTCGCCGCCGACCTCCGCGACCCCGGTCGAGCGGGAGATCGACTCCCTGCTCACCACCCGCGCCCGCACCCTCTGCTTCGACGCCTCCGACGTGATGCCGCCCGAACTCCGAGACGCCTTCCATCGCGCCGTCCTGGAGTTCTTCCGTGACCCGACCCAGCGGCAACTCGATTCGCTGCTGCAGCAGTTGGAGACCGTGCGCGTCCAGGTGAACACGGACTCGGGCACCGACCGCACCTTCCGCCCACCACAGAACATCTGCGCCTGAGCGGCCCGGCTTCGGCCCCGCCCCGCGTCGTGGCGGAGCGGACGGCCGACCGCCTGACCTGACATGGTGGTGTCATGTGCTGGAGTGCGACAGCGGATCTCGTGGCGGGTACGGCCATCGCCTCCGTCGGGGCGGTCTGCGTGGCCCGGACCCGCCGTGCCGGAGACCTGCCCCTGGCCGCGCTGCCCCTGCTGCTCGGCGCCCATCAACTGGTGGAGGCCCGGATCTGGCACACCGGCGGAGGGACCGGCGCGGCCACCGTCGCCTGGGCCGTCATCGCCCTGCCCGTGCTCGCGGTGTGGGTGCCGGTGGGCGTGTGGTGCGCGGTCCCACGCCGAACCGGACGCCGGGTGACGGCGGTGGTGGCGGTGGGCGTCGTGACCGCCGCCTTCCTCGCGCATGCTCTCGCCACCCGCCCCGTCCGGGCCGAGATCCGCGGTCACACCATGGCCTACGTCATCGGACTGCCCCACGCGGAACTGCTCGTCGCGGGCTACCTCATCGCCACGGTCGGCGCACTGCTGCTCTCCGGCGACCGCAGCCTGACGGCACTGGGAGTGCTGACCGGGGCGGGCGCGCTGGTGTGCTGGTTGCTGTGGCGGCTGGAGTTCGTGTCGACCTGGTGTGCGCTGGCGGCGGTCTGCTCGTTGGTCCTGTACGGATGGGTGCGCACCCGTCCCGCGCCGAGGCTGGTTCTCCCCCCGTGGGACGCCCGGCACTGATCAGTGCGCGCGGCCGTCCCGGGCGGGCCGTCGGCTTCGTCCCCGCCGGGGTCAGGGCGTCGACATGATCATGTCGGCCGCGACGCCGACCAGTGACGCGACCGCCAAGGAGCGACTGCTCGGCGGCCAGGCGATCACCGTGGTCACCTCCGGCGCGTCGACGACGGGCACAGCGACGTGTTCCGGCCACTGCCAGGCCCGGCTGGAGGCAGGGATGACGAGCAACGTCCTGCCGAGCGCCACGAGTTGAGCCAGCTGTGACTGGGTGTGCACCTCGGGTCCCGGCCCGTCGGGATAGGACCCGTCGAGCCGGGGCCACCGCGCGATCGGCAGGTCCGGCACGTCCTGCACGTCCGCCAGCGTGAGCCGGTCGCGTGACGCGAGCGGATGCCCGGCGGGCACGATCGCGACCTGGCCCTCGACGTAGAGGTCCTCGGAGTCGAACCCGGCGAGGTCGTCGTACGGGTGATGCATGAGTGCCACGTCGGCGTGCCCGTCGCGGAGCAGCCGTGCCTGCTCGCCGACCTCGCACAGGAGGATCTCGATCGGTGGCGCTTGCGGGTCGCTCGCCACCGAGTCGAGGAGCTTTTGCAGCACTTCGTGGGATGCCCCGGCCTTCGTCGCGAGCACCAGCGGCCGCTTCGGGTCCCCGGCACGCCGCGTTCGACGTGCGGCGGCGGCGACCGCGTCCAGGGCCGCTACGGCCTCCCGGAGCAGCACACCGCCGGCCTCGGTGAGCGCCACTCCGCGACGGTCCCGATCGAGGAGCCGCACGCCGAGCCGGCGCTCCAGCCTCGCGATCGCGCGGGAGAGCGGCGGTTGCGCGATCCCGAGCCGAGCGGCGGCGCGCCCGAAGTGCAGTTCCTCGGCGACGGCGACGAAGTACCGAAGCTCGCGGGTCTCGAGATCGTCCACCCGGACAGCCTACCGACTGATACCCGGTGAGTATCACAGTGCACCGGTTCGATATTGGACGGTCAATGAGCGGCTCGCCCAGCATGGATCGCGTGAACGACATGAAGACCGCGCTGGTCACCGGCGCGAACAAGGGAATTGGTTTCGCCATCGCACAGGGTCTCGGGACCCTTGGCTTCACGGTCGCGGTGGGAGCTCGCGACGACTCCAGGCGCGAGCAGGCCGTCAAGGAACTGCGGGCCACGGGCGTCGACGCTTTCGGTGTCGCCCTCGACGTCACCTCCGACGACAGCGTCGCCGCGGCGGCGGCGACCGTCGAGCGGACGGCAGGTCGGCTCGACGTGCTCGTCAACAACGCGGGCGTCTCCGGCGCCATCGAAAACGGCACGCAGGATCCGACGACGCTCGACCTCGACGTCGTCCGCACCGTCCTCGACACCAACGTCCTCGGGGTCGTCCGGGTGACGAACGCGATGCTCCCGCTGCTCAGCCGCGCGAACTCACCGCGCATCGTCAACGTGTCGAGCAGCATGGGCTCGTTGACGCTGCAGACCGGACCGATCATGGCCGCGTACGCACCGTCGAAGTCGATGCTCAACAGCGTCACGGCGCAGTACGCCCGCAGGCTCGCCGATACGAACGTCATCGTGAACGCCTGCTGCCCCGGCTATGTGGCGACCGACTTCACCGGCTTCAACGCACCGCGGACACCCGAGCAGGGCGCGGCGATCGCCGTCCGGCTCGCCACCCTGCCGGACGACGGACCGCGCGGCGGCTTCTTCGACGACGAGGGCGTGGTCCCCTGGTGAACCCGGAAGGACGGCGGCGGCAGCGACGCTGCCCGTCCGGCGTCGCATGCCCGTGGCGCGCCTGACGGTCGCGGTCCGGTACTTCGGTGGTGCCGGACCCGCAGCCCATCGGCCGCCCGCTCGCGCCATGCGCGCCTGCGTCCTCGGCGGCGCCCTGAGACCCTCGCCTCCCGCACCGCTTGGCCCGTGCCGTCTGTTCCGGTGCCGACCAACACACGCGGCTCAGGCGGGCGGCCGCCCCGTGCTCTCCCGGACCACCAGTTCCGGCACGGAGAGCGGACGCGGGGCGATCGGCGCGGACTCCTCCAGTACT
>NZ_JAEKKT010000536.1 GCF_019510245.1 Streptomyces sp. | reverse complement strand
AGTCTGACCACCGGTCCGTGACGTGCCCGTCGTGGTGCGACGGCGACCACAACCCGGACGGGTTCGGCAACTTCATCCACCGGGGACAGACCGTCCTCGTAGGGCCGCCGGACTCGGCGGCGAAACCGACCTCGAAGGTGAAGTCGGAGACGCCCCTCCTGACGGCGCACGTGATGCTGCCCGCCGGCCCCGACTTCGACGAGGAGCCGCCGGCCATCGTCGTCGACAACGCCGACCTGTGGGGGCCCTACGCCGAGCTCACCCTCGCAGAGGCCGACCAGTTCCTTCGGGACCTCAAGACGTTCACCGCCCGCGTTCAGCAGATGCGCGACCAGCTGGCCGCGATGAAGGAGCAGCAGTCATGACCGTGTCCCTTGAGCACCTGAGCGACGTGCCCGCGGTGCGTGGCATGACGGAGCAGCACACCATGGTCGACCCCTACGAGGAGCCGCACGCGGTCGTCGGGCTCCGTGTGGTCGTCTCCCGCGACCACATCGCCGCCGCGGTCGACATGGGAGTGCACAAGTTCTACGGCGACGGCCGGACCGCCGACGACCTGACGGTGGCGGAGATCCGCTACTTCGTCGAGTGCTACGTCCTGTCGGAGAGCGCACTCGGTCTTCAGCAGGGCGCGGAGGCGATGGCTCAACTCCTCGTCGAGGACTTCCACGAGGACGTGACCCGCGAGCAGATCCGGGCCTGCTACCGGGCCGCCGACCGGGCGTATCCGAAGGCTCCGAAGTAGCACTTCGAATCCCAAAAGGTCCCCCTCTCCGGAGGGGGGTTCGGGAGGGGTTAGTTCGCAGGCCGCATCGCATGTGCTCGACCCCGTCGCGGGTCGTGTTCGCGCAGCGTCCAGACCTAATGCCCCACCCTCCCGTGGGGGTGCGTCCGTGCAGCACACGATCCAAACACCCGGCCCTCGTCGGGACTGTGTTTTGTGCAGGTCGCGATCCAAATAAACGGTCCTTCGGTGGGGCGCGTTTGGTGCAGGTCGCGATCCAAGTGAAGGCCCCTCCGCCGGGGGTGTTCCCGCAGTTCGTTCCACATATGCCCCCCACCGTCCGGAGCCCTTTACGCCCAAGGGTTTGCGAGGTCCTCGAAGGACCCCGCAACCCGCTTCCCGCAACGACGGGACACGCCCCCGGACGTCTCCGGGACACACCCCGAAAGGACACACATGTTCCGCAGGAAGACCCAGCAGCCGACGGCCGCGCCCATCGTCTCCGCAGCCGTCGCCGACACCGACGCGGCGGTCGCCGCGAAGATGCGCGGCCTGGCCCGGCAGACGT
>NZ_JAEKKT010000538.1 GCF_019510245.1 Streptomyces sp. | reverse complement strand
CCAAGGCGATCATGCAGGTCGCGGCCGCTGGCACCGGCGTACGGGTCTCGGACGGCTCCACGAACGTCCTGCCGGTCGGCCCGACGGCGAAGGTCCACGACGCCTAGCGACTGCACTACGGCCTGACGCGCCGGGCGCTGGCCCGCGCCTACTACCAGGGCTGGGACATGCACCCCGGCCACATCCCCACCCGGTACGCGGCAGTGTTCGCCTTCTACCGCGAAGGCTTCGAGCAGGCTGCCGGCCGACTCGCCCGGTACGCGGGCCGGGTCGGCGGCGACGTCATGGACGAGCCGGCCACCGCCAAGGCGCTCAGCGGCTATCTGCTGCGCGGTCTCGACTGCGGCGCCCTCGACATCGCCGAGGTGGCCCGGCTGACGGGTCTGACCCGGGCCGACCTGGAGGGGTACGCGACGCCCCGGCGCGGTGACCTGACCGTCTCCACGAAGTAGTACGAAGGAGGCGGAGACGTAGCGGCCCTGTCACGGTCGCAACATTGACGTGTTCACAGGAACGGGGCAGCGGTGTCTTCGGGGGAGACCAACGGAAAGGGCCAGGACGACGCCGGTCGGCTGCTGGCCGGGCGTTATCGTGTCGTGGCCCAGCTCGGTCGCGGCGGCATGGGTGTGGTCTGGCGGGCCGTCGACGAGGTCCTCGGCCGCGAGGTCGCCGTCAAGGAACTGCGCACCTACACCGACGCCGACGGCCCCGAACTCGCGGATTTGCGGCTGCGGATGCAGCGCGAGGCCCGTGCGGCGGCCCGGGTCCGGCATCCCGGCGTCGTCGCGGTGCACGACGTGGCCGAGGTCGATGGGCGTCCACTGATCGTCATGGAGCTGGTCGACGGGCCGTCGCTGGACGCCGTGCTGCGCAAGAGCGGCCCCCTCGACCCGCGTGAGGTGGCCGGCATCGGCGCCAAGGTCATGGACGCGCTGGCCGCCGCCCACGAAGCCGGCGTACTGCACCGGGACGTCAAGCCCGGCAACATCCTGCTCGACCGCTCGGGCCGCGTCCTGCTGACCGACTTCGGCATCGCCACCATGGACGATCCGGGCGACGGCTCGGCCACGAACCTCACCCGCACCGGCCATCTCGTCGGTTCCCTGGACTACATGGCCCCCGAGCGCGCCCAGGGTGCCGATCCGGGACCGGCCTCCGACGTGTGGGGCCTCGGCGCCACGCTGTACGCGGCGGTCGAGGGAGCCTCGCCGTTCCGCCGTACCTCGACCTTCTCCACGCTCACGGCGATCGTCGGCGAACCGCTGCCCGAGTCCCACCGTGTCGGCCCCCTCGGCCCGGTTCTCCAGCGCCTGCTGGACAAGCGTCCCGAGGCACGCCCGGGGGCCGGGGAGGCGCGCGAGCTGCTGCAGGCGGTGGCGGACGGGGCCGGCCCGGACAGCCCCACGACGACCTTGCGGGGTACGGCGGGTTCGGCGGGGCGGGCCGAGACGGCACCCGACGTTTCGGTGGCGCCGGTGGCATCGGCAGGTCTTGGGCCGACGGATCCGACGAGGCCGGGGGCGGTGCCGGGGGCTGAGCGGGACCAGGGGCCCGGTGAGCATGAATCTGCGGGGACGGTGGCGGCGCAGCCGACCGCGCGCGAGGCGGCGGCAGAGCCCGGGACTCCCGGACAGGGCCCGCTGGGTGCTGCGGGGCAGGTCGAGGCCGCGGCGCCGTGGTGGGTGGCGTCCGCCGCTCAGGACGGTGCTCCCGGACAGGCCGGTCTGGCGGGGCCGGGTCCCGGGGCGCCCACCTCTCAGCACGGTGGTCCGGGGCAACCCGGGCCCTCGGA
>NZ_JAEKKT010000297.1 GCF_019510245.1 Streptomyces sp. | reverse complement strand
AGCCTCCGCAGGGCTCGGACCGGCGCGACGCTCACCGCGCTGCGCAGCTCCGAGCCGGCCACCGCCGCGATGGGCTTCTCGGTGGTGTCGGTGTGCCAGGCGGTCTTCATGGGCTGCGGCGCCTACGGCACCGGCATCGCCATGGGCCACGGCGTGCCGTTCCTCCTCGCGATCCTCATCGGCGCGGTGCTCGCCGCCGGGGTTGCCGCGCTGGTCGGCCTGCCGGCGCTCCGGCTGGAGCCGCTGGAGCTGGCGATCGCGACGCTGTCGCTGTCGTTCACCGCCGACCGCTTCCTCTACGCGTGGCCCCCCCTGGCGTCCCGCAACGGCAACCGGCCGGTCAGCCGTCCCGGCTTCGCCAACGTCGACCCGGGCCACATCGCGTCGGGGGAGCGGGCGTACGCCTGGCTGGTGCTCGGCGTCTTCGTGCTGGCCTGCTTCGCCGTCGCCAGCCTGCGCCGGGCGCGGACCGGCGCGGCCCTCACCGCGCTGCGCAGCTCCGAGCCGGCCACCGCGGCGATGGGCTTCTCGGTGGTGTCGGTGAAGCTGCGCGGCTTCGCCGCCTCCGGCTTCCTCGCCGGCCTCGCCGGAGCCCTGTACGCCGGCCTCGTCCAAGGCGCCTCCGGCGCCGCGTTCGACTTCACCCGCTCGATCACCCTGCTCGCGTACGCCGTCATCATCGGCGTCGGCAGCGTGCCGGGTGCCGTGCTCGGCGGCCTCGTCGTGACGCTGACGACGCTGACCTTCGGGAGCACGAGCGACGTGACCAGCGGCTCGGCGGTGTCCGCCACCACGATGCTCACCGGCATGGCCCTGATCGGCATCCTGGCGCTGACCCCGGAGGGCGTCACCGGCTTCGTCTCACGGCTGGTCCATCGCCAACCCGAGCTGGTCGCAGCATGAACTCACCCCACGACGCTGCTCGCTTCGCTCACACCGCCGCGGGGGCCCCGAGATGACCGCCGTCCTGGAGCTCCGTGACGTCGGCGTCCGGTTCGGCGCGTTCGACGCCGTCGACGGCGTCTCCCTGACGGTCAACGCCGGCGAGGTGGTCGGCCTCATCGGGCCCAACGGCGCCGGCAAGACGGTGACGTTCAACGTCATCACCGGGCTGCAGCCGGCCACCCGCGGCCAGGTGCTGCTGAAGGGCACCGACGTCACCCGCCAGCCGGCGCACGTCCGCACCGCCATGGGGCTGTCGCGCACCTTCCAGGTCGTGCAGCTCTTCGCCGGCATGACCGTCCTGCAGAACCTCATGGTGGCTGCGCACCGGCACACCTCGGCCGGTGTGCTCGTCGACGCCCTGCGGCTGCCGGGCCGTGGCCGCGCGCTGCGGCAGGCCGAGGAGCGCGCCCGGGCGGTGCTCGCCTTCCTCGACCTCACGCACCTCGCCGACGTCGAGGTGACGACCCTGCCGGTCGGCTCCGCCCGCCTCGTCGAGCTGGCCCGGGCGCTGTGCCTGACGCCGTCCTGCCTGCTGCTCGACGAGCCGGCGTCCGGCCTCGACCCGGCGGAGACCGCCGACTTCGTCGCCCTGCTGGCCCATGTCCGCGCCACCCTCGGGTGCGCCATGCTGCTGGTCGAGCACGACATGGGGGTGGTCATGCCGCTGTGCGACCACGTCGTCGTCATGGACTTCGGCAAGGTCCTCGCGGCCGGCGAGCCGCACGTGGTGCGCGACGACCCGGCCGTCCGTGCCGCGTACCTGGGGGAGGAGGTGCACTGATGACGCTCACCGTCTCGCACCTCCAGGTCGCCTATGGCGGCGTCGTCGCCGTCCGTGACGTCTCGTTGTCCGTGCAGCCCGGCCAGATCACCGCCGTGCTCGGCGCCAACGGCGCGGGCAAGACCACGACCCTGCTCGGCATCTCCGGCCTCGTGAAGGCCCGCGCCGGGCACGTCGACTTCGAGGGCACCTCGCTGCTCGGGCTCGCCCCGGAGCGGGTCGCCCGGCTCGGCATCGCGCACGTCCCTGCCGGTCGCGGGATCTTCCCCGGCCTCAGCGTCGCGGACAACCTGCGCATGGGCCTGTATGGCGCCGGCCGCGACGGTGACAAGGAGGCCGTCGAGGAGGTGCTGGACGCCTTCCCGATCCTGCGGGAGCGGCGCACGCAGCCGGCCGGGACGATGTCCGGCGGCCAGCAGCAGCAGCTCGCGATCGGCCGCGCGCTGGTGCAGCGGCCCAAGCTGCTGATGCTCGACGAGATGAGCATGGGGCTGTCGCCGACCGTCGTGGTCGACCTGTTCGCGCTGGTCCGCCGGCTCGCCGACGAGGGCATGGCCGTCGTCATGGTGGAGCAGTTCGTCGGGCAGGCGCTGAAGGTCGCCGACCAGGCCGTCGTCATCGAGCAGGGCACCGTCGCCGCGGCCGGCCGGCCCGAGGACCTGAGCGCCGAGGACATCGGCGCCGCCTACCTCGGCTCCGACAACGGCCAGGAGCTGCCGCGCGCACCGCGGGACGCCCGGCAGCAGGTGCCGGTCTCCCTCGCCGGCGTCGACGTCCGCAAGCTCGAGCGGATCGCCGCCCAGCAGGGACGCACCGCCGACGAGGTGGCGCAGGAGCTGCTCGAGAAGGCGCTGCAGCCGTGAGGCGCGCCCTCGTGGTCGTCGCGCTGCTGCCGTCGGCGCTGGCCGTCTGCTTCGTCCGGCCGGTGTCGGCCGCCGGTGATCCCGTCTACGACCAGGTCAGCCTGTCGGCCATCGCGGCGGCCGGTCACACCAACGGCGTCGTCGGCGCCTCCGGCGGTCTCGTCACCCTCGACACCGGCTCGGCCTACGTCAGCGCCAGCCTCGACGACTCGCCCTCCGCTGCGGTGGTCGCCGCGCCCGAGGAGCCCGGGACGCTGTTCCACACCGCTGCGGGCCAGGTCAACGGCGCCGCCGGGCAGAAGGTGGTCGGGACGCTCGAGGCGGAGGCGCGGTACCCCGGCGACACCAGCAGCTCCTTCAACGTGGGAGACCCCGTCGACTCGCCGCCGGTCTACCTCGGCGCGGCCAACGCCAACGCCTCCGTCTCGGCCACGTCCGCGGCCGGTCGCGCGCAGGCCGCCCGCTTCAGCATCGCGCCGCTCGTGGACGTCGGCCCCGGCACCAGCCAGGTCCAGCAGAAGCTGTCGGTGGAGGCGGGCACCGCGGCGCAGGACGCCAAGGTCACCGTCAGCGACATCGACCTCGCCGGGGTGCTGAAGGTGCAGAGCGTCGTCGCGACTGCCAAGGTCACCGCCGACCACGACACCCACACCGCCCTGCAGTCCCTCGTCGTCAGCGGCGCCACCGTCGCCGGGCAGCAGGTCGCCATCACCAACGACGGCGTGGTCGCGGCGGGCACCCCCGTCGTACCCGGGACCACGTTGAGCCAGGCGACCGACGCGGTGAACGCGGCGCTGGCGGCAGCCGGCATCACCAAGGTGCACACGGTCGGAGGCACGGCGACCCACACCGCCCGCTCGGCCGAGGCGGACACGGGCGGCCTCGAGATCGTGCTGGCCAGCCCGGACCTGCCCGGCGGCGTCTCCGCCAACAGCCTGACGCTGACCTTCGGCGGGATCGACCTCACCGAGCTCGACGCCCTCGCCACACCGATCGCGCCGGTCCTGGTGCCGCCGGTGGTGCCCGCCGGTCCCGCGCAGCCGCCGACCACCGTCACCACGGTCATCCCGGGGACGCCCGCAGTCCCCGGGTCGGCGC
This sequence comes from Streptomyces sp., assembly GCF_019510245.1. Taxonomy (GTDB): domain Bacteria; phylum Actinomycetota; class Actinomycetes; order Streptomycetales; family Streptomycetaceae; genus Streptomyces. The sequence continues at coordinate 1,649 of NZ_JAEKKT010000297.1, read as the reverse complement.
CCGGACAGCAGCAGGCGCCGCAGGTCGCGCCGCCCACGCAGACCGCGGCCTTCGAGGTGCAGGGGCGGCGGATCAGCGGCCGGACCGCGCTGGTCGCGTTCGCCGGCTGGCAGCTGCTGTCGCTGGGCACCGCGACGCTCTACGGCTTCGTCGAGCGGCGACGCCGGCTCGTGCTCCTGGGGAGGCAGCCGTGAGGACCATCGAGCGCATCACCTGCGTGCGGTGCACCGCCCCGTACGCCCCGTCGCTCACCCGGCACCGCTGCCCCGTGTGCGACACCCCCGCCTCCGGTGACGTGCCGGCTGCCCGTGCCTGGGAGGACCCCGACGACCGGCTGATGGCCATCGTCGTGGCCGCCACCTTCGCCAACGTCCTCCTCCTCGCGATCCTGACCCTGGTGGTGCTCTCGTGAAGCTCAACGACCTCGTCACGCCGGCCCTGGTGGTCGAGCGGGACCTGCTCGACGCCAACCTGCAGAAGATGGCCGAAGCCCTGCCGGGCACGCGGTTGCGCCCGCACGTCAAGGCGTTCAAGACCACCGCGCTGGCCCGGCGGATGCACGCCCTCGGCCACACCGGCTTCACGTGCGCCACGGTGCGCGAGGTCGAGGGGATGGCCGCGGCCGGGCTCGGCGACGACCTGCTGCTCGCCAACGAGGTGCTCGACTGCCGCCGCCTCGGGGCGATCGACAACGCGCGCGTCACGGTCGCGGTCGACAGCAGGATCACCGTGGACGCGGCCGTTGCCGGCGGCGTGCGCGAGGTCGTCATCGACGTCAACGTCGGGCTGCCCCGGTGCGGCGTCGACCCCGCCGAGGCGGGCGCGCTGGCCGACTACGCCCGCTCGAAGGGCCTCGAGGTCCGCGGCGTGATGGGCTACGAGGGCCACGTCATGCTCGTCGAGGACGCCGACGAGAAGCGCAAGCAGGTCCAGGAGTGCATGGCGCTGCTGCTGCAGGCGTCCGCCGACGTCGGCGGCGACCTGGTCTCGGCCGGCGGCACGGGGACGTACGACGTGAACACCTGGGCCAACGAGATCCAGGCCGGCTCCTACTGCCTGATGGACACCACGTACGCCCACGCGCACGCGCCGTTCTCGCAGGCGCTCACCCTGCTGGCCACCATCATCTCGGCGAACCCAGCCGGCTGGTTCGTCGCCGACCTCGGCCTGAAAGCGCTCGGCATGGACCACGGCAACCCGACGATCCCGGGGGCGTCGGTCTGGTACTGCGCGGACGAGCACACGGTGTTCTCCGCCGACGGCGCCGAGTTCGCCGTCGGCGACCGGGTCCGGGTCGTCCCGGCCCACATCGACCCGACGGTGGCGCTGCACGCCCAGATGCACCTCGTCGACGGCGACGAGGTGCTCGAGACCTGGCCGGTGGACCTGCGCGGCTGGTGACAGGGATAGCGTCGGGCACGTGCGCGCGGTCAACCTGCTCGACGGGGCCTTCTACGCCGCTGACCCGCACCCGGTGTACGACGAGCTGCGCGTCATCTCCCCGGCCTTCCGCGACGAGAACGGCCTGTGGGGGCTGACGTCGTACGAGACGGTCGCGTTCGCCAGTCGCCGGCCTGAGCTGTTCAGCAGCGCCGGCGGATCCCGGCCGCTGACCGGCCCGCTGCCGCACATGATCGACATGGACGACC
>NZ_JAEKKT010000537.1 GCF_019510245.1 Streptomyces sp. | reverse complement strand
CGTGGCCTCGGGCCCGACCCCGACAGTCAACTTGCCCGGCGTGGCGCTCGCCGCGCTGGCGTCACTCGGCCTCGGGGCGGTCATCGGGCCGGAGGCCCCGCTCATCGCCCTGGGCAGCGGTCTGGCCGTGGCGGCGCTGCGCCTGACGCGGAAGTCGTTCCCGAAACAGGCGACCGCCGTCGTGGGAGCCTCCGGGAGTTTCGCCGCGATCAGCACCCTGCTCGGTTCGCCGCTGCTCGGAGCGTTCCTGCTCATGGAAATGTCCGGCTTTGGTGGAGCCATGCTCGGCGTCGTCCTGGTGCCTGGGTTGCTCGCCTCCGGCATTGGCGCGCTCATCTTCACCGGCCTGGGATCGTGGACCGGCCTGGGCACCTACTCGCTGACGCTGCCGAACGTCCCCCATGCCACCACACCGGATGCCGCCGGGTTCGGCTGGGCGCTCCTGATCGGAGTAGCGGCGGCTCTGCTCGGCGTCGGGATCCGGTGGCTCGCCCTCCATTTGCTGAAACTGGTCGAACCGCGACGGCTGATCGCTACCGTGCTTGCGGGTGTCATCGTCGGTGTGATCGCCCTGGTCTACGCGGAGTGGACCGGCCACCCGGCTTCGGGAATCCTGTACTCCGGACAGAGCGGCCTCGGTCCTCTTCTCACCGCGAACGCGCAGTATTCGGCAGGCGCGCTCACGGTGCTCGTCGCCTGCAAGGCAGTGGCCTACTGCGTGTCCATGGCAGCTTTCCGTGGTGGCCCGGTGTTCCCCGCCATGTTCGTCGGCGCAGCCGGAGGCATCGCACTCTCCCACCTGCCCGGACTCGGCGTGACCGCTGGACTCGCGATGGGCGTGGGCGCGATGTCGGCGGCGATGCTCAAGTTGCCCATGACCGCTTTGTTGCTGGCCACCCTTCTTCTGGGCCGAGAGGGGCTTACCGTCATGCCGTTGGTGATTGTGGCGGTCGTGGTCTCCTACGTCCTCACCCTCAGGTCGACCCCACCGCCGACCGCCGCACCCGCCACCGAGCAGGACACAGCCGGGCCGCCGAGTTGCGGCCCGCGATGTTGCTGCATCTCATGGATCCCATGCAGCAACAGACTTCCTCACCAGATGGTGCCGTGCCACCGATGGAGCGATCGCACTGGGTGGCCTTCGCCGGAATCCTGCTCCTGGTCAGTGCCCTCTTCAACCTGCTCAACGGATTTGTGGCGATCTTCAATCACGGCTACTACTCGACCGTCTACTCCCAGGGCAATCGGTTGCTCATCCTCAACTACACGGCCTGGGGGTGGATCTGGGTCGCCATCGGCATCGTGATGGCCCTGGCGGGCCTCGGCGTTCTCGTGGGTTCCAGAGCGGCGCGACTGACGGGTGTCTGTCTGGCAGTGTTCTGTCTCGTCGGTCAGATGATCTTCCTTCCGGTCTACCCGTTCTGGTCTCTGAGCACGATGGTCGTGTCCGTTCTGGTCATCTTCGGTCTGCTGGCCGAGCCGCGACACGTGCACGGCGTGCGCGTGTAGGGCAGAGCAGGACCGGAGGACTGCCGCCACAGGGGGGGCATGGGTCGAGGCGGTTCCGCTTGTGGTGGCACCCGTACCGGCGCGATGGCCGCTCGTGTCGGCGGCGCGCCCCGAGCTCGCGTACGTCGACGCCCTGGCACGGGCCGGTCGGACCGATCAAGCCAGGCTGGTACTGGAGAAGATGCTCACGTACGCCAACCATCTGGGCCTGTACTCCGAAGAGATCGACCTGACAGGCCGGCAGCTGGGGAATTTCCCGCAGGCTTTCACACACCTTGCGCTGATCGATGCGGCCATCACCCTGGACACGGCTCTTCAACAGGCCCGTGAGGGCGGGAGATAGCCCGAGGGCGGCCGGCTCAGTGCGAAGGTGGGGTGGAGCCGAGCAGTACGAGGCTGTCGCCTTCCTGCGTAGTGACCGGCTCGTCGCCGGTGACCTGTTCGAGTCGCCGGTCGGCCCGCACGACGAAGAGCGTGTCGTGGTCGGCGGGCACAGGGGCGGAGGCGGATTGGACGAGGAAGCGGGCTCCCGCCTCGTAACGCGCTGCCAGTGTGCGCCGGACAAGCGAACTGCCGAAGAGGATGGCG
>NZ_JAEKKT010000063.1 GCF_019510245.1 Streptomyces sp. | reverse complement strand
TCCCGGAGGTCACCGCGATCCCGATCTCGGCGCTCGTCGGCGACAACGTCGTGGAACCGTCCGCGCACATGGACTGGTACGGCGGCCCGACCGTCCTGGAGCACCTGGAGAGCGTCCCGGTCAGCCACGACCTGGCGCAGGCCCCGGTCCGCTTCCCGGTGCAGTACGTCATCCGGCAGGGCGAAACCCGGCACTACGCGGGCCAGTTGGCGGCCGGGACCTTGCGGGTCGGCGACCGGGTCACCGTCCACCCGTCCGGCGAGACCTCCCGGATCGTCGCGATCAACCTGCTGGGCAAGGAGGCCCCTGCCTCGTTCGCACCCCAGTCGACGGCGATCCGGCTGGCCGACCAACGGGACATCTCCCGCGGCGACATGATCACCACCGGGGTGCATGCCCCGGTGCTCACACGCGACATCCGGGCCGTTGTCTGCCATCTGGCGGATCGGCCGCTCCGGGTCGGCGACCAGGTGCTGCTCAAGCACACCACCCGGACCGCCAGGGCGATCGTCGCCGAGATCCCCTGGCGGCTGACCCTGAACGACCTCTCCCGGCAGCCCGAACCAGGCCTGTTGACCGCCAACGACATCGGCCGCGTCGTGGTCCGCACCGCGGAGCCGCTGCCGCTCGACTCGTACGCCGACTCACGCCGCACCGGCTCCTTCATCCTGATCACCCCGGACGACGGCACAACCCTGGCCGCAGGCATGGCCCAGCTCCGAGGGGAGGACCTCCATGTCGGCTACCCCTCAGCCCCGTAGGGACATCCGTCGCCGGTCCTGTCTGGTGCTCGTGGCCCTCGCCCTGCTCGCACCCACCGCCTGCGGTTACGGCTCGCAGCGGGCGCGGGGCTCCGGCGCGGCTGCTGTCGCACCGGGCTCGCGAAAGCTCTCCGCCGACACCGTGCGGATCGGCTACTTCCCGAACCTCACCCATATGACGGCCCTGGCGGGCGAACAGGAGGGCTTCTTCCAGAAGGAACTGGGCGGCACGAAGGCCGAGTACGTGGCCTTCGACGCGGGCCCGACCGAGATCGAGGCGCTCAACGCCGGTTCCGTCGACATCGGCTGGATCGGCCCCTCCCCGGCGATCAACGGCTACACGAGGTCCGGCGGCAAGAGCCTGCGCATCGTCTCCGGTTCGGCCTCCGGCGGCGTGAAACTCGTCGTGAACCCGAAGAAGATCAAGTCCCTGGAGGACGTCAAGGCCAAGCGGATCGCGACGCCGCAGCTGGGCAACACGCAGGACGTGGCGTTCCTCAACTGGATCGCGGACCAGGGCTGGAAGGTCGACGCGCAGAGCGGCAAGGGCGACGTCTCGGTGGTCCGCACCGACAACAAGATCACCCCGGACGCCTACAAGGCGGGTTCCATCGACGGCGCCTGGGTGCCGGAGCCGACCGCGTCCAAACTGGTCTCCGAGGGCGCGAGCGTCCTGCTCGACGAGGCCGACCTGTGGCCCGGGCGGAAGTTCGTGATCACCCAGGTCGTCGTCTCCCAGCGGTTCCTGAAGGAACACGCCGACGTCGTGGAGGCGGTGCTGCGCGGCTCGGTGCGGACGAACGCCTGGATAAGAAGTCACCCGGCCGAGGCCAAGCTCGCCGTCAACCGTGCCCTCGGTTCGGCCGGCGGCCGTCCGCTGCCGCGGGCGGTGCTCGACCGAGCCTGGAGCTCGGTGGAGCTGCTCGACGACCCCTTGGCCGCGACGCTCCGCGAGGAGGCGGCGCACGCCGTCCGTACAGGGCTGCTCGAACATCCCGATCTGAACGGTATCTACGACCTTCGCCCGCTCGACCGGGTGCTGCGGGACCTGGGCAGGCCGGCGGTGTCCGACGCCGGGCTCGGCATCGGACAGGAGGCACGGTGACCACGGCAACGGCACCCTCCGCGACCGCCGTACGGCTCACCGCCGTACACAAGTCCTTCGGCCGGCGCGGTGTCGCCCAGCCCGTGCTGCACGACATCAACCTGCACATCGGTCAGGGCGAGTTCGTCTGTCTGCTGGGTGCGTCCGGGTGCGGCAAGTCGACCTTGCTCAACCTGATCGCGGAGCTCGACCAGCCGACCTCGGGCGACATCAGCGTGCCGGGCCGCCGTCCCGCGCTGATGTTCCAGGAGCACGCTCTGTTCCCCTGGCTGACGGCGGGCAAGAACATCGAACTCACCCTGAAACTGGGCGGTCATCCCCGGCCCGGGCGCCGGTCCCGGGCGGAGGAACTGCTCGAACTCGTCCGGCTGAAGGGCGCGTACGGCAAGCGGGTGCACGAACTGTCAGGGGGGATGCGCCAGCGCGTCGCCCTGGCACGCGCCCTCGCCCAGGACACCCGGCTGCTGCTGATGGACGAGCCGTTCGCGGCGCTGGACGCGATCACCCGGGACGTGCTGCACGGCGAATTGACCCGGATCTGGCGGGAGACCGCGGTGTCGGTGCTGTTCGTGACCCACAACGTGCGCGAGGCCGTGCGGCTCGCCGAGCGCGTCGTGCTGCTGTCCTCCCGTCCCGGGCGGGTGGCCCGTGAGTGGACGGTCGGCATCCCGCAGCCCCGCCGTATCGAGGACCCCGACGTGGCGGCACTGACGGTCGAGATCACCGAGGAACTACGGAGGGAGATCCGCCGTCATGGCCAGCACTGAGAGCGAGTCCGTGGCCGCCGACGCGCAGACCCTGGCCGGTCTGGAAGCGGGCCTGGACGCGTTGGAGGAGATACGGGCCCACCGGACGCCGGTCGGGGCGTTCCTGCTCCGTAAGGCGCTGCCACCGGTGCTGGCGACTGCCCTGGTGCTCCTGGTCTGGGAGGTGGTCTGCGTCCTGGGGCTGGTGTCCCCCGCCGAACTGCCGAGCCCCGGAGCCGTGGCCGACAGCTTCCGGACGCTGTGGTACCAGGGCACCCTGTTCGGGATCATCTGGACGAGCCTGTCGCGGGGGCTGACCGGCTTCGTGGCCGCGCTCGGGCTGGGCACCGTGCTGGGTCTCGTGGTCGCCCGGGTCGCGTGGGTGCGGGCGGCGGTGGGCCCGCTGCTCACCGGCCTGCAGTCGCTGCCGTCGGTGGCCTGGGTGCCCGCGGCGGTGATCTGGCTGGGGCTGACCGACTCCGCGATGTACGCGGTGATCCTGCTGGGTGCGGTGCCGTCCATCGCCAACGGCCTGGTCTCCGGCATCGATCACGTGCCCCCGCTGTATCTGCGGGCCGGACGGGTGATCGGGGCGGACGGGGTACGGGGGATCCGGTACGTCCTGCTGCCCGCGGCACTGCCCGGCTATGTGGCCGGGCTCAAACAGGGCTGGGCCTTCGCCTGGCGTTCGCTGATGGCGGCCGAACTGATCGCCTCGTCACCGGATCTGGGCGTGGGACTGGGTCGCTATCTGGAGAACTCGCGCGAGAGCATCGACCTGCCGGGCGTCTTCGCGGGCATCCTGCTGATCCTCGTCATCGGGGTCGCCATCGACCTGATCGTCTTCTGCCCGCTGGAGCGCCGTATCCGACGGGTCCGCGGTCTCCTGGCCACGGACTGACCCCGTGCCGGCCCCTGCCCATCGCACACCACCGGCCGTCCCAGCGGCAGCGCTCGTCCCCACAGCACCGGCCGGTGACGGCACGCCGATCCGCACTGCTCAACGCACCCGGTCGGCCCGGGCTGCTCCGACAGCTCGGGCGGCCCGGGCGGCCTCGACGGCTCCAGCTGCCCCGACGACCCCGGCAGCCCCCCTGCTCCTCGTCGCGCACGGCAGTCGGGACCCACGGCATGCGGCGACCGTCCATGCCCTGGTGCGGCGGGTACGGGCGGGGCGGCCCGACCTCCGGGTGGAGGCCGGCTTCCTGGACTTCGACCGCCCGTCCGTGCCGGCGATGCTGGAGTCCCTGGCGGCGGAGGGCGCACACGATGTCGTAGCCCTGCCACTGCTGCTGACCCGCGGGTTCCACGCGCGGATCGACATCCCGGCGCTGCTACGGCAGGCGCCGCCGGGACTGTGCGTGGTGCGGGCGGATGTCCTCGCCCCCTCCCCGCTGCTGCTGTCCGCCCTCGAACGACGTTTGTACGAGGCCGGGTTGACGCCGGCCGACAAGTCCTCGACCGGGGTCGTACTGGCCTCGGCGGGGTCCACCGACCCGGAGGCGATCGCGGAGGTTGCACACGTGGCGCGGGAGCTACGGCGCACCGGTTGGTGCTCCGTGCGGCCCGCGTTCGCCTCCGGACCACTGCCCCGTCCGCGGGACGCGTCGCGCGTCCTGCGGGCGGCCGGCGTGCCGCGCGTCGCGCTGGCACCGCTGTTCCTGGCCCCCGGGCGGCTGCTCGACCGGCTGCGGGCCGACGCCCGGCACTGCGGTGTAGACGTGTGCGCCGACGCCCTCGGCGACACCCCTGAGACGGCACTCCTGGTCTGCCACCGGCATGCGTCGGCCCTCGGCAGCCGGATGTCAGCCCGCGATCAGCCGCGACTGCCAGAGTCACCGCAGGAGTGACAACGCGCGTTCATAACCTGGCGCGGAAGGAGCGCAGGGAACGATGAGACATCTCTTTTGGGGCCGACGGCGACTGGTGCGCCGCGCCGTCGTGGCCACCGCGGCGGCGGGGCTGGTGACGGGACTGCTCACCGGTTCCGGCCAGGCCGCCGACGCGGTCGCCGTCACCATGTCCACCACCAGTTACGTGGCGTCCAACGGCGTCACCTACACCGCGACCAACCACCTCACCCCGGCCGCCTCGGGCCCCGGCCGGGAGTGGCTGCTCGCCTGGTCGGGCCCGGACGACCCGGCGGCACCGGACTTCATGGCCGTGATCGACGCGACTCGCGGGTCCGCGCACTACGGGGAGATCGTCAACACCGTGACGATGGGGCCGGGTACCGGCAACGAGCCGCACCACATGCAGTACGTCTGGCACAAGGGCGACCAGATCTATGCCAGCGGCATCAAGTCGGACACGACCTTCGTCTTCGACTCGCACGCGTTACCCGCGCTGAAGCTCATCGGCGTCAACGACCCGCAGGACACGGCGTGCGGCACCATGCCAGACGCCTACACGGTCCTCAAGGACAAAACCGCGTACGGGACGTTCGTGGGCGGGCCGAACGTGACGGGCCCCTGCACCTACACCAACGGACAGGTGCGCGACGGGAACGGCGCGGCTGGCTCTCCCGGTGAGGTCGTTCATTTCGACAAGACCGGCAAGACGCTCGCCGAGATCCCGGTGGCCCTGGCCCAGGGCGAGGACCCGAACCAATGCGCGAACATCCCGGCGATACCCAAGGCCACCTGTGCCAATCCGCACGGTGTCGCGGTCCGCGAGGACCTCGGCATCATGGTGGCCAGTGACTTCACCGAGACCCGCAGCATTCCGAAGCCGGGCACCCCGCTGCCGGACGGTGTGGAAAAGCTGGCGCGGCAGACGGTGCGGGTCTTCGACATCAAGGACGAGAACAACCCGAAACTGCGCTCCATCAGCAAGGTGAGCGACGGCCCTCGGGTCTCCCAGGAGTGGAACAAGGCGTTCGGCGAGTCCCGTGTGGTGATGGAGACGGCCCTGCCGAACAAGCGCAACCACAGGGGGGCGTTCGTCTCCACGATGGCGGGCGGCGCGATCTTCTACACGCCCGACATCATGGCGAAGCACCCGAAGTGGCGGGAGATCTTCGACGACACCACGGCGTACCGGACCTTCCACCCGGACGGCTCGGTGACCGGCGGCGGCGACAACGGCAGCTGGCTGATGATGAGCCCCGACGACCGGTACCTGTTCCACACGGTCATGGGTTCATCGACCACATACGGCAAGCCGCTGGACGTGAGCACCGGCATGGTCTACGTCCTGGACGTGCGCAAGCTGCTCGCCGACGGCGACAAGGCGGCCTGCAGCATCGACCGGCTGGACGAGGCCTACCGCGGTGGCGACGAGCCGGACTGTCCCGCGCTGACCGGGGTCATGCCGATCAACGACCCCACCGACGGCGGCCCGCACTGGGGCACCATGGACACTTTCAAGCAGAACGCCATGGGGCAGTACCGCGACACGGACACCGTCAGCCGCATCGCCACCTCGAACTACTTCATCGCAGGCTCCTTCGGCGGTGGCGGCGACCACCGGATCTGCATGTTCAACCTGGACCGCAAGGGCCGTCTGTCGCTCGACACGACGTTCCGTGACGAGAACACCGGCCAGGCGTGCGTGAACATGAACCGCCAGAACTGGCCGCACGGCTCCTACGGCAACGGCCGGGCCCACGGTCTGCTGTTCGTCGTCAGTGACAAGGCGCTGCGGTGAACGGTTCCGCCGTGCTCGCGGGGGCCGTGGCGCAGGAGGGCCACGGCCTCTCCGGGCAGTCCGCGGGCCCGACCCTGGCCCTGGTCGTGGGCGCGCTGGTGGTGGGTGTCGGGGTCGCCGTGGGCCTGGTACTGCTGCACAAGGGGTGGCTGCGCCGCCGCTCCGTCGTGGCGGGCTTCTTCGCCGCTGTAGTGGCGGGGGCGGTCCTCGCCGGGTCGGCGATGCTGCCGGCCACGGCGCCCGTCGCGTCCGCCGTCGCGGCGCCGGGCGTCCCGGTGTACGACGCGCTGCACCTGGGCTCCGCACATGTGCCGGTCCTGGTCGTGCCGAACCGGCCCGGCCTCAACCTCGTTTCCGTCACCACCACGGGCCGGGCCGCCGCGGGCACCGACCGCGACCGGCTCACGGCGGGCCGGAAAGCGGCCGGCGGTGCCCAGACGTGGATACAGGTACGGCTGCCCGCCGGGCGCAGCAGTCTGTGGGTCTCCGCCGGCGGCTCGCTGGGGTCGCTCACGGTCGACACCGGGCAGGGGACGGGCGGCGGCGCACCGTCGGCCCTGCGGGGGCCGGACGGGCCGGAGTGCGCGAGCTCCGCGCTCGGCGCGCTGGCCGCAGGGGTGTCCCGGCCGCTCGCCAGGTGTCCGGCCGACCGGCTGACCGGCCGGGACGCCGACGCGCTGCGCGCGACCGTCCGGTACATCACCGGACGCGGTGCCCGGACCCTGGCGCTCGCCGGGGACGGTTCGGCGCGGGGGCGGGCCGCCGCCGCGGTCGTACGGCAGGCCGCCGCCCGTGCCGGAGTGGCCGTCACCGAGCCGGGTGCCCGGCGGCTTCCGCTGGTGCTGGTCGCCGGGTGGGTCGGGGCGTACACCTCACTGACCGACGCGGCCTCCGGACGGGTGGCGACTGAGGGCACGTATCTCGCTCCGTGGCTGCTCGACGCGCCGCTCCTCACACCAGCCGCCGGACAGCTCGTCGCCCTGCGGTACGCCCCGCACGACCCTGCGCCGATGCGCTACGTGTCGGCCCTGAGCAGGCAGTTCCCCGGCGAGGAGCCCACCGCTGCGGGCTACGCGGCCTGGCAGGAGGCGCGGCACTCCGCGGACACCGCCCCGGTGCTTCTGTACGCGGCGGCGACGGCCCAGATCCCGGGCACGGTCGCCGGTTCCGGCCATGACCACTCCAGTGCCACGGACTGGTTCCCGGACGGGATGATCATCCCGGTTACGCAGCACCTCGACCGGTCGAAGCCGGGCCCGGCACCGGGCCGACGTCATCCGCTTCCACCCGACAGGAGAGGCACCGAATGACCACCACACCCGGCGGCAGGCAGTCCGCGCGGCCCGCCGCACGGCGCGACGAGGGCCAGTGGGCCGTCGGCGGCCGGACCCCCCTCAACGACAACGAGCGGTTCAAACAGCTGGAGGACCCGTTGCGGGTCCGCGAGCGGGTCGAACGGGTCTACGCCCACAAGGGGTTCGCCTCGATAGAACCCGACGACCTGCGCGGCCGGCTGCGGTGGTGGGGGCTCTACACCCAGCGCAGGCCGGGCATCGACGGCGGACGCACCGGTGTGCTGACCCCCGCGGAACTCGACGACGAGTACTTCATGCTCCGGATCCGCAGTGACGGGGGCCGCCTCGGCGCCCGGCAGTTGCGGGCCGTCGCCGACATCTCGACGAGCTTCGCGCGCGACACGGCCGACATCACCGACCGGCAGAACATCCAGCTGCACTGGATCCGCATCGAGGACGTGCCGACGATCTGGGAGCGCCTGGAGGCCGTCGGGCTGTCCACCACGGAGGCCTGCGGCGACTGCCCCCGGGTGATCCTGGGCAGCCCCGTGGCGGGCGTGTCGGCGGACGAGGTGCTGGATCCCACCCCGGTGATCGACGAGATCGTGTCCCGGTACGTCGGTGACCCGGCCCTCGCGAACCTGCCCCGCAAGTTCAAGTCGGCGGTGTCCTGGCTGCCCGATGTCCCGTACGAGGTGAACGACATCTCGTTCCTCGGGGTCGAGCATCCGCAGCACGGCCCCGGCTTCGACCTGTGGGTGGGCGGCGGACTGTCGACGGCGCCCCGGCTGGCCGAACGGGTCGGCTGCTGGGTTCCGTTGGCACAGGTGCCCGAGGTCTGGGCGGCGGTGGCCGGGCTGTTCAGGGACTACGGCTATCGCAGGCTCCGCAACCGGGCGCGGCTGAAGTTCCTGGTCGCCGACTGGGGTGTGCGGCGGTTCCGGGCCGTGCTGGAGGAGGAGTACCTGGGCCGGCCGCTCGTCGACGGTCCGGCGCCACGGCTCCCGGACTCGCCGGTGGACCACATCGGGGTGCACCGCCAGAAGAACGGGCAGTTCTACGTGGGCGCGGCACCGGTGGTCGGTCGGCTCTCGGGGACCCGGCTGGCCGCGCTGGCGGACCTCGCGCGGACCCACGGGACGGGGCGGATCCGATTGACGCCGTATCAGAAGCTGCTGGTGCTCGATGTGACGGATCCCGAGCCCCTGGTCCGGGAGCTGGCGAACCTGGGGCTGGACGCCCGGCCCTTGCCCTGGCGGCGCGCCACGATGGCGTGCACCGGCATCGAGTACTGCAAACTCGCGATCGTCGAGACCAAGCAGCGGGCGGCGGAGCTGGTGGCGGAGCTGGAGCGGCGGCTGCGGGACCAGTCCGTGTCGTTGACCATCAATCTGAACGGCTGTCCGAACGCCTGTGCGCGCACCCAGGTCGCCGACATCGGCCTCAAGGGCCAGTTGGTGACCGACGCCGAGGGTCGGCAGGTGGAGGGTTTCCAGATCCATCTCGGCGGCGGCCTGACGCTCGCCGCGGGCGGGGCAGGCGGCTTCGGCCGCAAGCTGAGGGGGCTACGCACCCCGGCAGCCGAACTCCCCGACTACGTCGAACGACTGGCCCGGAACTATCTCGCCGGGCGCAGGGGCCCGGCGGAGAGCTTCGCCGAGTGGGTGACACGCGCGGACGAGACACTGCTGCAGCCGAATGCGGATGCTTCTGCGGCGTGACAGGGCCGCCAGACCGATCGGCTCCGGCCCGGACTTCGCGGAGATCCGGACCGGGGCAACGCCGCTTCTCCTGGCGTCCTCACCTCTGGTCGTGCCAGGCCGCGGCTCAGCCTTCCGCGCGGTCCGGGACCGTTCGTCGGCCCGGACGGACTCGGCCTTGCGCACCGACTGCGCAGCCACGCTCAGAGGCGTCACCCGCCCCTCTGCCCCAGGGACGTCTCAGGGGCTTTCAGTTCTGTCCGGGGGACTTCCGAGGGACTTTCCGCTCTCTGACACGGCAGGCCATGGAAAGACCAGAAAGGGCCTCCGTCGCAGATCAGAGGCCCTTTTCCAGGCAAAACAGCAGGTAGCGGCAGGCGGGTCGGACTGTACGCCGGGTTCTGTCGCCCGGTCGCCTCGCGGCAGCCGGAGAAACGGCCGTCCACCCAGGGCCAACGTTGCCATTGGCCTCGTGCGGTCTACCCGCGGACTCGGGCCCGTAGTCGGTGGTAGCGGTGGGTGGTGATGGCTAAGGGCTTGCAGATCATCAAGGTGTTGCTTCCCGTCCCAAGGCTCGTTGGTGTGGTATGCGCATCCCGGACGAGATCCGTACCCAACTCGCCATGAAGTTCTCAGTGTTGTTCCCGCATCTGGATGAGCGTCAGCGACGGCTGTTGATGGCCGCAGAGGCCCGTGTCCTGGGACACGGTGGTGTTCGGTCCGTCGCGCGGGCGGCCTCGGTGAGTGAGACCACGGTCCGCAAGGGCGTGTTCGAGCTGGAGACCGGTGAGGAGCCTCTGGGGCGGGTGCGGCGGCCAGGCGGAGGCCGCAAGAGGGTCGCAGATCTCGATGCGGGGCTGCGGCCGGCGCTGCTGGCGCTGGTCGAGCCGGACGAGCGCGGTGATCCCATGTCACCGCTGCGGTGGACGGTGAAGTCGACCCGCACGTTAGCGCGGGAGCTGGCTCGGACCGGGCACAAAGTCAGTGCGGACACCGTCGCGGACCTGCTGCGGGAGGAAGGCTTCAGTCTGCAGGCCAACGCCAAGACCATCGAGGGCAGCCAGCATCCGGACCGGGATGCCCAGTTCCGTTATCTCAACGAGCAGGCCCGCGATCACTGGGACACCGGCCAGCCGGTGATCAGCGTGGACACCAAGAAGAAGGAGCTCGTCGGCGAGTTCAAGAACAACGGACGCCAGTGGCGGCCCGCCGCTGACCCGGTGCCGGTGAACGTCCATGACTTCGCCGACCCGCAGCTGGGCAAGGCCGTCCCGTACGGGATCTACGATCTCGCGGCGGGCACCGGCTGGGTCAACGTGGGCACCGATCACGACACCGCCGCGTTCGCAGTGGAATCGATCCGCCGCTGGTGGTCCGGCCAGGGCCGGGCCGCCTACCCGCAGGCGACACGACTGCTCATCACCGCCGACGCGGGCGGCTCAAACGGCTACCGGACCCGGGCCTGGAAGCTCGAACTCGCCCGGCTCGCCGCCGAAACAGGACTGACGATCACCGTTTGCCACCTGCGCCAGGCACATCGAAGGTCGGGTAGCCGGAGGGAGTCACACCCTCCGGCTCCCACAGATCCGTACGTGATGATCTCTCGTCATACGGCTCTTGTCGTCCTGATCACCAGGCCAGGGAGGGGGAGCTGGTCCACCTCCACTGCGCGAACATCCCCGGGCGGCGCTTGGCTGCCCGCTGGAAGGCCGCGATGGCCTTCCTCATCGCGCGAAACCGTCTGTACTTGTTGCGGAGCCAGCGCACCAGGTAGGCGTTGATGCGCATCAGGAGTGGATACAGGGCCGATCGGTAGAACCGGCCGTAGTACTGCATCCAGCCCGCGACGATCGGATTGATCCGCTGCGCGAGTTCTTCCACGGTGAGGTTGACCCGCCGGTGGAGCCGCCAGGAGCGGACCTCCTCGCCGAGTCGTTTGAGAGCGTCTCTGCTGACCGCGGGGCGGAACGACCATCTGACGCGGCCGTTCTTGTCCCGCATTTGGCGCTGCTGGAACGTGAACCCCAGAAACGTGAAAGACGTGTGCTCATACGAGCCACGCCGCAACCCGTCCTGGCAGTACACGATCCGGGTCTTGGCCGGGTGCAGACGCAGCCCGACCTCGGCCATCCTGTCCGAGAGCGCGGCCAGCACCTGACGGGCCTGGCGCTCGGTGATGCAGTGCACCACCGCATCATCTGCATAGCGTTCGAACGAGACAGCAGGGAACTCCCCCGCCATCCAGACGTCGAACGCGTAGTGCAGGAACAGGTTCGCCAAAACGGGAGAACCCGGAGCACCTTGCGGCGTCCCGCACTCCCGTTCCAGCAGGGTGCCGTCGGGCATCTTGAGCGGGGCAGCAAGCCACCGCCGCACATACAACTTCACCCAAACGGCGTCGGTGTGCGCTTCCACCGCCTTGACCAGGAGGTCCCAGGGCACACTGTCGAAGAACTGGGAGATGTCGAACTCGACGACCCAGTCCCGTTTCCAGCTGCGTTCCCGATACTTCTCCACGGCGTCCAAGGCGGACCGTCCGGGCCGGTATCCGAAGCTGTCCGGATGGAAAATAGGATCCACCCGTCGCACCAAGTGCCGGGCTACGACGGTTTGAGCCACGCGATCAGCGACGGCAGGAATCCCGAGGATTCTCTCGCCGCCGTCATGCGGCTTGGGAATGGCCACCGAACGCACCGGTGGAGGAAAGTATGAGCCCGACGACATCCGGTTCCAGAGGTCCTTCTCGAAGTCGTCGATGCTCTGCCCGTCCACACCCGGTGCACCCTTGTTAGCCCTCACTTCCTCCTATGCTTCCTTGACTTCCCACTTTGAGATATCAAACGGCTTGGCCTGCGACTTCAACTGGTCCACCGAACTCCTCCCGGACACTGTCCGGTTGATGCGATCAACTCAGTCACGAACGACGCGGCCCCTTCGCTCCACCCCCGTTACAGGGGCTTCTGCACTACTACGAGCCGGTCCGCCGGCGCGTCCCGCATCGGTACTCGGCCCCTCCACGGCACAACCGCTCGGGGTGCTCCCTCTCGCCCGCCCCTACCAGGACGGGCTGTATCGGCACGCGCCTTCTCCTGTTCCGCATGACCGCGGCAGATCAGGTTCACGTCGTCTCCATGCCGGACACCACCTGGCCAGTCGGCGGGCTCCCGCCAGGCTTATCCTGGGACGGTTCCAAGCTTCCCGGTTTTGATGTCGTCGGAATCTTTTCGACACGTCAACAACGATTCACTTGCGTTCGTCTCCCTGATCCCCACCTGACGCCTCTTGGACGCCTTTTCCTCATCGCTCACCACGACAGTCTTCGGCTAACGCAGCATGAGGCGGTTTGAAGCCTCCCCCCGCAGGGCGACTTCGAAGGGCCAATCCTTCATCGGTCACGCAGCACTGCTTCAAGAAACTCGTCCTACATCGAATTCCCCTCTGCATTCAGGACACACTGGAACAAGATCGAGCATCGGCTCTTCTCGCACATCACCATGAACTGGCGCGGCCGCCCGCTGACCAGCCACGAAGTCATCGTCCAGTCCATCGCCGCGACCACCACCCGCACCGGACTGCGCGTCACGGCCGAGCTGGACACCAACACCTACCCCACCGGAGTCCAGATCGGCGACGCGGAGATGGCGGCCCTGCCACTGACCCGACATGCCTTCCACGGCGACTGGAACTATGCCGTGCACCCCCAGTCGTGCCCCGCCATCCCAGCGCCGCGGGCTCCGCCAAAGCCGGCCTGACGCGGAGTGGGCCGCGGTCCGGCCGCTGCTGCCGGTGCCGGCCTGGCTGCCGGGCCGGGGAGGGCAGCCGGAGGCGTACTGCCACCGGGCGATACTCGATGCGATCCGCTCCCTCGTCGACAATGGCATCAAGTGGCGGGCGATGCCCGTCGACTTCCCGCCGTTTCTGTGGAATCAGCTTTGTCAAGCGGCGGTCCTCATCCGGTGCCTGCGGTCGTCTGCTGCATCGCCGCCGCTAGGGCAGCAGCATCTTCCACTTGGCGTCGGCCAGCGTGGCCTCGGCTCCAGATGAATGCGCGCCAACGACGCGGTTCCTCGCTGCTCCAGTTCCTGAACTCCTCGACTGCGACGTTGTCGGACAGCCGCCACCGGATGGTGCAGCCTGAGGCTTCGGGGACGTCGGTGAGGCCGTCGAGTTGCTCGGCGAGTGCGAAGCCGTCAACCTCGGCGGTGACGCGGTCCCAGGTCGAGACCGTGTCGGTGAGGGCGTGGGATTCGATGAGTGCCGGGAGGGACGGGGCGATTTCGAGGAACGTGCCGCCTCCGTCGTCCACTCCGACCCGTCCGTCTGTGTGCACCAGATAGCGCGCTGGGGAGGAGACGCGTTCTCCCAACCAATCGAAGTACCAGCCGTGGGCAGAGCCGGACCACAGGCCCTGGCCCAGGTCGTAGTGCCAGTCGGGGAGCACGTCGTGGCGTTCGCCCTGGACGGTGTAACTGCTTCGCACCTGGTAGCGGAGCCCGCCGTATCTCTGCTCGGATCCCTCCCGGCGGATGACGAGCATCATCGGCGTGGGAGTCAACTGGCCAAAACGGTCCCGAATCGGCAGGAACTCTGTGGAGAGTCGGGGTTCCTGCGGAGGTTCGCGCCGACCGGTTCGTTCAAGCAGACTCATGGCACGGGCGGAAAGACCGGTTGGGTCTTCCAGGATGTGCATCCGGCACTTCTTTTGCCATGACAGGGTATGGATCCGTAGATTCTCACGGTATCGGGTTGAGGCGATCCCCGGATACCTGCCTGGTCACGGCTTTCCCGGAGCGCACTGTCGCGGTCGGCGCGTCACGTCGACGATCGGCAGGAGGGTTGCGGTGGCCGGGGTGCCGATCTGACGTGGTGTCGGTCCGGCTGGGGCAGGGACGTCGGTGAGTCGTTCCAGAAGCTGGCCGAGGGCGGCCTGGCCGTCGTCGACCGCGGCGCGTTCATCGTCGGTGAGGGGGATGTTGGCCAGCATCATCTGGAGGTTCTCCTTCGCCTCGAGCAGTTGGCCCCGGCTGGAGTTCTTCGGAGTGTAGAAGTCGCAGCGTGCGCAGGCCATCCGGTGCTGGCACTGTTCGAAGAAGCTGTAGGTGCACCGGCCGTGGCCCAGGCCATAGTACTGCCAGGGTTCGCCGCCGGCGGCGGCGCCGGATGTGACCGCGTCGCGGTCGACAAGGACCTCGATGGTGCGGACCTTGCGAGCGAAGTAGCCGGCCTCGTTGTAGGCCCTGGCCAGCGTGTTCGGGGTGATCTTCGCGTAGTGGGCCGTCGCTTCCGGCGTGCGGTGGCCGAGCCATCCTGCAGCTCGAACAATGTCATGGGCTCCTTGGCGCTGTGGAGCTGGCTGGCGATCGTGGACCGGGCCCGATGGCTGGTGATGTTTCCGCGGACGTCGGCCGTGGGAACGCCGGCCTTCCGGCAGAGCATCGGGATGATCGCCGTGTTGATGTAGTGCTTGGCGACCCGGCGGGCGCGGTGGGCGAACAGGAAGTCGGTCAACTCACCGGTCTCGTGGTCGAGCATTTGCGGTTGGGCCGCTCTGACGGCCTGCCATGCCTCGATGGCCTTGCCCAGGAGCGGGTCGACGGGCTTGGTGAAGGCGGTGCCGGTCTTGTGGGTGGGGACGTCCAGCAGGCAGACCGCGTCGCGCGCAAGGACTTCGCCCGAGTCGCCGGGGGTGGGCAGGCCGTCGTACTGTCAGCGGATGCAGCCCACCCGCAGCCGGGCAATCTCGTCACTGCGCTGGCCGGCGAAGAGCCAGGCCAAGGTGATGGCGCGGATCAGCTCGACCGGGTAGGTGCGGCTGTCCGAGGTCGGCAGGTCACCGGGGTCGACGTTGAGGCCGGCCCACAGCAGCTTCGCCCAGATATCGTCGGCGATCACCCGCGGGTCCGGCCCCATCAACGCGATGACGCTTCGTGGGGTCCGCAGGGCCTGGGCAGGGTCGAAGCGCCGCGGGGTCCACTCCCATTCGTGCAGGTCGCGGAAGAACGCGCGGGGCACCTTGAGTTAGCCGGACTTCGACTGCGCGGTGAGCGGTTTGCCCAGGCGGCCCTGAGAGCGCATGCCGTCGGTCCACTGGGAGAAGTCGCCGACCGCCATCCGGTCCACCGCCGTCACCCAGGACGCGCAGGCCTGGCGGGTCCACTGGCTTGGCTCGTTGACCTCGGGGTGATCGGCGGCCAGCCAGCGTCCCATCTTCGCGAGCACGCTGCGGTAGCTCCTGCGGATCTTCGAGATCAGCGTCGAGGTCGCGTACCATCGCTCGACCCAGCCCGCCCTTCCGCTCGCCACTCCCTCCATCGCCACCGGACCGGCCTCAGGGCCGAGCCTGGGCGGGTCCACGTGGCCAAGCGACGCGACCACCCGGTGGACGCCGTGCAGGTCCTTGACCCACTGCCCGCCCATCGCCGGGCTCTCACGTAGTTCGCCCAGAGCACCGGTGGACAGGTCCTCCAACCGCGGGCTGCGGTTCAAGAGCAACACCTGGCAGACCACCGCCTCCAGCTTGTGGGCATCGCGGCGATACCCCCAGCCGGCCAACACCGTGCAGACCTGCTCGACAGCCACGTCCACGGGCCCGGCCCCGAACACCCGACGGGCCAGGCTCGGCCGCATGAACCGACCGAGCTGCTTGAAAGCCGTGAACTCGCCGAGCAGGTAGGCATAGGCGATTAGGAACGCCCGCGCGTTGGGGCCGATCTGCCCGCCCCAGTTGCGCCGAAACTCGGCGCCGTCCGCGTTGATCAGGTCCACCCAGTCCTGCACCGACCAGCCCCAGAAGGCCCGGCGGAGCTCGCCGCCCGGAGGAGCACGAGTCCTGCCGCATCGCGTGCATAGCGGCGCTGATGGCGGTCGCCCGGTGGCCAGTGCATGGCGGCAAGGACATCAGCCAGCGGCCGGACCGGCCGTGCGGGCCGGTCGCAGAGACACGAGTTCTGCGGCCAGGCCGTGGTGGCGGACCTGGTCAATGCCGAAGTCCCGCAGGGCTGCCGCCTCGGCTTCGGTGAGCAGTCCGCGCCGGTCATAGCGGGAGAGGCCGACCGGCCATTCCGAGGCGGGTGCGGTCGTTGGGATCGGCTGGGGGCTCACTGGGCGACCATCCCATCGGTCTGGGCGGCCCGGGTGAGCATGTCCACGCGCCAGGAATGGATCTGCTGCATGCCGCGGTTCAACTTCTCCGCCAGGTCCCGGCCGAACAGGCGGATGTAGGTCAGCGTCGACTCGGTGCTGCGGTGCCGGCGAACGTGGCGATCACATGCAGTTCCCAGCCCATCCTCGCCAGGTCGGTCAAGCACAGGTGCCGCGTGGTGTGCGTCGAGAAGCGCGGCAGGTCAGCAGCGAGAGCGACGCGTCGGACCACCTTGGACCAGGTCCAAAGAGTCAGCGGCTGGCCGTGGTTGCGGCGCGGCTCCGACAGGAACAGCGGGCCGCGGGCCCGGCTGATCTTGGCCCGGTGCGTAAGGTAGCCCGACAGCAGGACCCCGGTCGCCGCCGGGTACGGAACGACGCGCTCGCGCCGGGTCTTCGTCGTCTCCACGCGGACCCGAAGCGTGCGGTGGGCAGGGTCGAGGTCGTCGGTCCGCAGGGAGCACAGTTCCTCCCGCCGCAGAGCCGCGTCGTAGGCCAGCGCCAGCATGACGCGGTTGCGCACAGGCTCCTCCCGCACGACGTCCAGCAGGTCCAGCCACTGCTGTTCGCTCGGGATCCACGGCAGCTTGGTCAAGCGCGGCACCAGCCCCCGCTGGTGGCCCCCGAACTGGCGGCCTGGTGTATAGCGGCCTCGGCCCACCGGATTGGACTGCCGCAGGCCCTCCTCGATGAGGTAGTCGTAGAACAACCGCACCGGCACCAGTCGCTGCTGCAGCGTCGCATTCGCCAGACCGGCCCTGGAGTCCAGCGCGACCACATTGCTTCCCCGTCGGCTCGGCCGGGTGGACAGGTCCTTCACGAACGCGGCCACCTGCAGTCGGTTCGCGGCGACCGGATCCAAGCCGTCCCGCTCACAGACGGTCAGGTACTCGGCCAGGCCCCGCACGTACGCGTCGATCGTGCGTGGGGCCCGCCCCAGATCCGTCCACACTCGCAGCCATTCAGCCGCCCGCTCATGCCGGCCCAGGACCGGCCACCTCTCCTCCAGCACCACCGCGCTGCCCAACAGATCTCCTCAGTACGTGGGAAGGGCGCAGGGTACGAGACGCATCCTGCGGAGCCAGATTCCACGTAACTTGCAGGAACCGCGTCTACGCGTTCTTCCGCCGCTGGCGCGACCACCTGTTGGTCAAGGAGTTCCACGACCGGCTGCGCGCCAGGGTCCACGAGAAGCTGGGCCGCGGCGTGGAGCCGACAGCCGGGGTGATCGACTCACAGTCGGTCAAGGCGGACGCTGTCGTCGGCGCGGACAGCCGCGGCTTCGACGGCGGAAAGCTGATCAACGGGCGCAAGCGGCATGTCGTGGTCGACACTCTCGGCCTGCTGCTGGGCGTGATGGTCACCGCCGCGGACGTCGGCGACCGCAGCGCCGCCCACGTGCTGCTGGGGCAAGTCAGCGACGCGCACATCCAGTTGGAGCTGGTCCGGGCCGACAGCGGCTACACCGGCAGCCTCATCGAGTCCTGCCTCACCGTGTTCGCCCTGGTCCTGGCGATCGTGAAACGCAGCGACGACATGCGCGGCTTCGTGGTGCTGCCCAAGCGGTGGATCGTCGAGCGCCTCTTGTGCGCCACGAGGCGCTCTGTTTGTATCCCCGGCTCAGCCGGGAGGGACTCGGGAGGAGGTTCCTGGGCCGGATGACTTACCTGGATCCGAAAGGTGAAGGGGACAACAGCATGTCAGGAAACCAGTGACCGGGCTCA
>NZ_JAEKKT010000296.1 GCF_019510245.1 Streptomyces sp. | reverse complement strand
CTCGAGAACCACCATCCACCAGGTGACCAACCACATCGTGGACTTCGACGACGCCGACCGCGCCAGAGGCGTCGTCTACTGCCGGGATCAGCTCGAACGACCCTCCACCGGCCAATGGGAGGTCGGGGAACTGCAGTACTGGGACGACTACCTGCGTGTGGACGGCGAATGGTGCTTCCGGCGGCGGAAGTTCCACCGCTGGTACCTGACCGACGCACTGTCCAGACCCGCACACGGCACCGGCGTGAACGACGGCAGCGACCCGCTGGGCGCCCGTCAGCTGCCCGAGTCCTTTCCGACCTGGGCGCCGTACTGGGCCTCCGCCGACAGCCACTCCCCCCACGCCTGACCGCCCGTACCTCGTCGTCGCTCGGATGACACCCCGGGACCGCACCGCTCTACGGGCAGTGTCCTGGGGGGCTCCCTTGGTCAGCGCGGCGGCGTCTCGCCGACGTCACGTACGCCATGGCATTTCCGACCGGGCCCGATCCCGCACGGCCGCGGCATGGGAGGTTACGTAGGCCGGCGTGTCAAGGCCGGTGGGGCGCCGATTGCGCGCCGGCTTCCTGGGTGTCGAGCAGACGTGCGAGCAATCGGAGCCGTTCGGTGTCGGGGCTGCCGTCCTCGGCGGTGAGGACGATGAGGACGGGGCCGGAGGCGCCGGGGATCGGGTAGGCGTCCCAGTCCAGGTTCAGTTCGCCGACGAGTGGGTGGTTGACGCGCATGCGGCCGCGGGTCACTTCCTCGATGTCGTGGCGGGCCCACAGGGTGGCGAACTCGTGGCTGCCTACCGCGAGTTCGCCGACGAGTTCCGCGCCGCGCGGGTGGCTGGGGTCGGCGGCCACCTGGGCGCGCAGCATGCCGGTCAGTTCCGCGACGGTGGCCGCCCGCTCTGGGCAGGCGTGGTCGGCCTCCGGGTGCAGCAGAAGACCCAGCAGGTTCCGCTCGGCCTGTGGCAGCTGGGTGAACGCCCCCAGCAGGGAACCTGCCAGCGGGTTCCAGGCCAGTACATCGAGGAAGCGGCCCACGACCATCGCGGGCGCGGTCGTCGTGTGCAGCAACCGCAGCGTGGTGGGCGGTACTTCCTCCGGCCCGTACGGTCGCGGGGGCCGGGCCGGGGTGCGCGCGGCGGCGGCGAGGCTGTGCAGGTGCCGGGTCTCCTCGGCGGAGAAGTTGAGGGCACGGGCGAGGGCGTCGAGGACCTGCTGCGAGGGCCGTACGTCGCGCCCCTGTTCCATGCGCTGGTAGTAGTCCGCACTGACCCCGGCGAGCAGGGCCAGCTCCTCACGGCGCAGTCCGGCGACGCGGCGCCGCGGGCCGGGTTCCAGGCCGACGTCCCGTGGGTGCAGCCGGGTGCGGCGGGTGCGCAGGAAGTCGGCAAGTTGGCGCCGGGGTTCGTCTGTCACGGCGTCAGTATGCCGCTGAAGCGGCCCACGAGGGTGGGTCTGCCAGTCCCAGGAAAAGCCGAACGACCACGATGTCGCGAGGAGGGGCCAGGCTCGGTGGCACGCAACCGACCCCCGAGTGAGGAACGCTCATGGAATCCGCTCAGATCACCCGCTTCGGTGGACCGGACGTCCTGCAGGTCAATGACATCGAGCGGCCCGTTCCCGGCCCGGGCGAGGTGCTGGTGCGGGTCGGGGCGTCCAGCGTGAACGGACATGACGTGCTCGTCCGCTCCGGCCAGGTGCGCATGGTGTCGGGACGCCGGTTTCCCATTGCTGCCGGACTGGACTTCGCGGGCGAGGTCGCCGAGACCGGAAGCGGCGCGGAGGGGTACCGCGTTGGGGACCAGGTGTGGGGCATGGTGCATCCCCGTCAGCGGCACACGACGGCCGGGGCGGCCGAGTACGTCGTGGTCCCCGCAGGCCGCATCGCTTCCACCCCGGCGGGCCTGTCGCCGGTGGACGCGGCCTCCCTGGTCGTCGGGGGCGCGACGGCGCTGATCGCACTGCGGGACTCCGTGCGGCTGGTGAAGGGGGAAAGGGTCCTCGTGCGGGGCGCGGCCGGCGGAGTCGGCACGGCCGCCGTGCAGTTGGCGCACGCCATGGGTGGCCACGTCACCGCGCTGGCCCGCGCCCGTCACGCCGAAGCCCTGGGCGACCTGGGCGCCGACCAGGTCCTCGACTACAGCGACACCACCCCTGAGCAGAGCGGGCCGTTCGACGTCATCGTCGACACGGTCGGCTCCGACCTGAGCCGTTACCGCCGGCGCCTGACGGACAGCGGCCGGATGGTCACCGTCGCGCTCTCGGGTCCCGTTCTGGCCGCGATCGCCGCATCCACGGTGCACGGAGCCCGCCGCGTGCGCACCTTCAGCGCCAATCCCGGCAGCGCTCTCCTGCACGACCTGGCCGACCAGGTCACCTTCGGCGCACTGCGCCCCGTCGTGGCCGGCGTGTACCCCTTCGCGGACATCGCCTCAGCCCACCGGGCGTTCGAACGGGGCGGTGCCATCGGCAAACACGTCGTTGCCATGTCCGGCTGACGGGGCTCACCGAGCGGGTTTGGTCAGCGATGGACGGGGTCGCCTGCGCTGCGCTTGGGTCGAATTCGGGCAGCAACGGCACCATGGTCTGGCGATCGTGGCGGTCACCGTTTCGACCAACGCCCCTGCATCGGCTACGCGGAGTCGGCCGACCACATCACGTCGACGGTCTGGTCGCGCCTCGTGTCCCCGGCGTCGAAGGCCGAGACATTGAGCTGACGCACCAGCATCATCGGGGAAGCTCCGGTGCACAGCGGCCTGACCGCGTCGAACGGCCAGGCCGACATGTACGGGATCGACAATTGACCGGTTGCTGACGGCCCGCACCCGCCGGTGGTGGCCCGGGCGCCACCGGGTGGGCCGGCCGCTTGATCACGGCTCGACGTTTCCAGCCGGTATCGGACGAGACGAACCTGCGGCAGTGGAACGGGAAAGCCTCCCGGAAGATCTCCAGGAGACCTGCGCCGGGGAACGAGCTATGTACCGTCGTTGCTCTCGCGCAAGGAATGGATCATGCTCCGCAGGCTCCGGAACGCGTCTGACTGCTCGGTCTCGGTCATGCCGGCCAGCATTCTGACCTCGACGGACCGGACCGCCACGGTCGCCTTCTCGAGGCTCCGTCGGCCGCGAGGCGTGAGCCGCGTGGGAAGAACCTTTCCGACGGGTGCCTCCGTGGGCCTGGTCACGTAGCCCTCTCGTTCCAGGGCCTGGAGCAGCACGTTCATCGACTGCCGTGTCACGAACGCGCCCCGTGCGAGCTCGGAGTTCGACAAGCCCGGTCGTTGAGCCAGCAGTTCGAGGCAGGAGTAGCGCGTCACGTTCATCCCGAGCGGTCGCAGCACCTCCTCCATGGCCGCGCGGAGGGCGCTCGACGCCTCCTTCAACAGGTAGCCCAGTGACGTCTCGAGATCGACACCGTCTTGATTCATGTCAGCATTCTGACATAGGTTGACCCGTGTCAGAAAACTGACATGAGCAGAAGGAGCAGCGTCATGCCCGCCATCGGTCCCGACTTCATCTCACTCCAAGCGCGCGACCTCGACGCTTCGCAGGCGTTCTACGAGCAGTACCTGGGCCTGGTCCGCTCACCCACCGGACCTCCGCACGCCGTCGTCTTCGAGACGAAGCCGATCGCGTTCGCACTCCGCGACGTCATCCCCGGCACCGATCTCGCATCCGTCGCTCAGCCCGGCATCGGTGTCGCGATCTGGCTCCACTCCACCGACGTCCAGGCCATCCACGACGCGCTCGCCGCCGACGGTCACACCATCGTCTCCGCACCGATCGACGGCCCCTTCGGTCGGACCTTCACCTTCGCCGACCCCGACGGCTACCAGGTCACACTCCACGACCGCGCCTGACGATCACCGGCCGGGGTCCGATCCGGTACCGGCCAGGGAGCCGATCTCACCCCGGCAGGTGCTCCCAGCGGCGGTCGGTGCGGGTCAGTTCACGGAAGCCGGCCGAGGTCAGGTAGGCGATCGCCGTCTGGTCGCTCGCGGCTTCGTAGGCGAGGAGACGGTCCGCCCCGCACAGGCGCAGCCAGTCGGCGGCTTGGGCCAGGAGCCAGTGCTCCAGGCCCGTGCCGTACGCGCCCGGGTCGACGTGCAGGTTGCCGATGTCGGCGAGGCCGGCGGCGCGGGCGTGTCGCTCCGGGCGGGCCAGGGAGGTGTCGACCTCGATGAAGCCAAGGGCGCGCCCGTCGGCGTACGCCGTGAGACGAGTGCCGCACTCCCCCAGCGTGCGCTGGACGGTGATGCCTGGGCGGGCCTCGGCGGGCGGCAGGTCGGGCACCCGAGCGATCAGGATCACCTCCGTGTCGCCGACATGCCTGAAGCCCACGCGTTCGAAGGCGGCACGGATGTGCGGCCAAGTGTGGGGCAGGCCGTACACCCCGGGAGCGGGCACCTCTCCGCCGGCGTACCGGACCCGTACGTTCCACCGGGCGAGCTGGGCCAGGCAGGCGCCCATCATCAGGTCGGCGGCCTCGTCGGTACCCTGCCGGAAGGAGGCCGCCGGATGGCAGAGAAACCAGTCGATCTCCCCGACTTCCCGGTAGGACTCACCGACGTCCGGGCCTGACCGGTAGCGCAGCAGATGCGCGGCGGCGATCACGTGATCGCGCTGCTCGGCGACGAGGGTGACGCGTTCACTCACCCACGGGTCGGTGATGAACTCGTCGGGCCGCCGCTCCAGGGCGCTGAGCACCGTGTTCGTCGAGACCGAGACACCGGGGACGACGGCCGATACATGCGCGTTGACCAGGTCGGTGAGCTGGTCGCGGTCGTGGCGGCGGAAGGGGCGCACCGTGAGCGCGGGCATGCGGGGACCTCCGGGTCTTTGGGGTGTGCGCTGGAGGCCGCCATGTGGTGCGGTACGGGGCGAGGGTACGTCGGTCCGCGCGCCGCACGCCACCCTGTTGCCGCGGGATGGCCGGGACCGTGGCCCGGGCTCACTGCGTCCGGCACAAGGGCATCGCCGAGTCCTGCAACTCGCAACTGCTCGGCATAACAGTCGCGTACCGGGTCCTCGAAACCCGACGCTTCGCGGACGACCTGCTGCTCGGGTACCTGGGCGTCGACTTCACGTTCACCGACCGGCCCCCGCTCGACGTCGAACTCGCGGCGCTGGTGAAACGTGCCGAGGACGACTGGTCCGATCGTCCACCAGCAGGTGTCCAGCCTCCGGCGGGGTGTCGGTGCGCACGCGCGACACGGAGTCCGGTCGTGCGGGCGGTCGCATCAGGCGGTCCGTGGCCGCACGTCGGCCAGGGACCGTAGGAGTTGCGGGGCCGGGTGTCGAGCGAGACGGTGGTTGGCGACCGGACTTCGTGATGCGGCCGGACCGCCGTACCTCACCGCGACGAGGTGATCCCGCCCCGTGTTCCCG
>NZ_JAEKKT010000295.1 GCF_019510245.1 Streptomyces sp. | reverse complement strand
GTCCTCGGGTTCGCGATCGCGGTGCTGGTCAACCACCCCACCTGGGAGCAGCAGCAGGCGCTGCTCGACAAGCACGCCAAGAGCGTGGTCCTGGTCACCACGATGATCTTCGCGGCCGGCGTCCTCACCGGGATCCTCAGCGGCACCAAGATGATCGACGAGATGGCCGAGGCGTTCGTCTCCGTCGTCCCCGACTCGTTCGGGTCGCACCTGCCCGTCGCGGTGGCCGTCACCGGCATGCCGCTGAGTCTGGTCTTCACCCCGGACGCCTACTACTTCGGGGTACTGCCCGTGCTCGCCGAGACCGCGAACGGGTTCGGCACGGACCCGGCCGAGGTCGCCCGGGCCGCCATTCTCGGCCAGATGACCACGGGGTTCCCGCTCAGTCCGCTCACCGCGTCCACGTTCATCCTGGTCGGCATGAGCGGTGTGCCGCTCGGCGAACACCAGCGCTTCATCTTCCGCTGGGCCTTCGCCACCACCCTCGTCATGACCGCGGGCGCCCTGGTGACCGGCGCCTTCCCCCTGTGAGCGGTGACTCCGCCGGCTGCCTGCTCCCCATGACCGATGTCCCGCCGGCTGCCTGCTCCCGGCAGCCGCCGCTCCTGCCGCTCAGCCATGCGACGTGCCGCCCGCTTCCCGAGCCGGAGCCGGGCGACCGGAGTAACGCACAGAGGCACCCGGCCCCGGGTGCCCCCACCGACTGAGACGAGGACCCATGAGACGGATCACCAGACGTACGGTGCTCGCCGCCACCGCGGGTGCGGTCACGGCGCCGGCGGTGAGCACGGCGACCGCCGCGGCCGCCGCCCCCACGACAGCCACACCCGAAGGGCGAAGGAACAACTGGCTGGTGACAGCCGTCGCCGTCCAGTACGCGCAGCGCATCGACCTCCGCGGTGGGGTGATCCCACCCTCCGCCTTCCAGGTGACGGCCACGGTCGGCGGGCAGACAGCGGCTCGCACGGTGACCCGGGTCTACTCCAACACCGCCGCCGAAGTGGACGAGCGCCCTCACCCCGGACGACCGGGGGAGCACCTGATCGTCGAACTCGATGCGAACGACTCCAACGCGCGGGCCGCCGGCACCGATCCCCTGCCGCTCGACCGCGCGTACTCCGTCAGACAGGTGGCGGACGTACGTACCCCGGGAGGCGAAACGGTGCTCAGGGCCGGCCCGTTCGCGCACCGGAACGACGACGTCATCACTCCCGTGGTCGACGACTTCACCGCCGGTTCCTTCACCGACTCCGCGGGTTTCGAACTGGACTTCCGGCTGTACCAGCCCGCGGACTTCGTAAGGAACCCTCGGACGCGCACGCGGTACCCGCTCGTCATCACCCTGCACGGCGGTGGCGAGGTCGCGGACAACAACATGACCCAGCTGACGTCCAACCGGATCGCGGTCACGTTCGCCAAACCCGAACGGCAGCGCCGGAACCCCGCGTTCGTCCTCTCTCCGCAGATCCCCCTGCCGCGTCCCATGGACGGACCCGACGGCACGGACTGGACCGACGCCAAGGTCCAGGCCGCGCTGATCGAACTCATCGACACCTTCGTGAGCGAGAACTCCGGAGCCGTGGACACGGACCGGCTCTACGTGGTCGGCCTGTCCTCAGGCGGTCGCGGCATCTACAGCCTGCTGGCCAAGCGCCCCGACGTGTTCGCGGCCGCCCTGCCCACGGCCGGCTGGGGCGACCCGGCCGTCATGGAGAAGATCACGCACATCCCGATGTGGGCCGACCACTCCATCGACGACCCGGTCGTCCCCTACCGGGAGGGCCGGTTCGGCAAGCCCGGCACCTGGACCCTGATGAACGCCCTGGAGACCGCCGGCGCACGGGTCAGCCGGGGGGAGTGGGCCAACGATCTGCCGAAGGACCAGTTCGAGGCCCGGTCCCGGGCCCTCCTACGGCAGGCCCGGGCCACGCGCAGCCACGTGCTGTTCACGAGCTACACGGCCGGAACGACATCGCCGAACCCACATTTCGCATGGGCCCAGACGTACGAGAACGACGTGGTCATCGACTGGCTCTTCGAACAGTCCCGATAGCCGGCCCTCGCTGTCCGGTCACCGCGCTCTCCCCGCATTCCGGAGGTAGATCATGAGTTCATCCCGTCGCTCGACCGACACGACCGTGCCGTTACGGACCCGACCGCGTGCCATGACGGCACTGATCGCGCTGGCCACCGCCCTCGGCCTGGCGCTGACTCTGCTGACCGCCGCCGCCCCGCCGGCGGCCGCCGCCGACCTGCTGTCCCAGGGCAGGCCCGCGACCTCCTCGTCCACCGAGAACGCGGCCACCCCCGCGTCGGCGGCGGTGGACGGGAACACCGGGACGCGCTGGTCGAGCACCTTCAGTGATCCGCAGTGGC
The DNA here is from genome assembly GCF_019510245.1 of Streptomyces sp. Lineage (GTDB taxonomy): Bacteria > Actinomycetota > Actinomycetes > Streptomycetales > Streptomycetaceae > Streptomyces. The sequence goes on along the minus strand of NZ_JAEKKT010000295.1, from coordinate 3,858 downwards.
TGACAGTGGATCTGGGCTCCATCGCCACCCTCAGCCGAGTGGGGCTGCGCTGGGAGGCCGCGTACGCCCGCGCGTTCCAGATCCAGACCTCGGACAACGGCACCGCCTGGACCACCATCTACTCGACCACGAAAGGCACCGGCGGCGCGCAGACCCTCGACGTGGACGGCAAAGGCCGGTACGTCCGCGTCCACGGCACCCAGCGGGGCACCGCCTACGGCTACTCGCTGTGGGAGTTCCAGGTGTACGGCTCCGGCGGCGGGACCTCTCCGGGCAACGGAATCCCCGACCCGACGACCGCTTCTCTGGAGGCCACGGACGGGCCGCTCACCACGGCGACCTACACCGTTCCCGGCCCGAGCGGGTTCGGCTCCGGCACGGTGACGTACCCGACGACCGGTGGCTCGTACCCGGGCGTCGTACTGATGCCGGGCTATCAGGGCACGCAGGAGAACCTGCGGTGGCTCGCACCGCGCCTCGCCTCCTGGGGCTTCGTCGTCATCAACGTCGGGACCAACACGCTCACCGACGATCCCGCCGCGCGAGGCCGTCAGATCACCGCCGCCGGTACCCAGTTGCTCGCGCTCGGCAACGCTCCCGGCAATCCGCTGTCCGGGAAGCTCAACGGCACGCTCGGCGCGGTCGGTCACTCGATGGGCGGTGGCGGCGTCATGGCGGCCCTCCGGGACGACCCGCGCTTCCGGGCGGGCGTGCCCACGGCCCCGTACTACCCGAACGTCAACTTCTCCTCAGTCACAGACCCCACGTTCTTCCTGACCTGTCAGAGCGACCCCGTCGCCCACGGCGACACTTACGCGGTGCCCTGGTACAACTCCATGTCCCAGGCGGAGAAGCTCTACATCGAGGTTCCGGGCGACCATCTGTGCCCGATGACCGGCTACGGCGACAAGGCCACGCAGGGCAAGTGGATCGTCTCGTTCCTCAGCCTCTGGCTGCGCGGCGACACCCGCTTCAGCCCGTTCCTGTGCGGTGCCGTACGTGACGCCGACAAGAACAACACCTCCCTCGTCACGCGGTGGATGGACACCTGCCAGTTCTGACCGGCTCACTCGGACCGCTCCCCGGTCGGCCGCGCCCGACGGCCCCGTGTTACCTTGCGCCCCATTGATCGCGAAGGTTGCGCCTGTGGGGGGCCTGTCATGAAGTCGGCGCGATTCTCGCCGTCGATCGCCGCGTCGGTCGTCGGAGCGCTGCTCCTGGGGATGACGGCCGCGGCGGTCGTCGGTCCCGGTGCGGTCGACTCGTACGCGGCGTCGGGCACGGCACTGCCGATCGCGCACTTCGCGCACCTGGTCGTGGACGCCCCGCACGGACACCTGTACATCAGCGGCGGCGCCGGCACCGATGGCATCCTCGTCACCGATCTCGACGGCGGAAACGCGACGACGATCAGTGGTGAGCAAGGTGCCACCGGTCTCGCCCTCTCCGCCGACGGAACCACGCTGTACGCGGCTCTCCCGGACGAGGACGCGATCGCGGCGATCAGTACGGCGGACCTGACCGAGTCGGCTCGTTACGGCACCGGCGCGGGCACCCACCCGGACTCGCCGGCCGTCGCCGGGGGCACCCTCTGGTTCGGGTACGGCACGGCGGGCGCCGGCGGCATCGGCTCCGTCGACGGGGCCGGTACGGTCACTCTTCGGCAGGATTCCGGCAGTTGGGCAGGACCGCCGACGCTTGCGACGACCCCGACGCCCTCCGGTGTCCTCGCGGCCGCGACGCAGACGGGCGACACCTCCGCCTTCGTCACGTACCAGGCCCAGGGTGGTGCGCTGACCCGACAGGCGGCGAAGGCGCTGCCCGTCCCCGACCTGAGCGACTTCGCTGTCACGGCGGACGGGCAGCACCTGGCGGTCTCGTCCTGGGCGAACCCCAGCGACGTTCGGTACCGCACCTCGGATCTGTCGGTCGACGGCAGGTTTGCCATGCCGGTGGCCGCCAAGGCCGTCGCCGTGGCCCCGGACGGCACCCTGGCCGGATGCGCTTGCAACGGCTATGAGTTCGAGGCGTTCCCGGAAACAGGCGAGGGCTTCTACCGCGAGTACGGGTTCGACTATCCGCTGCGCCTGGCCGCACACGGCCTCGCCTGGGCACCGGACGAGAGCCGGCTCTACGGCGTGGCGGTGGACGCCTCGGGGGGAACACCGACGCTCACCGTGGTCCGTACCCCGGAAACCGCGCCGGTCAGACTTCTCGGAAGTGCGACCGATCAGCTCGCCCCCGGCGAGACGTACGCGTTCCGGGCGGGCTTCGACGCCCCCCTCAGCCTCGGTGCCGGGGAATCCATGATTCCGGGCACCGTACGGATCACGCGCTACGACGACACCGATCCGGACGGTGTGCTCGTCCCCGACCCCACGGGCACCCCGGCCCGCCCGCCGGTCGATTTCTTCGGCTCGTACCAGGTTGCCGGCACCGCTCCCCTCACCGGCCCCCTGAGCTTCCGCGTCGACTACTCGGGCGGCGGGCACTACGGCCCGGCCGTCCGGACCTTCGACGTCCCCGTCGCGAAGTACGCGCCCACCATCGCGCTGACCGGCCCGGACACCGGGGGCCGGGCCGCGCCGCTGACCGTCACCGGGCGGCTCGGCTGGCCGCACGCGCATGTGCGGACCGGTGCGGTGCACGTCGTCAAGACCGATCTGGCGCATCCCTCGGCCTACTCTATGGGCACCGTGCCCGTCGCCGCCGACGGCACCTTCGCCGTCCATGACACCCCGCAGACCGGCGGCGCGAACACCTACTCCGTCACCTACGACGGCGGCACGTCCTACCTCCCGGTGACGGCGTCTCAGACGGTTCAGGTGTCCCGGGCCACTCCGGGTCTGAGCGTGACGACCGACGCGAAGTCGTACCGTTCCGGCGCGACCGTGAAGATCACCGCGCACCTGGGGACCACGTACAACTCCCGGCTCGTGACGCTGTACGCGCAGCCCGCGGGCAAGTCGCGGACGGTACTCAAGAGCGGCAAGGTCGACGCGCACGGGAACCTGGTGGCGTCGTACAAGATCACCCGCAACACCGTCTTCAGCGCGGCCTTCGCGGGTGACTACCGCTACGCACCGCGCACGGTGACCACCGGCGCGACCCTCACGCCGACGGTCCGGACGCAGCTGCAGTATCCGCTGCGGACCACCCGCATCGGATCCACCACGTACCAGGTCTTCTACAAGTCCGAAGTCAACCTGGGCTTCAACCTCCAGGTCACTCCCCGACAGGCAGCGGGCTGCACGTCGGTGTACGTCGAGCGCTACTCCTCGGGGGCCTGGCACCAGGTCACCTCGCAGAAGTGCGTGCCCCTGTACTCCGACGGCTGGTACGGCTACGTCCGTGCTCTCAAGCTCTTCACGAGCAACGACCGTTACCGCGTCCGCGGGCTCTACACACCGCCGGCCAAGGGTGCGCAGACCGGCAGTGTGCGAAGTGGGTGGACCTACTTCACCGTCCGTCCCGGCAGCCTTGAGTAGGAGTCACGGACGGCGGTCCGGGCGGTCAGCCTGGAGGGCATGAAGAATCTCCCTGTGCGCATGACTCGTTGGAGCGCCGGACACCCGTGGCGCGCGAGGCGAGCTGGCGGATGCGACGAGTGCGCAGGATGCCGCGGCCGGCGACCGGGGGTCGGTCGTGGCGCAGCCGCCAGGCCCCCGCGCCGCAAGCGGTCGTCCGCCGTACGCGGCCCGCGCTGCTTCTTCCAAGGGCAGTCGCGGCACGACCGACCAGAGCGCAACTCCACTCGCCCCGCCGAGCGAGATCCCGCAACCGCGGACGCTCCCCGCGGGCTCATGCGCGGTCTTCTCGGCGCTGTCCCGCGGGCTTCGCGCCGGGCGGCGACTGGTG
>NZ_JAEKKT010000294.1 GCF_019510245.1 Streptomyces sp. | reverse complement strand
CTGGGACGAGGTGTACTGGCTGATGGCCGGCGCGCTCATCGCCCGGGAGGCCCGCCTGTACCAGGAGGCGCGGGTCGATCCCCGCGATCCGTGGCGGCAGTGGACGGTCGTCGAGCGGCGGGAGGAGACCCCCGACGCGGTGTCCTTCCTGCTGCGCCCTGCCGACGGCGGCCCGATCCCCGCCGGCAGGGCCGGCCAGTACGTCAGCGTCCGCGTGCAGATGCCGGACGGCATACACCAGTTGCGCCAGTACACCCTCTCCGGCGCTCCCGGCGACCAGGTGCGCCGTATCACCGTCAAACGGGTCGCGAGCGTGGCCGACGCCCCCGAGGGCGAGGTGTCCAACCAGCTGCACCGCACCGTCCGGGCCGGCGACGAACTCACTCTGTCCGCCCCGTTCGGTGACGTGGTCCTCGACGACGCCGACAGCCCGCTGCTGCTGGTCTCGGCCGGCATCGGCTGCACCCCGATGGTCGGCATGCTCGAACACCTCGCGGCGACCGGAGCCGCCCGCCCGGTCACGGTGCTGCACGCCGACCGTTCCCCTGCCGACCACGCCCTGCGCGCGGACACCCGCCGCCTCGTCGGCCGACTGCCCGGCGCCCGGGCCGAGTTCTGGTACGAACAGGACGCCGCCGCCGAACCCGGCGCCCGCACCGGTCTGATGGACCTCGACGGACTGGACCTGCCCGCCGACGCGGACGTCTACCTGTGCGGCTCACTGCCCTTCATGCGCACCGTGCGGGCCCAGCTGCTGCAGGCCGGCATCCCCGCCCGCCACATCCGCTACGAGGTCTTCGGCCCCGACCTGTGGCTGGCCCACACGGAGGGCTGAGCACCGGCACCGAGAGCGCGACAACCGAATGCTTAATTGCAAAATTTCGCAATTGGTTAGATGCTGGGTTGGCTGGGATCGCAAGTAGAAGCGGACGCAGCGTTTGGTGTCTGCCCCGAGGTGGGGTCTTCGAAGGGAGCCGAGGGGCCGTGTCCGTTCCGCTGTACCAGGCCAAGGCCGAGTTCTTCCGGATGCTGGGGCATCCCGTACGGATACGGGTGCTGGAGTTGCTCCAGGACGGCCCGCTGCCGGTACGGGACCTGCTCACGGCGATCGAGGTGGAGTCCTCGGGCCTGTCGCAGCACTTGGCGGTGCTGCGCCGCTCCGGGATCGTCACCTCCACGCGGGATGGCTCGACCGTCGTCTACGAGCTGGCCGGCGGCGATGTGGCCGCCCTGTTGCAGGCGGCGCGGCGGATCCTCACCGAGGTGCTGGCCGGGCAAAACGAGTTGCTGGCCGAGCTGCGGGACGCCGAGGCCGTCGCGCGATGACCACGGCACTTGGCCGGGCGGGGGACCGGATCGCCGCGCTGCTGCCCAGGCGGGTCGAGCTGGCTCAGATGCGGCGTGACCCGCGACGGGACCTGCTCGCGGGTCTGACCGTGGCGATCGTCGCGCTGCCGCTCGCGCTGGGTTTCGGTGTTTCTTCGGGGCTCGGCGCTCAGGCGGGCCTGGCGACCGCCGTGATCGCGGGTGCGCTCGCTGCGGTCTTCGGCGGGTCGAATCTGCAGGTGTCCGGCCCGACCGGTGCGATGACGGTGGTCCTCGTGCCCATCGTGGGCAAGTACGGGGCGAGCGGGGTGCTCACCGTCGGCTTGATGGCGGGCGTCATGCTCGTCGGGCTGGCCGCGCTGCGGGCCGGCAAGTACATGCAGTACGTGCCCGCCCCGGTCGTCGAGGGATTCACCCTCGGCATCGCCTGCGGCGTGCCCAAGCCCGAGGGCGACCGCGTCCTGGTGGTGACCTGGCGGGCGATCGAGGAGTTCGCCAAGGCCCCCAACTGGACGGCCGTCGGCTTCGCGACCGCGGTGGCCGCCGTCATGTTGCTCGGTGCCCGCCGGCTTCCGACCGTCCCGTTCTCCATCCTGGCCGTGATCGCCGCTACGGCCGTGGCACAGCTCGCGCACCTGGACGAGGCGAAGCCGATCGGTGACCTGCCCTCCGGGCTGCCCGTACCGTCGTTGTCCTTCCTGGAACTCGGCTCGCTCGGGACGCTGCTCGCGCCGGCCGTGGCCGTCGCCGCCCTGGCCGCACTGGAGTCGCTGCTGTCGGCTTCGGTCGCCGACGGCATGACCGTGGGCCAGCGGCACGACCCGGACAGGGAGCTGTTCGGGCAGGGTCTGGCCAACATCGCCGCCCCGCTGTTCGGCGGTGTCCCGGCGACCGGAGCGATCGCCCGCACCGCGGTCAACGTCCGCACCGGCGCGAGCTCCCGGTTGGCAGCCCTGACGCATGCCGCGGTCCTGGCCGTGATCGTCTTCGCGGCGGCGCCTCTCGTCTCGAAGATTCCACTGGCCGCCCTGTCGGGCGTCCTGCTGGCCACGGCGATCCGGATGGTGGAGGTCGGCTCGCTCCGGGCCATGGCCAGGGCCACCCGCTCCGACGCGCTGATCCTCGTCCTCACCTGCGTCGCCACGCTCGCACTCGACCTCGTGTACGCCGTGATCATCGGCCTGGTGGTGGCGGGCGCCCTGGCTTTGCGTGCCGTGGCCAAACAGGCTCGTCTCGACCAGGTACCGCTGGACCGCGGCGACCACAGCGCGGAGGAACACGCGCTGCTGGCCGAGCACATAGTGGCGTACCGCATCGACGGTCCGCTGTTCTTCGCCGCCGCGCACCGTTTCCTGCTGGAGCTGACCGAGGTGGCCGACGTCCGCGTCGTCATCCTGCGCATGTCGCGCATCTCCACGATGGACGCCACCGGGGCCCTCGTCCTGAAGGACGCGGTCGAGAAGTTGCAGCGGCGCGGCATCCTCGTCCTCGCCTCCGGGATACGCCCCAGCCAGATTCAGGTCCTCGACTCCGTCGGGGCACTGGACCTGCTGCGCCACGAGGGGCGGGAGTACGCCTCCACACCTGAGGCGATCCGGGGCGCTCGCGATCACCTGGAGAAGGCCGGCGTCCTGTCGGGCGGCCCGGCCCAGCGGACCACCGCCACCAGCGAGGAAGCCGTCCGATGAGGACCCGTTCCGCCGTACTGCCTCTGACCGAGGTCTCCGGCGCGGAGGCCGTGCGGCTGCTGGATGGCAGCACTCCGGTGCGGCCTGGGCACGTACAGCGGGGGATGGCCGTTGCGCCTCCCGTCCGGCACGTGGGGGAGTTCGTCCGCCGGATCGTCCGCACCCTGACCCCGACCCCGCCTGAGCCGCTGTCCTTGTCCGCCGCCGACAACCGCTGGACGGTGACCGCGGTCGGCCCCGCCGACGTATTCACCGACCTGGGCGAGGCCGCCCACTACCGGTGCACCCCGCCCGGCCGGGTGCACGGTCCACACGACCCAGTCGTGCGCATCCGCCCGCAGAGTGCGACCGGCTTCCGCTGCGCGCGGCCCACGGAGGGCTGATGTCCACGCGCCTCGAAGCCCTGCCCCACCGGCATGTACTCACCCTGCCCGCCGAGCCGTCAGCCGTCCGCATAGCACGGAAGACCGCCCAACAAGCACTGGTGGAATGGGGGATCGGCCTGCGCCACCCCACCGTGGACCCGGCCCTGCTGATAGTCAGCGAGCTGGTCACCAACAGCGTGCGGCACGCCGCCGTCGTCTCCCCGCAGCTCACGGTGATCTACGCGGCGGGCCCGGACTGCCTCGCCTTCGCCGTCCACGACCGCCACCCCTACCAGCCCGTCCTGTACGAGGCCGTCACAGACTCTGAAGTCGGGGGACTGGGCACCGTAATGGAGCTGGTTCTCGGGCTGGCGGGTACGGCCGTCGTCCGCGCGGATGCCGACGGCGGCGGCAAGAGCATCTGGATCACTCTCCCTCTCTGAGTCCAACTGGGCTGAACCGCAAGGAAGTTCACCACTATGACCATCGACTGGCGCTACACCGCCGAGGGTGACCTCGGTATCCTCTCCGTCGCCGGCTACCTTGGCCCCGACGCCGTGCGCCGCTTTACCGGCGCCATCGGCTGGGCGTTGGCCCGTGGCGCCGGCCCGGTTGTCGTCGACCTCACCGAGCTGCGCAGCTGGTCGGCCGGAGGGCAGCTGGCGATCACCGAGGCCGCCCGTCGCCTCGCCCAGGCGGGCCGGTCTCTGGAGCTGGCCGCCATTCCCGCTGACGGATCGCTCGTCCCCGCCGCCGAGTGCCCGCCCATCCCGATCCATGCCGACCTGGCTGCCGCGCGTGCCGCACACCGCTCAGCATGCGGGGACCAGGTGGAGGGGCGTCACGAATGGCGCACCACGGGGTGGCCGGACGGTGATGAGCCGGCCGGCTGACCGCTCCGGCTCTCAACCCGAGACGAAGGAACCGTCGTCGTGGCGTACCGGGACGAGGGCGGACGCGTCCACTTCGGTGGCGATCGCCACGTCCTCGACGAAACCCATCGCGGCCAGCTGACGGCCGGAGGCACTGGTGGCAACCGTGTGGGCGAGGTCGGCGGTGCCTTCGTAGCTCGCCTTCGTGGCGGCGGCCTCTGGGGAGAGCGGGCCCGCGCCCCGGGAGCACAAGTCGCTGATGAGGGCTCCGGCGCCGAGCAGGTCCTCGATCGCGGGCCGTAGGCTGCCGTCCGGCCACGCCTCACCGGCGGCGATCACGATGACAGGACGTTCGGGGGTGCCGTAGCCGTGGGAGGTGAGCCAGGTGCCGACCGCGGTGGTGTTGCGCAGGCAGGCGGCGACCACCCGCACGCCGGGCGGCGCGGCGGCTGCGATCGCGGCGCCGTTCGGTGACGGCAGCACCAGGCTGGCCACGAACGGGGCGGCGCGCAGGTGGGCGGGCGACAGCGACCAGGGCGTTTCCGATGTGACGGTGTGGCGGTGGGAGGCCAGCCGGGCACCCGACCGGCGCGCATACGCGGCGGCGGCCTGCTCGGCGCCGGTCCGTTCCGCGCCGGACACGGGGCCGCCCGGCCACCGGAAGGGAAGGACGCGGATGCCCCGGTCGACGGCGACGCTCACCGCTGTGGTGAACGACAGCACGTCGACGGCGACAAGACAGACAGCCTCGCTCGCGAGCCGGCTCGCGCCCGCGGGCCCCCATTCGAAGCGCACTCCGCTCCCGGACTGGACGTCCCAGCCACCCATTGCACCCCTCTCGCCGGGGCAACGCCAGAAGGCGGCTCCCTCGTCTCAGTAATTGCTAATATTAGCAATTACTGAGACCGTCACTGCTGGATTCGGCCTGCCCGGCGCCAGACGCGAGGATGGGCCGCATGTTCTTGACGAGTGGGTGGATGCGATGCGCCAAGGCCCGGCCGCTGGGGCCGTGTTGCCTTACGGCGGAGGGGACGGCACGGTGAGTACGCCGCTGTACCAGCTGAAGGCCGAGTTCTTCAAAACCCTCGGCCACCCGGCCCGTATCCGCGTCCTGGAGCTGCTGAGCGAGCGCGAGCACGCGGTCGCCGAGATGCTGCCCGAGGTGGGGATCGAGCCGGCGCACCTCTCGCAGCAACTGGCCGTGCTGCGCCGGGCGAACCTGGTCGTGACCCGCAAGGTGGGCTCGACGGTCTACTACTCACTGACCAGCCCATACGTGGCGGAGCTGCTGCGGGTGGCGCGCACGATCCTGTCGGGTGTGCTGGCCGGTCAGGCCGAGCTGCTCGCTGACCTGCAAGCGGCCCAGGCCGAGGGAAAACCGTCGTCGTAGCGACGGTCTCTTGAGCGGTGGCCGTCTTCCCCCCGTGGCGAGGGGCGCCAGAGGTCAAGTACCGGGAAGATGGCCGAACCCGCGCCGACACGTACCGCGCACAGCTGGTGGCCCCGCCCCGGCATACGGACGTGGCGCGGTGACCGGACTCGTCATGCGGAACATGGCCGAGCCCGGCTGGTGGTCGCGGTGGGGAACTGCACGATCAACTGCGGTGTTCGCCGGCGGGTACGGCGTCGAGGGCGCGGTCGCCGGCGTTGAGGTGGACGCCCACGTCCCGCACACCGCTTCCCCGCCCGCGCAGAATCGTCCCCGCCATGACCGTGGCCGCCGCGGCCGACCCACCCATGACGATCGCGATGGTCACCCACGCGCGTCTCGCTCTGCGCTCCGGCGGGTGCTCGTCCGCCACCTGTCACACCGGGGATGTCTCCTGCGGCACCCCTCGATGGCTCCCGCCTGCATGCCGTCGCCCCGTCGGCACCGCTGAGGTACGCGGTGCCCGCGGCGGGACGGCGGGCAGGTGCCGGACCGGCCCACTCGCTACCGGAGATCCGCACGGGCCCGCGTCCGCATTCAGCTGGATTCGCGCACGACCAGCCGGCACGGCACGGTGTGCGCGCCCGGCCGGGGCTCCGTGTCGATGGCCCGCAACAGTTCCAGGGCCGCGATACGGCCGATCTCGGCGAGGTTCATGTCGATGGTGGTCAGAGGGGGGCGACTGGCCAGGGCCATGGTGTCCCAGTTGTCGTAGCCGACGACGGCCATGTCGCCCGGTACCGCCACCCCGCGTTCACGCAGGGCGTCCGTCACGCCCCGTGCGATCTGGTCGTTGCCGCAGAAGAAGGCATCCGTGTCCGGCGCTGTGCGCAGCACCGCCTCGGTGGCCCGGCGGCCCCATGCCTCGCTCCACTCGCCGTGATGGATTCGCCCGGTGGACGGTTCCAGCGCGGCGGCCTGCAGCTGTTCCACCGTGTGCCGGGCCCGTTCGCGGGCGGCGGCGTGGTGCTGCGGGCCGGTGACGTGAGCGATCCGGGTACGTCCGCCGGCCACGAGATGCTCGACCGCCAGGCGTGCGCCGCCGCGGTCGTCGGTGACGACGGAGGTGTCGGTCGGGTCGGTGGAGGGGGACAGGGCGTAGACGACCGGGATGCCCCCCACGCCGGTCAGCGGCGGCCGGGGGTCGGTGCGACGGCCGGTGACGATGATTCCGTCCACCCGGCGGTCCATGAGGTTCTGCAGATGGTGCTGCTCCCGGATGGCGTCGCCCCGGGTGTCGCACAGCAGCACGGAGATCTTTCCCGCCCCGAGCGCGTCCTCGGCGCCCAGCAGCACCGGGGTACTGAAGCGGCCGATGCCGTCCGTGGTCATGAGGCCGACCGTCCAGCTGCGGCCGCTGTGCAGGCTCTGGGCGTGCTGGTTGGGACTGAATCCGAGTTGCGCGACCGCGTCCAGCACTCGTTGCCGGGTCTCGGGCCGCATGCGTCCGGCGCCGTTGAGCGCCTTGGACGCCG
>NZ_JAEKKT010000535.1 GCF_019510245.1 Streptomyces sp. | reverse complement strand
CCGGAGCTCTCGGCCGTGCCGGAATGGTCCGCGTCGTCGGTCGTGTCCGGGGCGTCCGGGGCTTTCGCCGTGCCGGAGTCGTCCGGGTCGTCGGTCGTGTCCGCGTCGTCCAGGTTTCCCGCCATGCCGACGTCGCCGGAGCTCTCGGCCGTGCCGGAATCGTCCGGGCCTTCCGTAACGTCGGAGTCGCCGGCGCTCACAGTTGTGGCCGAAGCGGCCGGGCCCTTCGTCGCGTCCGGGCCCTCCGCCCCGCTGGCGTCCTCAGGGTCCTCCGCCCTGGCGGCGTCCTCCGGCCCGTCCGCCTCGTGGGCGTCCTCCGGGCCCTCCGACCCGTCGGCGTCCTCCAGGCCCTCCGCCCCGTCGGCGTCCTCAGGGCGCTTCTCCGCGGTCGAGGGGGTCTCCGTGTCGGATCCGTCCGTTGGGGCCTCTGTGGGGCTCTCGGCGGGCTTCTCGGGGGTCGTCGGGAGGTCACGTACCGAGAAGACCCTCGTGGCCGTGTCGACGCCGCCCAGTGAGATGGACTCCCGTGCCACCGCGAGCCGGGGATCGGGAACCGGACTCGCGCTCCCCGACGTCGGTTCTGCCGACGACTCGCGCTGCTTCGACCTGTCGGGGGACTCGCCCGCCACCGATGCCTCCTCCGGGCAGCCGCCACACCACGCTGTCCGAACCATGTACCAGTGTCCTGTGTGTGGCCCTGTCCCAAGCGGTAGACGAGAACGACATACCTACCGGTTCCACTACAAACAGGTCACGCACCCTCGACAGACCAATGTGAGAGGGGTCACCCTGTCTTTCATCCACGCGGGGAGGCATGGATGGGCAGGAGCCGCAGAACACTTCCGGAAGAGCTTCTGCTGCTGGCGTTGGACCCGACCACGGGTACCACCGCACAGCCGCAGTCGCTCGACCTCGGTCTGGCCGGAGCACAGCTAGTGGAGCTGGCGCTGGCCGGACGGATAGCCCCAGACGGGGATCGTATCGCCGTGGTAGCCCCACGGCCGACTGGAGATCCGACTTTGGACTGCGCGTTGGAGTTGCTGCGAAGGCGTGGCGCTCCCGTGCGGGCAGTGAACTGGATCGGCGGGCCGCGACTGGGGCTCCGCCAGACATACCTCTCGCATCTGGAGCGGTGCGGCATGGTGCATGCCGTGGCGGGTCAGATGTGCGGAGTGCTGCCGACGACTCGCTACCAGGCGACGGACAACGAGATCAGCCGGGAGATCAAGTCCCGACTGGACTCGGCGATCCGCACCGGCGTACCGCCGGACCCGCGGACCGCGGCGCTCGCCGCCCTGGCACACGCGGTCGGCCTCGGCAAGCACCTGTATCCGGGCAACGAGGGACGGTCCTCGAGGTCCCGGCTGCGGGACCTCATCAGGCACGACCCGATGGGCGGTCTCGTCGCGCACGCCGTGATGGACGTCCAGAACGGCGTGGCCGCACAGCCACGTCGTAACCCGGCACCCGCCGGCCGCCAGGCCGCCCCGGGAGCCAGGCCCGCACCGGAACCCGCTCGCGGCGTTCCGATGCAACCGCGCCGAGGACCGATGGCGCGCGCCGTGGCTCACTGAGCCGCAGTTCCACGGCACGCACCGCCGAGAGCACGACCCGCACGACTCGCACCACTCAGCCGCCGCACCGTCAGTCCCCAAAGACCGGTCCGGGAGCCGCTGGTCCGCGCGGGGCGACGGAACCGTACGTCCGAACATCGGGCGTCGCCGGGTTCCGCCGCCCCGCGCGGCCGCATGTCCGGGCCCGGTCGGGCCGGCGCCCCAGCCGACGGGTACGCAGCGCATATACACCGTTTCCCAGCGGTAATAAGCACCTTGGTGGCAGTCTGCTCAACAGCAGATACGCAAAGTCAAGAACGAGGCACGCAGCCGGAGGTGCACGTCCCGTGGCGTCCAATGTCAATCCCACCGTCAGGCGGCGCCGGCTGGGCCAGGAGCTGCGCAGGCT
>NZ_JAEKKT010000293.1 GCF_019510245.1 Streptomyces sp. | reverse complement strand
CGAGCAGGTGAAGATCCGCGGCTTCCGGATCGAGCCTGGTGAGATCCAGGCCGTCCTGGCCGCACACCCGGGCCTGGAGCAGACCGTGGTGACGGTCCGTGAGGACGTGCCGGGTGACAAGCGACTGGTGGCGTACGCGGTTCCGGTCGACGTCGATGCCGGCGCTGATGAACTCCTACCGAGCCTGCGGGAGTTCGCGGGTGAGCGGTTGCCGTCCTACATGGTTCCGTCGGCGGTCGTGCTGCTGGACGCGTTGCCGGTGACGGTCAACGGCAAGGTGGACCGCAAGGCGCTGCCGGCGCCGGAGTATGCGGCGGGTGCGGGTCGGGCGCCGGCGACGGCGCAGGAGGAGTTGTTGTGCCAGGCGTTTGCGCAGATTCTGGGTCTGTCGGCGGTGGGGGTGGATGACGACTTCTTCGCGCTGGGTGGACACTCGTTGCTGGCGATGCGGCTGGTGAGTCGGATCCGTTCGGTGCTGGGTGTGGAGTTGGCGGTCCGTGAGCTGTTCGAGGCGCCGACGCCGGCGAGTCTGGCGGGACGGCTTTGGCAGGCCCGTGAGAGCCGGTTGGCGCTGCGTGCGATGGAGCGTCCGGAGCGGGTGCGGTTGTCGTTCGCGCAGCGCCGTTTGTGGTTCCTCGGTGAGTTGGAGGGTGCGAGCGCGACCTACAACACTCCGATGGCTCTGCGCTTGTCCGGGGAGGTGAACCGGGAGGCCCTCGCGGGGGCCCTGCGGGATGTCATCGGGCGGCACGAGGTGCTGCGGACGGTGTTCCCGGCAGTCGATGGTGAGCCGTACCAGCGGGTTCTGGGTGTGGAGGAGTGCGGGTTCGAGCTCTCGGCGGTCGAGGTGGCGTCGGAGGGGCTGGAGGACGCACTGGCTGCGGCGGGCCGGTATGCGTTCGACTTCTCGTCCGAGATTCCGTTGCGGGCGACGCTGTTCGCGGTGAGTTCGGTTGAGCATGTGCTGGTGGTGCTGTCGCACCACATCGCCATGGATGGCTGGTCGACTGCTCCGCTGGTGCGGGATCTGTCGGCGGCGTATGCGGCACGGTTGGGTGGCGTGGCTCCCGTGTGGGAGTCGCTGCCGGTGCAGTATGCGGATTTCGCTTTGTGGCAGCGGGAGTTGCTGGGCGACGAGCGGGATTCGTCAAGTGTTTTGTCGCGTCAGGTGGAGTACTGGCGTGAGGCGTTGGCGGGGGCCCCGGAGGAGCTGCCGCTGCCGTTCGACCGGCCGCGTCCGGCGGTTGCGTCGCACCGTGCCCACACCGTGGAGTTGGATGTTCCGTCCGAACTGCACGCGCGTTTGGTGAAGTTGGCGCGTGAGCGTGGGGTGACCATGTTCATGGTGCTGCAGGCGGCTGTTGCGGTGACGCTCAGTCGGCTGGGTGCGGGGGCCGACATCCCGATCGGGTCGGCGATCGCCGGGCGTACGGATGAGGCGTTGAACGATCTGGTCGGGTGCTTCGTCAACACGGTTGTCGTGCGGACGGATCTGTCGGGGGACCCGACGTTCGAGGAGGTTCTCGGGCGGGTGCGCGAGGCGGGGTTGAGCGCGCTGGAGAACCAGGATGTGCCGTTCGAGAAGCTGGTGGAGGAGTTGGCGCCGGCGCGTTCGCTGGCGCGGCACCCGCTGTTCCAGGTCGTCCTGACCCTTCAGAACACCGGCTTGATGGCGGATGGCGGTGCGCTTGACCTGCCTGGCCTGGGGGCTGAACCGTTGTTGTTGGGCCGGGCGATGGCGAAGTTCGACCTTGATGTGATCGTGGGTGAGGTGTTCGGTGCGCAGGGTGCGCCGGCGGGGATCCGGGGCATGCTGACGGCGGCGGCGGATCTGTTCGATGAGGGGGTCGCGGGTCGGGTCGCGGGCTCTCTGGTGCGGGTGCTGACGGCGATGGCCGATGACCCGCAGGCCCGGGTCGACGCGGTGGATGTGCTGGGTGCGGATGAGCGTGCCCGGGTGCTGTCGGAGTGGAACGACACCGCTGCGGCCGGATCCGGGTTGATGGTTCCGCAGGTGTTCGAGGCGCAGGTGGCGCGGACGCCGGAGGCCGTGGCCGTGGTGTCCGGTGGTGTGTCGGTGTCGTATGCGGAGTTGGATGCGCGGGCGAACCGCCTCGCCCACTATCTGATCAGCCAGGGTGTTGGTCCGGAGTCGGTGGTGGGGTTGGCGCTGCCGCGTGGTGTGGAGATGATCAGCGGGATCCTGGCGGTCTGGAAGGCGGGGGCCGGGTATCTGCCGGTGGACGTGTCCCAGCCGGCGGAGCGGGTCGCGTTCACGGTGAAGGATTCGCGGGCGCAGTTGGTGTTGACCACCGATGAGGTGCTGGAGGACCTGCCGTCGGTGGGTGTGCGTCTGTTGGCGGTGGATGGCACGTTGACGGCGATGCAGTTGGCGGCGGCACCGACCACCTCGCCTGGCGTGGTGGTGGATCCGCGGTCGCCGGCGTATGTGATCTACACCTCCGGCTCGACGGGTCGTCCGAAGGGCGTGGCCGTCACCCATGGAGGTCTGGCGAACTACGTCTCCTCGGTGCCGGCCCGGGTCGGCTTCGAGGGTGAGGGCGGTCGGTATGCGCTGTTGCAGGCGCAGGCCACCGACCTCGGCAACACGGTGCTGTTCGCGAGCCTGCTGTCGGGTGGTGAGCTGCACGTCCTGGACGAGGAGGCGGTCACCGATCCGCGTCTGGTGGGCGACTACCTGGCCGAGCACGGGATCGACTTTGTGAAGGTGGTGCCCTCACATCTGGCGGCGCTGGGTGCGGTGGGTGGTTTGGAGCGGGTGCTGCCGGGCCGGTCGGTGGTGCTGGGTGGTGAGGCCGCCTCGCCCGGGTGGGTCGATGAACTGCTGGCCGCGGCCGGTGAGCGGCAGGTGTTCAACCACTACGGTCCGACGGAGACCACGATCGGTGTGGCGACCACCCGCCTGACGTCGGGTGAGGCGGTGCCGGTGGGTGCGCCGGTGGCCAACACCCGCTTCTACGTGCTGGATGAGCGCCTCAACCCGGTGGCGCCGGGTGTGGAGGGTGAGTTGTATGTGGCGGGTGCGCAGCTGGCGCGCGGTTATGTGCGCCGTCCTGGTCTGACTGCGGAGCGGTTCGTGGCGTGCCCGTTCGAGCAGGGTGCCCGGATGTACCGCACGGGTGACCGTGCGAAGTGGTCGGGTGATGGCGAGATCGTGTTCCTGGGCCGTGCGGATGAGCAGGTGAAGATCCGCGGTTTCCGGATCGAGCCGGGTGAGGTGGTCAGTGCCCTGACGGCTCACCCGCTGGTTGCCCAGGCGGCCGTGGTCGCCCGCGAGGACACCCCGGGGGACAAGCGCCTGGTCGCCTACGTGGTCGCGGACGACCCGGATGATGTGGAGGACACGCTCGCGGACGGGGTGCGGACTTTTGCCGCCGCCCGGTTGCCGGAGCACATGGTGCCCTCCGCGGTGGTGGTGTTGGACGGCCTGCCGCTGACGGGCAACGGGAAGTTGGACCGCAAGGCGCTGCCCGCCCCGGACTTCGCGGCGGCGGGTGGGGTGTCGAGTCGTGGGCCGGCATCGGTGCAGGAGGAGATCCTGTGCGAGGCGTTCGCCGAGGTCCTTGGGTTGGAGAGCGTCGGCGTCGATGACGATTTCTTCGCGTTGGGTGGGCATTCGCTGTTGGCGGTGTCGTTGGTGGAGACGTTGCGGGTGCGTGGGGTCTCGGTGTCGGTGAAGGCGTTGTTCCAGACGTCGACCCCGGCGGGCTTGGCGGTCGAGGCGGGTTCGGAGCAGGTGGTGGTGCCGACGAACCTCATCCCCGAGGACGCCACGCAGATCACCCCGGAGATGCTGCCGCTGGTGGAGCTGACCGATGCCGAGCTCGAGTTGATCGTGGCGAAGGTGCCCGGTGGTGCTGCGAACGTCGCAGATGTCTACCCGCTGGCTCCGCTCCAGGAGGGCATCCTCTTCCACCACTTGATGAAGGCCGGGCGTGAGGGTGAGCGGGATGTGTACGCCGGGCCGACGGTGCTCGGGTTCGACTCCCGTATGCGGCTCGACTCGTTCCTGAAGGCGCTGCAGCGGGTGATCGAGCGGCACGACGTGTACCGCACGGCGATCGTGTGGGAGGGTCTGCGCGAGCCGGTCCAGGTCGTCGCCCGACACGCCGAACTGCCGGTCCGGGAAGTCGTGCTGGACCCGCAGGGTGCGGACGCGGCGGAGCAGTTGCTGTCCATCGGCGGCGCCTGGATGGAGCTGGACCGTGCCCCGCTGATGGACGTGCACATCGCCGCCGCACCGGATGGCGAGGGCTGGCTGGCCCTGCTGCGCGTCCACCACCTGGTGCGCGATGACACGACGACGGACGCGCTGCTGGGGGAGGTGCGTGCCTTCTTGACAGGGCGGGGCGAGTCGCTGTCCAAGGGGCTGCCGTTCCGCGACTTCGTCGTCCAGGCCCGCCTCGGTGTGCCGCGCGAGGAGCATGAGCGGTACTTCGCCGGGCTGCTGGGCGACGTCACCGAGACCACCGCCCCGTTCGGCCTGCTGGACGTGCACGGAGACGGCACGACCGCGGCATCGGCGCGTTCCTCGGTGGAGGCTGAGCTCACGCTTCGACTGCGGGCGATCGCGCGCCGGATGGCCGTGAGTCCGGCGACGGTGTTCCACCTGGCGTGGGCGCGGGTGCTGGCCGCGGTGAGCGGTCGTGAGGACGTGGTGTTCGGCACGGTGCTGTTCGGCCGGATGAACGCCGGGGCGGGTGCCGACCGGCTCCAGGGCCCGTGCCTCAACACGCTCCCGGTGCGGGTACGGGTCGGCACCTCCGCCGTGGGGGAGGCGCTGGCCGGGATGCGGCAGCAGTTGGCCGAGCTGCTGGTGCACGAGCACGCGCCGTTGGTGCTCGCGCAGCAGGCGAGCCGTGTGGCGGGCGGCAGCCCGCTGTTCACCGCCCTCTTCAACTACCGCAACGGCCGCGGCGGCGCGACCGAGCTCGGCACGGGTCTGGGCACCGGGTTGGAGGACGTGCGGATCCTTGCCGCCGAAGGGCGCACCAACTACCCCCTGGTCGCGAATGTCGATGATGACGGGAACGGGTTCAGCCTGACCATCGACGCGGTGGCGCCGGCCGATGCGGAGCAGGTGGGCACGATGCTGCACACCAGCCTCCTCCAGCTCGTGACCGCGTTGGAGGAGGACCCGCAGGCGCGGTTCGCGGCGCTGGACGTACTGGATGCGGCTGAGCGCCGACTGGTGGTGGAGGAGTGGAACGACACTGCTCGGCCGCTGGTGGATGCGACGTTGCCGGGGTTGTTCGCCGGGCAGGTGGCGCGGACGCCGGGTGCGGTGGCGGTGGTGTTCGAGGGTGTCGAGGTGTCGTTCGGGGAGTTGGATGCGCGGGCGAACCGGTTGGCGCGGTTGCTTGTGGGGCGGGGTGTGGGTCCGGAGTCGGTGGTCGCGGTGGTGATGGAGCGCGGCGTG
>NZ_JAEKKT010000292.1 GCF_019510245.1 Streptomyces sp. | reverse complement strand
GTGGCGATGACATAGGTGAGGCGAAAGCGCACTCACTCGGAATTCATCCCATTGACGGCGCGGGGCATTGAAGCTTTCTGCGGTTCTGAAAATTAAGAGTCTCACGTCGCGCCTCGGGTGCAAGTCGAGCCGTCTACGGGTGGCGCAGGGGAAAACCAGCCGGTCCGCGACCCGTCGGTCAACCAACCGCATCTCGTGGGGCCGTCACGCGGCCGGCTCGCGGAGCAGGCTCTCCAGATCGCGCCCTCTGGTACGACGCTGGCGCGTCGCCGCTCTTCCAAATACCCCACGGGGTATAGACTCCGAGTCGGAGAGGATGGTGGGAACGATGGAATACGGTACCGGGATCCGGCTGCACACCGGATTCGACGACGCCGTCGCGCGCGTACGCGACGCACTGAAAGACCAGGGCTTCGGGGTGCTGACCGAGATCGACGTCCAGGCGACGCTTAAGGAGAAGCTCGGCGAGGACATGGAGTCGTACCTGATCCTCGGCGCCTGCAATCCGCCCCTGGCCCACCGGGCCCTGGGTGTCGACCGGCGGATCGGGCTGCTGCTGCCGTGCAACGTCGTCGTGCGCGCCGACGACGACACCACGATCGTCGAAGCCCTCGACCCGCAGATCATGGTCGGGCTCACCGGCCGTCCGGAGCTGGCACCCGTCGCCGACGAAGCCGCGACGCGCCTGACCGCCGCATTGGACTCGCTCGGCGGCGACGCGCTCGCGAAATAACCAAACCAGGGCGGCCACGGCCGCCCTGGGAAGGTCAGGCGGCGGCCATCACGGCAGTCGCACATACCCGTGGCGGCTCTTCCACAGGTAGTACTTCTCGAACGCCACCTTCATGGCATGCGTCTGCGGACCCGGGATCATCACCGCGGCCTTGCGCGGCGGCAGCATGTGGTCGGCCAGGATCAGCACGCCGTTGTTGCCGGCGTCCATCATGCACACCGCGGCCATCTCGCCGAACTCCTTGTGTGCCACCGGCGGCTCCCCCTTGATCGCCGCGGCCACATTGCGCGCCGCGATCTTCGCCATCGACTCGGTCGGGAAGCCGGTCTTCGGGATCCCGATCGGCACCGAGGTCTGCCAGGGCACCGGAACCTGCGCGGCGATCCCCGCGGCGTAGATCTCCGGGTAGGCCTTGGACTGGTACGTGTCCTCGACCGGGATGTAGCCCTTGTCGTCGGCCAGGCCCGGGACCGCGCGCACCACGTCTTGACCGACGAACGGCGGGACGACCATCGCGTAGGCGAAAGTGACCTTGGAGCCGTCGGTCAGCTTCACGTAGTCGCCTCCGACCTCGTCGAAGGCGACACCGGTCTGCGCGACGATGCCCTCCTTCTTCAAGAACATCTTCAGAAGCTTCTCACCACCCGGCAGCCCGCCGATGCCGAAGTGCCCGACGAACGGCTCAGCGGTCAGGAACGTCAGCGAGGTGAGCTTGTCCAGCTTGGCCTTGCGCAGCTGGTGGGCCATGTTGAACAGGAACTCGTACGCCGCGCCGAAGCAGCTCGCGCCCTGCGTCGCCCCGATCACCACCGGGCCGGGGTCGTCGAGGAAGTCCCGCCAGGCGGCGCCGGCGCGCTCGGCGTCCGGCAGCGTGGTGATGGACTGCGCGAAGCCGTCCGGCCCGAGACCGGGCACCACGTCGAAGTCGTTGCGGTAGCCGGTGGCCACGATCAGGTAGTCGTAGGCGAGTTGCGTACCGCCGACGATCGTCACCGTGCGCGCGACCGGGTCGATCGCCGTCGCCTCGGCATGCACGAACTCCACGCCGTGGGCGTCGAAGGTCGGCTCCAGCGGGAAGGTGATGTCCGCCGCCTTCCGCTTTCCGAACGGCAGCCAGATCAGGGAGGGATTGAACAGGAACCGGTCGGAGGCCGACACCACCGTCACCGCGACGTCGTCCCCGAGCTCGTGCCTCAGTTCCAGGGCCGCGGCCAGTCCGCCGAAGTTCCCGCCTATGACCACCACACGCGCCACACTCACCGCGACCACCGCTCTCTGCCGGATCTGATCCGTTCACTGCCATCTCAGCAGGTCGCGAACCGTCACGGGCAGGGCCATTGGCCCCGGCCGAGCCGGGCCCTTGGTGAGGTCAGGGCACCCGACCCGGCTCTTGTCATACGCCGGGGGGTATGTGCGCGAAGGGGCGGATGCCGGTCAAGGTGACGTCGATGAGCCGGTCGATCGCCGCCTGCGACGGCAGCCCGGCGGCCGCGGTGAGCGCGTGCAGGCAGTAGGCGGCCAGCTCCCCCGGCGGCACGTCGTCCCGTACCTCGCCGCGCCCGGCCGCCTCGGCGATCAGGTCGGTCAGGAAATCGTTGAGGTGCGAGTACGCCTGGGCGATGTGCTCGCTGCGGTGCAGCAGGCTCGCCAGGTCCGTACCGTGGCTCTGCCGCCGCGACAGCCCGGCGTAGGCCCGCAACACCTCCCGCAGCCGTGCGTCCGGCCGGGCCGCCGCACCGACCTGGGCCAACTGGTGCAGGTGCGCGCCGATCTGCCGCTCGTGCCAGGCCACCAGGATCGATTCCAGGTCCGGGAAGTACTTGTACAGCGTGGCCCGGCCGATCCCGCTCTCCTTGGCGATCTGCGACATGGATACGCCGGTCAAACCGTGCTCGGCGATGAGCGCGGCCGTGGCGTCCAGCGTCGCTTCGCGCACGGCGTCGCGGTGGGCGGCGATGGTCTGGCTCCAGATCTTCGGCACGAGCCTCATCATAGACGCTCTGATCTTATCGAAGACAGTATGAGTTGACAGAGACACCTTGTATCGAAAAACTGAAGGCGTCAGAACCCCTCCGACACCATGAGGACGCCCGCCATGCCCGAACTGCCCTCCCATTCCGACACCGGCCCGGCGATCGGCGATCCGGTGATCGCGCCGACCTCCCGCCGCCGCAAAGTGCTGATCATCGGCGCCGTCGTGGCGTTGGCCGTCCTGTTCGCGGTGCTCCACCTGACCGGTGTGGTCGGCGGGGAGAGCCACTGATGATCGAGGCGCGCGCGCTGACCAAGCGCTACGGGGCCACCACCGCCGTGGACGATCTGTCGTTCACCGTCCCGGCCGGCACCGTGACCGGCTTCCTGGGCCCGAACGGCGCCGGGAAGTCCACCACCATGCGCATGATCCTGGGCCTGGACGCCCCGACCTCCGGCACGGTCACCGTCAACGGCCGCCCCTACACCGGGTATCGCAGGCCGCTGCGCGAGGTCGGGGCGCTGCTGGAGGCCAGGGCCGTGGCCGGCGGCCGCAGCGCCCGCAACCACCTGCGGTGGCTGGCCGCCGGCAACGGCATACCGGCATCCCGGGTCGAGGAGGTGCTGCGCCAGGTCGGGCTGGTCTCCGCGGCGCGCCGGACGGTCGGCGGCTTCTCCCTCGGCATGGCCCAGCGGCTCGGGATCGCCGCCGCGCTGCTCGGCGACCCGCCGGTGCTGATGTTCGACGAACCGGTCAACGGCCTGGACCCCGAGGGCGTGGCGTGGATCAGGAGCCTGCTGAAGGCTCTGGCCGGGCAGGGCCGCACGGTGTTCCTGTCCAGCCACCTGATGAGCGAGATGGCCCTGACCGCCGACCGGCTGGTCGTCATCGGCCGCGGCCGCCTGATCGCCGAGACCTCGGTGGCCGACCTGATCGCCGAGGGCAGCGGGAACCACGTCCGGGTCCGCGCGGCCTCGGGTCCGGAGTTGGCCGCGGCCCTGACCGAGCGCGGCGCCGCCGTCGTCACGGAAGCCGACGGCGCGCTGCGCGTCAGGGGCCTGGGCGCCGATGAGATCGGCGAGATCGCCCGTGTGCGGGGCTACGGCCTGGCCGAGCTCGCCGTGCAGCAGATGTCACTGGAACAGCGTTACCTGGAGCTGACCCGCGACGCCGCCGAATACACCGCCGATACCGGCGCCGACGCCCCGCCTTCAGTGGCGCTGAGCACGAAATGAGGACCCTGCCATGACCGCCGCCACAGCTCTGCCCGCTCCGCCGGCCACCGAACGACATCGCGCAGACTTCACCAACCTGGTACGCGCCGAGTTCATCAAACTCCGCACGGTCCGCTCGACCTACTGGACGCTACTGATCGCCTTCACCGCCAACATCGGCTTCGCCGTCGTCGCCGCCTCGGCCATCGCGCCCCGGCTGTCCGCCCACGACCGCGACCAGATCGACGTGGTCCAGCTGGCCCTGGCCGGGATCCACCTGTCGCAGATCGCCTACGGCGTGCTCGGAGCCCTGACCATCACCGGCGAATACGGCAGCGGCATGATCCGCGCCACCTTCGCCGCCACGCCGCGCCGCAGAGCCCTGCTCACCGCCAAGGCGCTGGTCTTCACCGGCGTCACGCTGGTCACCGCGACCGTGTCCGCCTTCGTCGCCTACCTCGCCTTCGACGCCGCGCTGCCCGCGAACACCTTGTCCGGAACCGCGCTGTCCGACCCCGGCATCGCCCGCGCCGTGGCCGGCGGCGGGCTGTATCTGACGGCGCTGGGACTGCTCGGGTTCGGGCTCGGGGTCGTACTGCGCTCCTCGGCCGGAGCCATCGCCACCGTGTTCGGCGTGCTGTTCGTGCCGCCGCTGCTGCTGGACCTGCTGCCGGGCAGCTGGAAAGACGCCGTCGGCCCCGCCGTCCCGATGCAAGCCGGAACCCAGGTCTACGTCGCGGTCCGGCACGAGACCGCCGCCCTGGCTCCGTGGACCGCCTTCGCAGTGTTCTGCGCCTATACCGCGGCAGCGCTTCTGGCCGGATTCCTGCTCGTCAACCGACGCGACGCCTAGCAAGCCCCGCCACCACGAAAGGAGCCCGACCGTGCCCACGTCCCGAGCCCGCATCCCGACCACCCGCGCCCGCCGCTACCTGTCCCAGCTCGGCAAGCACAGCGCCCACCTGGGCCCGCACCTGGAGCACCGGGCCGGCCCGCACGACGCGCATGCCGCGCCACCGGTGGCGCTCCCCACCGCCTGGTCCGACACCGACGGCGCCATCGACTTCGGATGGGCTCGCTGCACCGTCCACGCCACCGACGACGCACTGGTCCTGACCGCCGAAGCCGACGACGAGGAAGCCCTGGCCCGCATCCAGGACGGCATCGCCCGTCGCCTGGAACGCATCGGCCACCGCGACGCGCTGGCCGTGACCTGGTCCGAGCCGCCGGCCGGCGGGCCGGTCCGTCCACCGCCGACGCGGCCTCCATCATCAGCGCCTTGATGACATCCGACGGTCGCGCCGACCCCTACCCGCTCTATGCCCGGCTGCTAACGCTCGGCCTGGTTGCGGCCATCGCCGAGGACCGGTTCGTGGTGTGCGGGTACGACGCCGTGAACCAGGCGCTGCGCGACCCCGGTTTCGGGCTACCGGACGCCGAACCGATCCGGCACGACGCCGAGCACAGCGCCTCCGACGCACCGTCCCGGCGCCCGCAGTCGCGACACCGTTGACAGTGCCCGGCGATACCGCCAG
>NZ_JAEKKT010000285.1 GCF_019510245.1 Streptomyces sp. | reverse complement strand
GCTCGGGTGCCCCGGCCGGGCCCCGAGGGCCTGAGCGACGAAGGCCTCCTGAGGGCTGCTTTGGCGCTGCCCCGCCATCGCCGGTCAAGGGGATGCCTCACCCCCCACACATGGAAATCTATCTTCGTCGGAGTAGACATTGGTCAGTGGTGTGGTTATGGTTTCTCTCGTAGCCCAGACAGACGGAAGGGCCCGGCAGACATGAACTGCCGGGCAGCAGTACCGCAGTTGCAGTTCGCAGGACGGTGCGGTGGTGGAGTTTCGAAGCCAGGGTTGTTGCAGGACGGCGACGGGACTGACGGCCGGACCGGGCGGCCCGCAGTGATCAGGGGCCGCCGCGAGCAGTACACGCAGTGGAATCAGTGAGCAGCACCTCGGTGAAGGCGTCGGGCTGCGGGCGCGCGCACCGGGAGGTCGGCAGTGGGGTTCCAAGCCGGAGCAGACACAAGACGGGCGACGGGGCTGGCTGCCGAAAGCAGTACGCAGTAGAGCAGTACCAGCAGTGAGGGAAGAACGGAGGAGCGGAACGCCATCAGGATCGCCCAGGCAGCTTGTGAAGTCTGGGTACCGCAGGACATCGATAGTGAGGTGGTCTCCGGTCAAGCAACCGCGATCCCAGCATCCCCGGCAGCATCTCGGTCGGGTATGCGGAGACAGAAGGCCGGCGCAGTAGTAGGGCCGGCAGATGGTGTAGCAGTTCCTTCGGGCCCTGGCGCCGTACAGCGCCAGGGCCCCTCCATGTGTTCCACAGAGAGGTGCAATGACAGCAGACGATTCCTATGGCCGTCTCGATGACGACAACTACCCCGCCTACACCATGGGCCGGGCCGCCGAGATGCTCGGCACCACGCAGGGTTTCCTCCGCGCCATCGGCGAAGCCCGCCTCATCACCCCGCTCCGCTCCGCGGGCGGACACCGCCGCTACTCCCGCTACCAGCTGCGGATCGCCGCCCGCGCCCGCGAACTCGTCGACCGCGGCACCCCCATCGAGGCCGCCTGCCGCATCGTCATCCTCGAAGACCAACTCGAAGAAGCCCAGCGCATCAACGCCGAATACCGCCGCACCGCATCCCCGCACACGGCCGACACCTGACCCGTGGTCCCCAGCGATACGCCGGGCCGCAACCCCCCCTCGATTCCAGAACATGAGCGCATGATCGCCGAAGAACCTCAGCCGCCGGCACATGGACGAAAGTCAGAGTCCGGCACTGGCACCACGCCCAAGACCCTGGGCACCCCGGCGCTCGATGCGCCTGCCCACGCAACCCGCTGGCCGACTACCGGGCAGACAACCAGCGCACTGGAAGACGGGGTACAGCGCGCGGCGGCTGCGCTGAAGCCGCGGATGCGAGGCTGGCTGCACGCGGGCGTGTTCCCCCTGGCGCTGGTGGGCGGCATCGTACTGATCGCCGTTTCGCGCTCGACTGCAGCAGTGGCGGCCTGCTCGGTGTACGCAGCGTCGGCCTGCCTGCTGTTCGGTACCAGCGCGGTCTACCACCGCGGAACCTGGGGCCCGCGCGGCGAGGCGGTCCTGCGGCGGCTGGACCACGCGAACATCTTCCTGATCATCGCAGGCACCTACACGCCGCTGGCGGTACTGCTGCTGCCCACGGGACAGCAGCGGGTGCTCCTGGCGGCCGTGTGGGCGGGCGCCCTGGCCGGCATCGCCTTCCGCATCCTGTGGATCGGGGCTCCCCGGTGGCTGTACACCCCGTGCTACATCGCGCTCGGCTGGGTGGCCGTCTTCTACTTGCCCGACTTCGCGCGCACCGGCAACACCGCGGTCGTCGTACTCGTCATCACCGGCGGTCTGCTCTACACCGCGGGAGCCATCGTCTACGCCCTCAAACGCCCCGACCCCTCACCGGCCTGGTTCGGCTTCCACGAGGTCTTCCACTCTCTGACCATCGCCGCCTTCACCGCGCACTACACCGCCATCCTCCTGGCAGCCACCTGAGCCGGCAAGGAGACACGTCGGCTCGACAGCGCCCCGGCCGGCAGGGCGTCGGCGGCCGGGACGCGGCGGTGTTTGGTATGGGCGGCGATGATCAGCCAGGTCCACCGGTCGGTGGCTTCGGGACTGCGGAGTCTTGGACGGGTCCAGCCGAGCTTCTGCTTGATCATCCCAAGGCGTTTCAGGTCGAAGTGAGGTTCCCTCAGCCGTATCCGCGAAGTGGTTGGTGCATTGGTCTGTTCCGGGTGCGTCGTCATGAGTTGACTGATCGACAGCCGGAGCGTCCGGCGTAGGAGCGTTCCCTGCCGACACGCTGGCCGGGCTGTCCGGCTCAGCCGCTCAGGATGCCGCCGACCGTGGTGACGGGGATCGTGTCCGCGGCCTGCGGAACCGTCACGCGGACCGGCTCGCCGATGTCCGACAGCGCCATGGTCAGCGTCACCTGCGCACCGGACAGGTTGACGCTCATGCGCGTCTGCACCAGGCGCCCCCGGCCGTCGACCCACGCGTCTGCGAAGACCGGGAGGTCGCTGCCCAGGGCGTCGCGGGCTTGGTCCGTCTTCGTGCGGACATCCGGGGCCATGCGCAGAGTGACGGTCCGGTGGTCGAGGATGCCGCGGTAGCGCACTGTGCGCACCCCCTCGACGTTCTCCTCGCCCTGTCGGGAGATCTCGCGCATTGCGGCGATCTGCTGCAGGACGTGCTCGGGGTCGTTGAGCGGGGCCCGCAGCAGATAGTGAGCCTGCGCCTTGTCCCGGGGCACAACCCCCCAGGCATCCTCGCCGGTCCCCTGGACGCCGCTGATGTATATCTTGCCGTCCGCGAAGACCTGGTCGATCTGGTCGATGGCGCCGCCGGGCAAGTCGACCGCGAGGTGGCCCCTGTCCGCGGCGAAGTCGAAG
The DNA here is from genome assembly GCF_019510245.1 of Streptomyces sp. GTDB lineage: Bacteria > Actinomycetota > Actinomycetes > Streptomycetales > Streptomycetaceae > Streptomyces. The sequence goes on along the minus strand of NZ_JAEKKT010000285.1, from coordinate 2,614 downwards.
CCACCGGTGATCGTGAGGCCGTACACCTTGCCCTCACCCTTCAGTTCGATCTTCTGGCGGAACCCGGCGCTGTCCTCGCGGAGAGCCGCGACGGCCGCTTGTACGGCGGAGCGGGCGCCGGACGACGATGTGGAAGACGGTGACGCGGCCGCGGGCCTGTCACGGCTCCCGGCGTCGGCCGTGGAGCAGCCGGCGCACAGCAGTGCGGCGGCAGCGGTGAGCACGAGAGGACGGCGCATGGGGGTCTCCGAAGTTATTGGGCGAGCACTCGGCCATTGCGGTACCGCCTCGCGCGGAGATCTTACGAAATTGCGCACAGCAGTGCGAACTTAATGCGGCTGGAGCGGGCACGTCTCTGTCAGAACGGCGAAGCGCGACGGCTCGTCGAGGAAGCGGCCGAGTCGGCTGCGGGCCAGACGATCGAGGACCGGGCGGAGAGTGCCGCACCTGCGGCCTCACGCCGCTGATGAAGCTCGCCGCGAACTGGGGCTCGTCGTAGAACCTCACCGTCGGAGACATCACTGGCGACGCCAGAGGGGACATCATCTCCCGGCACATCTCGGGCGCGGTGTGTCACAACACCCATAACACGAGGGGTCGTTCGGTGCTCGTACTAAAATCGCGACCGGTGGCAGGGCGCGCCGTGACCTGCACCCGATGCAGGCCGGTGACGAGATCGCGGTTGACCTGCGGATTCTGACAGACCGCCGCTACGACCTGGCTGCGGGCCGCACCAGGGCCATCAACCGTCTCCGCGCGACAGAACCATGCCAGTCACGCCCGGTGCCCCTGGGTCTCGTGATCTTACGAATGACCAGAACGAACCCAAGAGAGAAGGCAAGGAACCAGTGTCATACCCGCAACTGCTCACTCCCGAGGCGAAGCTCGCCGATGCGAAGAAGCTGTTGAGCCTCCCGCGTATCGTCGTGATCTGCGGCTCCACCCGCTTCATGACCGAGATGACCGAGGCCGATCTGCGGGAGACCAAAGCCGGAAAGATCGTCGTCAAACCAGGCTGTGACATGAAGTCGCCGCACGAACTTTGGTCCGATCCTGTCGAGGCCGAGGCGCTTAAGGTTCAACTCGACGATCTGCACCGGGCGAAGATCCGGCTCGCTGATGAGGTGCTCGTAGTCGGCCACTACATCGGAGACAGCACCCGAGCCGAAATCGTCTACGCCCGGTCGCTGGGCAAGCCCGTGCGCTTCACGCACCCCGAAGTCGACCCTGACGCCTGACCGCCCGCTGCCACCTCGACAACCAGGGCCGGCAGCCCGCCGCCTGACTGTCCCGCGGCGGTTTCGGCCGCCGCCCACTCCTCGCCCCCGCAGGCATCCCCAGGAATTGATCATCTAGTCGCCGTGTACGCACAGACGCCTGCGGCGCTTCAAGCAGCGTGACCGGGTTTCTCGGCGCCTCGGGCGAGAGGTCCGGCTGAGGTGCACACCCTGGATCCCACCGTGTGACCGACAAGGGCCACAGCCATTCGTCGATGGCGACAACGACGGTCGGGTTCGGCCGCGCGTTCTCCTCTCGAAGGCCGGCCGACGTGGCGTCTGGCGCGTCCGGCCCGCCGTCGGGCACGGACCGCTCCTCGCTGTGTGAGGTCTCTCCGCACACGAACGTCTGACTGCACACGCTCGCGGAAGCCGTGATTGACCGGGCGTTGAGCCGGCCGATGCAGAAGCCGGTCGGCCGGGAACTGGAGGCGGCGGTGCAGAAACCGGTCAGCCGAGAACTGGACGCGGCGGTGCAGCGGCGCTCGCCTCACACCGGGCTGGTCGACCGGCCCGAATAGGGCGCTCAGGTGGTCAGGGTGGCCGGTCGAGGCTGCCGCAGCCCCTGGAGGAGCAGTTCGATCAGGCGGCGGGGGTCGTAGCGGGGGTCGTCGTCGCGCCCGATGCAGAGGTTGCCGATGCCGCGCATCAGTTCATAGGGCTGGATGCCGGGCCGGATTTCGCCCACCTCGACCGCGGCGTCGAGGAGTTGGGCGCTCACGGGCTCCAGGCGGTCGACGAGGTAGGTGTGCAGAGTGGCGAAGCGGTCGCTGTCGGACTGCAGGGCGTCGGCGAGTCCGTGCTTGGTGGCCAGAAAGTCGACGAAGAGGTCGATCCACTGACGCAGTGCGTCGAACGGGGATTCCGAACCGGCCAGCAGCTTCGGTCCGGCCTCGACGCACGCCTCGATCTGATGGCGGTAGACGGCGGTGACGAGGTCCGCCCGGGTCGGGAAGTGGCGGTAGATCGTGGCCATCCCGACGCCCGCCCGTGCGGCGATCTCGCGAATCGGCGCGTCGACTCCGGAGGTGACGAAAACCTCGGCGGCGGCGGTGAGCACGGTCTGCTGGTTGCGCAGCGCGTCGGTCCGCTTGCTCCGGGTCGGCACCTTTCCCGTGGGGCTCTCGCTGGGCATCACGCTCTTCCTCTCGGCACCGCTTGACAAAACGGAGCGCTGTTCCGGATATTAAGTGGTGCGGCGCTCCACTTCAGGCTAGCCGAAACCGGCAGGCGCCCGCCCCTTACCCCCCTTGTCTACCGCCTCCGGACCGGACCGTGGTCGACAAGGCCCGCAGAAAAGGACACCGCGCATCATGAGCACACCCACCACCACCGCC
>NZ_JAEKKT010000062.1 GCF_019510245.1 Streptomyces sp. | reverse complement strand
CGATGGTCGAGCCGAACAGGTAGAGCCAGTAGGCGAACATGTTCAGCCGCGGGAACGCGACGTCCGGCGCGCCGATCTGCAGCGGCATGATCCAGTTCGTGAAGCCGGCGAACAGCGGCGTCGCGAACATCAGCAGCATCACCGTGCCGTGCATCGTGAACGCCTGGTTGAACTGCTCGTTCGAGACGATCTGCAGGCCCGGCCGGGCGAGCTCGGCGCGCATCACCAGCGCCATCACACCGCCGATCAGGAAGAACGCGAACGACGTGGCCAGGTACAGCGTGCCGATCGTCTTGTGGTCGGTGGTGGTGAGCCACTTCACCACGACGTTGCCGGGCTGCCGGCCCCGCAGCGGCACCTCGCTGTCGTAATGGGGGACGGCCGAGGGCTCGGGCTCGTTGAGAACGGTCACCGGTGTGTGTCTCCAGACGCTCGCGGTTCACCCGCACCATGGCGTGATCCTCCGGCCATCCTGGCGGCTGGGGGCCGCGGGAGACGGCCCTGAGCCGCCCGCGTTCGGCCGAACGGGCGGCCAGGACCCACGAGTGGAGCAAGCAGCGGGCGCCCCGAAGGGGCGCTGGGTCACCCCGGCCGAAGGCTGGGGGAGGAACTGCGCGATCAGCCACGACGGCGCCGCGGCCGAACGACGGCGCACCGCGGCACTACCTCGCCCGGCGCCCTCGCCTCCGAAGAAGCAGCAACCCGCCCGCCAGCGCCGTGACCCCCGTGGCCGCGGCCCACCCGACGACGCCCCCGGACCCGGTGGCGGCAAGGTCGTCGCCGCCCCTGCCCATCGCCGAGGGGGACGGCGCGGGCGCCGAGGCGGCTGTGGACGCCGAGGCGGATGCCGTCGGACTCGGCGAAGCCGTCCTACCTCCCGCCGCATCCCCGCCCCCCTCGCTCACCCGGTCCCGCGTGAACGCCAACGTCCCGAAGCCCAGTTGGTCGTACCCCCCGCTGTTCGGCCCGTAGTCCCCGCCCCCGCCCTCCGGCGCCGCCTTCGCCGCGATCCGGGTGACGTACGTCGCCGACATGCCCCGCCGCTTGGTGTAGTGGTTGGCGATCATCGCCCAGACGGGCCGGATCATCGACGGATCGACGCCCGCCGCGGCCGTCACCGTCTCACTTCCCGACCATCCCCCGATCGCCCCCTTCCGCCGGGTGTTCGCGGTGAACGGCACCTGCCCGCCCAGGCTCCACTTGGCGACGTACTGCGCCCCCTTGAGGAACCGGCTGTCGTCGTAGCCGTACAGGTCGATCCCCTGGTTCCACGCCATCTCGCAGAACGTGCCCATCAGGCCCACCCCGAGCAGCGCGTGCCCCTGGTCGCGTCCCGCCTCCAGCCACTCGCCCAGCCCGCCGCCGTCGGTTCCCTCGTCGTCGTACACGACGGGAATCGCGTTCCTGATCGAACCGAGTCCGGCGCCGTGCTTGAAGTAGTCGACCGCGCGGGCGACCTGGGCGCGGTCGTCGCAGAAGATGCCGGTGGCGAGGACGCAGGCCATGTTGGCCAGGTCCCAGTTGGTCCAGTAGTTGGAGACGACGGCGCCGTTGTGCCGGACGAGGAAGTCGTCGCTCGTCGCGCCGAACTTCCCGGCGAGCATCTCCTGGAAGCGGGCCAGCTCGAAGTCCCCGTGGTCCCGGACGAGTTCGGCGGCGTTGGCGAACTGGTAGCCGTACAGCCCGGCGGCCAGGAACCGGTCGGCGGAACCGTCGACCGCGGTGAGGGTGGCGGACCAGGCGTTGAGGACGGCGACCGCGGTGTCGGCGTACGCGCTGTCGCCGGTCACGTGGTAGCGCAGGGCGTTCTGGTAGGCGGCGTGGATGTCGTTGTAGAGGATCGTGTAGTTCTCCGGGGTGCCCGACCCCCGGTAGACCACGGCCTGTGGCCGCGCCTGCCAGCCGCTCTGCGCGTGCCGGTTGGCGGTGAGCCTGGCGAACCCGGCCGTGTAGGGCGCGGCGCCCGCCTTCACCTTGGCGGCCATCCGGTCGAGGTCGGTACGGGTGTGCAGCAGACCGGGATGGGCGAAGGCCCCGGTTCCGGCCCCGGCGGCGACAGCGGGAGCGGCCGCGCCCACGGCGGCGATCCCCGCTGCCAGGCCCGAGGCCTTCATCATGCTCCGGCGGCTGATCTGTCGAGTCACGTGCATGCCCCGGGAGACGGGCCCGCCCGGCCCCCGATAACAGAAAACCAGCAGCCCAATACGCCGCTCAGGCGCCCGTCGTCGACCCCGGCCGCACGATCATCAGTACCGTCACGGCGGCCCACAGCAGGTTGAACACCCCCGTGAACATGGCCAGTTGTCGGGTCATCTGCCGCGTGCCACCACCGGCGCCGGCCTCCACCAGCGCGCTCTGCCGGGGCAGTACCAGCGCGGCGAGGACGAGTGCGGCGAGTGCGGTGAGCGCGATCGACGTGATCAGCCAGGCGCTGCCCAGCACATGCATGGTGCTCGCCGTGGCGAACCCGAACACGGGGACGACGACGCCGACGACGGCGTACACCCGGCATATCCGGTGCAGCAGCTGGACGGTCTCGGCGGCCCGGAGGTCGTCCGGTGCCTCGAGGGCGCGGCGGGCGGCCGGCGGGAACATGCTGGCGGCGACGGTGACGGGACCGATCGCGACGATCGCCGCGAGGACATGGACGGCGAGGAGGAACTTGGTCACGGCGACGACCGTAGGCGGCCGGAAGATCGCGCAGAAGCGGCGATACTGCCACCCTTCGACGGATTCTCGCCAGGGAACTCCGGCACCCGCGCCGGAACCCCCCCGCGATTGGCGGCAACCCGTCGAACGGCTACGTTCCTGCCATGCACACCGTCGCCGTACTCGTCCTGGACCAGGTCATCCCGTCCGACTTCACCGTGCCGATCGACACCTTCGGCTGGGCCCGGCTGCCCGACGGCCGGGACGCCTACCGGGTGCGGGTGTGCGGGCCGGCGGCCGAGGTGACGGCCGCGGGCGGCGCGTTCACGATCAAGGCGCCGTACGGGCTGGAGGCGCTGGCCGAGGCGGACACGATCATCGTGCCGGGCGTCGCGGATCCCGCCGGTGTCCTGCCGCCCGAGGTCGCCGACGCCCTGCGCGCGGCGGCGGCGAACGGCACGCGGATCGCGTCGGTCTGCGTCGGGGCGTTCGTCCTCGCGGCCACCGGCCTGCTGGACGGCCTGCGCGCCACCACGCACTGGGCCGCGGCCGACACCCTGGCCGCGCTGCACCCGTGCGTCGACGTCGACCCGAACGTCCTGTACGTCGACAACGGCCAGTTCCTGACCTCGGCGGGCGCGGCGGCGGCCATGGACGTGTGCCTGCACATGATCCGCAGGGATTACGGCTCGGCGGTCGCCGCGCACGCCGCCCGGATGTCGGTCATGCCGCTGGAACGGGAGGGCGGCCAGGCCCAGTTCATCGTCCACGACCAGCCACCGGCCCCGGCCGGCGCGACCCTGGAGCCGCTGCTGGCCTGGCTGGAGGACCACTGCGACCGCGACCTGACCCTGGACGAGGTCGCGGCACAGGCCGGCATGAGCACCCGCACCCTCAACCGCCGCTTCCGCGAGCAGACCGGCACGACCCCGCTGCAGTGGCTGCACCGGGCGCGAGTGCGCAGGGCCCAGCACCTGCTGGAGACCACCGCCCACCCCGTGGAACGCATCGCGAGCCAGTCGGGCTTCGGCTCCCCGACGGCGTTCCGCGAACGCTTCAGGAGAGTGGTCGGCACCAGCCCCCAGGCCTACCGCCGGGCCTTCCGCACCTCCGACGCGTAGGCGCTCCGCTGGGACTGCCGCAGTGGGCCGTCGTTCGTCCGCGGCGCCGTCGTGGCTGGTCGCGCAGTTCCTCCCCCAGCCTTCGGCCGGGGTGCCCCCAGCGCCCCTTTGGGGCGCTACGTCGCCCTCAGGCCTTCCGCACCTCCGACGCGTAGCGCTCCGCTGGGAGGTCGTCGTTCGTCCGCGGCGCCGTCGTGGCTGGTCGCGCAGTTCCTCCCCCAGCCTTCGGCCGGGGTGCCGCCAGCGCCCCTTTGGGGCGCTACGCCGCCCCCACGTCCCCGCCCCTTTGGGGCGCTACGCCCGCCTGTCCGCGACGGCCCAGGATGCCAGTGCCACCGCGCCCGCCACTGTGAAGACGGACGGCCAGGCGCCGACCTTCTTGGCCAGCGGGTGCGATCCGGCGAACGCGGCGACGTACGCGGCGGACAGTGCCCCGGCCGCCTTGCCGCCCGCCTGCTGCCGCCACTGCTGCGCGGCCGCGGCCCCGGCGACGGCCAGCACGGCCCCGCCCAGCGGCCGCTTCCTGGTCCAGCGTGCGACGCCGTACCCTCCGACGAGCCCACCCGCGGCGATCACCGAACTGGGAACCCTGGCCATGCCTGTCTCCTGTCTCTGCCTGGATCTCCCGAGGCTAACGCGGAGACGGGTGCGCCGAGCGGACTTGAGTCGCCCGGGATCAACTCTCCTCGGCTCGATAGGTGACCTCCCGGTCGACGGACTCGACGCCGTCCAGGGCCGCCAGCGCCGGGATGAGGTCCCCGCCGGGGACGGTGCCCGTCAGGGCGCCGAGCAGCGGCTGCTCCCCGGTGACGGTGAGTCCGGCGTGCCGCAGCCTCGCCACCACCTCGGCGAACCGGTCGGGATCGACGGAGACGACGACCCCGACCGGCTTCGCGGAACCCTGTGCCTCGGTCACGGGACCTGCAGCAGGCCGCTGCCGATGTCACTGGGGCGCTGCGACAGCGGGTAGGCGGCCGACAGCAGCAGGTCCTTCAGCTCGGCCGCGGTGGCGTTCGGGTGCGCCTGGCCGAAGAGGGCGAGGGCGCCGGCGACGTGGGGCGTGGCCATGCTGGTGCCGGACATCGTCTGGCGGCCACCGCCCGGCGCGGCCGAGATGACGTCCACGCCCGGTGCGGCGATGTCGACCTCACCGCCCTGGCCGTTGATCGCGCCGCACGAGAACCAGGCGGCGGCCAGCGCCTTGTCGACCGCGCCCACCGCGAGGATGGACGGGCAGTTGGCGGGCCGGTCCACCGGCTCGATGTCACCGGGCCGGCGGCTCTCGTTGCCGGCCGCGGCGACGATCACCGTACCGAGCCGCAGGGCCCGCTGCGCGATGTTCTCGTACGTCTGCGGGAACGGCTCTCCCGGCATCACCGCGGCCCCGAGCGACATCGAGATCGCCCGTGCGCCGTGCGCGATCGCCCAGGCCATGCCGGCCAGGATCTGACCGTCGCTGCCGGAGCCCTGGTTGCTCAGCACCTTGCCGGCGAGGACCCGTGCCCCGCCCGCGATGCCGTAGCGGGGTCCCTGCTGCGGCTGGGCGGGACCGGCCACCGTACCGATGCAGTGGGTGCCGTGACCGTGGCCGTCCTCCACGCTCTGACCGGGCACGAAGGAGGCGGTCTCCTCCAGGCAGCCGGCGAGGTCGGGATGGGTGGTGTCCACTCCGGTGTCGAGTACGGCGATCTTCACGTCCTGCCCGGTCTGTCCGGACAGGTGCGCGCGGACGGCCTGGAGTCCCCAGGTCACGTCGGACTCGTCCCAGGCCGGACCGAGCTGGGCGGCGATCTCGGCCCGCGTGAACCGTCGTATCTCCGCCTCGTCGCTGCGGTACGCCGGGAAGAAGCCGGTCAGTGTCTGCTGGGCCGCGGTGATCGCGGTCGCGTACACCATGCGCTCCGGCTCCGCGGCGATGACCAGCGGCTCCGCCTCCGCCGCGGTCACCAGCGCATGCCGCTGGTCGGGCTGCGCGTCGACGACGGCGACCGCGAGTTCGTCGAAGAGCACCGAGGTCTCGGGACGGGAGAGCAGTTCGACCGCGCTCGCCGACTCCGCCCCGGTGACCCGTTCCACGGACGCGATGCCGGCGGAGGAGCGCAGGGCGTTCATCCCGCGCTCGGGATCGGACTGGTCGAGCAGCACGACGTACCGCCCGGTGTATTCCGCGTTTCGCTGGGTGGGGTTCTCGGCCCGGCCCGGCGGCTCACTGCCGGGAAAGCCTCCCAAGGACCCGTTGGCCATGGCCTTCTGCCTTTCCGCGCTGTGCTGTCTCCTGCTCTCCGGCGGGTGCCCGGTGTCCGTGCACCCGCCGTTCGTCAGGATGCGGACACGCGTCACCGATGCGCGGTCAGGTTCGATGTGCGGGGTGGATCTGCCGTGTACCGATGACCCGATGTGCGTGCGGGCGGATCCGCCGGGTACCGGACAGCCGTCCTCGACCCCGTACGACGGCCCGTATCACACGCGCCCCTCCTCCTCCACGCTCTCGCCACCTGCGAGGACGCGCAACTCCGGGGGCCCGTGACTTGGTTGAACTCGCGATGAGGAAACGGCAGAAGGCCGAAGGAGGGCCAGGTTGCCTCCGTCAACCACGGCGGCGACGACCGCGCAGGTCAGGACGGCATCCACGATCTACGACCGCCACTTGGGGCTGAGCGCGATGGCGCGCAGCTGCTTCAGGGTCAGGGCCGGCGCGGTGCGGGTCGCGGCGCTCTGCTGGGAGCCCGAGTTGAAGGCGCTGACCACCACGCGGAAGCCGTCGGTGCGCAGGGTGTCGACGGTCCACATGACGACCCCAGCGCCGCCCTTCTCCCCGGGCTGCTTCCGCTCGGCGACCCTGGTCCCGTCGGCGAGCGTCTCGGACCCGGCCCCGAACAGCTGCCCCGCGACGTCGGACATGTCCGGCTGCACGTTGATCTGGACGAGACTGCGCCCCTTGCCGTCGTCCACGACGACGTACGTGAACTGGGCGTCGTCGTCGCTCCCGTGCGCCACCACCTTCAGGCCCTTGGGGACGAGCGAGGTCAGGGTCTTCCGGATCGCCCCGCCGTCCTCCTGCGCCGCGGGCGGTTCCTGGGTCTGCCGGGGATCCTCCGGGATGGCGTCGACGACCCCGCGCCACTCCTGCGCGGCCGCCAGCTTCTTCAACTGGCCTGCGGACAGCGGCGGTTCGACCCGGCTGATCGGCGCGTCCTTCTCGGCGGCGGCGTTCCACTCGCTGACGGAGACGTGATGGCCGTCCGGGGTGACGAGGTTCGCCGTCCAGAGCTTGGTGTCCACTCGCCGGTCGGGGTACTCGTACCCCTTCACGACGGTGACGACGGACGCGTCGGGCAGCCGGCTGGTGCTGCAACTGTCGTACGGCGTGTAGACCTTGTCCGGGCACCGGACGGCCTGCCGGGCGTCGTAGCCGCCCGGCAGCACCCGGTTCACGGCGACGCTGACGGCGCCGGGGCCCTGCCCGTCGTCGAACACGACCTGCGCGTACGGCGCCACGAGCGGTTCGCTCGCGTCGACGCCCCGGCCCTCCGCCTTGCCGAACTTCCCCTCGGGCAGCAGCCTCTCCAGCGTGCTGATCATCTCGTCCGAGGTGACGGCGCGGGCGGTGGGGGAGACCGTGGGGTGCGGGTTGGTGCTCACGGCGGCGGGGGGCCGTTCGGACGGTGCCCCGCTCCAGGGCACCAGCAGCGCCCCGCCGACCCCGGCGAGCGCGACGCCGGCCGTGCCCCCCAGCACGGTCGTCCGCCGCCACAGCCGTAGCCGCCGTCCCCGCACCGAACCGCCGGCGACGAGCGCGCCCCGGTCGGCGTCGAAGGTGTCCCCGGCGTCGTGCAGGGCGGCGGAGAGCCGCACCTCGAAGGCGTCGTCGTGGTTGTTGTCGTTGTCGCTGTCGTTGTGCTGCCGCTCCACGGGCATGACGAACCACCGTCTCCACAAAGGTTGATGTCAGGGGCGGGCGTACTCGGCGAGGTCCTCGCCCAGCAGCTCGCGCAACCGCCCGAGGGCGCGCACGCACCGCGTACGGACCGCGGCCGAGCTCATGTTCAGCGCGTCGGCGGTCTCGTGCACCGACCGGTCCTCCCAGTACCGCAGGACGACGACGGCCCGGTCCTTGGCGGGCAGCCGCGCCAGCGCGTCGAGGAGGGTCAGCCGCAGCGAGGGGTCGGCGCCGCCGGGATCGGCCCCGGTGTCGGCCAGTTCGGGGAACGAGTCCCTGGCCCGCTCCCTGCTGCTGAACCGCCTCCGGTGGGCGAGGAAGGTCCGGGTGAGGACGGTCTGCGCGTACCCGGCGGGGTTCTCGGCGCGGGAGACCCGGCCCCAGCGGACGTAGATCCGCCCGAGGGCCTCCTGCACCAGGTCCTCCGCGAGGTGCGTGTCCCCGGCGGTGAGCAGACAGGCGGACCGGTACAGATGCCCGGCCCGCGCCGCGGCGAACTCGGTGTAGTCCTCCCCAGCCCTCTGACTCATCCGCAAGCTCTCCCCGCTTCCCGGTCCCTGACCCCGCCCCCGGCCCGGCGCTCTGCCGTTCCACCTCACTGATGCGGTGGGCCGGGGGAAATGTTTCAAAGGATTTTCAGGGAAGGCTCATTGGCTCCCGCCCGCGCCGCGGCCGTCACCGCAGTGAGCCGAGCCAGTCGAGGAGACGGGCGCCTTCGCGGGTCATGACGCCCGGGTCGCGCAGTGCGTGGGCCAGCAGCGACATGCCCTGGTAGCCGGCGACGAGGGTGAGGGCCAGGCCGTCCGGGTCGTCCGGGCCGGACAGCCGCATCTCGCGGAACTGGCGTGCCGCCCAGTCCAGCAGCCGCCGGATCACCGCGCCGGCCTCCGCGTCGAGGGTCCCCTCGTCGCGCTTGCCGAGCTCGGCGGCCAGGGTGCCGGTGGGGCAGCCGTACCGGGCGGCGACGTCACGCTGCTCGACCCACGTCTCGACCAGTGCCCTGAGCCGGTCGCGCGGGTCGGGCAACCGGTCGAGCCGGGCCGTGAGTTCGTCGAGGTGCGCGGTGTGTTCGCCGAGCGCGGCCCGGACCAGCTCGTCCTTGGTCTTGAAGTAGTAGTAGACGTTCCCGACCGGGACGTCGGCCTCCCGCGCGATGTCCGCGAGGGTGGTGCGCTCGACGCCCTGCTCGTGCAGGACCCGGGCGGCCGCGGCCATCAGCCGCTGCCGTTTCTGCGACGCCCGCACCCGCCGGTCCACTGAGTTGGTCACCCAACTGACTATAGACAACCGGGGAGTCACCCGTGCTAGCGTCTGCGCCAGCCGACTAAGTCAGTCAGCTAACTAACTCGTAGGGGGAACGGATGATCACAGTGACGGGCGCCACCGGCAACATCGGCCGGACGCTGGTGGACCTGCTGACCGAGGCGGGCGAGGAGGTGGTGGCGGTGTCCCGGCACCCCCGGCAGGCCTCGTCCGCCACCCCCGGACTCCGGTGGGCCGAGGGCCATGTCGGGGACGCGGCGAGCATGCGGGCGCCCCTGACCGGGGCCCGCGCCCTGTTCATCGTCCTGGGCGGCGAACTCAACGCCTTCGGCGAGAACCCCGAGCTGCTGCTCCGGGCGGCCGCGGACGCCGGCGTCGAACGGGTCGTCCTGGTCTCCTCGCAGGTCAGCGCCACCCGCCCGGAGGCACCCTCGCACGCCCGCCTGCGCGCGTTCGAGGCGGCGGTACGCGCGTCGGGCCTCGACTTCACGATCCTGCGCCCCGGCGCCTTCGCCTCCAACGCCTTCGCGTGGGCCGACACGATCCGTACCAAGCGCACGGTCTTCGCCCCCTTCGCCGACGTGGCCCTCCCGGTCGTGGACCCGGCGGACATCGCGGCGGTGGCGGCGAAGGCGCTCCGCTCGCACCGCGGGCAGGGCGGGGGCGGCGAGGCCGGCCCCGGGGGCCGCGTCCACGAGCTGACCGGCCCGCAGCCGATCAGCCCCCGTCAGCAGGCGGCGGTCATCTCCGCGGCGCTGGGCGAGGAGGTGACGTTCGTGGAGCTTTCGCGCGAGGAGGCCCACGCGGCCATGGCCCGCTTCATGCCGGAGGAGGCGGTCGCGGGCACGCTCGACGTCCTGGGCGCGCCGCTTCCGGCCGAGGCGAGGGTCAGCGCGGACGTGGCGACCGTGCTGGGCCGCCCGGCGGGCGGGTTCGCGGGATGGGTCGGGCGCAACCTGCCGGCGTTCCGGTAGGCGGGCGGAAGGTGTCCTGGCCGCACGGATTCTCGTGTGCGGCCAGGACACCTTCCACCCACCGCGCCCGCTCCCCCCTGGCGAACCCGGTCACAGCGCGGCCCGCACCGCCTCGACGAGCGCGGACGCCCGCACGTCCTCCGCACCCTCGACGATGCTGTTCATGACGTACCCGAAGGCGATGCCGTGCTCCGGGTCGGCGAAGCCCAGCGACCCGCCGCGCCCGGGGTGCCCGAAGGCGCGGGGACCGGTGAGCGGGTTGGTCTCGACGGGCAGCATGTACCCGGAAGCGAACCGGACCGGGAACATGATCACCTTGTCCACCCCGCCGGCCTGCTCCGCGGTCGCCGACGCGAGCGTCTCCGGGCTGAACAGCCGTACCCCGTCCACCTCCCCGATCAGCGCCGCGTACATCCGGGCGAGGCCGCGCGCGGTGCCGATCCCGTTGGAGGCGGGCAGCTCCGCGGCCTGCACCTCGGCCGAGTTGAAGTCGATCTCGACGGGGTCGGTGACCGCGAACGCCCGGTTGCTCAGCGACTCCGGATCCTGCAGCGCGGCGACGAACTCCCGTGCCTCCGGCGGCACGAGGTCCAGCGGTACGGTGCTCAGATCGACCTCCGGCTTCGGGTACACCATCCGGCTGACCCGCCCCCGCTCGGCCGCCGGCAGCCCGACGAAGAAGTCGAGGCCCAGCGGCCCGGCGACCTCCTCGGCGAAGTACCGGCCCGGGGTGCGCCCGGAGACCCGCCGTACGACCTCCCCGACCAGCCACCCGAAGGTCCGCCCGTGGTACCCGTGCGCGGTCCCCGGCTCCCACTCCGGCCGCTGCGCGGCGAGCGCGTCGGTCATCGGCCGCCAGCGCAACGCGTCCGCCAACGGCACGGGCGGCCGGACCGTGACCACCCCGGCCCGGTGCGACAGCAGCCACCGCACCGGGATCTTTGCCTTCCCCGCCGCCCCGAACTCCGGCCAGTAGTCGGCCACCGGAGCGTCGAGGTCCAACTCCCCGCGCTGGGCCAGCAGATGGGCCACGGTGGCGGTGGCCCCCTTGGTCGCGGAGTACACCAGCTGCAGGGTGTCCCGCTCCCACGCCCGCCCGGTCTCCGGATCCGCCACCCCGCCCCACAGATCCACCACGGGCCGCCCGTCCCGGTACACGCAGACGGCGGCCCCGACATCCCCCCGCTCCTCAAAGTTGGCGCGGAACACGTCCCGCACACCTTCGAACCCGTCGGCCACTTCCCCGTGGATGGTCGTCATGCCCTCATTCTGCAAGTGAGTTGGAGCCGAACGAGAGGGCGATCCCAGTCGTCAATTACAAGTTGACGATCCGAGGCCGTCAATTTAAAGTTGACGCATGAGCCCACTCGACATCAGTCTTGCCGACCTGATCGCCCGACTCGACGAGGAACTCCCCGAAGCCGGCGCACTCGCCCGCATCAGCGAGGCCCGGCTGCGCGCCCAGACCCTGTCCGACCTCGGTGACCAGCTCATCGACCACTACGTCAGCAAGGCCAAGCAGACCGGCGCCTCGTGGACCGAGATCGGCGACGCCATCGGTGTCTCCAAGCAGGCCGCCCAGCAGCGCCACGCGCCCGCCGCGTTCGAGCGGTTCACCAACCTCAACCGGCACGGCATCGTGCTGGCCCAGGAGGCCGCCCGGACCCACAGGCACGACTCCATCGGCACCGAACACCTCCTGCTCGGCCTGCTCGGCGAACACCGCGGCCTGGCCTACGAGGTGCTGGTCGCGAAGACCGAGTCGGAGCAACGCGTCCGCGACGCCATCCAGGAAGCGCTGCCCCCGGCCGGGGAGAAGGCGCTGCGCGGCCACATCCCGTTCCGGGAGGAGAGCAAGGAGGCCATCGGCCAGGCCCGCCGGGCCTCCGCCGACCTCGGCCACGACTGGGTCGGCACCGAACACACCCTGCTGGGCCTGATCCGCGTCCCGGAGAGCCCGGCCGCCCGGATCCTCCGCAACCTCGGCTTCACCTCCGAGGAACTGCACGAGACCGTCAAGACCGAGACCACCAGGCGGCTCGCCGCGCGCGACGACCGCTGACGCACACGAAAGGTGCCCAGGAGGCCGGAACCCCCTGGGCACCACACGCGCATGCGTGCGCCGGTGCGCGTGCACCGGTGTGCGTCCGACGGACCGTCAGCCGTCCGTCGCCGTGACGTCCGAGGCGTACACGAGGGCGACCCGGTGGTTGTACTGGATGGTGTACATCGCCTTGGCGCCGATGACGACCCTGCCGCTGGACGGGAAGAAGTCGTCCGTGAGCGACGGCGCGGTCGTGGCCACGTACGCCTGACCGGCCGGGACGGTGTACATGCTGAGCGGGGCCTGCGTCGACGGCGACAGACCCGCGGGGTACTCGGAGGCGTCCGGGTAGCTGGAGCCGTACACCGCCACCGCCGAGTCGCCGGCCGCCGAGATCACCTTCACGCCGTGGGCGGGCGCGGTGTTGCAGCCGTGCGGGTTGTAGAACCACACCTTCGAGCCGCCGTACCAGATCGCGGTCCAGTCGCCGTCCCGGTCGGCGACCACGAACTGCTGCCCGGCCGCCGCCGTGCTGCCCCAGTCGTTGATCCGGTCGGTGCCGGCCGCACCCGGGTGCAGCGCCTGGTCCCCGAAGAGGGGAGCGGTCTCGCTCGGCCCGGTCCGCAGGTAGACGAAGTCCGACGGCTGCTGCGTCTCGGTGCACGCGGTGGTGGCGCCGGTCGGGTCGTCGGAGGGGCAGATCTGCACGGTCTGCAGATTGTCCTCGAACCGGGGTGCGATGGTCACCACCGACCCGACGGGCCCGACGCCGTGCCGCCCGGTGTGCACCCCGAGCAGGCTCATCAGGTGGTTCCAGTCCCAGGACGGGCCCGGATCCCAGTGCATGCCGGAGACCAGGGACGACTTCGGCCCGGCCACGTTGTCGTGGCCGATGATGTGCTGCCGGTCCAGAGGTATGCCGAACCGCTCGGCCAGGTACTTCACCAGGTCCGCCGTGGCCTCGTACTGCGCCTCGGTGTACCAGGTGGCACCGTGCGCGGCGTAGCCCTCGTGCTCGATGCCGATCGAGTGCATGTTGGTCGAGTAGTTGCCCGCGTGGAAGGCGAGGTCCTTCGTCGGCACCATCTGCGTCACCGCGCCGTCCGAGGACCGCATGACGTAGTGCGCGGCGGACCCGCCCGGCTGCGTGAAGAAGTTGACGGCCGCGTCGTACGACGATTCCGTGTCGTGGATGACGATGCTGTCGATCCGGATGCCGTTGGCGGGCCGGTTGGACACCTGGCCGTTGGACGCGGCCGCCGGAACGAAGGTGCACGCGACGGTGTCCGGGCACTCGGTGCCGGTGTCCGCCGCGGACTTCAGCTCCAGGGCCTTCAACTGCCCGGTAGCCGGGGCGACATCGCCGTCGGCCGCCAGACGCACGCGCTCACCGTCGGCCGTGGTCCGCCTGACACCCTTCTTGATGGTGGCGAACACACGACCGGCGAAGACAGCGGCCCCCTGCCGCTCACCGGCCTGGCTGTAACGGGCCACGGCCCCGTACCAGTCACCGGGATCCGCGGACACGGAGCCGGCGACAGCCTTCTGATAAGAGGCGAGCAGCGCCGCACCCCCGCGGATGTTGGCCGCCGGATCGCTGCGCAACTCCTTCGCCGACAGCCCGGTCAGCTTCGCGGCGGCCTGAACGGTGTGCAGGGCCGGACTGGCGGCCATCTGCTTCAGGTTGCCGCGCCCCGCCGCCCCCGCGTCGCCACCGGCCATCATCGCCGGAGTAACGTCCGTGAGATGCATCGGCCCGAACCCGCCGTCGGTGCTGTGCTGCCCGGCGTGCGTGTCCCACGCCGACTCCTGGTAGGCCACCGCCAGCAGCACCTGAAGCGGCACGTGATACGCGTCGGCGGCGGCCGCGAAGTCCTGCTGCAGCGTGGTCGCGCCGTCCGCGGTCCCACCGTCGGCCAGCGCCGGCACCGGCACGGCCGCCCCACCCGCGACAGCGAGCGCGGCGACGGCGGTCAACAGGGCCGGACGGCGACGTCTCGACGCGTCGTCCCCACGTCTGGAATTGCTTGTGCTCATGAAAAAGTCCCCGAGCCTCGGAGGAATCAGATGGCGGAATGGAGGATGCATACGACGGGCCATCGGTTCACCGACCGCCCCGGTACGCGTACAGCTCCGCGCCCTACGCGGGCCGCTGCCCGCCGACGCCTGGAAGCGGATGATCCCCCTCTCGCTCAAGTCGCGTCAACTTCAGCCGAGCAACGAGAACTTGAGCACGAGATGAGTACTCGGGGAAGCGCGGTCCGCCGACGCCTTATGCAGCCTCGCCGAGACACGATCACCACCGTGCGCAACCTGATCCGACGGGCGCTGGACCACCCGGCCACCGCGACGAACGCGCGAACTTGGCAGTCGTGGCGTCACCCCCGCGACCTGCGCCGTTCCGCTGAGTGGACCGGTACGGGCCTTCGCGGGACTGCGCGAGCAGTCTGGTCGGGTGTTCGCCCGGACGGCCCGGGCGGCGGTGTGTAGGGAGATACGGGGATGAGTGAAACGAGGGTTTTCCCCCGATCGCGCGGATCGCGCGGTCCGGGCGGACTGAGGCGCGTGGCCGGGTGGACGGTGCCCGCGTTCGTCGCGTCGCTGGCCGGGCTGTTCCTGGCGGTACCGGCGCACGCGGACGACCCGGGCGCCAACTGCCTCGCGACGGCCACTGGTTCACTCGTGACGTCGTCGAACCCGGTGACGTACGGGCAGAACACGACGGTGTCATGGGGGGTGAACTGCGTGGGTGCCACGGCGGAGGACGTCGTGGAGATCGTCGGGCCCGGATTCAACCCGTCCACCGACGAGTTGTACCTCGGTGGGTCACGGTCGGTGTTCATCACCGACACCTCCAGCGCGTCGTGGACCGAGATCCGGATCGACACGAGCTCCGACACCGGCGCGAGCCGTGTGCTCGCGACCCTGACGGTCCCGGTGACGGGGGTCACCCGCGTGCCGGACGTGGTGGGGCAGAAGACGATGGCGGCGCAGAGCACGCTGCGCGCCGCAGGGTACGTTCCGGTGATCGGCGGCACCACTCCGGACTGCCCTGGTGGTGAGGTGTACGAAACCATCCCTGGCGGCGGCACCGCGTTGCCGCTGGGCAGCACCGTGGACCTGATCGTGACCGTGGGGCCGGCCAAAAACTGTCCCTGATGTGGGTGAGATTGCCCGACATGGCAATCCCGGAAGCGGGGGAACCCTACGGCTCCCCCGGCCTTCCGTGGAACCCGGCGATCGCCCCGAACCGGCCACCGGCACCCGCGACGATCCTCCCCTGCGGGTGCGCATGCCCTCCCAACTCGCGCGTCTTCAACCACCTCAGACCCGAGTTCCCACCGCCGGGTCCTGTCCACTCGCGTGACGGCCGTCCGGCCTGAGCATCCCCGCATCCTTCCCGGCCGCCCGCTCGCTTCCCCGTGCTGCACTGAGCCGAGTCAAGGGTCGGCCGAAGGCCGATCGGCGCCGGCCGACGCGGACGCGGAGCGCAGCGGAGCGGGAGCGCCCTTGACTCGGCTCGCGGAGGCACGACACTGCCGAAGAAGCGGGCGGCTGGGGGAACCTTGCCGCCGACGTAGGCCTGGCAGGGCTCTTGACTAGCAGCCGCTGTAGAACACCGCAATTTGCTACCGCTAGGCGGGCACGGGACAATCTACGCAACGGAAGCCTCGTGACGTGCCGTCAGGGGCTGTGGGGCTGTCGAACTCGGAGAAGCCGCCGCTGTCGTTTCGATACACGATGCCGATCCCGTGTTCAGTGAGCAGTCCGCGGAGCTCTTCGTGAGGTAGAGACGGTGTGAGCACCATGAGGTGGAGGGGCTGATCGTGGGCGAGACCCGTCAAGTAGCGCCGCGCGGTAAGGAGTTGAGCTAGCGCCTGATTGATGGACTCGTTTGCGGCGCTGGCCGTCGGCTCGTACACCGTGTTATTCGTTTGGTCATAAAGGTCGAATGAGAGCTGAGACGTCGAATTCCGCATCGACAGTTCCAGTTGAACGAGGGGGTGCCCGGCTACCGTCTCGCGCTCTTCGAAGGCTTCCGCTAGATCGTCTCGGGCTGCTTCAAGCTGGCTGGCGTAGGTCGGCTGCTGATGTTGCCGCCGCTGACGTCGGTACGTCCGACCGAGGCGTCCGGCAGTCAGGTTGAATCGAAATCTTGGGCTCGATGTTGCCTGAAGAGTGTCAGAATTTTCTCGGATGTAGAACCCGATGGGGCGTAACCGGAAGACGATGACGTTACGATCCTGGTCTAACTCGTCTTTGGCTTCCCGTATCTCGAATGGATTGCGTTCGTCAACTTTGAACTTTCCTATGTATCTATGTGTTCGAGTGTCACTTCCTGGGACCTTCCCTACAGCTATGAAAAGGTGCAGAGTGCGCCCTTTGGTTGCGTGGTCGAGGATTGCGGCATTTCCGGCGTTGAGGGTCTGGTCGCCCCGCTTTCCAGCTCCCGTGTAGGTAAAGATGGGGCCTACGGCGTCATCCTCGGCGAGCCATCCGTCTCGATACCCGTAGCGCTCTCCGATCTTGCTGTCGGAAAACAGTAAAACGTTCTTTTTCTCCACGGCTGGGCAGATCCCGGCGTAGCCGCTGCCGCCGAGCACGGGATGGATTTGTGCACGTGTGAGGATCGCGCCGGGCTGAAACCCGGGTACGGGTGTTGTCATAGGTCGAGGCTAATGGTTCTCGTGCTTGCGGTGTGCGGGGAGCCGTTGAGGTTGCTTCGGGGGACGTTGTCGTAGCGCTGGGTCCGAGCGAGGATGGTGTGATGAGTGACGCGATAGGCACCGTCGTCTCGGGCGTTATCGCCTTCGCTGCCGCGATCATCGGGGCCGTGATTGCAGGCAGATACGCCAAGCATGGAGCGGAAGTCGGCGGGCGGAATGCAGTTGAGGCGGCGTTAGCGCAGGTACATGGCCAGGCGGCAGCGGAGCACTGGCAGTGGGTTCGCAGTCAGCGGCATCAGTCCTATGCCGCCCTCATTGAGGCTTATGCAGCTCTAGATGACGTTTTCACCCGTGTTACCCCTGAGATCCGGGGTGGACGCAGACTTGATGGACCAACACGGCGCGAGGCGCATGAGCGAACACTCGAACTGCAAGCTAAAACCAGTCTAATGGCACTATGGGGGCCGGATGAGGCCAATTTGATGGCCTATGCGCTCACCGAAAAGTCGGCGGAGACGACAAGCGCCTTGTTGCGGATGGGGAGCGTGAGTGCCGCAGGATCGAGCGTGGATTGGTCCACTTTTAGCAGCTTAGGAGTGGGATGGTGGAAGCGTATGCTAGCTTCCTCCAGCGAGCCGGAGAGATTATCCGTGATCCCCGGCAGCCGGTCAGCTAGCGGTTTCTGGCTGTAGGGGGGATAGGGTCTGTATAAATCGCCGCCATGCGCCATCGCTCAATGTGATCTGCGGCCCCAATGTGACCTTGGAGTCTCTGACTGCAATTGCCTCGGCGAGTGCTGCTACTTCCAAACACTCGCCCCCCATACCATTGCTGTAACTACTTCTGTGCCACCGGATGCTGGATGACGGCATCATCGGGAATGCTCCTCCAAGAGTCTTGCGATCAGTAGGGCCGAGCGTTGCGGGCTGAGTGCCAAGGCCCTGAGGTGATCAAACGCCTTCGCGTAAAGGGTCACATCCTTGGGTTCTTCGAGGTAGACGGAATCGGTGAGCCCCTCTCGGTAGACCAAGTCGGGGTCCTCCTGCTCTGGGAAGCCGAGGATCGTGTACGACCCCGTGGTGGGGTAGGCGCCCGCATCGAACGGCAGGATCTGGACGGTCACGTTCTTCAACTTACCGATTTCCAGCATACGTTCGAGTTGATGAGCCATGACCTGGCGGCTGCCGATCACGTGCGCCAGTGCACTTTGGTGGATGACGGCCCATAGGTCGGGCGCGCCCTCCCGGGTGAGTAGCTCCTGGCGACGCATCCGGACCTCGACCATCCGCTGAACATCCTCTGCGGTGTGGTCGACCCACGCACGGCACTGCTCAGCTGCGTACTCACTGGTTTGCAACAGGCCAGGGATGAACTCCCCCTGATAGCTGCGCAAGTTGGAGACTGCCTGCTCCAGGCCGACATACACAGAGAACCACGCAGGGATCGCGTCACCTTGAGCGTGCCACCATCCCTTTGTCTTGGACTCCCTGGCAAGCGACTTCAGGAGATCGCGTAGCTCTTCAGGGGTTGCGTAGAAGCGACAGAGCGCATCGACATCCGAGGCTTGGACGCGCCCCTGTCCCGTCTCCATCCGACTGACCTTGGAGCTGCTCCAGTCCAACTCCTTGCCTACCTGGCTACAGGTGAGGCCGCTCTCCTCGCGTAGCCGCTTGAGCTCGATCGCAAGTCGGCGCCGGCGAGCTGTGGGGGATCCGGCCATGTCAACTCCTCGTTGGTTAGCGGAACATCCATCCCATCGGAAGAGGTGCGAAAGACCAATCACCCTAACGAAGGAATCCCTTCGTGCACGTTGCAGGAAGGGATTCCCCGCTGCGAATCTGTCACTGGGAGT
>NZ_JAEKKT010000529.1 GCF_019510245.1 Streptomyces sp. | reverse complement strand
GTGCCGGACGAGTCCGCGGTCGAGACGGCATCGCGCTACCTGCCCAGCGGATCGCGGGCGGGCGTGGGAGGGGACTGGTTCGACGTGATACCGCTCTCCGGCGCCCGCGTCGCACTCGTCGTGGGCGACGTGATCGGTCACGGCCTGCATGCCGCGGCCACCATGGGCCGGCTGCGGACGGCCGTGCGCACTCTGGCGGACATAGACCTGACCCCTGACGAGCTGCTGACCCACCTCGACGACGTGGTCATCCGCATGCAGCGCGAGGAGGAACGGGGCACGGACGAGATCAGCGCCACCTGTCTGTACGCGGTCTACGACCCCGTCTCCCGCACCTGTTCCCTGGCCAGCGCCGGACACCTTCCTCCCGCCGTGGTGACTCCACCGACCGCCGACGGCGCAGCCTCCGCACCCCGCGCGGTCGACTTCCCGCAACTGCCGATCGGCCCGCCTCTCGGCCTGGGCGGGCTCCCCTTCGAGACCGCCCAGTTCGAACTGCCACCGGGCAGTCGGCTGGTGTTGTACACCGACGGCCTCGTCAAGAGCCGCTCTCGTGACCTCGAGACGTCCCTCGCACTGCTGCGCGACGTGCTCGTCCGGGCACCGGCGTCACTCGAGGAGACCTGCGACGAACTGCTCGCCGCGTTGCTGCCCAGCCGCCCCACGGACGACGTCGCCCTCCTCGTGGCACGAACCGCGGCTCTCGACGCCGATCACGTCGCCACATGGGACCTTCCCAGCGACCCGGCGTTCGTCTCCGAGGCCCGCGACCACGTATCCGGCCAGCTGACCGCGTGGGGGCTGGAAGAAATGGCCTTCACCACTGAACTCGTGGTCAGCGAACTGGTGACGAACGCCATCCGCTACGGCAAGAGCCCCATCCAGTTGCGGATGATCCTTCAATCCGCTCTGACCTGCGAAGTCTCCGACGCCAGCAGCACTGCCCCACACCTGCGTCGCGCCCGGGTCTTCGACGAGGGCGGCCGCGGTCTGCTCCTCGTCGCCCAGCTCACCGAGCACTGGGGCACAAGGCACAACCGCGAAGGCAAGGTCATCTGTGGAACTCGGACCGGGGTCGCCGGTCGCCTCTCCTCCCCGTCCGACCACGGCCTGGCCGACCGCCCGTTCCTGAGCCAAGCCGGGTTCGAGGCGCTGCCGGGTCTGTGTGCTGCCCCCGGCCAGGCCGGCAGGAGAAGGGCTCCCGCATGTGGACGGGCCACAGGTCTCGGGGCACGCCGGGACGGCGGTGGTTGTCACACGCGTGGGCCTGGCGGTGTCTTCATGCCGGACAGCCCCACAAGGGGCGCAACCCAAGGAGAGACAGCATGACGCTGCGCCTGCCGAAGGCCGAGCTCCCCGCCGAGCTCAAGGAGAACATGATCAAGCAGCTGGGCGCCGTGCCCGAGAACGTCGAGGTGTTGTGGCACAGCCCCGAGGTCGCCCGGGACAACCTGGAGTTCGGAGCCAGGGTGGGGGCGTGGGACGGGGTCGACACGGGCCTGAAGTCGTTCGCGCACATGGCCGTCGCGTCGCTCGTCGGCTGCAGTTGGTGCCTGGACGTCGGCTATTTTCAGGCCCAGAACCAGAACCTGGACCTGGCCAGGGCGAGCCAGGTGCCGCGGTGGCGGGAGGCGGACGTGTTCAGTGCGCTGGAGCGTGACGTCATGGGGTATGCCGAGGCGATGACCAACACCCCGCCGACCGTCACCGACGAGCAGTACGCCTCCCTTCTTGAGCGGCTCGGGCCTCCGGCCATGGTGGAGCTGACCGCGTTCATCGCCTACGTCAACCTGGCGACCAGGGCCAACGTGGCGAACGGGGTCACCTCGCAGGGCTTCTCCGACACCTGCGAGATCCCGCTGGCCCACCGCCCGGCGACGTCCCGTGTCGGGTCCACGGCATGATCGTGGACCCGTTCGTCGCCCACCGCAGCCTGCTGTTCACCGTCGCCTACGAGATGCTCGGCTCCGCGGCCGATGCGGAGGACGTACTGCAGGAGACCTGGCTGAGGTGGGCCGACGTCGACCGGGCACAGGTCCACGACCCGCGGGCGTACCTCGTCCGGGCCGTCACCCGCCAGGCACTCAACCGCATTCGCACACTTTCCCGCCGCCGCGAGGACTACGTGGGGGAGTGGCTGCCGGAACCCCTGCTGACCCACCCCGACGTTGCCGACGACGTCGAACTCGCGGAAAGCGTCTCCATCGCGATGCTGACCGTGCTGGAAACGCTCGGCCCCACTGAGCGGGCCGTGTTCGTGCTCCGCGAGGTCTTCGACATTCCGTACGAGGAGGTCGCCGAGGCCGTGGGCAAGACCCCCGCTGCGGTTCGCCAGATCGCCCGGCGGGCCCGGAGCCACATCGCCGCTCGGCAGTCACGCGTCAGCGTGAGCCGGTCGGA
>NZ_JAEKKT010000144.1 GCF_019510245.1 Streptomyces sp. | reverse complement strand
CCATCACCACCCCGCTCGTGGTCGGGCACGAGTTCGTCGGCGAGGTCGTGGCGACCGGCCGGGACGTCACCGACATCAAGGCGGGCGACCGCGTCAGCGGCGAGGGCCACCTCGTCTGCGGCAAGTGCCGCAACTGCCAGGCCGGGCGGCGCCACCTGTGCCGGGCCACGGTGGGCCTCGGCGTCGGCCGGGACGGCGCGTTCGCCGAGTACGTCGCGCTGCCCGCCGGCAACGTCTGGGTGCACCGGGTCCCCGTCGACCTCGACGTGGCCGCGATCTTCGACCCGTTCGGCAACGCCGTGCACACCGCACTGTCCTTCCCGCTGGTCGGCGAGGACGTCCTGATCACCGGCGCGGGGCCGATCGGTCTCATGGCCGCCGCCGTGGCCCGGCACGCCGGTGCCCGGCACGTCGTTATCACCGACGTCAGCGAGGAGCGCCTCGACCTCGCCCGCAAGATCGGCGTGAGCCTCGCCCTGAACGTGACGCAGGCCGGGATCGCCGACGGACAGCGGGAGCTGGGGCTGCGCGAGGGCTTCGACGTCGGCCTGGAGATGTCCGGCCGCCCCGAGGCCATGCGCGACATGATCGCCAACATGACGCACGGCGGCCGTATCGCCGTACTCGGCCTGCCCGCCGCGGAGTTCCCCGTCGACTGGGCCCGGATCGTCACCTCGATGATCACCATCAAGGGCATCTACGGCCGTGAGATGTTCGAGACCTGGTACGCGATGTCGGTTCTCCTGGAAGGCGGACTCGACCTCGCCCCCGTGATCACCGGCCGCTACGGCTACCGCGACTTCGAGGCGGCCTTCGCCGACGCGGCGAGCGGCCGCGGCGGCAAGGTCATCCTCGACTGGACCGTGTAATTCCTCGCGTCATCCCCTGGGAGCTTCTGGCATGTTCGACTCCGTGCGCGACGACCTGCGCGCCACCCTCGACGAGATCCGCGCCGCCGGCCTGCACAAGCCCGAGCGCGTGATCGGCACCCCGCAGTCCGCGACCGTCGCCGTCACCGCGGGCGGCCGCCCCGGCGAGGTCCTCAACTTCTGCGCCAACAACTACCTCGGTCTCGCCGACCACCCCGACGTGATCGCCGCCGCCCACCAGGCCCTGGACCGCTGGGGCTACGGCATGGCCTCCGTCCGCTTCATCTGCGGCACCCAGGAGGTCCACAAGGAGCTGGAGGCCCGCCTGTCGGCGTTCCTCGGCCAGGAGGACACGATCCTCTACTCCTCCTGCTTCGACGCCAACGGCGGTGTCTTCGAGACCCTCCTCGGCGAGGAGGACGCGGTGATCTCGGACGCCCTCAACCACGCGTCGATCATCGACGGCATCCGCCTCTCCAAGGCCCGCCGCTTCCGCTACGCCAACCGCGACCTGGCCGACCTGGAACGGCAGCTGAAGGAGGCGCAGGGCGCGCGGCGCCGGCTGGTCGTCACCGACGGCGTGTTCTCCATGGACGGCTACCTGGCCCCGCTGCGCGAGATCTGCGACCTCGCCGACCGCTACGACGCGATGGTCATGGTCGACGACTCGCACGCCGTCGGCTTCGTCGGCCCGTCCGGCCGCGGCACCCCCGAGCTGCACGGTGTGATGGACCGCGTCGACATCATCACCGGCACCCTCGGCAAGGCCCTCGGCGGCGCCTCCGGCGGCTACGTCGCGGCCCGCGCCGAGATCGTCGCCCTGCTCCGCAAGCGCTCACGCCCCTACCTCTTCTCCAACACCCTCGCCCCGGTGATCGCGGCCGCCTCGCTGAAGGTCCTCGACCTGCTGGAGGCGGCGGACGACCTGCGGGTCCGGCTCGCGGAGAACACCGCGCTGTTCCGCCGCCGGATGACCGAGGAGGGCTTCGACATCCTCCCCGGCGACCACGCCATCGCCCCCGTGATGATCGGCGACGCGGCGCAGGCGGGCCGGATGGCCGAGCTGCTGCTGGAGCGGGGCGTGTACGTGATCGGCTTCTCCTATCCGGTGGTCCCGCAGGGGCAGGCCCGGATCCGCGTCCAGCTGTCCGCGGCCCATTCCACGGACGACGTCAACCGCGCGGTGGACGCCTTCGTCGCGGCCCGCGCGGAGCTGGCGGGCTGAACAACGGCATCGGCGGCCCGAACCGCACCGGCGGGCTGAACGGAGCCGGCGCTCCGGGTGGCTCCGACATGTTGCGATAATCAACCTCATGATCGAAGCGCGGCGGCTCCACATCCTCCGTGCGGTGGCCGACCACCGCACGGTGACGGCGGCTGCCGCCGCGCTCTATCTGACCCCCTCGGCCGTCTCCCAGCAGCTGACGGCCCTCGAACAGGAGACCGGCCACCGCCTGGTCGAGCGCAGCGCCAAGGGCGTGCGGCTGACCGCGGCCGGCGAGATCCTGCTCGCCCACACCAACGCGGTCCTCGCCCAGCTGGAGCGGGCCGAGGCCGAGCTGGCCGCGTACGGCTCCGGCGAGGCCGGCACGGTCACCGTCGCCGCCTTCGCCACCGGCATCGCCCAGGTGGTCGCGCCGGCCCTGGCCCACCTCGCCCGCACCGCCCCCGGCATCCGTATCCGCGTCCAGGACGCCGAGGGCGACGCCAGCCTCCCGATGGTCCTGGACCGGCAGGTCGACGTCGCGGTCGCCGTGGAGTATCGAGGGGCGCCGCCCGCCGACGACCCCCGGCTCACCCACGTGCCGCTGTACGCCGAGCCGTTCGACGCCGTCGTGCCGCTCCACCACCGGCTGGCCGAGGCCTGCGAGGTCCCCCTCGCCGAGCTGGCCAAGGACACCTGGATCGGCCCGTACCCCGGCAACCCCTGCCACGACGTGGTCGTCCTGGCCTGCGAGAGCGCCGGCTTCCAGCCCCGCCTCGAACACTCCTCCGACGACTTCCGGGCCGTGGTGGCCCTGGCCGCGGCCGACGCGGGCGTGGCCCTCGTCCCGCGTTCCGCGCTGCGCGGCACGGACCTGACCGGCGTGGTCGTGCGCCCCGTCGACGGCGTCGCCCCGACCCGCCGGGTCTTCGCGGCCGTACGACGCGGAGCCGAGGCCCATCCGCTGATCCGCCCGGTGCTCGACGCCCTGAGCGAGGCGGCGGGGCTGTGAGCCTTCCTTGATGCGGGCGTTCCATTACGACCGTCCGCCGCTGCCCGGCCTGGAACAGCACATCTGGGTGCTCGACGGGAGCCTGGCCGTGACCGCGGAGGGGGCCGAGCACCTCCTGGGCGCCGGGGACTGCCTGCGCTTGCGGGTGTGGGGGCCGACCCGGTTCCGGTGCGCGGGACCGGCGCAGACGCGGTACGTGCTGGCGGTGGTGCGGCCGTGAGAACACTGCGTCTGGAGGAAGAGCAACTGTCGCAGCGCGTGGGGGAGTTGGCCGAGCTGCTGGTCGACACCGTGAACGGCGGGGCGTCCGTCGGCTCCTCGCCCCCTTCGGGCGGGAGCGGGCCGCCGCCTGGTGGCGGGAGCGGGCCACCGCCGTGGCCGCCGGGCAGCTGGCCGTCTGGGCCGCGCTGGACGACGCCGGCCGGACCGTCGGCACGGTGGGCCTCGCCTTCCCCCACCCCGGCAAACCGAACAGCCCGCACCGCGCCGAGCCGGTGAAGCTGATGGTCCGCCGCGACGCGCGGGGCCAGGGCATCGGACGCGGGCTGCTGGCCGACGCCGAGGAGGCCGCGGCCGCCGCCGGGATCACCCTGCTCCATCTGGACACCGAGACGGACAGCCCCGCGGAGCACCTCTACCGCTCGGCCGGCTGGACCCGCGCCGGGGTCATCCCCGACCACGCCCTCGACCCCACCGGCGTACTGCGCCCGACGACCCTCTACTACAAGCACGTGCACGCCGCGGCCGGGTGACTGTCAGTGGCAGGGGCTACGGTTCGGGGCATGCCGGACGCCGAAGACGTACGCCGTGTCGCCCTGTCCCTGCCGGACACCAGCGAGAAGACCGCCTGGAGCATGCCCACGTTCCGGGTCGCCGGGAAGATGTTCGCCACGCTGCCCGAGGACGAGACCTCCATCGCCGTGCGCTGCCCCAAGGAGGAGCGCGACGAACTGGTGCTCGCCGAGCCCGGCAAGTTCTGGATCGCCGGTCACGAGGCCCAGTTCGCGTGGGTCCGGGTCCGGCTCGCCGCCCTGGAGGGCGAGGGGGAGCTGCGCGACATCCTCGCCGACTCCTGGCGGCAGGCGGCCCCGCCCCAGCTCCTGGACTCCTACCCGGAGCTGGGGCTGCCCGGCGAGGAAGGCTGATCACCCGCGGGCCGCTGCCCCGACGAAGGCGGTGATCCGCTCCCGCAGGCTCCCCGCGTCCAGCCCGTGCGCGGCCACATGCTCCTCGACCGTTCCGTAGCGCCGCAGCTCGCGCCGTCCCACGCCCAGCCCGAGCACCCGGTGCGGCACCTCGGCGAGCGCCCCGCTCACGGCGGGCGTGGACGTCCCCGCCAGATACGGCTCGACCAGCACGACGTCCGTCCCCGCCGACTCCGTGGCGCGGCGCAGCGCGGCGGCGTCGAAGGGCCGTACCGTCGTCGCGTACAGGACCGTGACGTCCAGGCCCCCGGTGGCGTCCAGGACGGCGTCCAGCATCGGGCCGACGGCGACGACCACACCGGAGCGGCCCTCACGGACGGTACGGACATGCTGCCCGTCGACCGGAAGCGGTTCCCGGTTGGCCTGCGCGGAGAGGCGCACGTACACCTTGTCGTCGCCCGCGGCCACCGCGTGCCGCAGCAGGCTCTCCGCCTCGTCCGGGTGCCCCGGCACATGCACGGTCCAGCCGTCGAGGGTGTCGAGCAGCGCCACGTCGCCGGGCGCCATGTGCGTGTAGCCGCCGGCCGGCCAGTCGAAGGAGGCGGCCGCGCTGACCAGCACCGCGCCCGCGTCCTGGTGGCCGAGGTCCAGCTTGACCTGCTCGAAGGGCCGCTCGACGAGAAAACTGGCGAACGTGTGCACCACCGGCCGCAGCCCGGTCAGCGCCAGCCCGGCCGCCGCCCCGACCAGCAGCTGCTCGCGGATGCCGACGTTGATCACCCGGTCGGGGTGACGCCGGCGTGTCTCCTCCAGGGTCGCCGCGCCGATCTCGGCGAGGACGACCACGACCCGCGGATCCTCGTCGAGGAGCCGGGAGACGACGGGGACGAAACGGTCACGCATGGTGTCCATGGAGGTGAGTGCCCTTCCTGTGCGAAGTGCCAAACGGCCGGTCAGAGGGACTTGGGCTCGACACGGGCCACCACCACGTGCGGGCGGCCCGGATGCGGGGCGGTGAACGCCTCGTACAGCGCCTCGTGGTCACGTCCGTCGACGGTCACCGCCGACCAGCCGGCGGCCTCGAAGCGCGCGCTGATCCCGCCCGGCCGGGCGTGCCGGGCGGAGGAGTTGTCGACGACGACGGTGTGCAGCCGCTCCAGACCGGCGGGCCCGGCGAAGGCGATCGCCTCGTGATTGCTGCCCTCGTCCAGCTCGGCGTCCCCGGTCAGCACCCACACCCGGGGCTCGTCCAGCCCCTGCAGACGCAGCCCGAGAGCCGTCCCCACCGCGATCGGCAGCCCGTGCCCCAGGGAACCGCTGCCGATCTCGACGCCCGGGACGAGGGTGCGGTCGGGGTGGTGGCCGAGGGGGGAGTCGTAGGAGCCGAAGCCCGGCAGCCACGACACCGGGACGAAGCCCTTGGCGGCGAGCACCGCGTAGTACGCCATCGGTCCGTGTCCCTTGCTCAGCAGGAACCGGTCCCGGGCCGGGTCGTCGATCCGGTCCGGGGCGACCCTGAGCACCCGGTCGTAGAGCACCCACAGCACGTCGAGCGTGGAGGTCGCGGCCGGTCCGTGCTTCTCGTCGCCGGTCATCAGGCTCATCAGGCTCATCAGGGCCGGCAGACCGGCAGGACCGCGTGTCTGTTCCTCGGTGGTCGTCATGCCGGGGATCCTGCGACCTCAACCAAACTTGAGGTCAAGCGGCCGCCCGCCCCGGACGAAATGCGTGCACGACCACCGAGTCGAGTGCGGTATTGTTTCCCTGCACGTTAGGGCCAGGGAAACCCCAGGTCAGACGGGCACCGGGACGTGGCGCAGCTTGGTAGCGCACTTGACTGGGGGTCAAGGGGTCGCAGGTTCAAATCCTGTCGTCCCGACGGTGCGAAGGGTCTTCGCAGGCGAGAGCCTGCGGGGGCCCTTCTTCTGTGTCAGCGGCGCGGGGCGAGGACCGCCATGTCCGCGCCGAAACCGACCACCAGCCGCCCGTCGGGCGCGACCGCCAGTCCCCTGACACGGGAGGGAAAGGCGTACGTACCGGTCTGCCGCCCGGTGCTCGCGTCCCACATCCACACGGTTCGGCCGCCGCCCGCGACGACGACGGGGCGACCGTCCAGCGTGCCGGTCGCCCCGGCAGCCACCCGACCGGTGTGTCCGGTCAGCGGCGGTGCCAGCAGTTCGCCGGTGGCCAGGTCCCACAGATGGACGGCCTCGGCCCGGTGGCCGGTGAGAACGACGCTGCGGTCTCCCAGCGTCGCCAGGGCCAGGGCGCCGCGTTGCTGCGGCTGCACCCCCGTCCATCGGCTCGCGGTCAGGTCCCAGACG
Organism: Streptomyces sp.; assembly: GCF_019510245.1. Taxonomy (GTDB): domain Bacteria; phylum Actinomycetota; class Actinomycetes; order Streptomycetales; family Streptomycetaceae; genus Streptomyces. Next base: position 117,656 of record NZ_JAEKKT010000144.1, on the reverse strand, counting down.
CGGCCTTCCTCGGTCACACCGACGAAGCGGCCGTCGACTGCCGCGAAGAACTTGATGAACGGGCTGGTGTATTCGCCGGTCGACCGTCCGTGCAGCTCTTCCCGGCTGCTCAGGTCCCACATCCGCACCGTCCCGTGTCCGCCGCCGCGCGTGAGGAGGGTGGGCCGTCCGTCCACCGTCCCCACGGCCAGCAGGTCCACGGCGGGCGCATGGCCGGTCAGCGGCTCACCGAGCTGTCCCTTGCCGTCGAGGTCCCAGAACCGCACGTTCGAGTCCGAGCCGCCGGTGACGACGACGCCCCTGCCGTCCACGACGGCCGTGGCGACCCCCACCACGGAGCCGGCATGACCGGTCAGCGGGTCGCCCGTCTTCCTCTCACCGTCGAGGTCCCAGATCCGGACCGATCTGTCGGCGCCGCCGGTGACCGCGAGGTGGCGCCCGTCGACCACCGCCGTCGCCACACCCCGTACGGCCGCCTCGTGACCCGTCAGCGGCGGACGCAGATGCCGGGCGGTGGACAGGTCCCACACCTCGACCGGCCCGTCGGCGGAGGCGACGAGGGCGGCGGGGCGGTCGTCGAGCAGGCTCATGGCCGCGGTCTCGACGGACATGGCCGCGACGGGCGCCCCGACCTGCTCGCGCGTCGCCAGGTTCCAGACGTGCACCTCGTAGGCGTTGGCGCTGACGGCCAGCGGGCACTCGGACGCGGGGTCCGTCACCAGAAAGTGTGCCGTGGCGTTGAGGTCCAGGCTGACGCACAGCCTTGCTCCCTCGTCGCTGTCAACGCCCCCTTCCGCCGTCCGGTCGTCCGCCTGGTCGACGGAGACGGAAGACTCCTCGGAACGGTCGCCCAGGGCACCGAGCTCCCGTCCTGTGGTCAGGTCCCACACCCGGACGGTTTCCTCGCCCGTGATCAGGTCCGTCGCCGCGAGTTCCCCGGAGTGGCTGGTGACAACGACGGGACGACCGTCCAGCACCGCCGTCGCCAGCGCGGACACGAAGCCGGTGTGAAGGGTCGGCAACTCCCCGTGCCGGGAGAGGGTGGCCAGATCCCACACCCTCACCACGTCGTCCACGCAGGCGCCGACCACCGCCGGCCGACCCCCGACCACCCCCGTGGCCAGCGATTTCACCCAGGAGTCAGCGCCCGCGGAGCACGCACCGACCAGCTCTCCCCCCGCCAGGTCCCACACCCGGACGGTTCTGCCGGGGCCGCCGGTGACCGCGACGGGACGACCGTCCAGTACCGCTGTCGCGAGGACGGGACGACCGTCCAGTACCGCTGTCGCGAGAGCGTGCACGGCGCCGGCGTGAGCGGACCCGGCCGAGCCGAGCCGGCCGCCCGTGGCCAGATCCCACCTGTGCAACGTGCCGTCCTCGCAACCGGCGACAGCGACACCACGGCCGTCCACGACCACGGTCGCCAGCACGCCGACCGCGGCCGGCACCGGCAGCGCACACCGCAGCCGGGAGTCCAAGCCGCTGCCGGTGGCCCACCGCACCGCCCAGGGGTCGTCCGTCTCCTGGCGGACCGCGACCCGGGCGATGCCTCTCGCCAGGTCCTGGTTCCCGTGCCTGGCGGCGTCCAGCGCCAGTACCTGCCGCCGCACCCCCGCACCGGCGTCACGGTGCACATGCCCTGACGCCCGGTACACCGCGGCCGCCAGCACCTCCTCCTGCCCGGAAGCGCCGTCCAGGCCCGCGAGAACCAGCTCCGGGTCGCCGTGCACCAGCCATCCGGGATCGGTCAACCGCCCGTTCGTCGCCGCGACTTCGCTGGCCGGACCAGCGTTTCGCAGTTCATCGGGCATGACCGGGATGGTAGCCGCGCCACCCTCGCCGACCGTCCGCACATACGCCGAGGGCATGCCCGGACACCCGACCCGGTCCCCGGTTGTCAGTGCTGACTGCGAAACTCCTTCCATGATTCCGAAACTGCCCTTGCACAGCCCCCGTTGGCGGGAACTTGACGGTGTGAAGGCCGACGAGGTGGAAGTACTCCTGGAGCAGTTGGCTGCTGCGGCTGCCCTCGAGGGCGGTGCGGCTGCCGCCGGGAGCGGCGAGGCGTGGCGGCAGACCTGGACGTCCCTGACCGGCGGTCTGATGGACGACGGAGTCGTCGCCGACGGAGCGTACGCCGCACTGCCGCATCTCGTCGAGGCGGTGGCGGCCCTGCCTCCGGGGCAGACCGCGGACTTCTGGGTGGACCTGGGATGCATCGTGACCGCCGATCACCTGCCCCCCGTCCCGGCCGATCTCGAGGCCGGGTTCGGTGCCGCGCTGCGTCTGGCCGAGCGGGCGGCCGCCCGGAGTCTCCTCGCCGCCGGTGTACCCGCGCAGGTCTGTGCCCGCCTCGTGCTCTCCTGTGCGGCCTTCGCCGGCCACCACACGGGCGAGGCGCTGAACCGGCTCCTCGATCCCCGCGAGAGCGGCCTCCTGCTGGTGTGTCCCGGGTGCGGGAGTGACACCGAGATCCCCGGGTTCTTCGCGGACCCGGCGCGTCCGCCCTCCCGGGCTCCGGGGCTTCCTGATCCCGCCCCGGTCCGGCAGACAGGGCATCCCTGGGGGGAGTTCGCCGCGGCGCTGCGGGAGGACGCACTGGGGGAGGGCTGGGAGCCCTTCCTGCGGGTGGCACGCGACGTCGCGGTGGCAGGGGTGTCGCCCGGGATTCCGGGGCAGGCCGTCCTGTGCCTGGTCGCCGGCATGGTCGCGGTCAGGGGCACCCCGCAAGGGGCCGCAGAGGAGTTCGCCCGTCAACTGATGGCGCTCACCGGGCACTTCCGCTGCTGGGACTGCGAGCGGACGTGGACGATCGCCGACGGCCTGGCGGAGAACCCGCACGGGGCGCGCCCCGCACGGCATCGGGCGGATGCGTGGACGGACTCCGGCGGGCCGGCGACCACGACGGAGTCGGCGGCGGCCGGACGTACGGGGGAAGCCGCGACCCGGTTCCGGCAGGACGGGAACGCGGTGCTCGCGGCCGACGGCACGCCCTGGGGCCGCATATCGGTGTTCTCCGAGTCCGCGCCCGGCTCGTCCGGGGGAGTCGACGCACTGGCGGTGGTGTCACGCCCCGGCCGGCCGACGCTCGTCGCCGGTGCCGGGGCGAGCGGCGTGGTGCGCCTGTGGGACGCGGCCGACGGCCGACTCGTCCACGACCCGCTGCCAGGACATCCTGACCGTGTCCGCTCGATGACGTCCCTGCCCCTGCCCGACGGCCGCGTCCTGCTGGCGAGCGGAGACGACGCCGGGACGATCGCGTTGTGGGACCCCGCCACCGGGCGGCCGCTCCGCGAACCGGCCGGCGACCGGCCCGGCGGGGTGACCGGAATGTGTACCGCGACCGTCCCCGACGGCCGTACCCTGCTCGTCACCGCCACGCCCCGGGGCGCGGTCCGGCTGTGGGATCCGGACACCGGTGAGTGCGTTGGGCGCCTCAACCCCTACGGCAGTCCGATCCAGTCGATCGCCGCCGTCCCGATCGCCGCCGGCCACACCCTGATCGCGGCCTCGGACACCGCGGGCCGCGTCCACGTGTGGGATCCGGCCGTCGACGACCCCTGGGAGCGGGGCGCGGCCGTGCAGCTGAGTGCACCTGCCCTCGCCGGCGCCGACCACCGGGTGGCAGCGGTGGCGGCTGCGCCCGCACCCGGCCGCGCCGTGCTGGCCACGGGAGACAACCGCGGCACGGTCATCCTGTGGGACCTGGCCACCGGTGCCCCGATCGGCGAGCTGCCCTACTCCACCGGCACCGCCGGCCTGCCGGTCATCACCGCCGGCACGCTGCACGGCGGCCGCACCGTCCTGGTCACCGGCACCCGGCACGGTCACCGACTGCGGCGGTGGGAACCGGCGACCGGCGCGGTGGAGCACCTGGCCCTGGACGTGGCGCTCACCTGCCTGGCCACCACGGGTCCCGACCTGATCGTCGGACACGACCGCGGAGTCCTCGCTCTCCCGCTCACCGGACAGTGAACGCGCTCGGTGGCAACCCGCCTCACCTCATCGCGCGCGGCAGCGGGACGGATGCCGTTCGGGACGTCGTGGCTTCTGCGGCGGGGAGGTCAGGTCAGGCCCGCCTCGATGGCGCGGCGGATGGCGTCGGCCCGGTCGCGGATCCCCGCCTTGGCGAACAGGTTGTTGATATGGGTCTTGACCGTGGCCTCGCTGATGAAGAGCTTCTCGGCGATGCCCCGGTTGGGCAGGCCCTGGCCGATCAGCGTGAGCACTTCGCGTTCCCGGGGAGTGAGGTCCTCGGGCAGACCCTGCACGGGTGCCGGCGCCTTGGTCCTCACGGCGGCGAGCAGCCGGTCCTGCACCTCGCGGTCGAGCACGGACTGGCCGGCGGCGGCGGCCCGGATCGCCCGGGTGATGTCCTGGCGTCCCGCGTTCTTGGTGAGGTAGCCGCGGGCCCCGGCGCTCAGCGCGCCCAGGATCGAGTCGTCGTCGGCGAATGTGGTCAGCACGACCACCGCGACCTCCGGGTACTCCTCGCCCAGCCGTCGGGTCGCCTCGATCCCGTCCATCACGGGCATGCGCAGGTCCATCAGCACGACGTCCACCGGCCCGGCGGCGACAGCCGCCAGTACCTCGCCGCCGTCGGCCGCCGCGGCGACGACGTCGATGCCCTCGGACAGCCCGAGCACGGCGGCCAGCGGCTCCCGGACGGCGGCCTGGTCGTCGGCGACGACCACCCTCAACCGCTGCGGCTTTTCGGTCGGTTCACTCATCCCGGGATCACTGCCTCCACTTTCCAGCCGCCCTGGTCCGGTCCCTCGGTGACCGGGCCCGCGGTGACGGTGCCGCCCAGCAGGGCGACGCGTTCGCGCATGCCGATCAACCCCATCCCGCTGCCGGCCCCCGCCATCACCGCACGCGTGGCGGGGCGGTTGCGGATCCTCAGTGTCACCGAGGAGCCGGCGAACTCCAGCTCTGCGGCGGCATCGCCCCCGGGAGCGTGCCGGGTGGCGTTGGTCAACGCCTCCTGGGCGATCCGCAGCAGGTTCTGCGTCACCGGAGGCGGCACATCCCGGACGGTCCCGGTGACGGTGAGCACGTCGTGGTGGCCCGACGATTCGAGCATCGCGGCAAGGCTCTCCAGGAGCGGCAGCGCATCCTCGCGCAGGGCCTGCACGGTCCACTGCGCCTGCTTCAGGCTCTCTCTGACCAGGCCGTGGGCTTTGTCGTTGGCCTCCCGGACCTTCTCGAGGTCACCCGTGTCGATCAGGGCGTCGGCGAGTTCCAGCTGCATGTTGATGCCGGCGAGCGAGTGCGCCAGCACGTCGTGCACGTCCCGGGCGATCCGGCTGCGTTCGGTCAGTACGGCGGTCCGGGCCTCGGCGCGGGCGGCGCGTTCGGCCGACTCGGCCGCCGCGATCGCCGCCACCACGGCCCGCCGCCGGCTGCGGTTGACGATGCCGATCAGGACCGGGGCGCCGGTGGCGAGACCGACTGCCCAGGGCAGCACGTCGTGCCCCGGCCCGAGGCCGAAGTACAGGACACCACCGCAGAGCAGACTGCAGATCCCCGCGAGCACGAGGGCCGGCCGGGTCTCCAGCCGGTATCCGATGTGACCGGCGAGGAAGAAGGCGAACAGATAGCCCGGTCCGCTGCGGCCGGCACCGATCAGGGCGGCCGCCGCGACGACGCCGAGGGTCGGCCAGAGGAGGGCGAGATGCCGGGGCACCCTGTGCTCCGGCAGGTGCCGGGCCAGCAGCGCCGCAGAGTTGATCGTGTAGAGGACGGCGACGGCCAGGCTCCAGCCGCTGAAGCCCATGGGGCGGACCGTCAGGATGCCGATGACGATCACCGCGAGGGTCGGCACCCACTGCACACGCGGGTCCCGCCCGGGAACCGGCGGCGGGGCCGCCCCCTGGGCCGCGGGCCGGCCAGGGGGCGAAGCGCTCTCCGTTGCGGACATGGCCAGAACATAACGCACGGTCAGGCCGCGTGGTCGAGGACGGGCACGGGACGGGTCACCGCCCGGGCGATCCGGCTCCGTACGAAGATCGTGGCCAGCCGCGTGACCACCTCCGTCAGTGCCATCAGGACGAACGCGGCCACCCAGGCCTGCCCGCTGGTGATCTGGTGGGTGGCGCTGAACCGGGCGACGTCGTCGGCGCCTCCGCCCTGCTCGGTCCACAGCTGGAAACCCATCCGTGCTCCCATGCCCACGATCCACAGGATCGCCGACACCGCACCGGCCTTGATCAGGACGTGCTCACCGACGATCCGGAGCCGGGTGCAGACGCCCCCGGCGACGCCGAGCGCGGCACCGACGGCCATCAGGACCCCGATCAGCACCAGGTCGTTGCCCGCGGTGGGAACGCCGTCCAGGTACTGGTGAGCCACGAAGGCCACGATCCCCAGCGGGATCAGGAAGGACCTGAGGTCGAGCCGGCCCTCCCGCAGCTGCCGGAAGACGACGAGGACGAGGGCGATGTCTGTGATCCACTCGGTTGTTGTCATGCCCGACAGCCTGCTGCGACGACGCCCACAGCACCTGGACCCACAGGTGGAACCGGGGGTGGAGTTCGGTCCCTCCCCCGGTGTCCACCCCCCTGCCGGGCCAGGTGTGGGCCGGCCCTGGCGCTCACGCCCCGGGCCGTTCCCGGGTACGGCGTCGTGCGGGCGGTACCGGCACCGGATGGGGGCCGGCCACCACGGTGTTGGACACGCTGCCGAGGCCCTCCACCGTGAGCGTCACCGTGTCGCCGGGCCCGAGCGGCGGCGGGTCCTGGCCGCCCCGGACGCCCCACAGCTCGGCCAGACAGCCGCCGTTGCCGCAGGTGCCGGAGCCGAGGACGTCCCCGGGGCGGACCCAGGTGCCGCGGGAGGCGTAGGCGACCATCTCCTCGAAGGTCCAGCTCATGTTGGAGAGCAGGTCCTCGCCGACCACCTCGCCGTTGACCGAGGCCGTGAGCGCCAGGCGCAGGAAGCCCTCCTCGTCGCGGTACCCCGCCAGCTCGTCGGCGGTGACGAGGTACGGGCCGAGGGTGGTGGCCGTGTCCTTGCCCTTGCACGGACCCAGACCCACTCGCATCTCGGCGGACTGGAGGTCGCGGGCCGACCAGTCGTTGAGCACGGTGTACCCGACGATGTGCTCACGGGCCTGCCCGGGGGTGAGGTCGCGGCCCTCCTTGCCGATCACGGCGGCGACCTCCAGCTCGAAGTCGAGCACGGTGGATCCCGGCGGCGCGGGGATGTCGTCGTGGGGGCCGTACACCGCGTAGGGGTTGGTGAAGTAGAAGGTCGGTGCCGCATACCACTGCTCCGGTACCCCGGCGGCTCCGTCCACCGACCGCCGTACACCCTCGACGTGTTCCTCGAAGGTGACGAAGTCCCGTACGGTGGGCGGCTGGAGCGGCGGCAGCAGGCGTACCTCGGAGACATGGGGGCCGGCCGGTACGTCGAGCGTCGCGGATCCGGCGTCGAGCAGCTCCGGCAGGCCGCCGCCCCCGGCGAGCAGGCCCGTCAGCGAGGTGACGCCGGGCAGGGGGCAGAGCGTGCCGTCCTCCGCGACGACGGCCACCCGGCGTCGGCTGCGGTGTTCGTACGTGGCGAAACGCATGGTGATCAGGGCTCCGGGCCGGTCAGACCGGCGGGGCGACGAACACGCCGCGGTCGACGTCGTTGAAGGACTCCTTGGCGACCAGCTCGTTCATCGGGTTCGCCGTGCCCCACTGGTCGGTGACCTCCGGCTGGGAGAAGTCGTAGACGTGCGGGTGCCAGGTGTCCTCGTCCAGGAGCTCCAACTCGGTGGTGTACTCGACCGTGTTGCCGTGCGGGTCGAGGAAGTAGGTGAAGGTGTTGTCACCCGCCGTGTGGCGTCCCGGGCCCCAGACCTTCCTGAAGCCGGCCCGGATCACCCGGCCGGAACCGCGCAGGTACTCGTCGATGCCGCGCATCTCGAAGGAGACGTGGTGCAGCGAGGTGTGCGGGCCCCTGGCGATGGCCATGGAGTGGTGCTGGTTGCTGATCCGCATGAAGTGCATGACATCGCCGACGTGCGGCGAGCTGAGCGTGTCGGAGTGCCGGAAGCCCAGGTGGGTCTCGTACCAGGAGCGGGTCCGGTCCAGGTCGGGGGAGTTGAGCACGGCGTGGGAGAGCTTGACCGGGATCGATTCCCGCTCCTCGATCCTGCGGTGCCGGCGTACGGCCACGTCCGCGGAGACCTCGACGGTGCGGCCGTCCACGTCGAAGAAGCGGAAGCCGTAACCGCCCCCGGGCGTGTCCACCTTGCCCGGCTGGGAGATCAGCCGCACGCCACCGGCGAGGAGTTCCTCGGCGAGAGTGTCCACGTCCGCTGCCGAGGCGGCGCCGTACGCGACCAGGTCGAGCCGCTTCTCGTCGGACTTGCGCAGCCGGATGACGTAGTTCTCGGGCGAGCCCTCGGCGGCCAGGAACGAGATCCCGGAGTCCTCGGCGACCTTGGTCAGGCCCCAGACCCCGGCGTAGAAGTCGAGCTGCTTGTCGTAGTCGGGCACGGCCAGGTCGACGTGCCTGAGATGGGTGAGCAGACGGTTGCGCATGGGGATCCTCCTAGAAGAGGTCGAGGAGTGCGGCGGCGTTCGCCCCGCGCACGGACTGGAAGTCGCGGCCGGACAGGCCCGCGGCGCGCAGGGCGCCGAGCGGGTCGTCGGTGCCCATGTCGAAGGGGAAGTCGGAGCCGAGCAGCACCCGGTCGGCGCCGGCGACCCTGATCAGCTCCCGCAGGACGGCCGGGTCGTGGACGAGGGAGTCGAAGTGCAGCTGCCGCAGATAGCTGCTCGGTTCCCGTGCGCACCCCCGGGCGTCCGGGCGCACCCGCCAGGCGTGGTCGGAGCGGCCGAGGTGGGTGGGGAGATAGCCGCCCCCGTGCGCGGCGAGCAGCTTCAGCGCCGGGTGCCGGTCCAGCACCCCGGAGAAGATCAGATGCGAGAGCGCGACCGCGTTCTCCGTCGGCTGGCCCACGGTGTTGGAGAGGTACCAGCGGTCCAGCCGCTCGTCCAGCGTGCAGCCGAAGGGGTGCAGGAAGAGGAGCGCGCCCGTCTCCTCGGCGCGTGACCACAAGGGCTCGTACGCGGGGTCCGACAGCTCGTGGCCGGGCGCGTGCGAGGAGATCTCCACGCCTCGCAGCCCCTGCTCCAGCGCGTGATCGAGCAAGTCGTCCGCGATGCCGGGATGCTGGAGGGGGACAAGGCCCAGACCGTACAGGCGCTCGGGAGCCTTCGCGCAGTGGGCGGCCGTGGACTCGTTGGCCAGCCGGCAGACGCGCGCGGCCAGTTCGGGTTCCGCCCAGTAGTGGTAGTGCGAGGGGGAGGGGCTGACCAGCTGGATGTCCACGCCCTGCGCGTCCATGGCGGCCAGCCGCGCGGCCGCGTCCGTCAGCCTCGGCACGCGCGAGCCGACCATCGGGCCGTTCACCTCCAGGGCGGCCGGTCCGTCGCGGCGGGCGTCCAGGGCGCGGGCCTCGGCGAGTCCGGGCCGGCCGGCCACGGCCTCCTCGACCGCCGGGACCAGGAGGTGGGCGTGGACGTCGATCGTGGGGGTGGGCTCGGGGCCGGTCACGGGCGTTCCTTCAGCGCGGTCAGGGTGCGGTGCATCAGGCCGGGCACGTCCGCGTCGCGCGCCCCGTCGAGCAGCCACCGGGCGAGCTGAACGGAGGCGTCGACGACCATCCGCACCCGGGGCAGCCGACGGGCGTGGTAGGCGGTGAGGAGGCGGTCGTCCCAGTCGCCGGGACCGGCCAGCAGTTCGGCCAGGACCAGGGCGTCCTCCAGGGACATGGCGGCGCCCTGGGCGAACGTGGGCGGGCAGCAGTGGGCGGCGTCGCCGACCAGCACGATGCGGCCGCGGTGCCAGGGGCCCTCCACCAGGTGCCGGTCGAACCAGGCGTAGTTGACGGCCGTCGGGTCGGTGAACGCGGCCCGCAGCTGCGGCCACACACCGCCGTAGGGCTCGCTGAGCCTGCGCATCTCGTCGGCATACGAGCCGGGGTCGACCGCGGCGCGGTCGCGGGCCGGCTCGACGAGGTACGTGTAGACCGTGTCCTCGCTGGTCGGGCAGTACCCGGCGATGAAGCACGGGCCGCCGTAGATCATCTCCGTGCGGGTGATCCCGGCCGGACGGGGCGCGGGGGCACGCCAGATGCCCATGCCGGTGGGTACGGGCTCGTCGGTGATGCCGATCATCCGGCGGGTGGCGGAGTGCAGGCCGTCGGAGCCGGCCACCAGGTCGTAGCGGCGGCTCGTCCCGTCCGAGAAGGTGACGTCGACGCCGTCCTCTCGCTGGTCGAAGGCGGTGGCCCTGATGCCCAGGCGGATGTCGGCGCCCGAGGCACGGACCTGCTCGATGAGGAGTTGCTGCAGGCGCGGGCGCTGCATGCCGATGTGGGCGGGCAGGTCGTCGCCGCCGGTGCGCAGCTCCTCGTGGGCGGCCAGGACGGTGCCGTCGGGGGTGAGGACGGCGACGCCGTCGGCGGTGTACCCGTCCTTCTCGACGGCGTCGAGGACGCCGACCTCGCGCAGGACGCGCAGGGCGTTGCCCTGGAGGGTGATACCGGAGCCGAGTGAGGCTTTCCAGTCCGGGTCGGCCTCGATCAGGTCGACGGCGATCCCAGCCCTGCGCAGGAGCACGGTCAGCGCGTTTCCGGCGGTACCGCCGCCTATGACGAGGACGTTGGAGGTCCCCCCGCTCGAGCGGAGCCGAGAGTGGGGGAGAGCGGAGGTGGGTGTCATCTCGGGGTACCTCCCGGGATCGGGCCGCGCGGGTTCGGGCGGCGGGGATGCGGCTCTCGCCCGCCGCGGACGCGGGCCAGGAGTGCGGGCGGGATGCGCCGCCGCTGTCCGGGGAGGACGGCGCATCCGGTGGCCGTGCGGGGCTACTTGACGGCGACGGGGTTGACGGGTGAGCCGACGGCTCCGGTGATGGGGAGGGGTGCGGCGGTGAGCCAGAACTCGTACACACCGTCGGCCGCGCAGTCCGCGGCGAGGCCGTCGAGGTCCCACATCTCGCCGATCAGGAGCCCCATGTTGGGGATGGCGACCTGGTGCAGCGGCTGGAAGGCGTGCTCGAACTCGTTGGGCCGTACCTCGAAGCCTCAGGTGTCGGTGGCGATCGCGGCGATCTCGGTGCCGTGCAGCCAGCCGGCGGTGGTGAAGGACAGTCCGGGCGCGGGCCCCCCGGCGTAGTCGCCCCAGCCGTCGCGCTTGGCGCGGGCGAGGTGTCCGGTGCGGACGAGGACGATGTCACCGCGGCCGACGCGCACGCCGTGGGCCTCGGCGGTCCCCCTCAGATGTTCCTCGGTGATCGCGAACCCGTCGGCCAGCTCGCCTTGGGAGCCGACCGCTCGGCCCACGTCGAGCAGCACCCCCCGCCCGGCGACGTGCGGTGCCATGTGCTCGATGCCGGTGACGAGGTCACCGTCGGAGGTGACCGTGCGCGCCGCGTCCCGGCCGTTCCACGCCTTGCCGTGGTCGAAGATGTGCCCGAGCCCGTCCCACTGGGTGGAGCACTGCAGCGGCATCGCGATCACGTCGTCGGCGCCGCCGATGCCGTGCGGGAAGCCCTGGTTGCCGAGGGCGGCGTCGGTGCCGGTGTCCAGCATCGTGTGCACCGGGTTGGTCCGCCGCCGCCAGCCCTGCTGCGGCCCGTCCATGTCGAACCGCTGGGAGAGCGAGAAGCTCTCCCCCCGCCGGACCAGCGCGGCGCCCTCGCGGCGCTTGGCCGCGTCGAGGAAGTTGAGGGTGCCGAGCACGTCGTCGGCACCCCAGCGCCCCCAGTTGGAGTACGCCTTGGCGGCCTCGGCGATCGCGCCCTCGGGGTCGTCGCGGTTCACACGGACTCCTCGACGCATCGGGTGCGCTGTACACCCAGGCCGGTGATGGAGCCCTCCATGACGTCGCCGTCGCGCAGCAGCCGCCCCCAGTGGATGCCGTTGCCGGCCGGGCTGCCGGTCAGCACCAGGTCGCCGGGGAGCAGCCGAGCGGTCTGCGAGATGTAGGACACCAGCCGGGCGACCCCGAAGAGCATGTCCTTGGTCGACTCGTCCTGCATGGTCTCGCCGTTGAGCCTCAGCGTGACCCGCAGATCACCCGGGTCGGCGATCGACTCGGCCGGCACGATCCACGGCCCGAGCGGGGTGAACCCGGGCGCGTTCTTGCAGCGCAGCCAGTCGGTGCCGATGGCCTTCATGTCCCGGCGGAACACCGTGGCCCGGTCGGTGAGGTCGTTGGCGATCGTGTACCCGGCCACGTGCTCCAGAGCCTCCGCCTCGGACAGCCGATGGCCGGGCTTGGCGATGACGGCGGCCAACTCCAGCTCCCAGTCCGGCTGTTCGGCCCAGGAGGGAAGCACGACGTCGTCGTAGGGACCGGCCACGGTGCTCGGCAGCCCGATGAACACGTACGGCAGGTCCTCCGCCGCCCGGCGGTCCATGACGGCGGCGATCTCCGCCCGCGCCTCATCGACCGTACGCGGGTCGTCGGGGGAGCGGTGGGCGACCTCCAGGTCGATCACGTGCTGCCGGTAGTTGGCGCCGGACTGGAAGATCTGCCGGGGTTCGACCGGCGCGTGCACCCGCAGGCTGTCCAGGGAGTACCGGTCGGGGCCGGGCGCGTCCGCCAGCGTGTGCAGGACGGGCCGGAACTCCTCCCACCGGTCCAGGACGGACCGGACGTCGGCCGGTGCCCCGTCCAGGGCTCTGCTCAGGTCCAGCACCCGGTCCGCGGCCACGAGACCGGGGAAGCGAGGCCCCTCCGGAGTGGAGAACGTGCCGAGCGCGAACGGGCCGGCAGGTTGCCCGAGTGTTGCCATGAGATTTCCTCCCGCTGGGTTGCGGTCTACTGTGGCCCTCGTCAACGGATCATGGAAATAGATCCTGTGGATACGGACAATCCATCCGATGGATAGCTCTGACCTGCCAGGTGGTGCCCGGTGAACCTGTCCCGACTCGACCTCAATCTGGTCCTCGCCCTGCGCGCGCTGCTGGAGGAGCGCAACGTGACGCGGGCAGGCGAACGCGTGGGGCTGAGCCAGCCCGCCATGAGCGCCGCCCTGGCACGCCTGCGCCGCCACTTCGACGACGACCTGCTGGCCCGCACCGGCAACGCCTACGAACTGACCCCGCTCGGCGTGGCCCTGCGCGACCGCAGCGCCACCGCGTGCGACCTGCTGGAACGGGTCTTCTCCAGCCAGGCCGACTTCGACCCGGCCGCCGAGAGCCGCGAGTTCACGCTGCTCGCCTCCGACTACGGCGCGGCCGTCTTCGGCGCCCCGCTCGCCCGCGCCCTGCACCACGAGGCCCCCGGCATCCGCCTCACGTTCCGGCACACCTCGCCGGCGGTGGAGGAGAACACCGCGACGGTGCTCAGCACCATCGACGGACTGCTCCTGCCGCACGGCATCATCGACGGCTTCCCCGCGGTCGACCTGCACCAGGACCGCTGGTTGTGCATGGTCGCCGACGACAACCCGGAGGTGGGCGACGAACTCACCCTCGACCACCTCGCGCGCCTGCCCTGGGCGGTCTACCAGCGCCCCTACGACGCCCCCGCGGCCCGCCAGCTCAGCATGCTCGGCATCAGCCCCCGGGTGGAGGTCTCCGTGCAGACCTTCCAGCTCCTGCCTCACATGGTCGAGGGCACGCGGCGGGTCGCGATGATCCAGGAACGGCTGGCACGGAGGGCGGCGAGTTCGGCGGCGGTGCGGGTCCTGCCGTGCCCCTTCGAGGCCGTACCCGTGCAGGAGGCCATGTGGTGGCACCCGGTGCACACGCAGGACGCGGCCCACATCTGGTTGCGGCAGAAGGCGGCGGAGGTGGGGGCAACGTTGATGTGAGTGCCGCGCGAGGTCGATATGAGTGCCGCGCGAGGTCGTGGGGCGGGTGCGGCCACGTCGTGGCTGGTCGTGCCCGTGCGGCGGAGCCGCACACCGGTTCTGCCCGGCGCCCCTAGGGAGTTGCCGTTCTGCCCGTTGCCAGGACGCCCGCCACCAGGGCTGCTGCCAGGCCCAGGATCCCCACCGCCCCCGCGAGACTCCCCACCGCGGCCTCCCCGGCGAGCAGCACCAGCGGGCACACGAACTCGCCGCCGAAGAAGGCCGCCGTCCACAGCCCGGTGCCGCGGCCGCGGTCCTCGAAGGCGAGCCGGGACATGGCGCTGGTCAGCAGAGCGGGCAACAGCATCCCCGTACCGACGCAGTTGACGACCGCCCCGGCGACCAGCAACGGCGCGTTGCCCGCCAGGAACATCAGCCCGAAGCCCACCGCGCACACCGCCAGGACCGCGGGCAGCATCGGGTCCGGCGAGCGCTTCAGGCGGGCGAAGAGGACCGCGCCGCCCACCGTCGCCGCGCTGGCGACGGCCGTGGCCAGTCCGATCACCCCGGAGTTCCGCACCCCGAGGTCGTCGAGCAGGTACGACATCTCGACCGGGACCGTGTAGAAGACCATCGCCCCGAAGAAGGTCAGGGCGCAGATTCCCCCCAACTGCCGCCAGGGGAAAGGGCGTCGGTCCTTGCCGGTCGGCGCCCCGGTCACCGCCGCGCGGGGGGCCGGGCCCGGAAGCGCCGTCGCCATCAGCGGGGCCAGCACCAGACTCACGGCGTACACGAGGAACGGCACGCGCCAGCCGGCCGATCCGGCCGCGCCGCCGAGCACGAAGAAGACCGTGGCCGACGCGGACGCGCACATGGTCTGCAGGGCGAGGTACTTCACCCGCCGCTGCCCCGAGTAGTAGTCACCGATCAGTGTGGTGCAGCACGTCATGATCGCGGCCTCGGCCACACCGACCAGTGCGCGGCTCGCGATGATCGCGCCGAGCGAGTCCAGCCAGAGCGGGGCCGTGCCGAACACGGCGTACAGCAGAGTCGCCGCGACCAGCAGCCGCTTGCGGCCGAGCCGGTCCACGATCACCCCGGCGAACGGGGCCAGCACGGCGAGGGCCAGCGCCGGCACGGTCAGCGCGAGCGGCACCAGTGCCCTGGCCCCCGGCACGGCTGCGAAGTGGTCCTGCATCTTCGGCAGGACGGGGGCGATCAGCACCGCCCCGAGGATGGGCAGACAACTGCCCGCCATCAGCAGGGCCACCCGCAGCAGATGGGCGGGGCCGGAGACGGCCGGGGGTGGCGGGGCGGTGCCGTCGGCCGCAGTGGCGGACGGGGGCGGAACGGAACCGGGCATCACGACTCCAGGAACGGTGAGCGGAGCGGGCATGCCCGCGGGCGCGGAGGGGGTACGGCATGCCGGGGACGACCGCACGGCAGCGGCTGTCCGGACAGCGGCGTGCGGGTAGGCACGACTATGGGCGGTCCGCCGACCGCCCGCCATCCTCCGCGCGATCCGAATCCCGTATAGCCGGGCATCCAGGCCATGGATGGCCCCGCCCGCGCGGCAGGCCCGCCCTCGGCGTGCGGACGGGCCGACTCGGGGCGGCCGGACAGGGGCCCTGTCCGGCCGAGCGGCCGCCGGGGGAGACGGGGTCTCCGGGGCCGACGCCGGCGGCCCGGTCGCTGATGCCGTGCGGACATCCGGCCGGAGTAGTCTGACGGCGGGAGTTTGAACTCTCAAACAATCGCTCATCGGAGAACGTCATGCGCGTCGCGATCACCGGATCCAGCGGACTCATCGGTTCCGCACTCACCCGTTCCCTCCTCGCCGACGGTCACCGGGTACTGCGTCTGACCCGCGGCCGGACCGCGGACCGGGCGGCGGACGGCAGTGAGTCCGCGGCCTGGGAGCCCGGCGCCCGGCTGGACCCGGGCGTCCTGGACGGTGTCGACGCCGTGGTCCACCTGGCCGGAGCCGGCGTCGGCGACCGGCGCTGGACCGCGGCCTACAAGCAGGAGATCAGGCTCAGCCGTCTCCGGGGGACGCGGACCGTCGCCGAGGCCTGTGCCGAGGCCGCCCAACGGCCCCGGGTGCTGATCTCGGCCTCGGCCACCGGCTACTACGGCGACACCGGCGACCGGGTCGTCACGGAGTCCGACCCGGCCGGAGACGACTTCCTGGCCTCCGTCTGCGTCGGCTGGGAGGCCGCCGCCGCGCCCGCCGAGCGGGCCGGTGTCCGGGTCGTGCACCCGCGGACCGGTCTCGTCGTCTCCGCCGACGGCGGCGCCTGGGGCAGGCTCTTCCCGCTCTTCCGGTACGGCCTCGGCGGCCGGCTCGGCTCGGGCGACCAGTACTGGCCCTTCATCTCGCTCACCGACCACATCGCCGCCCTGCGCCACGCCATCGACCACGAGGAGGTCGCCGGTCCCGTCAACTTCACGGCCCCCGAGCCGCTCACGAACCGCGAGATCACCCGTGCGACGGGCCGGATCCTGCACCGGCCCACCCTCGCCGCCGTACCCGCCTTCGCGCTGCGCGCCGTCCTCGGTGAGTTCGCCGACGGCATCACGGGCAGTTGCCGCGCCGTGCCGGAAGGCCTGCTGAAGGCGGGCTTCACGTTCCGGCAGCCCGGCATCGACGAGGCGCTGCGCGCCGCGCTGGACCGGGGCTAGTGCGGCGGTCCCGACTGGCCCCGTCCGGCCCCGGTGGTCGCCCCGACCTGCCGCGTTACCCTGTCGTTATGTGCCCGAACCGTCCGGAAGGGGCCGAAGCCGACTCGTCCCCGGCCGCCGGGGCACGGGCGCTGGCGCTGGCCCTTCGGCAGGCGGCGGCGGGTGTCGGCGGACAAGGCTCCCTCCTGCACCGGTGGGACCCCGGCGCCGGCCGGCTGACCCTGGTGGCGGTGGACGGTGTCGACGCCGGGACGGCGCGGGCCTGGGCGGAGCTGGACGAGGAGCAGGACGTACCGCCGTCCCGCGCGCTGCGCCGCGGCGTCCTCGTCCAGGTGGCCGGGGACAGCCTCGGGACCGGCGCGGCCGGCACGGTGGCGGTCCCTCTCCTCGGGACCGGCGGGCCTGTCGGCGCGCTCTCGGTGCTGCTGTCCGCGGCCGGCGAGCCCGACGACGTACAGCTGTCCTTCCTGCACGCGGTGGCGGCCTGGACCGCGCAGCGCCTGGAACAGGCCGACACGAAGCCGCCGCACGGGGAAGCCGCGTCCGGGCGCGAGCGCACGGCCGGGGCGGAGGAGCTGACCGCGAGGCTCGCCGAGGCCGTCACCGTCCAGGACGTCGTCCAGGCCGTGGCGCAGCACGTCCTGTCACTGTTCAGCGCCGACGGACTGGTCGTCTCCGTCTTCGAGGGCGGCCGGCTGACCAGGGTCGGCGAGGTCGGCTACCCGATGGACTACCTGAAGCGGTTCGAGGGCCCGCTCAACGCCGGCCTGCCCGTCACCGACGTGCTCCGGACCCACAGGCCGCAGTTCATGGAGTCGCCGGCCCAGATGTACGAGCGCTACGCCGCCGTCACGGACAGGATCCTGATGGGGACCTCGCCGAAGATGGCGTGGGCGTTCCTGCCGCTGGTCGCCTCCGGGCGGGCCGTCGGCATGGCGATCCTGTCCTACAACCAGCCGCGCCCCTTCGACCAGGAGGAACGCACCCGCCTGACCGCCCTCGGCGCTCTGGTCGGCCAGGCGCTGGAACGGGCCCGCCTATACGACCTCGAGCACGCCCGCGCGCAGGAACTGCAGAGCGCCCTGCTGCCCGGGACCCTGCCCCGGCTGCCCGGCGCCGTCGCGGCCGCGCGCTACGTGCCGGCGGGCCGCGGCGAGCAGGTGGGCGGCGACTGGTTCGACGTGATCCCGCTCTCCGCGGACCGGGTCGCCCTGGTGGTCGGCGACGTCATGGGCCACGGCATCGCCGAGGCCGCCACCATGGGCCGGCTGCGCACCGCCGTACGCACCCTGGCCGACCTCGACATGGCCCCGGACGAACTGCTGGGCCACCTCAACGACCTGGTCAGCGACCTGGGCGAGGACTTCTACGCCACCTGCCTCTACGCCGTCTACGACCCGGTCGGCCGGACCTGCTGCTACGCCCTCGCCGGGCATCCGCCGCCGGTGTTCGTGCATCCCGACGGCACCGTGCACAGCCCCGTGGTGAGCCCCGATCCGCCGCTCGGTGCCGCCGCCCCGCCGTTCGCCGTGCACGAACTGCCGCTCCCGGACGGCAGCCTGGTCGTCCTGTGCACCGACGGGCTCATCGAGTCCGACGCCCAGGACGCCGAGCAGGGCCTGGCCGAGCTGCGGCGCGTCCTGCGCCGGGCCGGGGTCCGGCCGGCCCGCTTCACCGGTGCCGACCAGGAGGAGGACGCCCGGGTCGTGGCGGAGCTGTGCGACACGGTCGTCTCGGAGCTGCTCCCGGACCGGGAGCGGACCAACGACGACGCGGCCCTGCTCATCGCCCACACCCGGGCCATGCCGGCCTGCGACATCGCCTCCTTCGGCCTGCCCGACGACCCCCGGGCGGCCGGCCAGGCCCGTGAACTCGTCCGCGACCAGCTCGCCCGGTGGGGCCTGGACGACCTGGCGACGACCACCGAACTCCTGGTGAGCGAGCTGGTCGGCAACGTGATCCGGCACGCCAGGGGCCCCATGCGGCTACGGCTGCTGCGCAGCCGCATCCTGACCTGCGAGGTCTACGACGGCAGCCTCAGCACCCCGCGCATCCGCCATGCCACCTACACCGACGAGGGCGGCCGCGGCCTCCAGCTGGTCGCCGCCCTGTCCCGGCGCTGGGGCGCCCGCTACCTCAGCGACGCCAAGTGCATCTGGACCGAGCAGGACATCCCGAACGGCTCCCGGACCGGCTCCCCGCACGAATCCGCGGCCGCCGCTTCGGGCGAACCGGACGAGGACGAGGAGCCGTTGACCGCCGCCTAGCTCACGAACCCCACATGGGCCAGGGCCTGCTTCAGCAACACCCCGTGACCACCCGGCATCTCGCTCTGCACGGCCTCCAGCATGGCCTCCTGCGGGCTGAACCACACCAGGTCCAGGGCGTCCTGCCGGGGCCGGCAGTCACCGGTGACCGGCACGATGTAGGCCAGCGACACCGCGTGCTGTCGCGGGTCGTGGTAGGGGGTGACGCCCAGCGTCGGGAAGTACTCGGCCACCGTGAACGGCTGCAGGGAGGCGGGCACCCGGGGCAGCGCCACCGGGCCGAGGTCCTTCTCCAGGTGGCGCAGCAGGGCGTCGCGGACGCGCTCGTGGTGCAGGACACGGCCGGAGACGAGGGCCCGGCTGACCGTTCCGTCCGGGCCGATGCGGAGCAGCAGGCCGATGCTGGTGACTTCGCCGCTGTCGTCGACGCGCACGGGCACGGCCTCCACGTACAGGATCGGCATGCGGGCGCGCGCCATCTCCAGTTCGTCGGAGGACAGCCAACCGGGCGTGGTTTCGGTCATGTCAGACATTGCTTGATCATACTTTCCGGACAGGGCGCGCGGTCAGCCGCGGCCGGGGTCGGATACGGGAAGTCCGTAGAGACGACGGGCGTTGTCGCGTCCCGTCCAGGCGGCGATCCGCACCGCGTCGGCCGGGCTCAGTTCGTCGGCGTCCACCCGGGCCTGGAGCATTCCGGCCAGCCCCTGCCGGAAGGACAGCGCGCCGAGGTGGTGGAACTCGGCCACACCATAGGCGTCCGAGCTGTACAGCAGTTTGCGGAACGGGGTGATCTCCATCGCCTCGGCCAGCACCGCGCCCGCCCGGGCCGGACCCACATGATGCAGCGCGAGCCCGACGTCGAGGTGCACGTGCTCGAACACCGCCGCCAGGTAGGCGGCTTGACGCTGGTAGGGCCAGCAGTGCAGCAAGAGCACCGGGACGGTGCCGGTGGTCAGCCGCAGCCAGTCGGTGAGCAACGCCGGGTCCGCGTGGTGCAGCCGCAGGTCCGAGTCCCCGAATCCGGCGTGGAGCTGGAGCGGCAGCCCGAGCCCGACGGCGGTCCACAGCAGATGACGCATCAGCACCGGGTCGGCGAGCCTGCCGCCCGCGGCGAACCACAGCGCGGCCGCCCGGGTCACCTCGGCGTACGTCGGCCGCGCCGGGTCCAGGGCGAAGCCCGTGCGGTAGGCGGCCACCGACTTCACCGCGACCACACCCGGCCGTCGTACCGCCTCCTCGGCCGCCGCCCGGAAGGCGCCCGCGTACTCGGCCGCGTCGATGCCCCGTGCGGCCACCGCCTCGGCGACGCTCTCCAGCCGTACCACCTCGTACGCACGCGCGCCGGCCGCCGCCGCGAGTTCGGCGGGGGAGGTGACCGGGTGCGGGGCGTAGCCGGTGTCCACGCAGAACGCCTCCGTGTGCGCGGCCGTCAGGAGCCGGCGGTTCACCTCCTGCCAACCCAGGTCGGCCCGGCGTGCCAGGTAGTCGGCGGCGGGCGCGTGCCGGTCCAGGCCGAGCAGGGGTGCGCAGTGCCGGCGTATGGCGATGCCGGCGGGGCTGTCGAACGGCGAGACGCCCGGCCACGCCTCGCCCTCGGTCAGCAGCGACTCGAACTCGGGCTCGGTGAGGTCGGCGGTGACCGCGCCGTGGCAGTGGTGGTCGACGAGCGGGAGCGCGTCGAGCGCCGCCCGGACCTGCCCCGGCATCAGTACTTCCAGCGGTAGGCCGCGGCCACCCCGGCGTCGTCGAGCCCCGCGACGGCCGCCGTCTCGCCCTCGCGCACGGCGATCACCGCGTCCGCGAGGACCGGGCCGAGCGCGGTGCGCAGCACCTCGTCCTCGCGGAACTCCTCGACGGCCTGGGGGAGGGAGGTCGGCAGCCGGCGCACGCCCCGGGCCACCGCCTCGTCCGGGACCAGTCGGGCCGGGTCGTCGGTGACCTCCTCGGGCAGCGGCGCGGCCGAGGCGAGCCCGTCGAGCCCGGCGGCGATGACGCAGCCGAGGGCCAGGTACGGGTTGGCGGCCAGGTCGACCGGCTTGACCTCCAGGTTGGCCTCCTGGCTCTGGTGGCCGGCCGTGCCGGTGATGACCCGGACCCCGGTCTCGCGGGTCTCCCGGCCCCAGGCCGTGTACACCCCCGCCCATTGGGCGGGCCTGAGCCGCAGATAGCTGGCCGGGCTCGGCGCGGTCACCGCCGTCAGGGCGGGCAGGTGCGTCAGCAGCCCGGCGACGAACGACTCCGCCGCGGCCGTCATGCCGTACCGGGCGTCGCCCCCGGCATGCAGGTTCACGCCCTGGCGCCACAGGGAGAGATGCAGGTGACCGCCGTTGCCGACGCCCCGTTCGGCGACGGCCGGGGCGAAGGAGGCGCGCAGGCCGTACTTCTGCGAGACCGCGCGGACGGTCTGCCGCACCAGTACGCTCTGGTCGGCCGCCGCCACCGGGTCCAGGGCGCCGGTGGAGAGCTCGAACTGGCCGGGCGCGTACTCGGGGTGGAGCTGGGCGACCGGCACCTCCTGCTTCTCGAGGGCCGCGAGCAGGTCGCAGGTGTAGTCGCTCAGCTCGATCTGCCGGGCGGCGCTGTACGCGGGCCCCGACGTGGCCGGCGCGAACTCGTCGGCCGGCGCGGCGGCCCGGCCGAGCGCCCACTCGATCTCGACGCCCGCTTTGAAGGTGACACCGTGCCGGTCCTCGGCGTCGGCGACGACCCGGCTCAGGAAGGCGCGGCTGCACCCCGGATGCCGTTCACCCTCCTGGGTGAACCGGTCGACGGGCGCCCAGGCCCAGCCGGGCTGCCCGGCCAGCACCACCAGCCGGTCCAGGTCCGGATAGAGGCGCAGGTCACCGTCGGGCGAGCCGAGCACGTCGGTGCGCACGATCGCGTCGTTCGCCAAAAAGGTGTCGAACACCGGGGACATGCCCACGCCCCAGGCCACCGCCGGCTGCAGCCCCTGCGAGGGGACGGTCTTCACCCTGCAGATCCCGGCGGTGTCCACATAGGCCAGCACGATCCCGCGCACGCCCTGCGCGGACAGCTCGTGGGCGAGGGCATGGGCCCGGGCCAGATCGCCGGGGCTCCCGCCGGGTACGGGGTCGACCAGGGGTGGCATACGACGTCCTCCTCGACGGGCTCGGATGCACGCGTCCCGGCCAGGGTTTCACGCCGACGGCGCCGAACTGCGCTACCGCCGCCGGGGAGTCGGGTCCGGCGGCCGCGGCGGTCCCGGCGGTCGCGGCGGCCTCCGTGGCCCCGGCGGCCCGACGGCCACGGAGCCGCGGGCGGGGTGGGCGGCGCACCCCGCGCTCACGGCCTGACGAGGCGGTCCTGTTCCACCGGAGGGGTGCCGTCATGCCACGGCAACGGCCTGCCGAAGCGGATCAGCTCGCCGTAGAGGCCGGGGTCGACGTCCTCGGCGAAGACCAGGTCGAGCACCGCACGGGCGGCCTCGGCGGGGGACTGGGCCCCGCTGTAGTCGCTGAACCAGGGGCGGGAGGTGGCGGTGTCGACCATGCCGGGGCAGACGGAGGCGACCAGGGTGCCGGTGGCCAGGTCCTGCTCGCGGCGCTCGGCGGCGACCGCGCGGACGGCGGCGACCTGGGCCACCTTCGAGGGCACGTTCAGCCAGACGGGCCAGCCCGCCTCGGCGGCGGTGCGGTTGTGGACCGCGCTGCGCCAGGACTCGACGGCGTACTCGACCTGGTCGAGGCTCGCGCCGTCGAACAGGTGGTGCAGCCTCGGGTCGAGGTGGCCGAGGGTGCCGAGCGAACTGGCCACCACGAGCAGCCTTCCGTGCGGGCGCAGGACGGCGCCGAAGGAGCGCAGGATCGCGTGGGTGGCGGTGTTCGAGACGTCGATGAGCTCGTCGGCCCGCTCGGACTGCGAGTCCTCGGGCAGGACCCGGGCGACCGCGTTGGAGACGACGATGTCCACCCCGCCGTACCGGGCCCCGAGTTCGTCGGCGAGCCGGGCGATCGCCTCGGTGTCGGTGACGTCCAGGACCCGGCCCGCCACGCGGGCGCGCGTCCCGGGCCGGCGGGCGGCCTCGGCGGCGGCGTCCGTCACCCGCCCGGGGTGGCGTCCGGTGAGCAGGACCAGGTCGTCCGGGCCCAGCCGGGCGGCGAGGCCTTCGGCGAGGGCGCGGCCGAGCCCCTGGTTGGCGCCGGTGACGAGAGCGATGCGGGAAGCGTTCATGCGTCCCACGCTAGGAACGGCGCGTCCATGAGTCCAACGAAAGTTATGCACGGCTAGTATGCGTGACCGTCATGGACTTCAACGATGTGTCACTGACCGCGCTGCGGGTCTTCCGCGCCGTCGCCGAACAGGGGACCTTCACCGCCGCCGCGGCCGCGCTGGGCTACACCCAGTCCGCGGTGTCCCGGCAGATCGCCGCGATCGAGCGGGCCGCGGGCGCGGAGCTCCTCGAGCGGCGGCGGGACGGCGTGCGGCTCACCGCGGCCGGCCGGGTCGTCATGCGGCGCGCGACGACCGTGCTCGACGAGATCGAGGCGACGGCGAGGGAACTGTCCGGGCTGCCCGGAGAGGCCGGGACGGTCCGCCTGGGCTGGTACCCCACCGCCGGCGCCGTGCTGGTCCCGCACGCCCTGACCGCGCTCCGCCGAACGGACCCCGGCCTCCGGGTCGTCGGCCGCGAGGGCACCACCCCCGCCCTGGTGCGTGCCCTGCGCGCCGGCAGCATCGACCTGGCCCTGCTCGCGTCGGCGCCGCCGTTCCGGGCGCCGGACGCCGAGTCGCCTCCGCTGGTGCTCCAGACCCTCACCGAGCGTGCCCTGTGCCTCGCGCTGCCGGCCGGCCACCCCCTGGCCCGCGGCGACTTCGTCGACGTGGCCGACCTGCGCGGGCAGCGCTGGATCGCCGGCTCCGCCTCGGGGGAGGACCGGCTGATGGGCGTGTGGCCCGGACTGGACGAGCGGCCGGAGATCGCCCACGTCGCCCGCGACTGGCTGGCCAAGCTCCATCTCGTCGCCGCCGGCTGCGGGCTGACCACCGTACCGGCCGCCCTGGCCTGCGCGGCGCCGGCCGGGGTCCGGATCCTGCCGGTCCGCGGCGGGCCGCAGGAGCAGCGCCGCCAGCTGCTGGCCCGGCTGCCGCATCCGCCTGCGGAGGCGGTCACCCGGGTGGCGGCCGCCCTGCGGGCGGCGGCGCTCGACGCGGACGAGCCGGTCCGGCCGGATCGGCTCAAGTGAGCCTTCCGCACGATCAGTTGTTCTCGGCGGCGAACATCCAGCGCTGCTTCTCCAGGTCGGCGGTGATCGAGATCAGCAGGTCCTGGGTGACCGGGTCGGGCTCGTCGGTCGCTGCGATCCGCTCGCGCAGCCGCCCGATCGCCGTCTCCAGGGCCCGCACCATCAGGTCGACGACCTCGTCGTCGCGCAGCCAGCCGTCCTTGGTCCCGGGCAGCGAGAAGGCCGCGGCGACGGTCTCCGGACGGCCGTCCGGCGGCACGCCCAGGGCGGCGGCGCGCTCCGCGACGGTGTCCGAGTGGGCGCGCGCGGTGGCGACCACCTCGTCGAGCTGGAGATGGATCGAGCGGAACCGCGGCCCCACGATGTTCCAGTGCGCCTGCTTCCCCATCAGCGACAGGCCGAGCAGGTCCACCAGGGTCTCCTGGAGGGCTCCGCCGGTGACCCAGAGAGCCTTGTCGGGCAGCGTGCTCTTCACCACGGACATGGTGCGCGTCTCCCTTCTAAGCTGTGCCGTCATCGCTGCGCGGGTGCCCTGGCCAAACGGCCGCAAACGCGGAGGCCCCCGCCCGGCACCACGGCGGGCAGGGCCGGCACCCGCCCCGGGAGGGTGCTGGAGCCAACCAGCGAGACGGTACTTACACCATCCGGTTGTCCGGACATAGCATCGGTCCCCGCATGAACACGATGACGCCTTGGCACATATCCGGCTGGGAGTTCGCCGCCCTGGCACTCGCCGCCCTGCTCGTCGGCTTCTCCAAGACCGCCGTCAGCGGGGCCAACACCGTCAGCCTCGCCATCTTCGCCGCGGTCCTCCCGGCCCGGGCCTCCACCGGCGTACTGCTCCCCCTGCTCATCGCGGGCGACGTAATGGCCGTGGCGACGTACCGGAAGCACGCCCACTGGCCCACGCTGTGGCGGCTCTTCCCGGCGGTCGCGGCCGGCGTGGTGATCGGCACGCTGTTCCTGGTCTGGGCCGACGACGGCGTCGTACGGACCTCGATCGGTGCGATCCTGCTGCTGATGGCCGGGGTCACGCTGTGGCGGCGCCGCACGGCCGACCGGCCCGACGACCCGGACGAGGTCACCACCCGCGCGGGCCGGGCGAAGGCCGGTTCGTACGGCGTGCTCGGCGGCTTCACCACGATGGTCGCCAACGCGGGCGGCCCGGTGATGTCGCTGTACCTGCTGTCGGCCGGCTTCCGCAAACTCGGCTTCCTGGGCACCTCGGCGTTCTTCTTCCTGATCGTGAACCTCTCCAAGGTCCCCTTCAGTGCCGGTCTCGGCCTGATCGACGGCGACTCGCTGCTCCTCGACGCCGCGCTCGTGGTGTTCGTGGTGCCCGGCGCGCTCATCGGCAGATGGGCGGTGCACCGGATCAACCAGCGGTTGTTCGAGCAGCTGGTCATCGCCGCGACGATTCTGGGCGGCCTGCAGCTCCTGCTGCGCTGACCGGTCGGCCGACCGTTGCGGGACCGGTCCGCCGACCGCCGCGGGACCGGTCCGGGGCCGGGGAATGCGACGGCGGGGGGCGTTGTTGCACAGGTCGTGAATGACATGCCCGGATCAAGAAAACCGGGTGTGGGCGAAGGGAGAACCTCATGGCACGCAGCACCGCGCGTCCCGTCGTCAGGCTGAAGTCGACGGCCGGGACCGGTGTCACCTACGTGACCCGCAAGAACCGCCGGAACAACCCCGACCGGCTGGTCCTGCGCAAGTACGACCCGGTGGCCGGCGCGCACGTCGACTTCCGCGAAGAGCGCTGAAGCCGACCGCAGACACACCGGCAACCAAGAGAGGAAACCCCATGAAGGCCCGCATTCATCCCGCGTCCCGCCTCGTGGTCTTCCGGGACCGCGCCGCGGACACCGCGTTCCTGACCCGCTCCACCGCCGACTCGTCCCGGACGATCGAGTGGGAGGACGGCAACACCTATCCGTTGGTCGACGTGGAGATCTCGTCCGCGTCGCACCCGTTCTACACCGGCAGGGCGCGGGTCCTGGACAGCGCCGGCCGAGTGGAGCGTTTCGAGCGCCGTTACGGCCGCACCGCCGCCGCCCGCGGCTGACCCGGCCCGGCGGCCGACCCGAGGAGAACAGAACCATGAAGGTGCGCAAGTCCCTGCGCTCACTGAAGGCCAAGCCCGGCGCCCAGGTGGTCCGCCGACGCGGCGTGGTCTACGTGATCAACAAGAAGGACCCCCGCTTCAAGGCCCGCCAGGGCTGACGCGGGTCCGGTGCCACGACGGCCGCCCGGCGCTCTCGCCGGGCGGCCGTCGTGCGTCACGGCGCGGGCCGGTCGCCCGGCCCCACGGCGTCACCCGGTGCGCAGGCCCCGTACGCTCGCCCCATGTCCCCGCACGTGCTGATCCTCGGCGGTACCGCCGAGGCCCGCCGCCTGGCCACCGAGTTGTCGGGGTGCCCCGGAGTGCGGGTCACCACCTCGCTCGCGGGCCGGGTCGCGCGGCCGGGCACGCTCGCCGGCGAGGTGCGGACGGGCGGGTTCGGCGGGGCGGCGGGCCTCGGCGACTGGCTGCGCGCACACCGGGTGGACGCGCTGGTGGACGCCACCCACCCCTTCGCCGAGACGATCACCGCGAACGCGGCCGGCGCCGCCCGGGCCACCGGGATCCCCTCCGTCGTCCTGCGCCGCCCCGGCTGGCAGCCCCGCCCCGGCGACGACTGGCATCCGGTCCCGTCCCTGCCCGCGGCGGCCGCCGCCCTGCCCCGCTTCGGCCCCAACGTCTTCCTCACCACCGGCCGCCTGGGCCTGTCCGCCTTCGCCCCGCTGACGGACCGGCACTTCCTCGTACGGTCCGTGGAACCCCCCGAGCCGCCCATGCCCCGCCACACCGAAGTGCTGCTGGCACGCGGGCCCTTCACGGTCGCCGACGAGACCGCGCTGCTGACCGGGAACCTGATCGACGTCCTGGTCACGAAGGACAGCGGGGGAGCGGCCACGGCCGCCAAACTCACGGCCGCACGGGAGCTCGGGCTGCCCGTGGTCGTCGTACGACGGCCCCCGCTGCCGGACGGTGTGACGGCGGTGCCGGACGTCGCCGGCGTCCTGCAACGGCTCGGGCTCGGCCCGGCGTGAGCACCCCGGACGTCAGCCGGTCCTGACGGCAGGCGCCGACTCCGCCGACCGCCCGGACGGTCCGGCGGCCGGGCCGGCCACCGCTCAGCCCTCCTTCGCAGCCTCCGGGTGGCGGCGCAGCAGATAGGTGTCCATGATCCAGCCCTTGCGCTCACGTGCCTCGGCCCGCAGCCGCTCGATGCGCGGACCGGCCTCGGCGATCGGACCGGAGACCAGGATCTCGTCCGGGGTGCCGAGGTACGCGCCCCAGTAGATGTCGATGTCCTCGTCCGCGTACCGGCGGAAGGCCTGGTGCGCGTCGAGCATCACCACCACGTCGTCCACCCCGTCCGGCAGCCCCTCGGCGAGCCGCCGCCCGGTGGTGATCTGTACCGGCCGGGCCACCCGGTTCAGCCCCGTACGGTGCCGGGCCGCCAGCGCCGAGACACTGCTGATCCCGGGCACCACGTCGTACCCGAACCGCACCGTGCCCCGGGCCAGCACCTCCTCCAGGATCGCCAACGTGCTGTCGTAGAGCGACGGATCGCCCCACACCAGGAAGGCGCCGGTCTGCCCCTCGCTCAGCTCCTCGCGGATCAGCCGCTCGTAGATGTCCGCGCGGGCGCTGCGCCAGTCACCGACGGCCGGCGAGTACGCCCCGCCGCCCGCGGCCCGGTCCCGCTCCGGGTCCCGCGCCTCGACCAGCCGGTAACCGCCGTCGGGTATGTGTGCGTCGAGCATGTCCCGGCGCAGCCGGGTCAGGTCGCTCTTGACCTCGCCCTTGTCGAGGAGGAAGAACACGTCCGTGCTCTTCAGCGCCCGGACCGCCTGGAGGGTGAGCTGGTCGGGGTCGCCCGCGCCGATACCGATGACATGAATCTCTCGCACGCCCCCGAGTCTGCCGCATGCCACTGACAGCGGGTCACCCCGGTGCTACCGGGAGGCGCGCAGCCGGGGTGCCTCGCCCTTCGCCTCGACGCTCCCGGCGCCGCCCTCCACCCGCCCGGCCAGCTCCCGGGCCCACCGTCCGAGCCCGTCGACATCGATCCCGTACGGCCGCCGCTCCCCGCCCCCGGCCGCCCACTCCTCGACCGCGCCCGCACCGCGCCGCAGCAGCCGTGCCCCGCCGGTCACGTTCCCGCGGGCCGCGTGCGTGAGCCCCACCGCCAGCTGGGCCAGCCCGCGCCACAGCGTCCGCTCCGCCTCCGGCCCCGACTTCCAGGCGTCCTCGAACACCTCGTGCGCGTGGAACGGCTTCCCGGCGTCCAGCAGCGCCTGAGCCTCGGCGACCGTCTGCTGCGGAGTCCGTACGACCCCCTCGGGCTGCCGCTCGACACCCGGCGCGCCGTACGGCAGCGGCCGGCCCAGCCCGTCCCGCGGCCGGGCACTGCGCGCCCGCCCCTCGGCGTCCCGGTCCCGTGCTCCTGTCCCCGCGTCTCCCATACGCCGATTGTCCACCCCACCGCCCCCGCCCTCTTTCTGCCCACGCGGGGACGTGCGGTAAGGTGCTGTTCACGCGATCACGCGGGTCACCGCGAGTGAACGCACCGGGACGTGGCGCAGCTTGGTAGCGCACTTGACTGGGGGTCAAGGGGTCGCAGGTTCAAATCCTGTCGTCCCGACGGTGTTGACCAGCGGGTTTGCCGATATCGGCAGGCCCGCTGGATGCGTTTGCGGGGCCGGGTGCTCGGTTGGTCAGTTCTCGGACCGGAGCCAGCCGATGCGCAGTTCTTCCGCGCCCGGGCGGAACGTCCGCAGGAGTTCGGCGCGTTCGGGGTCGTCTTCGGGGAGGCTTTCGGCGAGGAGGGCCTGCGCGGCGACGGTCTGCGGCCGGGCGCCGAGGGCGGCGCGCAGGTGGAGGGAGCGGCGCAGCATCGCGATGCGCTCGGCGGGCTCCTTGTGCGGTGCGAGGTGCCGGATGACGTAGGACTCGAAGTAGCCGTCGCCGGTCCTCGTGGCGATCTCGAGGGCGGTCTCGTAGCGCGGGACGGCGCCGGCCGGGTCCTCGTCGATGTTGTCCAGCAGCACAGCCCAGTGGTACTCGGCCCAGCCGCGCAGCTTCTCGTCGCCGGTGCCCGCCGCCGCGCGGTAGCCGGCCTCGGCCACGGCACGGTCGTCGGGGCGGGCGTCGCGCCGGAACAGCAGGCGGCTGTAGGCGAGCCGCGCCGTGAGCAGGTGGGCGGTCGGCGACGCCGGATCGAGCGCCGCGACCGCCTTCTCGGCCTCCTCGTGTCCGTCGATCCGGAAGAACCAGCGGTCGACGGCGATCTCCGCGCGCAACTCCGGCTCGCCCTCGGGGCCCAGGGCGGCGAGCGCGGCGTCCCACTCCCCGAGCAGCAGCAGACGGCGGGCTATGTAGGTGTCATCAGCTAGCATGGCACCTACAGTAGGAGCGGCTATGTAGGTGGTCAAGTGCAGTACGGTGACTACATCGGGAACGTGACGCGGCTGGCCGTCGAGCTGGCCAACACCGGGACCCTCGACCGGCACGGCGAACTGGTCGCCGCGTTCTTCGCGGAGCACGAGGTCACGCCGCCGCCGGACGGCGACTACGGCGAGCTGCCGGGCCTGGTCCGCGCGGCCCTGGCGCAGGCGGTCGACGGCACCGCCCCCGAAGCCGTGCACCGCCTGCTGCGCGACTATCCGCCGGACATGCACCTGTCCGACCACGACGGCCTCGGCTGGCACATCCACTTCAGCCGCAACGGCACCCCGGCCGAGCGCTGGGTCGGCCAGTTGGTCGCCGCCAAGCTCGCCCTGGTCGTGGCCGGGGATCCGGCGGTGACGCTCGGGCGGTGCGCCGCGGCCGGATGCGGAAACTACTTCGTGGACCAGTCACGCAACCGGACGCGCCGGTTCTGCTCCAACGCCTGCGCGAGCCGGACGACGGTCGCGGCCCATCGGGCCCGGGCCGCGAAGCACGGCTGAGCGCTCCGCCGGGAGCGCCGTGAGGTGGCTCGCCCGTCTGCCCTCTGCGGCGCCCTCGTGGCCGGTCGCGCCCACGCGGCGGAGCCGCACATGGGGCACAGCCCCGCGGCCCCTTCGGGGCGCTGTCGACCGGCGCCCGGTCCTCCGCATGGGCGGGGCCCGTCGAGAGGCCGACGGCGAAGCGGGACGGCGGGCCGGCCGAGGCCCTGGCGGGCGAGCGCCGAACCCATGCTCGACGGTCGCCAGGGCTGACTGGACGGCCTGGTCCGCGCCGCCTCCGAATGAGCCCGGGACCGGCCCTCGCCCGGCGTTACGCTCGGGGGCTGTGAGTGACGCGCCGCGCAAGCAGGCCACAGAATCCTCCGGGCAGCCGGCGGAACCGGGGACCGCGCTGCGGGTCGCCGTCGTGCTCCTGGTGGCGGCCTCCGGAGCGGTGGAGACCATCTCCTTCACCGCGCTGGACCACGTCTTCGCCGGAGTCATGACGAGCAACCTGGCCCTGCTCGGGATGGCGGTCGGCCGCGCCCAGGGCACGGGCGTGACCGCGGCGGTGCTGGCGCTGGCCGGGTTCGGGCTGGGTGCCGCCGTCACCGCCCGGTTCACCCGCGGGCACGAAGGCACCGCCACGCACTGGCCGCGGCCGGTGCTGCTCTGTCTCGTCGGCGAGGCGCTCCTGCTGGCCGTGGGCGCGGTGGTCTGGGCCGCCCTGGGCGGAGCGCCGGGGCGGACGGCCCGGGACGTCCTGCAGTTCGGGGCCGCGCTGACGATGGGCATCCAGTCGGGAGCCATGGTGGCGGCCGGCCGGGCCGCGGCGCCGACCACCTACCTGACCGGCACCCTGGCCACGTACATCGTCAAGGGCGTGGGGGCGGGCCGCCCGAACCGCTGGGTGCCCCTCAGGCTGGCGGGCCTGTTCGCGGGCGCGGCGGCCTGCATGGCGGTACTGCGGACGGCACCGGGCTGGGCGGGCTGGATCCCGCCGGTGCTCGTGGTGTGCGCCCTCGTCGCCGCAGCCGCTCCCGGCAGGGAGTGAGGGAGGGCGGTCCCAGGACCGGACGGTCTGCCCGGACGGCTCCCTCTCACCTGCTACTAAATTAGTAATTAATCTTGACACGGTTTCGGCCGCGGGCCACAGTCGTCGCCGTGACGCCGCGAGCCCGCTCCTGCAGCGCGGCCCGCGACTCGCGCTCCTGCTCCCCGACCCCCGGGAGACACCAGTGACTTCGCACCCGCCCGCAGCCGGACCCCGGCACCACCGGAGCACCCGGCCCGCCCTCGCGGCCGCCGCCGCGGTGGTCCTGGCCGCCACCGCTACCCCCGCCGCCGTCGCACGGACGGCAGTCGACCAAGGCGCGCCCGCCGCCTACGACAGCGGCCTCGCACCCACTCCCTACATGGGCTGGAACACCTACTACGGGCTCGGCGCGCCCACCGAGAAGGAGGTGCGCTCCGTCGCCGACAGGCTGGTCAGCAGCGGTCTGCGGGACGCCGGCTACGACATCGTCTGGCTGGACGGCGGCTGGCAGGCCGACAAACCCCGGGACGGCCGGGGCCGGTTGACGGCCAACCCGGACCGCTTCCCCTCCGGCATCCCGGCCCTCGTCTCCTACCTGCACGAACGCGGGCTCCGGGCCGGCATCTACACCGACGCCGGCACCTACGACGGCGGAAAGAGCTGCGGACTCGGCAGCCGTGGGTACTACGACCAGGACGCCCGGCAGTTCGCGAGCTGGAAGATCGACGCGATCAAGGTCGACTTCCTGTGCGGGATCGGCGCGAAACTCGATCCGGGCCCCGCCTACAAGGAGTTCAGCGACGCGGTCGCCAAGTCCGGCCGCAGGATGCTGCTGAACCTCTGCAACCCGCTCACCGACGACTGGGGCCTGCCGCACACCCCCGAACAGGACGCCCACAACACCTACGTCTACGCTCCGGCGATCGCCGACTCCTGGCGCACCGGCACCGACATCGCCTGGGGCACCCCCAGCCCCGGCGAGTGGCCGAACGTCCTGCGCAACATGGACGCCAACGCCTGGCACCCCGAGGCACAGGGCCCCGGCCACTACAACGACCCCGACTACCTCATCCCCATGCGGAAGACGGCCGACGGGACGTACGAGCTCACCCAGGAGGAGTCCACCACCCAGTTCGTGATGTGGGCCGAGATGGGCTCGCCGCTGATGCTGGGCTCCGACCCGCGGACCCTGTCCGACTCGATGCTCGTCACGCTCCGCAACCCCGAGATCATCGCCGTCGACCAGGACCCCCTCAGCGTCCAGGGCGTACGGGTGGCGACCGACTCGACCGGTGACGTCTACAGCAAGGTCCTGCAAGGGCACGGGCAGCGCGCGGTCGTCCTGCTCAACCGCTCGGACCAACCGGCCGAGCGCACCGTGCAGTTCGCCGACACCGGTCTCGGCGGCCCGGTCCGGGTCCGCGACCTGCGCGCGCGTGCCGACCGGGGCACGCACACCGGGTCGTACACCGTCGAGGTCCCCGCGCACGGCACCGCCTTCCTCAAGCTGACCGGCGCCGACGCCCTGCCGGGAACGGACCTGGGCGTGACCGCCACGGCGAGCCCGGCGGTGGCGAGCGACGGCTCCACGTTCTTCCGGGGGCCGCACGGCTCGCTCGTCCGGAGGACCGACGGGAGGACCGAGAACCTCGGCGGTCCGGTCCCGGGAGGAATCCTCGGCCAGCCCGCCGCGTACGCCTCCGGCGGCGGCCGGGTCGACGTCTTCGTGCGCGGCGCCGACTCCCTGGCGTACCGGAGGGTCCACGCCGGCGGCCGCTGGGGGCACTGGCAGTCCCTGGGCGGGCGGCTGACCGACGCGCCGTCCGTCGCGTTCACCGATCCCGCCCACTGGACGCTGTTCGCGCGCGGCGCCGACGGCACGGTCGTGCAGCGCGGCCCGGCGTCCGGCTGGTCGTCGCTCGGCGAACCCGGGGACCGGACGGTGTACGGCCGTCCGTCCGCCGTCGTCGACGCCCAGGGGCGCGTCCACGTCGCCGTACGCACCGCCGCCGACGACGTGTGGACGCGGACCCGGGACACGTCGGGGGAGTGGTCCGACTGGACCTCGCTCGGCGGGACCGTCAGCGGCAGCCCGACGCTGGTCGCCGTCGGTGACGCGGTGCTGCTGTACGCGCGGGCCGCCGACTACACGCTCTGGCAGCAGCGGTACGCCGACGGCGCCTGGCAGGGCTGGAGCAAGCGGCAGGAGTTCCCGAGCGCCGCGTTCGACGGCGCGCTCGGCGCGGTCGCCGGCCCGGACGGAGCCGTGGACGCGGCCTTCCGCGGTGTCGACGGCCACGTGTACCGGACCCGATTCGAGTGAACGAGGAATCCACCATGTCCCATCCCCAGACCAGCAGACGGCGGTTCCTCGCCGGACTCGGTGCCACCGGGACCGCGGCACTGCTCAGCGGCTGCGTCACCTCCACCTCCTCCGCCAAGGGCTCCTCGACGGGCGCGGTGACCCTCCAGTCCAACCTGTCCGCCCCGCAGGCCAAGGCCGCCATGGAGGACCTGGTCGCGGCGTACGGCAAGAAGGGTTCCGGCAGGGCCGGCCTCAACACCGTCGCCGCCGAGACCTTCCGCACCCAGCTGCCGACCTACCTCACCTCGGCCAATCCGCCGGACGTGTACACCTGGTACCCCGGCTCCGTGGCGGACGCCTACGCCAGGAAGAACCTGCTGCTCGACCTCGACGAGGCGTGGAGCACCTCGCCCGACCTCAAGCGGTACACCAAGGCGCTGAACCAGCTCTGCACCGCGAGCTCCGGCAAGAAGGTCTTCGTGCCCAACACCTACTACTGGTGGGGCATGTTCTACCGGAAGTCCAGCTTCGCCAAGTGGGGCGTGAGCGAGCCCACGAGCTGGGACGGCTTCCTCGACCTGTGCGACAAGCTCAAGAGCAAGGGCATCGCGCCGATCGGGCTCGGCGCCGGCGGCAACACCCCCTGGGTGGCGTCGGCCTGGTTCGACTACCTCGACATCCGGATCAACGGCGCCCGCTACCACCGTGAACTCCTCGCCGGGAAGCACCGGTTCGACGACCCGGAGGTGCGCAGGGTCTTCGACCGCTGGCAGGAGGTGCTGCCGTACTTCGACCCGAACGGCACCGCCCTCGCCTTCCAGGACGCCACGACCGCCCTGCTGGGCGGCAAGACCGGCATGATGCTCATCGGCACCTTCTTCGCGGACTCGGCCCCAAGAAGCGCCCTGGACGACATCGACTTCTTCCGCTTCCCCGTCATCGACCCCAAGGTCCCGCTCGCCGAGGAGGCGCCCGTCGACGGCTACTTCGCCAGCGCCCGCACCGGCCGCCGGGACCAGGTCCTCGACCTGATGAAGTACCTCGCCACCGCAGAGGCCCAGGAGACCTACATCAAGGGCTCCTCCGGGACCGTCCTGCCCTGCAACCCGGATGCGAAGGACGCCGGCACCGCGCTCGTGAAGAAGGGCCGTGCCCACGTCGCGGAGGCCGCCGAGATCACCCAGTTCTTCAACCGGGACTCCAGCGACGCCCTCCAGCCCACCGCGGACACCGCCCTGACCAGGTTCCTGGCCGAGCCGAAGCAGATCGGCGGCATCCTGACCGACTGGCAGCGCGATGCCCAGAAGATCTGGAACGCCTGACGTGGCCGTGCTGACCGCCCCCGACCGGAAGTCCCCGGCCCGCATGCCCGTGAGCGGCACGCGGGCCCGGGGCCCCCGGCGCACCCCGCCGCTGGTCCTCGCCTTCGTCCTGGTCCCGCTGCTAGCCGAGGCCCTGTGGGTGTTCTGGCCCGCGCTCCAGGGCTTCTACCTCGCCCTCACCAAGTGGGACGGTGTCTCCCCGCCGCAGTTCGTCGGCCTGGGCAACTTCCGGGAGATGGCCCACGACGACGTCTTCCGCAGCGCGCTCGGGCACACCGTCCTGTGGCTGGTCCTCTTCGGCGGCCTGTCCGC
This sequence comes from Streptomyces sp., assembly GCF_019510245.1. Taxonomy (GTDB): domain Bacteria; phylum Actinomycetota; class Actinomycetes; order Streptomycetales; family Streptomycetaceae; genus Streptomyces. The sequence goes on along the minus strand of NZ_JAEKKT010000144.1, from coordinate 82,749 downwards.
CGTCCTCGGCCTCGCCGCCGCGCTGCTGCTCCAGCAGGAACGGCGCGGGGTCGGCTTCTACCGGGCCGCACTGTTCCTGCCGGTCGTCTTCTCGCTGGTCGCCACCGCCCTGGTCTGGCAGGCGGTCTACCAGCCCGACGGCGTCCTGAACCGGGTGCTGGAAGGGGTGGGTCTCGGCAGTCTCCAGCACGCCTGGCTCGCCGACCAGGACACCGCCCTGTACGCGGTGATCGTGCCCGCCCTGTGGCGCCAGATCGGCTACGTCATGGTCCTGTACCTGGCCGGTCTCAAGGGCATCGACCCGGCGCTCCACGAGGCCGCCAAGGTCGACGGGGCGAGCGCCTGGCAGCGGTTCCGGCACGTCACGCTGCCCCAGCTGCGCAGTGTCAACGCGGTCGTCCTGTCCGTCATCGTCATCGACTCGCTGCGCTCCTTCGACGTCGTCTGGTCGCTCACCCGCGGCGGCCCCTACCACTCGTCCGAGCTGCTGAGCACCTACATGTACTCCACCGCCTTCCAGTCCCTGCGCCTCGGCTACGGCTCCGCCCTGGCCGTCGTCATCTTCGTCCTCGCCTTCGGGGTCATCGCCTCCTACCTCGTCCGCGCCTTCCGGGAGGCCGACTGATGTCCGCCGACTCCTCGGCGCTGCGCCGCAGAAGAGCGGCCACCGCCGGATTCCACCTCGGTGCCGGCGCCCTGTCCGTGCTGTGGCTGCTGCCCATCGCCCTGGTCCTGGTGACCAGCCTGCGCACCTTCGACGACATCGCCGCCCACGGCCTGGGCAGTTGGCCGCACTCCTTCACGCCGGCCAACTTCGGCCAGGCCTGGACCGACGGCGGCCAGCAGCGGGCGCTGATCAACAGCCTGCTCGTCACCGTCCCGTGCGTCCTGGTGACCCTGACCCTCGCCGCGATGGCCGCGTTCGCCCTCAGCCGTTACGAACTCCCCTTCCGGCGGACCCTGTTGCTGCTCATGCTCGGCGGCAACCTGCTGCCACCGCAGATCCTGCTCATCCCGGTGTCCAAGCTCAGCGAAGTGATGGGCGTCTACGACACCCTGCCCGCGCTGACCGGCGTGCAGATCGGCTTCGGCGTCGGCTTCTACGTCTTCGTCCTGCACGGGTTCATGCGGTCGATCCCGGTGGAGATCCAGCAGGCGGCCGTCGTGGACGGCGCCGGCCCCTGGCAGATCTTCTGGCGGATCATCCTCCCGCTGACCCGCCCCGCCCTGGCCGCCCTCAGCGCGCTGTCCTTCACCTGGATCTTCAACGACCTGCTCTGGGCGATCACCGTCCTGCGCAGCGACACCAAGATGCCGATCACCGCCGCGCTCATCGGACTCCAGGGCCAGTACGTGTCGATGTGGAACGTGATCGCGGCAGGGTCCGTGATCGCCGCCGCGCCCACGGTCGCCGTCTTCCTGCGCTTCCAGCGGCACTTCGTGGCCGGCCTCAACCTGGGAGCGGTGAAGTGACGTACGGGCGCTGGACCTTGCGCACGGAGCACACCAGCTACACCGTCCGGCTCTCCCCGGACGGTCCCTGGGCGGAGCTGGACGCCTGGGGACCGCTGGGGGTCGAGGACGGTCCGTCCGCCCTGGACTGGTCCCACCGCACCCACTTCATCACGCCCGCCGACGCGGCCCCGGCCGAGTACCTGCCCCACGGGCTGCGGCCGTTCACGGGGTCCGAACTGGTGGCGGGTGAGGGCCGTGGCGTGTGGTGGGAGTTCGACGGGGCGGAGGAGGCGGAGGGGTCTCTTCGGCTCGCCTTCACGGACGAGCTGATCGGCCTGCGCACCGTCCTCTGCTACCGGACCGTCCCCGGCACCGACGTGATCCTCCGCTGGGCCGAGTTCACCGCCAGGGCCGAACTCCGCCTGGAACGGCTCGACTCGGCCGCCGTCACCGTCCCCGTCAGGGGTGCGGCCCGGCTGACGTATCTCTCCGGCCAGTGGTCGCAGGAGTTCCAGCACACCCGGCTCGACCTCACCAGGGGCACGTTCAGTATCGGCAGCACGCAGGGTGCGCCCGGCCACGCGTACGCGCCCTGGCTCGCCGTGCAGGACGGGGACGCCACCTACGGCGTCGCCCTCGAATGGCCCGGCAACTGGCACATCACGGCGGAGGCCGAGCCGGGCGGTGCCGTACGGGTCCGCGCCGGGCGGGTCCCGCACGAGGGCGCCGTACTCCTGGCGGCCGGCGACACCCTTGCCACTCCCCGCCTCGCCTGCGCCTTCAGCCCTGACGGCCTCGGCGGTCTGTCCCGTGTCTGGCACCGCTACGAACGCCACCTGGCCGGCGACCGGCTGCACCGCCCCCGCAAGGTCCTCTACAACTCCTGGGAGGCCACCGGCTTCGACGTCGACGCCGCCGGGCAGCTGGAGCTCGCGAAGGCGGCCGCGGACATCGGAGCCGAGCTGTTCGTCGTCGACGACGGCTGGTTCACCGGCCGCACCGACGACACCGGGGGACTCGGCGACTGGTACCCGGACCCGCAGGCCTTCCCGCAGGGCTTCGGCCGGTTCGTCGGGGAAGTCCGCGCGCTCGGCCTGGACTTCGGCCTGTGGGTGGAGCCGGAGGCGGTCAGCCCCGGCAGCCGGCTGTACGCCGAACACCCCGAGTGGGTCTACCGCATCGACGGCCGCCCGGCCCGGCTCGTCCGCAACCAGCTGCTGCTCGACCTGGGCCGGACCGACGTCCAGGACTTCGTCGTCGGCACCCTCGACCGGCTGCTCGGCGCCTACGGCATCGGCTACCTGAAGTGGGACATGAACCGTCCGCCCACCGAACGCGGCCGCCCCGGCACCGGTACCGCCGCCCCGGCCGACCTGGACGCCGAGCACGTCGCCGGGTACCTGCGGGTCCTCGACCACCTGCGCGCCGCCCACCCCGACGTCACCGTGGAGGGCTGCGCCGGCGGCGGCGGACGGATCGAGCACGCCACCCTCGCCCGTACCGACGTCGTCTGGCCCAGCGACAACACCGCGCCGATGGACCGGCTCCGCATCCAGCACGGCTTCCTGCACGCCCACGCGCCCCACACCATGAGCTCCTGGGTCACCGACGCCCCCGGCATCTTCGACCCGCGCCCGCGCAGCCTCGCCTTCCGCTTCGTCAACGCCATGTGCGGAGTCCTCGGGATCGGCGCCGACCTGCGCGCCTGGACCCCGGAGCAGCGCGCCGAGGCCGCCCGGTGGACCGCCCGCTACAAGGAGGTGCGGGACGTCGTCCACCACGGCGAGGCCCGGCTGCTCGGGACGCCGGACGACCCCACCTGCGGCGTGCAGTACGACGCCGGTGACCGGACCGTCGTCGCCGCGCTCTCCACCGGCCGCCTCGACGGCGCACCGCTGCTGCCCGGCCGCCCCGACCGGCTCCGGCTGCGCGGCCTGGACCCGGCGGCCCGCTACCGGGACACGGCCACCGGGACGTCGTACGGCGGGGCCCATCTGCTCCACCACGGCCTGCCGTTCGCGTGGAGTGCCGAGCACGATGCCGACCTGGTGGTGCTGAGCCGCCTGTAGGACGCATATGTTTCCAGCAGCTCATCCTCCAAGGAGCCCGATGGACCAGTCCGTACGACGGTACGGCGCCCGCTTCGCCGGCCGCACCGCCGTGGTGGACGGCGGCCGGAGCGTGGTGAAGGGTCCCGCATGATGCCCTTGGACCAGAACGTGGACCAGAACGTGGACCATGACGTGGACCAGAACGTGGAAGAGAAAGGCTGTACGACATGACGCCCTACGCCCGCCGCGGTGTGCACGGCCAGACCGTGGAGGCCCTGGCGCGCCGCATCCTGGGCGGCGAGATCCCGGAAGGGGCCACGCTGGACCTGGTGGCGCTGCAGAGCGAGCTCGACGTCAGCCTCACCGCCCTGCGCGAGTCCCTCAAGGTGCTCGCCGCCAAGGGCATGGTCGACGCCCGCCAGAAGCGCGGCACCTTCGTACGGGCCCGCGCGGACTGGAACCTGCTCGACGCCGACGTGCTGCGCTGGCAGTTCGAGGGCGGCCCCACGACCAGCGCGGAACGGTCACTGCTGCGCAATCTCGCCGAGGTCCGCGCCATCATCGAACCGGCCGCCGTCCGGCTCGCCGCCGAGCGCCGTACCGAGGCCGACCTGCTGCTGCTGGAGACGGCCGTGGAGGCGATGGGGCGGCAGGAGGCCGACCCCGGCCACGCCGTCGACGCCGACCTCGCCTTCCACCGCGCCCTGCTGGCGGCCACCCACAACGAACTGCTCGAACGCATGGAGATGGTGATCGAGTCGGGACTCGCACACCGCGACCGGATCGTGCACAGCTCCCCGCACAGCGAGGACCCGGTCCCCGCGCACCGCGCCGTCCTGGACGCCGTACGCGACCGCGACCCGCAGGCGGCCGAGACGGCCATGCGGGCCCTGCTCGACCAGGCGGGCCGCGACCTGGCACGGCTCGACAGCCCCGAAGAGGGGACCGGTCCGGCCGAGGCGGCCGGGTCCGACGACACGGAAGGCAGTGGCGGCCGGTGAAGATCGAGCGGATAGAGACCTTCCTCGTCGCGCCGCGCTGGCTGTTCTGCCGCGTCGAGACCGACGACGGAGTGGTCGGCTGGGGCGAACCCGTCGTCGAGGGCCGCGCCGAGGTCGTCCGCGCAGCCGTCGACGTCCTCGCCGAGTACCTGGTGGGGCAGGACCCGCTGCGCATCCAGGACCACTGGCAGGTGCTCACCAAGGGCGGCTTCTACCGCGGCGGTCCGGTGCTGTCGAGCGCCGTCGCGGGCCTCGACCAGGCCCTGTGGGACATCGCGGGCAAGACCTACGGCGCGCCCGTGCACGCCCTGCTGGGCGGTCCGGTGCGCGACCGGGTACGGGTCTACGCCTGGGTCGGCGGCGACGAACCCGCCCAGCTGACCGAGCAGATAGCCGCCCAGGTGGCGGCCGGCTTCACCGCGGTGAAGATGAACGGCGCCGGGGCCACCTCACCGCTGGCCACGGCCGCGGAGACGGCGGCGGTGGTGGCCCGGGTGGGCGCCGCCCGCGACGCCCTCGGCCCGGACCGGGACGTCGCCGTCGACTTCCACGGCCGCTTCACCGCCGCCACCGCTCGCCGCGTCCTCACCGAACTCGCCCCGCTGCACCCGCTGTTCGTGGAGGAACCCGTCGTACCCGAGCAGGGCCACCTGCTGCCCGGCCTGGTCGCCGCGAGCCCGGTGCCGCTGGCCACCGGCGAACGCCTGTACTCGCGCGCCGAGTTCCTGCCCGTCCTCGCCGCCGGCGTCGCGGTCGCCCAGCCGGACCTCTCCCACGCCGGCGGCATCTCCGAGGTGCACCGCATCGCCTCCCTCGCCGAGACCTACGGCGCCCAGCTCGCCCCGCACTGCCCGCTCGGCCCCATCGCCCTCGCCGCCAGCCTCCAAGTCGCCTTCGCCACCCCGAACTTCCTCATCCAGGAGCAGAGCCGGGGCATCCACTACAACAAGGACGCCGACCTCCTCTCCTACCTCGTCGACCCCGCGCCCTTCCGCTTCGTGGACGGCCACGCGCACCGCGGTGACGCCCCCGGGCTCGGCATCACCCTCGACGAGGCGGCCGTCCGCGCGGCCGACCGCGCCGGGCACCGGTGGCGCAACCCGGTGTGGCGGCACGCCGACGGCTCCTTCGCGGAGTGGTGACCGTGCCCCTCGACGTCGTGACCGACCTCGCGCACGGCGGCCGCTGGACCTCGCTGCGGCACGGTGGCCGTGAATGGCTGTGGCGGCGCGAGAGCCCCGAACGCGACGGCGCCGCACCCGGCGGCGCGTTCGTGGACGCTGGAGGGCTGGAGGAGTGCGTCCCGACCGTGCGCGGCACCCCCGATCACGGGGACGTCTGGTCCCGGCCCTGGACGCGGGACGGCGCCGGGGAGACCGTCCGCTGCGACCGCTTCGCCCTGACCCGCACGCTGCGCCGTACGGACGACGGTGTGGAGGCCGCCTATGTCCTCGCGGCCGAGCCCGGTTTCCGCTTCCTCTGGGCCGCCCACGCTCTCCTGGACCTCTCCGAGGAGGCCGTCGTGCGGGCCCGGGAGGGGGCGCCCACCCGGCTGTTCCCGGAGGCGGCACCCCTGCTGGGCCGTCCCTGGCCGGACGGCGCGCCCTGGGTGGCGGGTGACTGGCCGGCACCCCAGGGGCTGCGGCTCGACCGCTTCGGGCCGGACGACGGTACGGCGGTCGGGGCCGTGGTGGAGGGCGGCCGCTGCTGTGTGCACGACGGCGCGGACCGGCTCGCCCTGGCCGTCGAGTCGCAGGGGCAGCCGCTCTCCGTCGCCCTGTGGCGCAACCTCGGCGGCTTCCCCGCCGGCCGGCCCTATCGCAGTACGGGCGTCGAGCCGATGCTCGGCCGCGTCTTCGACCTCGCCGACGCGGGCCCCGACGACGCCGCCCGCGTCCCCGCCTCGGGCGAGGCCCGCTGGCGGCTCACCGTCACCGCCGGCTGCCGCTGTTCGTGAGACACGAGGTCCCTGAGGCACAACGTCCCTGCGACACAACGCCCTTGACACGCAAAACTGCTGAAGGACACGGAAGTGGCCCGCTCGTGGAGCTGCGAGCCGCCCGCGCCGCCCCCGGGACCGGCCGTGTACCTCGCGGACCACGGCGTCCCGGCCCACCGGCTGCCGGCCGTCGACGACGACCCGCCGGGCCGCCGGGTGCGGGACCGGTGGCGGGAGGGCTCCGGGACCGTCCGGCGTCAGCCGGTCAAGGCGACGGACCCGTAGCGGCGCCGTCGCCGGGCCCGCCGGCGCGCGCGGCCGCCCTCGTACCGGCGGCCCTCAGTCCTCCGTCACCCGGATGATCGTCCGGCCGGGTGTGCGCTTCTCCGGGGTGAACGCGGCGATCGCCTCGGTCAGGGGCCGGACCGCGCCGACGACCGGCCTGAGGCGTCCGTCCCGCAGCCGTGCGGCGAGGTCGGTGAGGCGTGCGCGGTCGGGTTCGACGACGAAGAAGACCGCCCGGCCGTCCGCGGGGTGGACGGTGACCGGATGGGCGATGGTGACCAGCGTGCCGCCGGGGCGCACCAGCGCCGTGGAGCGGTCGAGGATCTCGCCGCCGATCACGTCGAGCACCACGTCGACCTCGCCGATGTCCTCCAGCCGGTCGGCCTGGAGGTCCACGAAGGCGGTCACGCCCAGGTCGAGGGCGAGGTCGCGGTCGGCCGCCCGCCCGGTGCCGATCACCCGCGCGCCCGCCTCCCGGGCCAGCTGCACGGCGATGGAGCCGACGCCGCCCGCGGCACCGTGGATCAGCACCGTCTGCCCGGTGGTCAGGCGGCCGTGGTCGAAGAGGCCCTGCCAGGCGGTGAGCCCGGAGACCGGCAGGGCGGCGGCCGTGACGTGGTCGACGTCGGCCGGGAGCGGGGCGAGGTTGCGGGCCTCGACGGCGGTGTACTCGGCGAGCGTGCCGTCGCGGGCCCAGTCGGCGAGCCCGAACACCCGCTGGCCGACGGTCAGTCCGGTGGTGCCGTAGCCCAGCCCGGTGACCACGCCGGACAACTCGTGGCCGGGCACGCTCGGCGTGCGGTCGCGGCCGGCCCGGTCGGTCCAGGTGGCGGGCCAGGTCAGCTCGCCGGGCGTGAACCCGGCGGCGTGCACGCGCACGATCACGTCGTTCTCCGCGGCGTGCGGGTGCGGCAGCTCGGTGAGGGCGAGGCCGCCGACCCCGGCGTCCCGGTCCCTGACGGTGACTGCTCGCATGAGGGGTTCTTCGGGGAGAGACATGAAGGGTTCCTCGCAGAGAGTGGGGGAGTCGCGGTGACGAGCAGGCGACGCCCGTCGTGACCCATCTCAGCGCCCCGCGCCGGGCCCTGCCACCGCGGACGGCGGCGGACCGGGGAGCGACGGGCTGCACCGTCGTCACGCCCCCGACCCTACGACGGAACCGGCCCGCGACCATGGGCCACTTTCACCCCCGTCAAGCGGGCCACTTCGCGCTGTCCGGGTCGCCGTCGGCGGGCAGAACCGTCGGCCATGTGTTCGCTCCGTAGTCACCGACGAAAAAACACGTGGACCGGGAGGCTGTCGTCGCGGGAGACTTCCCTTTCCTGACCTGCCGATTCCAGGCCGCCGCGGACCATGTGGCGGCCGGCTCGGCATGCCGCGCGACGACTACACAGGGTTGAGATGACATCCTCTGTCGATTTACCTGCGACGGGACCGCGCAAGGGCGCGGTGCTGCTCGCGCTTCGCTATTACGGACGGGAGCTGGCCCGGCTCAAGTGGCTCACGCTGCCCGGGATGCTGCTGCCGGCACTCGGCAACATCGGAATCAACTACCTGGCCCCGCTGGTCGTGGCCAAGCTGATCGGCCGGATCGCCGACGGCCACGGCCTGGACCTGCGCGCCACCCTGCCGTACGTCCTCGGCTTCGCCGGCGTCCTGCTGCTGGCGGAGGCGTTCTGGCGGGTCGGTCTGCACTGCCTGAACCGTCTGGACGCCCTTGGCATCGAGCACCTGTACGTCATCGGCATGGACGAACTGTTCGCCAAGGACGCCGCGTTCTTCCACGACAACTTCGCGGGATCGCTCACCAAGCGGGTGCTGAGCTTCGCCACCCGGTTCGAGGAGTTCGGCGACACGCTGACCTTCAACATCGTCGGCAGCTTCGTGCCGCTGGCGTTCGGTTCGGTGGTGCTGTGGCGCTACGAGCCGCTGCTCGTCGTCGCGCTCCTCGCGATGATCGCGGTGACGGCGGTGTGCGTGTTCCCGCTGATCCGCCGCCGCCAGCGGCTGGTCGACCAGCGTGAGGAGGCGATCGCCCGGGTGTCGGGGCACGTCGCCGACAGCCTGATGAACATGGACACGGTCCGGGCGTTCGCCGCCGAGGAACGGGAGGCCGCCGAACACCGGTCGCGGGTCGCCGAGTCGCGGCGGCGCACCCTGCGCTCCTGGGACTACGGCAACCTGCGCATCGACACGTTCGTCGCGCCGATGTCCGTGGCGACCAACGCGGTGGGCCTGCTGCTCGCGGTGACGCTGGCGGGCGGCGGGCACAGCGTGGAGGCGGTGGTGGTCGCCTTCACCTACTACACCAACGCGACCCGGATCATGTTCGAGTTCAACCAGATCTACCGGCGCATGGAGAGCTCGATGACGGAGGCGGCCCAGTTCACCGAACTGCTCCTCGAACCGCCGACCGTCGTCGACCCCCCGGCCCCGGAGCCGCTCGCGCCCCGGGGCGCCGACGTCCGCTTCGAGAAGGTCTCCTTCACCCACGCGGGCGCCAAACCGCTGTTCGAGGGGCTGGAGCTGGACGTGCCCAGCGGGTCGAAGTTCGGGTTCGTCGGGCGGTCGGGCGGCGGCAAGACCACGCTGACCCGGCTGCTGCTGCGGATGACCGACATCGACGCCGGACGGATCATGATCGGCGGCCAGGACATCAGCCGGCTGCGCCAGGCCGACCTGCGCAGCCAGATCGCCTACGTCCCGCAGGATCCGGCGATGTTCCACCGCACCCTGCGGGACAACATCGCCTTCGCCCGTCCGGACGCCACCGACGCCGAGATCCGGCTGGCCGCCGAGGCCGCGCACGTCACGGAGTTCGCCGACGCGCTGCCGGACGGGTTCGACACGATGGTGGGGGAGCGTGGCGTCAAGCTCTCCGGCGGCCAGCGCCAGCGGGTCGCGCTGGCCCGGGCGATCCTCAGGGACGCTCCCGTCCTGCTGCTGGACGAGGCGACCAGTGCGCTGGACTCGGAGAGCGAGATCCTCGTCCAGGAGGCGCTGTGGCGGCTCATGGAGGGGCGCACGGCGCTGGTGGTGGCGCACCGGCTGAGCACGGTCGCCTCCATGGACCGGCTGGTGGTCCTCGACCGCGGCCGCATCGTCGAGCAGGGCACGCACCACGAGCTGCTCGCCGCGGAGGGCACCTACGCCAAGCTGTGGCAGCACCAGTCGGGTGGGTTCCTGGACGAGGGGCCGCGGCCTGCCGAAGTGCACTAGGCGCTGCGCTGGAGGGGCCGGGGGCGCGTCGTCGGTTGGCTGCGGCATCGTCGTGGCTGGTCGCGCAGTTCCTCGCGCCCCTTTGGGGGCGGGGGTGCGTTGTCGGTTGGGTGTGGCGTCGTGGTGGCTGGTCGCGTGGTTCCTCGCGCCCCTTTGGGGGCGGGGGTGCGTTGTCGGTTGGGTGTGGCGTCGTGGTGGCTGGTCGCGTGGTTCCTCGCGCCCCTTTGGGGCGCGTTGGCGGGCGGGTTGGTGGTAGACAGGTGATCATGAGTGATCTTTCTGCCACCGGGCGACCGGCGGGCTCCCGGTGACCGCCGGGATCGACACCCCCGACCGCCGGGGCCGTACCGGACTCGACCGCACCGGTCTGGAGCTGACCGGCAACCCGCGTGTGAAGGTCCGGGAGGTGAAACTCCTGTCCAGCCACTGGTACGTCGAGCGTGCCACCACCTTCGACTACCGGCACGCCGACGGCACCTGGCACACCGAGGAACGCGAGACCCACGACCGGGGCAACGGGGCCACGCTCCTCCTCTACGACGCCGAGCGCGAAACGGTCCTGCTCACCCGCCAGTTCCGCTTCCCGGTGTACGTCAACGGCCACCCCGACGGCATGCTGGTCGAGACCCCGGCGGGCCTCCTGGACGACGAGGCCGAGCACCCGGAGCACGCGGTCCGCCGCGAGGTCGTCGAGGAGACCGGCCACACCGTCGGCGAGGTCGAGCACGTCTTCGACGTCTACATGAGCCCGGGCTCGGTGACCGAACGGATCTCCTTCTACGCGGCCGCCTACGGCCCCTCGACCCGCACCCACGAGGGCGGTGGCCTGGACGAGGAGGGCGAGGACATCGAGATCCTCGAACTCCCCTTCCGGCGCGCCCTGGAGATGATCCGGACGGGCGAGATCGCCGACGCCAAGACGATCATGCTGCTGCAGTGGGCGGCCCTGGACGGACCGTTCGCCGTACGCTCTTGACTTCACGTGCACTTCAAGCCGAAGACTCACCACCGTGCACCCGAACCCCCGGGTGCGCGAACGGAGGAGACGGCATGAAGTACCGCACGATCGGCACCGCCCCGGGGACCCGCCGCGAGGTGAGCGTCCTCGCGCTCGGCGCCATGCTCTTCGGGTCCCGCACCGACGAGAAGACCTCCTTCGCCGTCCTCGACCGCTATGTCGAGGCCGGCGGGAACTTCGTCGACACGTCCGACAACTACGCCTTCTGGGAGGACGGCGGCCAGGGCGGCCAGAGCGAGGAACTGCTCGGCCGCTGGCGGCGCAGCCGCGGGATCGGCGACGAGGTCGTCATCGCCACCAAGCTCGGCGCCCGCCCCCTCGCCCCCGGGACGAGTTACACCGACAACCCGGAGGGACTGTCCGCGAAGGTGATCCGGGAGTCGGCCGAGCGCAGCCGTGAACGCCTCGGCGTCGAGAGGCTGGACCTGCTGTACGCCCACATAGAGGACCCCACCGTCCCGCTCCGCGAGACGGTCGAGGGGTTCGGCGCTCTTGTCGCGGAGGGCACCGTCGGCCTGCTCGGCGCCAGCAACCACGCCGTCTGGCGGCTGGAACGCGCCCGCGCCCTCGCCGCCGCGGCCGGTCTGCCCGGCTACGAGGTGCTCCAGTACCAGCACAGCTACCTGCGCCCGCGCACCGACATCCCCGACGACCTGTTCCCCGACGGCAGCCTCGGCTCCGCCGACGCCCAGCTGCGCAGCTACCTGCGCGCCGAACCGGACCTCACGCTGGTCGCCTACTCACCGCTGCTCAAGGGCGCCTACACCCAGCCGGGCAGGCACCTGCCCGCCGACCACGACCACCCCGGCACCTCGGCCCGCCTCGCCGCACTGGACGAGGTGACCCGGGAGACCGGGGCCACCCGCAACCAGGTCGTGCTCGCCTGGCTGCTGGGCGGGCCGCTGCCGGTCGTCCCGCTGGCCGGGGTGTCGTCCGTGGCCCAGCTGGAGGAGAACCTCGCCGCCGTGGACCTGGAGCTCACGCCCGGCCAGCGCGCCCGCCTGGACGCAGCTCACTGACCGCGCGGCTCCCGTACGACGGCGACCTCGCCCGGCGCCACGGTGACCGTGCCGTCGGCGGGCTTGCCGGACAGCAGCTCCACCGATCCCGCCGCGACCGGGACTTCGGCGCCCTCGCCGGTGTGGTCGATCACGAACACGTAGTCCGCGTCCGTACCGCGCCGCACGGCGACCTCCACGCCGGCCGGTGCGGTGCGGCCCGCCGCCACGCCCGCCTCGGCGCGGATCCGGCCGAGCAGTTCCGCCAGGGTGTCCGCGTCGGGCAGCGTGGCCAGGTACCAGGCGGTGCCGGCGCCGTAGCCGTGCCGGGTCACCGCGGGCACCCCGGCGAGCGGACCGTCGGCGTACGCGGTCACCGCCTCCGCGCCCGCCAGCCGTACCCGCTCCGACCAGAGCGAGCCCGTGCCGCCCTCGCCGAGCGTCACCCGCTCCTCGGGCAGCAGCGGGAACAGCTCGTCCGTGTGCACGCCGAGGAGCTCCCGGAAGGCCCCCGGGTAACCGCCCAGCCGGACGTGGCAGTTCTCGTCCACCGCGCCGCTGTGGAAGCCGACGGCCAGCGTGCCGCCGGCCTCCGCGAAGGCGGTCAGGTTCGCCGTGCCCGTGTCGTCCACCAGGTACAGGCTCGGGGCGAGCACCACCTTGTACGCCGACAGGTCCGCGTCCGGGCGGACGAAGTCCACCGCCACGCCGGCCCGCCACAGTGGCTCGTACCAGGCGCGGACCACGTCCAGGTAGCGCAGCCGCTCGCTGGGCTGCGAGGGCAGCTCCACGGCCCACCGGGCGTCCCAGTCCCAGACGACGGCCACCTCGGCGGTGCCGGTGCTCCCGCGCACCTCGGCGAGTGCCTGGAGATCGGCGCCCAGCCGGACCACGTCCCGCCAGATCTGGCTGTCGGTCCCGGCGTGCGGCAGCATCGCCGAGTGCCACTGCTCGGCACCCGCCTTCGCCGCCCGCCACTGGAAGTAGCAGATGCCGTCCGCGCCGTGCGCCACATGCGCGAGCGCGTTGCGGCGCAGCTCACCTGCGGTCTTCGCGCGGTTCACGGGCTGCCAGTTGACCGCGCCGGTGGAGTGCTCCATCAGCAGCCACGGCCCGCCGGCCAGCGACCGCATCACATCGCCGCTGAGCGCGACGTCGATCTGCGACTCGGGGTCGGCGGACATCAGGTAGTGGTCGTTGGCCACCACGTCCAGCTCCGGTGCCCACCGCCAGTAGTCGAGGGCGTCGAAGTTGTACATCACCATGAAGTTGGTGGTGGCGGGAATGGCCGGGGCCGCCGCCCGCAGGACGTCCCGCTCCGCCTTGTACAGCGACAGCAGTTCGTCCGAGCAGAACCGCCGCCAGTCCAGCTGGTGCGTCGGGTTGGGTACGGCACCGGTCGCGCGGGGCGGCAGGATCTCGTCCCAGTCGTAGTACCACTGGCTCCAGAAGGCGGTGCCCCAGGCGTGGTTGAGGGCGGCCAGGTCGTCGGCGTACTTCGCGCGCAGCCAGCGGCGGAAGGACTCCGCGCTGGTGTCGCAGTAGCAGGCCGCGTTGTGGCAGCCGTACTCGTTGTGGACGTGCCACATCTTCACGGCCGGGTGGCTCGCGTACCGGTCGGCGATCGCGCCCGCGATGCGCAGCGCGGCCGCGCGGTAGGCGGGGCTGCTCGGGCAGAACGTCTGGCGGCTGCCGTAGGACAGGGTGCGCCCGTCGTGGTCCACCGGGAGCGCCTCGGGGTGGGCGCGGAAGAACCAGGCCGGCGGGGCGGCCGTCGGGGTGGCCAGGTCGGCGGCGATCCCGTTCTCGTGCAGGAGGCCGAGGATCCGGTCCATGCGGGAGAAGTCGAAGACGCCCTCGGACGGTTCCAGCAGCGCCCACGAGAAGATGCCGACGCTGACCATGTTCACGCCCGCCTCGCGCATCAGGCGGACGTCCTCGTCCCACACCTCCTCGGGCCACTGCTCGGGGTTGTAGTCGCCACCGTAGACGATGCCCGGGACGGAGAGGGTACGGTCGTTCATCGGTTGGCTCCGGTAACTCCGTTGAGAAGGCGGCGGGTCGTCGCCACGCCCCACTGGTCGAGGGAGAGCAGCCGGTCGCTGGAGGCGACCAGGCCGCCGACGGCCTCCACGTGCGCCGCCCAGCGCGCACGCGTCTCCACGGCGGGGCGGGCCATCAGGCAGTCGGGGTCGTTGACCCAGAGGCGGTTGTGCTGCCACTGGCGGCCGGCGCCGGTGAACTCGGCCGGGTCCTGGCCGGGCTGGCTGAAGTCGTCCGCCTCGGGGCGGCGGTGCGGGGCCGTGTCCGGGCTGACCCGCATCGCGTCGAACAGGCCGATGGAGGGCAGCATCGGCGCGCCGCAGCCGAGGAGGTAGGCGTCCGCGCCGATGGCCTCCCGGATCAGCGCGATGCCCCGCCGGTACGCGGTCAGCGCGTCCGCGCCCGAGTGCCGTACGCCGTCCAGCGCGCCCGCGTAGAGGAAGTCGACCTTGAAGTAGTCGTAGCCCTCCGCGCGCAGCGTCGCGAAGACGTCGGTCAGGTACGCCGCGGCGGCGGGGTGGGTGGTGTCCAGGACGTACAGGTCGTGGCCCCAGTTGCGGCCCGCGTGCAGCGGGTTGCCGTCGGGGTCGCGGACCAGCCAGTCCGGGTACGTCTCGGCGAGCGCGCTCGCCGGGTCGACCAGGAAGGGCGCCGTCCAGATGCCCGCCCGGCGGCCGCGGGCGCGGATGGCGTCCGCGATGTCCCGCCGCGAGCGGAAACGGCCGGAGAGGGTCAGCCAGTCGCCCAGGGCGCTCTGGTAGCCGTCGTCGATCTGTACCACGTCGATCGGCAGGTCGAGGGTGTCCATCGCCCGCAGGTTCTCGTGGATGTCGTCCTCGGTGACGGCCGTGAAGTACTCGTACCAGGAGCACCAGACGGTCGGCGCCGGGCGGGGTGCGGGCACGGCCAGGGCGCCGGCCCAGTCGGCCAGCACGGACTGGATGTCCGGCCCGGTCCACTCCTTGACCGGGCCGTCGGCCTCGACCTCCGCGACCCCGGCCGCGACGGTCAGCCGTACCGAGGGAACCTCGTGCAGCGGGTCGGCCGCTGCCCAGAGCCGGACCGGGGAGCCGTCGCCCGGGTCGAGGGCCAGCAGGCCCTCGCCCTGGAAGGCCCCGGCGGGGACGGCACGGCCGGGGCGGTAGCAGACGGTCGCCCAGTTGGCGTTGGTCGGGCGGTACGGGGCCGCGCCGAGGGCGTAGGCGCCGCTCGGCGACCAGGACTGCCAGCCCTCCTCGTGGACACGGGCGGTGCGCGTGTCCACGGGCACGGAGGCGACCGGGGTGAACGGGTTGTGCACGAGGTTCTCTTTCGGACGGGGCCGGATCAGCCCTTGGCGGAGCCCAGGGTCAGACCGCTGACGAACTGCTTCTGCAGCGCGAAGTACACGAGCAGCGTCGGGATCGCGGTGAGCAGGGAACCGGCGGCGACCAGGTTCGGGTCGGTGAAGTACTGGCCGGAGAGGTTGTTCAGCGCCGAGGTGATCGGCATGTTCTCACCGGTCGAGATCAGCACCAGCGCCCAGAAGAAGTCGTTGTAGATCCAGATCGACAGCAGGGTCGCCAGGGCCGCCATGGCGGGCCGGCACAGCGGCAGCGTGATCTGCCAGTACAGCCGCCACACCGAGGCGCCGTCCACCAGCGCGGCCTCGGTCAGCTCGTGCGGCAGCGAGCGCATGTAGTTCGACAGCACGAACGCGCAGAACCCGGACTGGAACGCCACGTGGATCAGGACCAGGCCGAGCGCCGAGTCGTACAGCTTGCCGCTCGCGGTGATGCCCGGCAGGTTCGTCAGCAGGTACATCCGGTACAGCGGTGTGATGATGACCTGCTGCGGCAGCAGGTTGCCGGCCGTGAAGACCAGCAGCAGGAACAGGTTGACCCGGAAGTCGAAACGGGCGACGTAGAACGCGACCATCGACGACAGGAACAGCGTGAGCAGCACGGCCGGGACCGCGATGACCAGCGTGTTCATGAAGTAGTGGGTCATGTCCGACTGCTCGAACGCGTTCTTGAAGTTGTCGAAGTTCAGCGTGTGCGGCCAGGACAGGTAGCCGCGGTTGCTGGTCTCGCTGTACGGGCGCATGGCCGAGAAGATCGCCCACAGCAGCGGGGCGAGCCACGCCAGGGCCGTCAGGGCCAGGAACGTGTGCAGCAGGACGCGGGCCGGGCGGATCGGGTTGCGCTGCTTGGGCAGTGCGCTGCTCACGGTGCTCATGCGCGGCGCTCCTTCCGGAAGGTCGCGATCAGGTAGGGAATGATCACGATCAGGGAGATGAACAGCAGCACCACCGCGATCGCCGAGCCGTAACCGATGCGGCTGGACTCGCCGATGATGTTGTTGGTCACCAGGATGGAGAGCAACTCGGTGCCCTGGGCGCCCTTGTTGAAGACGAAGACCAGGTCGAAGGCGCGCAGCGCCTCGATGATGGTCACGACCAGGACGATGGTGTTGGTCGGGCGCAGCGTCGGGAAGATGACGTTCTTGAACGTCTGCCACTCGTTGGCGCCGTCCAGGGCCGAGGCCTCCCGCAGCGACGGGTCGACGCTCTTCAGGCCGGCCAGGTACAGGATCATCATGTAGCCGGTGTGCCGCCAGGACGCGGCGACCAGGACCGCCCACAGGTTGAGGTTCGGGTCACCGATCCAGTCGATGTAGTGGCCCGGCTTGTTGGCGCCGATGATGCTGTTGATCAGGCCCGTGTCCGGGTTGTAGATCAGCTGCCAGACGAACCCGATGCAGGCCAGGGAGATGACGACCGGGAGGAAGAACGCCGTCTGGTAGACCCGGCTGAACCGGATCTTCTTGTCCAGCTGCACGGCCAGGAACAGGCCGAACGGGGTCGGGATCAGGATGAGGACGACGAACCAGATGACGTTGTGCTGGACGGCCGGCCAGAACTGCGGGTTGTCGGTGAAGAGCTGCTGGAAGTTGTCGAGCCCGACCCACTTGATGGAGTCGAAGCCGATGCCGTCCCATGAGGTGAAGGCCAGGAGGATCGAGGCCAGGGCGGTCACCCAGACCAGGAGGACATGGAGGATCGTCGGCACGCCCGCCATGAAGGCGAGGACGATCCGGTCACGGCGGGTCAGCAGGCGCTTGTGGCCCTGCTGGACCCGCTTCTTCTCGGACGCGCGCCCAGGAGGCGGCACGGCGGCCGCCTCCTGGGACTTCGTGGGGGTGTCAGTCGACATTCGGGAACTCACTGGGACGCGAAGATCGTCTTCTTCTGGCGCTCGATGGACGAGAGCAGGTTGTCGATGTCCTTCGGGTTCTGCAGGAACTTCTGCAGGCCGGGCTGCATCACGGTGGAGGTGAAGTCCGGGCGGGAGTCGCGGTCCATGAACTGGGTGAGGTTCTTGGCGCCGCTGATCATCGTGTACGCCTTCTTCTGCAGCGCGGTGTACGACGAGGTGTCGGCCTTGCTGGAGGCGGCCACCACGCTGGAGTCGGCCTTGAGGTAGATCTGCTCCGCCTCCGGGGTGCCCAGGTACTCCATGAGCTTGACGACGCCGTCGTGGTTCTTCGGGGACTTGCTGACCATGAAGCCGTCGGTGGGCGCCTCGACGGTGTCCTGGCCGTAGGCGGAGTTGATCTCCGGGAAGGCGAAGAAGTCGAGGTCGTCCAGGTCGGCCTTGTTGGTGAACTGCTGGGCCACGAAGGAGCCGAGGACGTACATGCCGGCCTTCTTGGACACCAGGGTCTGCGCGGCGTCCTGCCAGGTGCGGCCCATGAAGCCGTCCTGGTGGTAGGGGAGGATCTCGGCCCAGTGGTCGAAGACGGCCTTGACCTTGGGGTCGGTCCACGCCTCCTTGCCCGCCATCAGTGACTTGTGGAAGTCGTAGCCGTTGAGGCGGAAGTTGATCTGGTCGAAGGTGCCCATCGCCGGCCAGGCGTCCTTGTCGCCGAAGGCGATCGGGACCAGGCCGTCGTTCTTCATCTTCTTGCACAGCGCGACGAACGCCTCCCACGTGGTGGGGACTTCGTAGCCCTTGGCCTGGAAGACGCTCTTGCGGTAGAAGATCGCCCAGGGGTACGTGTACAGCGGGACGAAGTAGTACTTGCCGTCCTCGCCCTTGCTGAGCTGCTTCATCGCGTCGGGGAAGTTGTCCCCGATCTTCGCCCACACGTCGTCGATCGGCGAGGCCAGGTTCTTGGCCGCGAAGAACTGCATGCGGTAGCCGGCGAACCAGGTGAACACGTCGTCCGGCGTGCCCTGGAGGTAGGAGTTGATCTGCTCCTGGAAGGTGTTGTGGTCCTTCGTGTTGACATCGACCTTGATGCCGGACTGCTTGGTGAAGGCCGCGTAGATCTCCGCGAAGGCCTTCTTCGGCACGGCGTCGGACGAGTTGGAGCCGAGGCTGACGGTCTTCGGGTCGGAGGAGGACCCGCTGCCGCCGCAGGCGGAGAGCAGGGGTATGCCGGCGCCGGCGAGGAGGGCGGCCGAACCGGCACCGCGCAGGACGTTACGGCGGCTCGGACCCGGCACGTGAAGACCGGACGGGGAGATGCGCATGGCGGCTCCTGAGTAACAGGGTTCGGCAAGGGGAAGAGTTGATCTTCGAAAGGTCCCGAAACCGATCAGAAACCAACTCGGCCGAACATCGTGGGCGCAATAACAGCCGGTTGTCCGCTCATGCGTCAATAGCCTGCGTCTCTCTCGCCCGTCTCTTGCCCGAAACGTAATCGACATGGTCGCCTGCCGGTTTGTTGAACAAAGCGGTACGACCGAGCCCCCACGGGACAAACTCCGTGGGAGCTCGTGTGCGGGCGTGTTGGTTTCCGGCGGCGCGACCTGCGGTCAAACCCGCCGCAACCGGCCCGCCACGGCCCGTTCTACGGCCGTACCAGCAGCTGGAAGTCGAAGGCGTAGCGGGACGCCCGGTAGACGTGGCTGCCGTACTCCACCGGCCGCCCGGTGTCGTCGTACGCCGTGCGCTGCATGGTGAGCAGGGCAGCGCCCTCCTTCTCGTCGAGCCGTACGGCCTCCTCGGCGGTGGCGCTGCGGGCGCCCACCGTCTGCCGGGCGCTGTGCAGGGTGATGCCGGCCGTGCGCATCATCCGGTACAGACCGGTCGACTCCAGCCGCTCCGTGTCGAGTTCGAGCAGGGCGGCGGGCAGGTAGTTGCACAGGAACGCCACCGGCTGGCCGTGCGTGCAGCGCAGCCGCTCCAGGACGACCACCTCCGCGCCCTCCGCGATCCCGAGCGCGGCGGCCACCTCGGCGGTCGCCGGGATCCGCTCGTTGCGCAGCACCCGGGTGGTCGGGCCCTGGCCGGCCGACTCCAGGTCGTCGTAGAGGCTGCTCAGCTCCAGCGGCCGCTTGACCTGGCTGTGCACCACCTGGGTGCCCACGCCCCGGCGGCGCACCAGGAGGCCCTTGTCGACGAGGGACTGGATGGCCTGGCGGACCGTGGGCCGGGACAGGCCGAGCCGCACCGACAGGTCGATCTCGTTGCCCAGGAGGTTGCCCGGGGCGAGCACCCCGTGCTCAATGGCCTCCTCCAGCTGCTGGGCGAGCTGGTAGTAGAGCGGAACCGGGAGCCACCGGGACACCTCCTTCCGGGGGTCGGGGGATCACAGGTGCCGGCGGCGGTCGGCGACCTGCCGGTCGTACTCCTCGCGGGCGTGCACGGCGGCCTCGCGGGAGGCGGTCTCGGCGACCGGCACGTCCCACCAGGCCTCGGCCCCGGGGGCGGTCGGTGCCGGGTCGGTCTCCACGTACACGCACGTCGTCCGGTCGCTCGCGCGGGCCGCGGCGAGCGCCTCGCGCAGCTCCCGCACGGTCTTGGCGCGCAGCACCTCCATGCCGAGGCTGGCCGCGTTGGCGGCGAGGTCCACCGGCAGCGGCGCCCCGCCGAAGGTGCCGTCGGCGGAGCGGAAGCGGTAGGCGGTGCCGAACCGCTCGCCGCCGACCGTCTCGGAGAGGCCGCCGATGGAGGCGTACCCGTGGTTCTGGATCAGGACCAGGTTGACGGGCAGCCCTTCCTGGACGGCGGTGACGATCTCGGTCGGCATCATCAGATAGGTGCCGTCGCCCACCAGCGACCAGACCACCGCGTCCGGGGCCGCCTGCTGGACGCCGATGCCGGCCGGGATCTCGTAGCCCATGCAGGAGTAGCCGTACTCCAGGTGGTACTGGCGCGGCGAGCGGGCCCGCCACAGCTTGTGCAGGTCGCCCGGGAGCGAGCCGGCCGCGTTGATGACAACGTCGTCATCGCCCACCACGGCGTCGAGGGCCCCGAGCACCTGGGTCTGGGTCGGCACGGCGTCCTCGTCGTCCGCGCGGTAGGCGGCCTCGACGACCGCGTCCCACCGCTCCTTGCCGGCCCGGTACTCCGCCTCGTAGGCGCCGTCCACGCGGTGTCCGGACAGCGCCTCCGCGAGCGCCTCCAGGGCGGCCCGCGCGTCCGCCACGACCGTGCGCGCGGCCAGCTTGTGCGCGTCGAAGCCGGTGATGTTCAGGTTCAGGAAGCGGACGTCCGGGTTCTGGAAGAGGGTGCCGGAGGCGGTGGTGAAGTCCGTGTACCGGGTGCCGACGCCGAGGACCAGGTCGGCGGTGCGGGCCAGGTCGTCGGCGACGGCGGTCCCGGTGTGCCCGATCCCGCCCAGGTCGGCCGGATGGTCGTGGCGCAGCGAGCCCTTGCCCGCCTGGGTCGAGGCGACGGGGATGCCCGTGGCCTCCACAAGGGCCCTCAGGGCGCCTTCCGCGCGGCTGTGGTGGACTCCGCCGCCCGCCACGATCAACGGCCGCCGAGCGGCCCGCACGGCGCTCACGGCCTCCGCGAGCTCCACGGGGTCGGGGGCGGGCCGCCGGACCCGCCACACGCGCTCCGCGAAGAACTCCTCCGGCCAGTCGTACGCCTCCGCCTGGACGTCCTGGGGGAGGGCCAGGGTGACCGCGCCGGTCTCGGCCGGGTCGGCGAGGACCCGCATGGCGTTCAGCGCGGAGGGGATCAGCGCCTCGGGGCGGGTGATCCGGTCGAAGTAGCGGGAGACGGGGCGCAAGGTGTCGTTGACGGAGACGTCGAACTCCGTCGGATGCTCAAGCTGCTGCAGCAGCGGATCGGGCGCGTGGCTCGCGAAGTAGTCGCCGGGCAGCAGGAGCACCGGCAGCCGGTTGACGGTGGCCAGGGCGGCGCCGGTCACCAGGTTGGTGGCGCCCGGCCCGATGGACGTGGTGACCGCCTGCGCGGAGAGCCGGTCCAGCTGGCGCGCGTGGCCGACCGCGGCGTGCACCATGGACTGCTCGTTGCGGCCCTGGTGGTACGGCATGACGTCGCTGTACTCGAGGAGCGCCTGGCCGATCCCGGCCACGTTGCCGTGGCCGAAGATGCCCCAGGTGCCGGCGATCAGCCGGTGCCGGACGCCGTCGCGCTCGGTGTACTGGGCGGACAGGAACCGCACCAGCGCCTGGGCGACGGTCAGGCGGGTGGTCGGCTGGCTCATGGGGACCTCACTCGGACGGGGTGGTGGAGAGGGCGGGCCGGCGTCCCGCTCCGCCCGGGTGAGGGGTACGCCCGTCGGGAGCGGGTAGAGATCGCCTTCGGAGCGGGTTGGGCAGTGCCCCTCAGGTGTAGATCGGGGCAGGTCACGCTGTCAATGGTTTGTACTTACATTCGGACCTGAATGTGAAATGATGTCTTAACAAAGTATTGACAGCGGGCCTCACAGGGACTTGTATCCCGTCCCAACGCACAGCAGTGACCCGGGCCACTTCCGACGGCCCGGGCCCGGGGATCCGCCGGATCCCCTCCTCTCCCCGGTCGCACAGTGAGGTGCAGGATGGACCGCTCTTCCCACTCCCGTTCGCGCAGGCTGGTCCCCGTGGTGGCCGTCGCCGCGGCGGCAGCCCTGACCCTCGCAGGCTGCTCCAGCAGCTCCGGAGGAAAGAAGTCCGAAGAGGGAGGAGCGGCGGCCTCCGCGGGCAAGGCGTCCACCCCCCGCATGACGGTCGCGATGGTCACCCACCAGTCGCCGGGCGACACCTTCTGGGACATCGTCCGCAAGGGTGCCGAGGCCGCCGCCGCCAAGGACAACGTCAAGCTGGTCTACTCCGCCGACCCGAACGCCGGCAACCAGGCCAACCTGGTCCAGAACGCGATCGACCAGAAGGTCGACGGGATCGCCGTCACCCTCGCCAAGCCGGACGCCCTCAAGGACGTCGTGGGCAAGGCGACCTCGGCCGGCATCCCCGTCGTCGGCCTCAACTCCGGCGTGAGCGACTGGAAGAAGCTCGGCCTGATGGAGTTCTTCGGCCAGGACGAGACGGTGGCGGGCGAGGCGCTCGGCAACCGGCTGAACACGGAGGGCGCCAAGAAGGTCGTCTGTGTCATCCAGGAGCAGGGCAACATCGGCCTCACGCAGCGCTGCGACGGCGTGAAGAAGACGTTCTCGGGCACGACGGAGACCCTGTACGTCGACGGCACGTCCCCGACCTCGGTCAAGTCCACGATCACCGCCAAGCTCAAGCAGGACTCCTCCGTCGACCACGTGGTCACGCTCGGCGCCCCCATCGCGCTGATCGCCGTGCAGTCGGTGTCCGACGCGGGCAGCAAGGCGAAGATCGCCACCTTCGACCTCAACAAGGACCTGACCGGGGCCATCAGCAAGGGCACCATCGAGTTCGCGGTCGACCAGCAGCCCTACCTCCAGGGCTACCTGGCCGTCGACTCGCTGTGGCTCTACAAGAACAACGGCAACTACATGGGCGGTGGCGAGCAGCCGGTCCTGACCGGCCCGGCCTTCGTCGACAAGTCCAACGTCGACAAGGTCGCCGCGTTCGCCGCGAAGGGCACCCGGTGATCGGCATGAGTCAGCAGGCACAGCCGGCGGTGGCGACACCGCCGGCTCCCGGCCCCAAGGAGAAGGACGGGCGGACCGCGCAGCGCCCCCTGGCGCTGCGGATCCTGGCCCGGCCGGACGTCGGCGTCTTCCTCGGCGCCGTCGCGGTCTACGTCTTCTTCCTGATCGCGGCACCGCCGGTGCGCGAGGCCAGTTCGATGGCGAACATCCTCTACCAGTCGTCGACCATCGGCATCATGGCGCTGCCGGTCGCCCTGCTGATGATCGGCGGCGAGTTCGACCTCTCCGCCGGCGTCGCAGTGGTCAGCTCGGCGCTCACCGCCGCCATGCTCAGCTACCAGCTGACCCTCAACGTGTGGGCGGGTGTGATCGTCGCGCTCGTGGTGTCGCTGGGCATCGGCTTCCTCAACGGCTGGCTGGTGGTCAAGACCGGACTGCCCAGCTTCCTCATCACCCTGGGCAGCTTCCTGATCCTCCAGGGCGTGAACCTCGCGGTGACCAAGCTGGTCACCGGCAACGTCGCCACCGACGACATCAGCAACATGGACGGCTTCGACCAGGTCAAGGCGGTCTTCGCGTCGTCCTTCGACATCGGCGGCGTCCAGGTGAAGATCACCATCTTCTGGTGGCTGTTCTTCGCCGCCGTCGCCACCTGGGTGCTGCTGCGCACCAAGTACGGCAACTGGATCTTCGCGGTCGGCGGCAACAAGGAGAGCGCCCGCGCGGTCGGCGTCCCGGTGAACTTCACCAAGATCTCGCTGTTCATGCTGGTCGGCTTCGGCGCCTGGTTCGTCGGCATGCACCAGCTGTTCTCCTTCAACACCGTGCAGTCCGGCGAGGGCGTGGGCCAGGAGCTGATCTACATCTCCGCGGCGGTCATCGGCGGCTGCCTGCTCACCGGCGGCGCCGGTTCGGCCATCGGCCCGGTCTTCGGCGCCTTCATGTTCGGCATGGTCCAGCAGGGCATCGTCTACGCGGGGTGGAACCCCGACTGGTTCAAGGCCTTCCTCGGCGTGATGCTCCTCGGCGCCGTGATGATCAATCTGTGGGTCCAGCGGACCGCGACCAGGAGGTGACCCCGATGACAGACAACACCACCGGAACCCACGGGGCCGTCCTCCAGGACGAGGCGCCCACCGACGGCGGCCCGATCGTCGAACTGCGCGGCGCGGGCAAGTCGTACGGCAACATCCGCGCCCTGCACGGCGTCGACCTCAAGGTCTTCCCGAACCAGGTGACCTGCGTCCTCGGCGACAACGGCGCCGGCAAGTCCACCCTCATCAAGATCATCTCAGGGCTGCACCAGCACACCGAGGGCGACTTCCTCGTCGACGGCGCCCCGGTCCGCTTCTCCACCCCGCGCGAAGCCCTCGACAAGGGCATCGCCACCGTCTACCAGGATCTCGCCACCGTCCCCCTGATGCCGGTGTGGCGCAACTTCTTCCTCGGCTCCGAGATGACCAAGGGCCCCTGGCCCGTGCGCCGGCTCGACATCGCGCGGATGAAGGAGACCGCCGACCGCGAACTGCGCAACATGGGCATCGTCCTGGACGACCTGGACCAGCCCATCGGCACCCTCTCCGGCGGCCAGCGCCAGTGCGTGGCCATCGCCCGCGCCGTCTACTTCGGCGCCCGCGTCCTCATCCTGGACGAGCCGACCGCCGCCCTCGGCGTCAAGCAGTCCGGCGTGGTCCTGAAGTACATCGCCGCCGCCCGCGAACGCGGCCTCGGCGTCATCTTCATCACCCACAACCCGCACCACGCCTACATGGTCGGCGACCACTTCAGCGTCCTGCGCCTCGGCACCCTCGAACTCTCCGCCGAACGCAGCGACATCACCCTGGAGGAACTGACCAACCACATGGCCGGCGGCGCCGAACTCGCGGCCCTCAAGCACGAGCTGTCCCAGGTGCGCGGGGTCGACACCGAGGAACTCCCCGAGGAGGAAGATGTCGCCGCACCCGCCGCGACCGGTCCGGAAGAGAAGTCCTGACCCCATGAGCACCCCTCTCGACCGCATCCGGGTCGGCTCGGCCCCGGACTCCTGGGGTGTCTGGTTCCCGGACGACCCGCGGCAGGTGCCCTGGGAACGCTTCCTCGACGAGGTCGCCGAGGCCGGCTACTCCTGGATCGAACTCGGCCCTTACGGCTACCTCCCCACCGACCCGGCCCGCCTCAACGACGAGATCGCGAAGCGGGACCTGAAGGTCTCGGCGGGCACGGTCTTCACCGGCATGCACCGCGGCCCCGCCGTCTGGGATTCGACGTGGGAGCACGTCAGCCAGGTCGCCGCGCTCACCCGGGCCACGGGGGCGAAGCACCTGGTGGTCATCCCGTCCTTCTGGCGGGACGACAAGACCGCCGAGATCCTGGAGCCGCCGGAGCTCACCGGCGAGCAGTGGGCCCACCTCACCAAGGGCATGGAGCGGCTCGGCCACGAGGTGAAGGAGACGTACGGCCTGGACATCGTCGTCCACCCGCACGCCGACACCCACATCGACACCGAGGAACACGTCGAGCGCTTCCTCGACTCGACCGACACCGACCTGGTCAACCTCTGCCTGGACACCGGTCACTACGCCTACTGCGGCGGCGACAGCGTCAAGCTGATCGAGACCTACGGCGAGCGGATCGGCTACCTCCACCTCAAGCAGGTGGACCCGGCCGTCCTCGCCGACGTCCAGGCCCGGGGCACCCCGTTCGGGCCCGCCGTGGCCCAGGGCGTGATGTGCGAACCGCCCGCCGGCGTGCCGGAGCTGGGGCCGGTGCTGGCGGCGGCGCAGCGGCTGGGTGCCGACCTGTTCGCGATCGTCGAGCAGGACATGTACCCCTGCGAGCCGGACAGGCCGCTGCCCATCGCGGTGCGCACCCGGAAATTCCTGCGGTCCTGCGGCGCCTGACAGCCGCTTGCCGGGGCCCGTGGATCTCTCCACGGCCCCGCGCGCCCCGGCGGGTTCGGGAACACCCGCCGGGGCGCGCGCGTTCACGCAGTGGCGGCTGTCGCCCGCCACGACGGGGAGGACGATCATGAGCCACGAGGAGACCACGGCCGAGGCCGTGACACGCAAGGAGCGGTTCGGCGCGCTGCCCGAGCGGATACGTCCGCAGGACATGGTGGAGACCCGGCCGGCCGTCCCTCACGACCCGGACCGGGACGCCTACGACCCGGACGAGTTCGCGGTGCGCTACGGCCTCTGAGCCGCCGCCGGGAGCCGGACCGCGCCGTGGGCGAGCCGCTCCCGGCGCAATTCGCCACCCTCTGCCGGGCCAGGTGCGGCTGCCGGCCCGGCAGCCGCACCGCCTTCCCGGTGCTGTGCCGGTCGCGCCGGGCCCGACGCCAGGGTGATCCCGCCCAGCCCGGCGCTGATCGTGACGGGCCGCCGGCCTGACGGGTCCGGCACGACGAACGGCGGGGCGGGGACCGTGGTCCGGTCCCTGCCCCGCCGTGGTGCGAGTGCCCGCGGGTGTCAGGCCCCGCGGACCTCCGCGATCGTCACCGGCCGGTGCTCGTGCAGGGACAGCGTGCAGGCGTCGGCGATCCAGCCGGCCTCCAGGGCGTCCTCGACCGTGCACGGGGAGGGCCGGGTGCCGGCCACGACCTCGGTGAACGCGGTGAGCTCGGCGCGGTAGGCCGCCGTGAACCGGTCCATGAAGAAGTCGTGCGGGGTGCCCGCGGGGAACGTCACGCCGGGCTCCACCGAGCGTAGCGGGAGCTTGTCCTCCAGGCCGACGGCGATGGAGTCGGCGAAGCCGTGCAGCTCCATGCGGACGTCGTAACCCCGCGCGTTGTGACGGGAGTTGGAGACCACCGCGATGGTGCCGTCGTCGAGGGTGAGGATCGCGCCGGTGGTGTCGGCGTCGCCCGCCTCCCGGATGTAGTCGGCGCCCCGGTTGCCGCCGACCGCGTAGACCTCGGTGACCTCACGTCCGGTCACCCAGCGGATGATGTCGAAGTCGTGCACGGAACAGTCCCGGAAGATCCCGCCGGACGCGGCGATGTACGCGGCAGGCGGCGGGGCCGGGTCCAGGGTGGTGGAGCGCACGGTGTGCAGCTTGCCGAGCTCGCCCCCCTGGACGGCGGCCCGCGCCGCGACGAAGCCCGCGTCGAAGCGGCGGTTGTAGCCGATCTGGATCGGCACGCCCCTGCCCTGCACGGCCCTGAGGACCTCGACGCCCTCGGCCATGGTCCTGGCGACCGGCTTCTCGCAGAAGACCGGCACACCGGCCTCGACACCGGCCAGGATCAGGGCCGGGTGGGCGTCGGTGGCCGCGGCCACGACGATGCCGTCCACGCCGGCGGCCAGCAGCGCCTCGGGCGAGTCCACGACCTCGGCACCGAACTTCTCCGCGGCGGCCTTGGCCGCGTCAGCGAACGGGTCGGTGAAGACGAGCGACTCGACGACGTCGAGCCCGGAGAGGGTCTCGGCGTGAAAAGCACCGATACGGCCGAGACCGAGGATTCCGATACGCATTGAGTGTTGCTCCTTGATGTCGAAATGTGCGGTGCTGGTGACCCACGGCCCGTCGGCCTCAGCTCTCCCGCCGTACCGCGGCGTGCCGCAACCCGTCCCGCAGCACCCGCGGCGCCCACCCCTCCCGCAGCGCCCGCCGCACGAGGTCCGCCTGCGAGGGCGGGGCCATGCCGTCGACCGGCGGATCGCTGTCGAGGTTGGTCGGGAACGGGTAGCCCTCGGCGCTAGCGGCGATGACGTGCTCCAGCCAGGCCTCGCCTGCTCCCTCCGACCGGCGACGGCGCAGCACCGGGTAGACCGCGTTGGCCACCGCCTCCCGGTCCACGCTCTCCATGGCCCGCCCGAACGCGGAGGACACCTGGAGCAGGTTGGCCATCCGGCGCACGTCCAGGGTCCGGTTGGTGCCGGCCGCGTGGAACACCGCCGGGTTGAAGAACACCGCGTCGCCCTTCGCGAGCGGCAGCTGCGTATGGCGGGCCTTGAAGTACTCCTGGAACTCCGGCCGCCGCCAGGCCAGGTAGCCGGGTTCGTAGGTCTGTGAGTACGGCAGGTACATCGTCGGCCCCGACTCCACCGGCATGTCGCAGTGCGCGACCGCGCCCTGGAGGGTGAGCACGGGGGAGAGGCGGTGCACATGGGCCGGGTAGGCCCCGGCCTGCTCGTCGGAGAGGAAACCGAGGTGGTAGTCGCGGTGCGCGGTCTGCGCGGCGCCGCCCGGGGCGACCACGTTGATCTGCGAGGTGATCTGGTAGCCGGGGCCCAGCCAGGCCCGGGAGACCAGGGCCACGACGTCGTTGGCGTAGTAGTCGGCGAACACCTCGGGGTCATACAGCGCCGTCTTCTCCAGGGCGTTCCACACCCGCTCGTTGGCCCCGGGCGTCGCGAAGTGGTCGCCGGCCCCCGCGCCGGACTCGTGCTGCTCCGAGATGAGCGCCTCGCACACCGCGGTGGCCCGGTCGACCACGTCCGGATCGGGGAACGCGCCCCGGAAGACGACGACGCCGGGACCGTCGGTCAGGGCGCGGACGAGTTCGGTGCGCACCTCGTGGGCCGTGTCGGCGGCGCGCAGCCGCTCACTCTCGTAGACGAGGACGTTGTCCGCCACGGCCGCGGCGTACGGGTAGGCGGCCTGGTCGGTGGTCCGCTCGACCAGGGCACGGAAGGCGTCGAGCTCGCAGTCCTGGGGCGAGAGCCAGGCGCGGCCCTGTTCGGCGGCGAGGGACATCGATGTCCTGCTTTCGGTCACGGCCATGGTCTCGGCCACGGCGGGGCTCTGCCATTCTTGTCAGCACAAACCCCTCGAACAACCAGCAGCGACCCGTCAAAAACCCCTCAAGGAGGCAGCCCGTGGGCCACCCCTTCCCCATCCGTGAGATCGCCCGGCAGGCCGGGCTGAGCGAGGCCACCGTGGACCGGGTGCTGAACGGCAGGGGCGGCGTCCGGGAGAGCACCGCCCGCGAGGTGGAGCGGGCCATCGCCGATCTGGACCGGCAGCGCACCCAGGTCCGGCTGGTGGGCCGTACCTTCATGGTCGACATCGTGATGCAGGCGCCCGAGCGGTTCACCACGGCCGTGCGGGGCGCGCTGGAGGCCGAGCTGCCGGCCCTGCACCCGGCCGTGGTGCGCTCCAGGTTCCACTTCCGGGAGACCGGCCCGGTCGCCGAGCTCGTGCGGACCCTGGACCGGATAGCGCGCCGCGGCTCGCAGGGCGTGATCCTCAAGGCGCCGGACGTCCCCGAGATCACCGCCGCCGTCGGACGGCTCAGGTCGGCGGAAATCCCGGTCGTCACCCTCGTCACCGACCTGCCCGCCAGCGGCCGGCTGGCCTACGTCGGCAGCGACAACCGGGCCGCCGGCGCCACCGCCGCCTACCTGATGGGCCAGTGGCTCGGCGACCGGCCCGGCAACGTCCTCACCAGCCTGAGCAGCGGCTTCTTCCGCAACGAGGAGGAGCGCGAGATGGGCTTCCGCAGCGCCATGCGGGCCCGGCACCCCGAGCGCACCCTGGTGGAGATCGCCGAGGGACAGGGGCTGGACGCCACGCAGTACGACCTGGTCCGCGCCGCCCTGGAGCGCGACCCGGAGATCCGCGCCGTCTACTCGATCGGCGGCGGCAACATCGCGACCCTGCGCGCCTTCGCCGACCTGGACCGCGAGTGCGCCGTGTTCATCGCCCACGACCTCGACCACGACAACACCCGGCTGCTGCGCGAGCACCGGCTGTCCGCCGTCCTCCACCACGACCTGCGCCAGGACATGCGCGAGGCCTGCCACCTGGTGATGCGCGCTCAGGGCGCACTGCCCCCGGCGGCTCCGACCCTGCCGTCTCCGATCCAGGTGGTCACGCCCTACAACATGCCCGCGGCCACGAGCCGCTGAGCATGCTCAGGCGCTGCCGGCCGCGCTCACAGACTGATCGCGTACGCCTTGCGCAGCGTCTCGTGCACCGTCCAGGTCGTACGGTCGCCCGCGCGCAGTACGGCCATGTCGCCCGGGCCCACGGTGAACGTCGCCCCGCCCTCGACCTCGATCGTCGCCGAGCCACTGACCACGACGAACAGCTCGTCGGCCTCGGTGTCGGTGACCACCCCCGGGGTGATCTGCCAGATCCCGCGGATCTGCCTGCCGTCGGCCGACTCCCAGACCACCTTCCCGGTGACCTCGGGCGTGCCGGAGACGATCTGCGCCGGGTCGAGCGGGTCGGGTTCGAGTTCGGCGTCGGGGATGTGCAGGGAGAAGCTGTGCGTCGTCATACGGCGACCCTAGCCAGCCCACCGGTGTCCCGGCCGTGGACAGGATGTGCGGCATCCGGCCTGGTGGCAGGACACTTCGTCGGGCCGTGCCCGGTGGCGGCCGGGTCCGGCCCGGGTGATCGTGGAGGACATGGCTGACTCCACGGCGGCCGTGCCGGAGCCGCGCGCGCACGACACCCGCGAGGCCGTCCTGTTCGGCGGGGTCTACGGCGCCGTACTGGCCTGCTCGATGGTGGCCGCGCTCACCCAGTACGGCCACACCTCCGAGGCCAGCCGCCGCTACGACGCCCTCTGGCTCCTGGTCACCGCCTGCGCCTCCGCCCTGGCACACGGCTACGCCCACTACATCGCCGAGCGGGCCCCGCACCAGCGCTGGGACGCGCTGCACACCCTGGCCGACGAATGGCCCCTGGTCACGGCCGTGCTGCCGACGGTCTTCCTGCTCGCGGGCGCCGGCTGGGGCTGGTGGCCGCCGAAGGGCGTCGAGTACCCGGCGTTCGTTCTGAACATCGTCATCCTGTTCGGCCTCGGACTCGTCACCGCCCGCTGGTCGGCGCGGAGTTGGCCGGCCGCCGTGCTGATCGGCGCGGTGGACGCGTTGCTCGGGGTGATCGTGGTGGCGGCCAACGCGCTCATCAAGTAGACGCGGTGGGCGGGCGCGCCGCGAGGCCGCGGTTCTTTGAACAGTGAACGGGTTTACGATCACCCGAGGCCACTGTTCCGCCGCGCAAGGGGCCGGCATGACACGCCGTCGAGGCGCTGTACGCCCCCGACGACGCCCTGACCGTCCTCCGCGCGGTCCACGAGGGCGGCCGGCCCGGGCGTGACGGCCCGGCTGCCAGGCGCTGCGAGGTCACACGAAGTCGGCGAGCCCGTCGAGGAAGCGGTCCACGTCGTCGGTGGTGTTGTAGGGGGCCAGGCCCGCGCGCAGGGCGGGGTCTTCGAGCTTGAGCGCCGCGAAGGGTTCGTGGGCGTAGAACGACCCGGCCGGGGCCACCACGGCGCGCTCGGCCAGATGCGCCTGGGCCTCGCGGGCGTCGCGGCCTTCGACGGACAGCAGGAGTGTCGGGGTGCGGTCGGCGGCCTTCGAGTGGACGGTCACGGCGTCGCCCAGGGACGCCAGGCCCTGCTCCAGCCGCGCGCGCAGCGTCAGCTCGTGCTCGTGCACCGACTCCAGGGAGCGGGTGAGGCGTTCCCTGCGCGAGGCGCCGGACCCCGGGTCCAGGGCGGCGAGGAAGTCCACGGCCGCGGTGGTGCCCGCCAGGACCTCGTACGGCAGCGTGCCGAACTCGAAACGCTCGGGCACCGTGTCGGGGGACGGCAGAAGCTTGTCCGGGCGCAGGGTCTCGAGGAACTCGGGTGCGGCCGCCAGCACCCCGCAGTGCGGTCCGAGGAACTTGTACGGCGAGCAGACGAACATGTCGGCCCCGAGCGCGGGCACGTCCACGAGGTGGTGTGCGGCGTAGTGCACGCCGTCCACGTACACCAGGGCGCCGGCCTCGTGGGCGCGGTCGGCGATCCGGCGTACGGGCGGCTTGGTGCCCAGCACGTTCGAGGCCGCCGTGACCGCGACCAGCCGGGTCCGGGACGTCAGGGCCCGCTCGTACGCGTCGAGGTCGAGCTCCGTGGTCTCCGGGACGATCTCGATCCAGCGGACCGTCGCCCCGGCGCGCTCGGCGGCCTGGACCCAGGGACGGACGTTGGCGTCGTGGTCGAGGCGGCTGAGGACGATCTCGTCGCCCGCGCTCCAGGTCCTGGCCAGGTGGCGGGAGAAGTCGTACGTCAGTTGCGTGGCGCTGCGGCCGTGGACGACGCCCCTCGCGGGCACGTTCAACAGATCGGCACAGGCGGCGCGGAAGTCCGCGACGGCGCGCTCGGCGTTGAGCTCCGAGGGGCTGACGGTGCCCCGGTTGGACAGCGGGCCGGTCAGCGTCGCGGCGATGGCGTCGGCCACCGGGCGGGGCGTCTGCGTTCCGCCCGGACCGTCGAAGAAGGCGAGCCCGGTGGCGAGGGAGGGGAAGTGGGCCCGCAGGGCGGTGAGGTCGATGGCCATGGTCTCTGCTTTCTGCCGGCGAAGTGCCTGGCGTCGCGGGTGCCTCTACTCTGGCGTCGCCTCCTGGACACGTAAAGCGAAGGCACCCTCCCACGCCGTCGGCAGGTGCCGTGGCCCGCGCGGCCGGCAGGGACGACCTGACCCGGTCGGACGCGCCCGCCGACCGGCAGTCAGCCGTGACTGCTCGTGGACATCGGCGGAGCGGACGCGTCGGCCTGCCGCAGTTCGGCGAGGAGGACGTTCTGCCCGTCGAGGAGCTCGGTGAGGATGCGGCGGGCCGCGCGCAGGAGTTCGGCGACGTCCCCGCCGGCCAGTGCGTAGCGGACGGTGGAGCCCTCCCGGGTGGACACCACGATGCCGGACCGGCGCAGGACGGCCAGCTGCTGGGAGAGGCTGGACGGCTCGATCTCGATGTCGGCGAGCAGATCCCGTACCGGTACGGGCCCGTGCTGGAGCAGTTCCAGGACCCTGATCCGGACCGGGTGCCCGAGCATGCGGAAGAAGTCCGCCTTGGCCTGGTAGAGGGGGACTTGCATGACCGCTCGCTCTCTGCCGGGACGGGTGGGGTGGGGGCGCCGAGGTGCGGCGGCGCCTTGCGACACCGCCGCACTGGCCCTGTACAGCCGATCCTTGCCGCCCGGGGCCGTGCGCAGACATGAGTTGGGATCATGCTGATGTGGTCACTTGAAGAAGTTTTCACATCATGGGCGCACGAAGTCCCGGAGAACGGGCCGTGGCTAGACCTCGAGTTGTTCCTCGACCCGCTTCAGCTGGTGACGGGCCATGGCGAGGTTCGAGCGCTCCTTGTCGAGCACCAGATAGAGGAACAGGCCGTTCCCGCTGCGGCCGGTGATCAGCCGGATGAGGTGGTACTGCTTCTCCAGTGTGATCAGGATGTCCTCGATCCGGCTCTTGAGGCCCAGCTCGCCCATCGTGCGCACCTTGGCCCGGATGACATCCGTGTTCCCGGCCGCCGCGACCGTCAGATCGAGGTCCTTGCCCCCGCCCAGTGTCCCGAGGGCCATGCCGCTGGTGTAGTCGACGACCGCGGCCCCCAGCGCCCCCTCCACCCCGGCCATCATTTCCTTCAGCGACACTTCCACGCTCGCCATACTGGCGCCTCCCCTTCGCATGCCGACGGCGACGGACCGGCGGTCGCCGGCCCGTCCGATGTACGGACCGTAGGTCGACGGAAGTGACACCGGGACCGCGTCTCCGGGTCTGACGAATGCTGGCCGATCAACCACCTCCCCCGTTCGTGTGAGCGACGGAAACTGGTTCGATAAGGACCGAAGTTGACCAGGCGAGGCGGGTGAAGGCGACCCGGCCCGGCGCCTCGTCACGCCGCTGCGGGGTGATCTTTCCCTTTCCCGGGACTTCGCAGGTTGGAAAGGCCGAAGCGCCGTTGAGCTGCTCGGCCCTCAGAGCGGCGCGCTTCTCGGGGTCGGTGACATCGAGGCCTTCCTCGGCAACCTCGACCAGCGGATACACCTCCGAGAGGACGGGGGACGGACGGCCGAGCCGGACCAGGCGGTTGAGTTCCCACTGCTCCTGGAACGGATCC
Source organism: Streptomyces sp. (assembly GCF_019510245.1). Taxonomy (GTDB): domain Bacteria; phylum Actinomycetota; class Actinomycetes; order Streptomycetales; family Streptomycetaceae; genus Streptomyces. Next base: position 49,093 of record NZ_JAEKKT010000144.1, on the reverse strand, counting down.
TCATCCATGCCCATCTCGACGGTCCGTTCCGGGGTGAGCGCATCGGCACCGCCCGGGCCGATCCCGCTCCGGTTGATCACGACATCGCAGCCGAGAGGCCGCAGAAGGCCGGCCTTCTCCTCGGCACTGACCAACCCGACGGGAATACCGCCCGCATTCTTGACCAACTGCACGGCGAATGCCCCCGAGTCCACCGGTCGCCCGGATCAGAGCGATGTCGGCCTGCTCGATTGCGGGCCCCGTTGTCGCTGACCGGCAGCCGGCAGGAGGAATCGGCGGTGAGCAGGATGCCCGCCGATTCCTCCCAGGCGAGATGGGCGGGCTCGGCGAGCAGTCGGCTCGCCCGTACGACGGTGCAGTGCGCCGAGCCGTCGAAATGTGTCTCACATCCGCAGATGCGCCGGCCGGCCCCCGGCACCCCGTCGGCATGCGTGGCCGGCGTTTGGTCGTCCACCTGCAAGCCACTGAAGGGGCAGATCGTGCCGTGGCGCGAGTCCGCCCTCCCGGCCCGTCCGCTGGAGGAATGGTGCCGGCCTGCCCACCGGCGGCCTGGCGGAGTCGTGAAGATCCGTCCGCGGGTGCCGTCGGCCGCCGCCTGCTCGGTGCGCACCGACAGGAATGCGCCGAACACGCTCTGAAAGCGAGCCAGTTGGCGATGCCCGAATGCCTCGGGGTTACCGGCGGTATCGGTGGCTCGGAGGACTCCCGTCATCGCAGGTCACACGGAATGTCGTCCGTCGCCGAGGCATCGCCGGGCAGTTGCCCGGCCGTTGACCCGTCTTCAAAACGCGAGCACAAATTCCACACAGCCCTCTCTTCAGACGGGCCCTGATGGTCTAGATTGACCGTGCTTCGCATGCTGGGACACGGGGCGACAAATGATGATCTATGGGTCAGGCGATGCGGACGGGCCAGTGGCCGCGTCCGTGCCGCCGGGCGTGGGAGTGGTCAACTCCTAGGGCCCGACGGGGACTTCGGGTGCGGGACACCCGCGGTTCCGACGGGTTCCCGGTGCGCTTCGGGAGCCTTGCAGGGCAGGCAGGTCCGCCGCGGCACGGGCGGATCGTACGAACAGCGCTTAAGTAGCCGGGATGTCAAACGCGGAGGGCGGGGGCCGTCCGCGGAAGGAACAGTGCGGCGCGGGGAGCCGGGGGGGCCTCCCGGGGCGGAAGCGTACGGGAGGCGGGGGCCTCCCGGGGGGAGGAATGGTGTCAGGGCGCCATGTCGAACCACTGGGGACCGGGGGGTTTCTGTGCGGCAGGGGGGACTAGTCGACCCTTTTCCGCCGGCGCGAAGACGGCTGGCGAACGGGTCGGTCAACGGACCGGCGATCGAGTGGGAGCAGCGGTACCGACGTACCGTGATCATCAGCGATACCGTGGCCACCGCCATCGTGGTGGCCGGGATCGGCGAGTTCTTCGGCGGCCGGGACGCGGCCAACTGGCACGAGAAGTGGGGGATTCTGGCGTTCGGCACCGAACTGCTGGTGCTGTCGGCGCTCGTGGTGGGCCGGTCGTGGGCTCCGGCCGTGCTCGGCCAGGGCGCCGAGGAATTCCGCCGGCTGGGACGCTCGCTGTTCGCGGCGACCGTCGTCCTGGCGCTGGGCGGGATCGCCCTCACCTCACGCAACATCAAACTCTGGATCTTCGTAGCGATCCCCGCGATCGGGCTCGTCACCATGACCGCGCGCTATCTGCTCCGCCTCGATCTGCACAGACGGCGCAAGGACGGGCGGTGCCTGAGACCCGTGCTCGCTGCCGGAAGCCCGTCCACCGTGGGTGATCTGATCACCCGGACCCGCAAGTTCCCGCACATCGGCTGGCGGGTGGAGGCGGTGTGCACGACCGACGGCCGCGGGCTCGACGACGACGAACTGGAGGGCGTACCGGTCGTCGGCGGACTGGCGGACGTCGCCAAGCACGTCCGCCACGACGGCTACCGTGTCGTCGCGGTCACGCCGGACCCCTACTGGACGCCCGACCGCTTGCAGCGGCTGGCCTGGAACCTCGAGGGCAGCGATGCCGAGATGGTCGTGGCCCCGGTGCTGATGGAGGTGGCCGGCCCGCGGCTGCACGTCGACGCGGTGCTCGGGATCCCGCTGCTGCGGGTCAGCCTGCCGACCTTCACCGGGGGCCGCCGGGCGATCAAGGAAGTCGTCGACCGGGTGGGCGCGGCAGTCCTGCTGATGGTGTTCGCGCCGCTGATGGCGTTCGTCGCGCTGCTCGTCCTGGCGGACAGCCGGGGCGGGGCCTTCTACCGCCAGCGCAGGGTCGGCAAGGACGGCCGCGAGTTCACGATCTACAAATTCCGCACCATGGTCGTCGGCGCACACCGGGCGCGTGCCGAACTCGCCGACCGCGACGAGGGCGCGGGGCTGCTGTTCAAGGTCCGCCGGGACCCACGGGTGACCCGGGTGGGAGCAGTGCTGCGCCGGTACTCGATCGACGAACTCCCGCAGCTCTTCAACGTGCTCACCGGCGCGATGTCACTCGTCGGCCCGCGGCCCCCGCTGCCGGAGGAGTGTGCCGCGTACGACCCGGACATCCGCCGGCGGCTGCTGGTCAAGCCCGGCCTCACCGGCCTGTGGCAGATCAGCGGACGCAGCGACCTGCCGTGGGAGGAGGCGGTCCGCCTCGACCTGCGGTACGTGGAGGACTGGTCGCTCGCCCTCGACACGGTGATCTTGTGGAAGACGATGCGTGCGGTGCTCCACGGGCAGGGGGCCTACTGATGCGCGGGGGGCGTCGGCGGGCCGACGCGCGGAGCGCAGGCCACAAGGGCCTGCCCGGGGGGAGGGACGAGTCATGAGAGTCAGCGTTTTCGGGCTCGGCTACGTGGGCTGCGTGTCAGCCGCGTGCCTGGCCGGCATGGGCCACGAGGTCATCGGGGTGGACGTCAACCAGGTGAAGGTCGATCTGGTCAACGACGGCAAGGCCCCGGTGGTGGAGGAACGTATCGGCGAGCTTCTCGCCGAGGTCGTGCGGACCGGAGCCCTGCGCGCCACCGGCGACGTCCGCGAGGCGATCATGGGCAGCGAGGTGTCCCTGGTCTGCGTGGGCACTCCGTCGGAGCCCAACGGCAGCCTGTGCACCACGTACCTGGAGCGGGTCACCGAGCAGATCGGCGCCGCGCTGGCCGAGGGGGTCAAGGAGGGGGGCCGGCAGACCATCGTGTTCCGCAGCACCATGCTCCCCGGCACCTGCCTGAACCTGCTGGTGCCGATCCTGGAGAAGAACGTCGGCGGCACGGCCGGGGTGGACTTCGGGGTCGCGGTCAACCCGGAGTTCCTGCGCGAGGGCACGAGCGTGCGGGACTTCTTCGACCCGCCCAAGACCGTCGTCGGCGAACTCGACCCGGCAAGCGGCGACGCGGTGCTGGCGCTGTACGAGGGCCTGCCCGGCGAGGTGTTCCGGGTGCCGGTGCCGACGGCCGAGGCGATCAAGTACGCGGACAACGCGTTCCACGGCCTCAAGATCGGCTTCGCGAACGAGCTGGGCGCGGTCTGCCAGGCGCTCGGAGTGGACTCGCACCAGGTGATGGACGTGTTCCTGGCCGACCGCAAGCTGAACATCAGCCCCGCCTACCTGCGGCCCGGCTTCGCCTTCGGCGGTTCCTGCCTGCCCAAGGACCTGCGCAGCCTGGTCCACGCGGCCCAGCGGGCCGACGTCTCGGTACCCATCCTCGCCCACGTGCTCACCTCCAACTCCGACCACCTGCAACGCGCGGTGGATTTGGTCGAGCGGACCGGCAGGCGCCGGGTGGGGATGTTCGGACTGTCCTTCAAACCCGGCACCGACGACCTCCGCGAGAGCCCGCTCGTCGAGCTGGCGGAGCGGCTCTTCGGCAAGGGGTACGACATCAAGATCTACGACGCCAACGTGAGCCTCTCCCGGCTGATCGGCGCGAACCGCGAGTACATCGAGACCCGGCTGCCGCACCTCGCGCAGCTGCTCGCGGACTCCGTCGAGGAGGTGCTCGACCACGCCGAGGTCTGCCTGGTCGGGACCAGGGAGCCGGCCGTGGCGGCGGCGCTGCCGCACGGCGAAGGACCCGTGATCGTCGACCTCGTCCGCCTTCCCGACGCCGAGGCGCGCCGGGCCGAACCGGGGTACGTGGGCCTTGCCTGGTGACACGACCGGCGGCGCCGGCTGCGGCCGGCGCGCGCTGATCCTGGTGGAGAACCTGTCCGTGCCGTTCGACCGGCGGGTCTGGCAGGAGTGCACGACGCTGCGCGACGCGGGCTGGACGGTGCACGTCATCTGTCCGCAGGGCACCAAGCGCGACACCGAGCCGGAGGTGGAGATCGACGGGGTGCGGATCCACCGCTACCCGCTGCGCGCGGCCACCGGAGGCCCGGCCGGTTACCTGAAGGAGTACGGATCGGCGCTCTGGCACACGGCCCGGCTGGCCCGCAAGGTCGGCCCGGTCGACGTGGTCCACGCCTGCAACCCGCCCGACCTGCTGTTCCTGCCGGCGCTGTGGCTGAAGCGGCGCGGCGCACGGTTCGTCTTCGACCAGCACGACCTGGTACCCGAGCTGTACCTCTCCCGGTTCGGCCGCGGCGAGGACCTGCTCTACCGCGCCGTGTGCGCACTGGAACGGCGGACCTACCGGGCCGCGGACATCGTCCTCGCCACCAACGAGAGCTACCGCGACGTCGCGATACGCCGCGGCGGCCGACGGCCCGAAGACGTGTTCGTGGTGCGCAGCGCACCCGCCGTCGAGCGGTTCCAACCGGTCCCGCCCGAGCCGGAGTTGAAGCGCGGCAAGCCCCATCTGCTCTGCTACCTCGGCGTCATGGGCCCGCAGGACGGCGTCGACTACGCGCTGCGGGCCCTCGCGAAGCTCCGCGACGAGCACGGGCGGACCGACTGGCACGCCGTGTTCGTCGGCTCCGGCGACGCCTTCGACGCGATGGTGGAGCTGTCCCGGCGGCTCGGGCTCGGCGAGCAGGTGGAGTTCACCGGGCGCATTCCGGACGCCGACCTGGTCCGCTACCTGTCCACCGCGGACGTCTGCCTCTCTCCCGACCCGCGCAATCCGCTCAACGACGTGTCGACCATGAACAAGGTCCTGGAGTACATGGCGATGGGCCGGCCGATCGTCTCGTTCGACCTGAAGGAAGCGCGCGTCTCCGCCGGCGAGGCCGCCGTCTACGCGGCCGACGACGACGAGACCGAGTTCGCCGCGCTCGTCGCGCAGCTCCTCGACGACCCGGACCGGCGGGCCCGGATGGGCAAGATCGGCCAGGAGCGGGTCAGCGGGCCGCTCTCCTGGCGCAACTCGCAAGCCTCGCTGCTTGCTGCCTACACCGCAGCCTGCCGTGACCACACCCCGGTGTCGGCGGCCGAACAGGTTCGAACAGGGAAGAGGCAGCGCAGTTGAGCGAGGAATCGATACGTCTGGTCACCATCGGGCGGATATTCCGTCGGCGCTGGCGGTTTCTCGCCGTCCTCGCCGTGGTGGGAGCACTCGTCGGCTACGGCGCCTCGGTGGTGTTCCCGCCGCAGTACACGACGTCGGCGTCGGTCCTGCTGCCGGGACAGTGGGAAGAGCGCGAGCTGCTGACCCAGGTGGACATAGCGACCAGTTCGACGGTGGTCGACCGCGCGGCCGCCGCGCTCGGCTGGCGGGACGTCAGCGCCGCCGAGCTGCGGAACCGGGTGACCGCCTCGGCCGCCGACGGGAACATCATCAAGATCTCGGGCACGGCCGGCACCCCGGAGCGCGCGCAGCAGCTCTCCGACCAGGTGGCCGCGCAGTTCGTCAAGTTCGCCGCCCGGGTCGCGGGCGGCGGCACCGACTCCGCGACGGCCACCGAGGCCGAGGCGCTGCGCAAGCAGGTCGAGGAGACCAACCGCCGTATCACCGAACTGGCCGACGCGTCCGATCCGGGGCAGACCGTCGAGGGTGTGCAGGCCCGGACCGAGCTGGAGAAGCTGAGCACCTCGCTGGAGGAGGCCATGACGAAGCTGGACGAGGCCAACCCGGCGACCAACAAGGCCGGCATGGTCGTCATGGGGCCGGCGGCCCGGCCGACCGGCGAGGCGCCGCCGACGAGGACACAGTTCATCGGCGCGGGAGCACTGCTGTTCTTCGTGCTCGCGGTCATCGGCCACCTCGCCGCCGCCCGGATGAACCGCCGGCTGCGCACCGAACCGGAGATCACCGCGGCGCTGGGCTCGGCGCTGCTGGGCACCGTGGAGGTGCCCGCCGGAGGGCGCGGCGCGCACCGGCCCGAGGGCGATGCCCGGCCGAGCCTGATCCGTCGGCTCCTCGGCACCGACACCCGGTGGGACCGGCCGACCCCGCCGAGGTCCGACGACGAGGCCGCCCGGCGGATCCGCTACCGGCGGGTGTGCGCCCGCCTCCGGGAGCAACTGCCCGTCCCGCGGCGGCTGCTGGTGGTCGTACCGGCCGGCGACGAGGTCGCCCGCCGGGCCGCCGGACGGCTCGCCGCCGAGGCCAAGAGCGATCCGCAGCTGCGGGTGGTGGAGGTCTCGGCGGACCGGCCGATCGTGCCGGACCGCGACAGCGAGTCCGGTGCCCTGGTCGTCCTCAGCGCGGGCAGCTGGACGGCGGAGGAGCTCGCCGGCATCGCCGAGGCGTGTGCGGACGGCCGCCACGAGGTCCTCGGCTTCGTCGTCGCCGACCCGGTCCGCGCCCGTGAGACGCGGCGCGCCGGTCAACCCCCGGACGACGCCACTCTCGCACTCGCGGTTCGCGGCCAGGCCACAGGAGGTTCAGCGTGACGACCAGCACGACCGCGGAGTCTCCGGCCGCCGCTCCGCTCGTCGACCTCCAGGCCCTGGTGGTGGCGGTGCGCAGGCGCCGCCGCCTCTGGTACGCCACGGCGCTCCTCGGCCTGATAGGGGGCTCCGGGCTGGCGGTCGCGATGCCGCCGGCGCCGACCGCGGTGACCGAGGTGCTGGTCGCGCACGAAGCGGACCAGCCGAACGACACCGGGACGCTGATCCGCACCGACGTCCAGCTCCTCCAGACCACGCAGATCGCCGACAAGGCCCTGCGGTCCCTCAAGTCCACCGAGAAACCCGAGGACTTCCTCCAGGACTACAAAGGCGCCGGCCTGACCAACAACCTGCTGCAGATCACCGTGACCGGCGACACCGACGCTCAGGCGGTGGCCCGTGCCAAGGCGCTGGCCGACGCGTTCGTCGCCGACCACGTGCAGCGGATGCAGCGGACCGCGCAGGCCGAGGCCCAGGCCCTGCTCGACCAGCGCGACCGCATGCGGAACGAACTCGCCCAGGTCAACAAGGAGATCGGAAACCAGTCGGCGGACAGCGACCCGAAGGCGTCGGCGACGCTCGAGTCGCTCTTCGCCCGCCGCGCCGAACTCAACTCGCGCATCTCCGACTTCGACGAACGCGCCGCGGACGCGCGGACCGGCGCACCCCAGGTCGTCGCCGGCACGCAGATCGTGGACACCCCGCGCGCCCTGCGGCACTCCCTGCCCAAGGCCGTCGCCACCGACGGCGCGATCGGCCTCGTCCTCGGGCTCTTCCTCGGGCTCGCGGGGGCCGCGGTCGGCACGGTGGTGGCGGACCGCCCCGTGCTGCGCCGGGACATCGCGGCGAACCTGGGCGCCTCGGTCATCGCGGAGCTGCCCCGCCGGCCGGGCCGGCCGTGGCAGCGCCGACGGACCCGGCTGACCCGCGAACGGCTCGCCGCGTCCCTGGCCCGCACCCTGCGCGGCTCCGCGGAACCGGTGTCCCTGCTGGAACTCGGCTGTGTCCGTGGCGCGAGCGTGATCGCCCTGGACCTCGCCAGGGCCCTGGCGGCGGAGGGGCCGGTGACCGTCGTCGACGCGCTGCCCCGTCAGCAGCTGGCGGGCCGCCGGCGGAAGCCCGGGGAGCCGACCGTGGTCGGCGCGGAGCATGCCGCGGCCGTGCCGCCGCAGCAGCGCCGGATCGGCGTCGGCTCGGTGGCGCCCGGCACGGCGTGGACCGACCTCCAGCACCTCGGCACCCAGACGGTGCTCGTGGTGCGGGCCGGGCACGGCAGCGCCGCCTGGCTGCACACCGTGGCCCGGCAGCTCGCGGACCAGCGCATCCCGGTGATCGGTGTGGTGCTGATCGACCCCGATCCGCGGGACCGGACCGACGGCACCCTGTGGGACGGGCTGCACACCGCGCTGCGCGGCCGCAGCGAGCGGCCGGCCCGGCAGCAGGGTGGGGGTACCTCCCACGCCGTCCAGGCAGGGGGGGAGGGCCAGCGGCGGGCGGAGCGGAAGCCGGTGTGGGCCGTCCGTGGCCCGGACAACGACCAGGAGGCGCGGTAAGACATGTGCGGCATCGCAGGCACCTACCGATGGCCGGACGGAAAGGCCGTGACCGACCGGCTCACCGACACCCTCGCCCACCGCGGCCCGGACGGGGCGGGCCGGTACAGCCACCCCGTGGGCGACGGCGACGTGCACCTCGGGCACCGCCGGCTGGCCATCATCGACCTCTCCGACACCGGCGCCCAGCCGATGGCCTCGGACGGCCTCGTCCTGACGTACAACGGCGAGCTGTACAACGCGCCCGAGCTGCGTGCCGAGCTGGAGGGCACCGGGGTGCGCTTCCGGGGCACCTCCGACACCGAGGTGCTCCTGGAGGCCTGGCGGCGCTGGGGCACGGACTGCCTGCCCCGGCTGCGCGGCATGTTCGCCTTCGGGATCTTCGACGAGCGCACCGGGGACCTGGTGCTCGCCCGCGACCAGCTCGGCATCAAACCGCTGTTCCTGCTCCGGCGCGGCGGCGGCCTGGTGTTCGCCTCCGAGCTCAAGGCGCTCGCCGCCGCCACCGGCGGCAAACTGGAGGTGGACGACGCGGCGCTGGTGGCCTCGCTGCTGTACTACTGGGTGCCGGACTCCCGGTGCGCGTTCCGCGAGGCGGAGAAGCTGCCGCCGGGCAGCTGGCTGCGGTGCCGGCCCGACGGGCGGGTGGAGCGCGGCCGGTTCTGGGACCTGAAGGAGGTCGCCGCCGAGGGCCGGGAGCGGGCCCTGGCCGGTGAGCGGCCCGACCTGGCCGCCGTCGTCGAGGAGTCGACCCGCCGCCACCTGCTCTCCGACGTACCGGTGGCGACCTTCCTCTCCGGCGGCCTCGACTCCAGCTACCTGACCGCGCTGGCGGCCCGCCACCAGCCGGGGATCTCCGCCTACACGATCGGCTTCCGCGCCGAGGACGCCAGGTTCGAGGCGATGCCCGACGACCTGCGCTACGCCCGCCAGGTGGCCGAGCGGTTCGGCGTCGACCTGCACGAGATCGAGATCGCGCCGGACGTGCTCGACCTGCTGCCGCGGATGACCCACCACCTGGACGAGCCGATCGGCGACCCCGCCGCGATCAACACGTACCTGATCTGCTCGGCCGCCCGGGAGGCCGGGGTGAAGGTGATGCTCTCGGGGATGGGCGCGGACGAGCTGTTCGCCGGATACCGCAAGCACCTGGCCAACGTGATCGCGCTGCGCTACCAGCGCGTCCCCAGGCCCCTGCGGCGCGGGATCTCGGGAGCCGTGGACCGGCTGCCGGTCGCGACGGCCCGCCGCGGGTACCGGTCGGTGCGCTTCGCCAAGCGGTTCCTCTCCTTCGCCGACCTGCCGGAGGAGACCGCCTTCCGGCGCAGCTACACCATGTACGACCAGGACGAGCTGCTCGCCCTGCTCGACCCGGACCTGGCCGGGACCGTCGACGACGTGCTGACCGAGCACGCGGACGTCTACCGGGACAACGACCTCGACGACTTCGTCAACCGGATGTGCCTCACCGACGCCCGGATGTTCCTGCCGGGCCTGAACCTCACGTACACGGACCGCTCCAGCATGGCCGCCTCGACCGAGGTACGCGTGCCGTACGTGGACGTCGAGGTGGTCAGGGCGGCGTTCGCGGTGCCCGGCGACCGCAAGATCGTCGGACGGCAGGGCAAGGCCGTCCTCAAGGAGGCGGCCACCTCGGTCCTGCCCCGGGAGATCGTCTACCGGCCCAAGGGCCTGTTCAGCGCGCCGCTGCGGGCCTGGATGAGCCGGGATCTGGCGCCGCTGGTGCGCGAGGTCGTCAACGACGGTGAGCTCGTCCGCTCCGGTTTCCTGCGCCGTGACGCGCTGGCGCGGATGGTCGCCGAGGACGCCGCCGGGCAGCAGGACTTCTCCAAGCATCTGTGGCATGTGCTGACCCTCGAGTACTGGTATCGCGACGCGACCTCTGGGTCCGGCCAGAGCACTCGGCAAACGGCTTAGGAATCAGGGGAGTTCCGGTGAAACAGGTTGTACAGAACTACAAGAGCGGCGAGCTGGCGGTGCTCGACGTTCCGGTCCCGGGGTGCAAGCCGGGCGGGGTGCTGGTCCGCAGCGCCTACTCGCTGATCTCCACCGGCACCGAGCTCATGAAGGTCTCCGAGGCCGGCATGTCCATGCTGAGCAAGGCCCGCTCCCGGCCCGACCAGGTGGCCAAGGTCATGCAGAGCGTGGCCACCAACGGGGTGCCCGCCACCTACCGCAAGGTGATGGGCAAGCTGGACTCCTACACGCCGCTGGGCTACTCGCTGTGCGGGGTGGTCGAGCAGGTCGGCGCCGGCATCGACGACGTGAAGGCCGGCGACCTCGTGGCCTGCGCCGGCAACGAGCACGCGCTGCACGCCGAGTTGAACTGGGTGCCGAAGAACCTCTACACCCCGGTGCCGGACGGTCTCGCGCCGCGCCACGCCGCCTTCGGCACCGTCGGGTCGATCGCGATGCAGGGCGTCCGTCAGGGCGAACCGCAGCTCGGCGAGGTGGCCCTGGTCATCGGCCTCGGCCTGATCGGGCAGCTGGTGGTCCAGCTCCTCGGCGCCTCGGGGGTCCGTGTCGTCGGCGCAGACCCCGACCCGGCGCGCTGCGAACTCGCCGAGCGCCTGGGCGCCGCGGCCTGCGGCGACCCCGCCTCCGCGGCCGTGGAAACCGCCGTCGCCGAACTCACCGACGGGCACGGCGTGGACCAGGTGTACCTGGCCGCCGGCGGCGGCAGCAACCAGCCCGTCGAGCTCGCCGCCCGGCTCTGCCGGGACCGCGGCCGGGTCGTCGACATCGGCAAGTGCCGCCTGGACCTGCCGTGGAACGCGTACTACGAGAAGGAGCTCGACGTCCGGTTCTCCCGCAGTTACGGACCCGGCCGCTACGACCCGGAGTACGAGCTGGAGGGACGCGACTACCCGATCGGCTACGTGCGCTGGACCGAGCGCCGCAACCTGGCGTGCTTCCTCGACCTCGTCGCCCGCGGCCGCGTCGACGTGGAGCCCCTGGTCTCCCACGTCGCCGACTTCGACGACGCGGTCGAGACGTACCGGCGGCTGAAGGACGGCGATCTCAAGGCCGTCGCGGTGCTGTTCCGGTACCCCGAACAGCCGGAGGAGACGGCGGAAGGGGCGAAGGAAAAAGGGGAGGCGCAGGCCCCGTCGGTGTCCGTGCCCGCGGTGCGCCGCGGCGAGGCAGCGGCCGCCCCGGCCCGGGCCGCCACCTCACCGGTGCGCCTCGCCTTCGTCGGCGCGGGGAACTACGCCACGTCGATGCTGCTGCCGCACCTGGCCCAGCGCGACGGCGTCGAGCTGTCGACCGTCGTCACCACGACGGCGCTCTCCGCAGCCAACGCGCAGCGGAAGTTCGGCTTCGCCGAGGCGACCACCGACCTCGACGCCGTGCTCGGCGACACGTCGATCGACGCGGTGTTCGTGGCCACCCGGCACAGCTCGCACGCCGAACTGACCCGCAGGGCACTGCTGGCCGGCAAGACGGTGTTCGTGGAGAAGCCCCTGGCCCTCACCGAGGACGAACTGGCGGGCGTGCTCGCGGCGGTGGAGGAGTCCGGCAACGACCGGCTGCAGGTGGGCTTCAACCGCCGCTTCGCGCCGCTGCTGACCGAGGCCAAGCAGCGGTTCGGCGCCCGGACCGGACCGGCGAGCCTGCGCTACCTGGTCAACGCCGGCCAGTTGCAGCACGGCAGCTGGTACCTGCGCCAGGGCACCGAGGGCTCGCGGTTCGAGGGCGAGGGCGGCCACTTCGTCGACACGGCGAGCTGGCTGCTCGACGCCGACCCGGTCTCGGTGTACGCGGTCGCCCCGTCCGGCAACGAGGACCTGCAGATCGTGCTGCGCTACCCGGACGGATCCACCGCCGCCATCAGCTACGTCACCACCGGCGCACCCGGCTTCCCCAAGGAGACGCTGGACCTCGTCGCCGACGGCAAGGTGCTCAGGCTCGACGACTTCGTCCGCGCCTCGGTGTACGGCCGCAAGCGCTGGGTGAGTTCGCGGCTGCCGAGGGCCCGCGACAAGGGCCAGAACGCCGAACTGGCCGCGTTCGTCAAGGCCGTCCGGACCGGCGGGCCGATGCCGGTGCCGGTGGAGTCGCTGGTCGCCACCACGGCGGCCACCCTCGCCGTGCGCGGCGCCCTGGCCTCCGGCGCGCCGGTGACGCTGGAGCGGGCCCGATGACCATGAGCCCGAGCTGGTACCTGCGACGCCTCTCCCGGATGGGACCGCGCGAGGTCGCGGGCCGGGTGGGCGACACGGTGCGCAGACGGCGGTGGCGGTCCGTCCGGCCGGACTGCCCGAGCGTGACCGGCGCCCGGTTCACCGCGGTCCTGCCTGCCGGGACGCTCGCCGCGGTGCCACCGGACGCCGCGAAGCGTCTCGTCGCCGAGGCCGACCGGCTGATGTACGGCCACGTCGAGTACTTCGGGGTGGTCCGCGACGACCTCACCGACCCGGACTGGTGGTGCGACCCGAGGACCGGGCGCCGGGCTCCCTGGGGCTACGCCTTCGACGTGCCGTACCGCGACGAGGACGCGGTCGGGGACATCAAGCAGATCTGGGAGCTGTCCCGGCACCAGTACCTCACCGTCCTCGCCGCCGCCTACGCGGTCACCGGGAACGAGCGGTACGCCGAGCGTGTCGCCGACCACCTGCGGTCGTGGTGGACGGCCAACCCGCCGCTGCGGGGCGTGCACTGGATCAGCGGCATCGAGCTGGGCATCCGGCTGCTGTCCTGGGTGTGGATCCGCAGGCTGCTCGACGACTGGCCGGGCGCGGCCGGGCTGTTCGAGGACAACCCGGTGGCGCTGAACCAGATCTGGCACCACCAGCGCTGGCTGGCCGCCTTCCCCAGCCGGGGCTCCTCGGCGAACAACCACGTCATCGCCGAGGCCGCCGGGCAGTTCGCCGCGTCCTGCGCGTTCGCCTGGTTCCCCGCCTCGGGGCGCTGGCGGGCCGACGCGCTGCGGTCGCTGGAGCGGCACCTGCGCGGCAACACCTTCGCCTCCGGCCTCAACCGTGAGCTGGCCACCGAGTACCACGGGCTCGTGCTGGAGCTCGGCCTGGCCGCGGTGGCCGAGGCGGATGCCGCGGGCGTGCCGGTCCCCGCCTCCGTCCGGCTGGTGCTGCTGCGGATGACCGACGCGCTCGCGGCCGTCGTGGACGACCGGCTGCGGCCGCCGCGCCAGGGGGACGCGGACGACGGGCACGGTCTGGTCGTGGACGGCACGGGCACCGACCGCTGGGCCTCGCTGCTGGCCACCGGTGACGCGGTGTTCGGCCGGCTCACCTGGTGGCCGGAGGTGACCGACACCGATGTGCGCACACCGCTGCTGGCCGCGCTCATCAAGCCCACCGGAGTGTCCGTGACCCGCCCGGCAGTCCGGCCGGCCCACCTCGCCGACGCGGGCATGACGATCCTGCGCGGTCCGGGCGGGATCTGGTGCCGCTGCGACGGCGGTCCGCACGGCTTCCTGTCCATCGCCGCGCACGCCCACGCGGACGCGCTGTCCGTCGAGGTCCGGCACGACGGGGTCGACGTGCTCGCCGACCCGGGGACCTTCTGCTACCACGGGCAGCCGGTGTGGCGGCAGTACTTCCGGTCGACTCTCGGCCACAACACGCTGCAACTGGACGGCACCGACCAGTCCGTCTCCGGCGGCCCGTTCCTGTGGACCCGGCAGGCCCGCACCCGCGTGCTGGCCGTGGAGACCTCCGGCGGGGGAACGGCCGGCTGGTGCGCCGAGCACGACGGTTACCAGGGCTCGGTCCATCGCCGCCGGGTGGAGCTGACGGCGGCGAGCCAGGAGCTGAGGGTGGTCGACGAGGTGCGCGGCCCGCGCCGGACCGTGCGGCTGGCGTTCCACCTCGGCCCGGAGATCGCCGCGGACCTGGTGGGGAACCGGGCGGTGCTCACCTGGATCCGGGACGGCGAGGGCCGTTCCGCGGTGCTCGACCTGCCCGCGCAGCTGTCCTGGCGGGCGCACCGCGGCGAGACCGACCCGCCGCTCGGCTGGTACTCCGCCGGATTCGGGCGCAAGGAACCCACCACGACGCTGGTCGGCACCGGCACCGGCACCGGCTCCGCCGACGGCGCGGGCGGGTTCACCACCGTGCTCAGGTTCGGCGGCTAGGGGTGCACGTGGGGAGCAACAGTCGGCACTGGGCGCTGGCGGCGGCACCGCTGGCGCTGGTTCTGCTGGCGGCGACCGGCTGCGACGGCACGCCGGGCGCCCCGGCGGCGAAGCCGACCGCCGCGCCGTCCACGTCCACGAGCGCGGCCCGGGCCGTGGCCCGGGTCTGCGCCAACCCCGCGGTCGTCGGCGACCTGGCGGCGAAGACCAGGAGCAGCCCCGCGAACACCACGTTCTGGCTCCGGCCGGGCAAGCACAGACTCGCCCCGGACCGCTTCGCCCAGGTCGTCCCCAAGCAGGGGGACCGCTACCTCGGCGCGCCGGGCGCGGTGCTCGACGGCGGGAAGAAGAACCAGTACGCGTTCGCGGGCACCGCTCGCGACGTCACCATCCGCTACCTGACCGTGCAGCACTTCGTCGCACCGCAGAACGAGGGCGTGGTCAACCACGACTCGGCCGACGGCTGGGTGATCGAGCACGCGACGATCCAGGACAACTCCGGAGCGGGGCTGATGGCCGGCGCCCACCAGCGGGTCCGGTCCAGTTGCCTGCGCGACAACGGACAGTACGGAATGAACGCCTACAAGGGCGGCGGCGGCATCACCGGCCTGGTGGTCGAGGACAACGAGATCGTGGGCAACAACACCGACGACTGGGAGCGCCGGCAGCAGGGCTGCGGCTGCACCGGAGGCGTCAAGTTCTGGGCCGTCAACGGCGCCGACGTACGCGGCAACTGGGTGCACGGCAACCACGGAGCCGGGCTGTGGGCGGACACCGACGACAACGACTTCCTCATCGAGAACAACGTGCTGGAGGCCAACGACGGTGCCGCGCTGATCTACGAGACCAGCTACAACGCGGTCATCCGGAACAACACGATCCGGCGGAACAACTGGGTCGAGGGCCGCAAGTACGCCGACCGGGGCGACAACTTCCCGTACGCGGCCGTCTACCTGTCCGAGTCGGGCGGCGAACCCCGGATCCGGGCCCGCACCGACAAGATCGAGATCTACCGGAACGTGCTGGAGAACAACTGGTCCGGGATCACCCTGTGGGAGAACGCCGACCGGTTCTGCAACAGTCCGGCCAACACGTCGTCCGGTGACTGCACCCTGCTGGTGAAGAACACCCACCGCTGCGCGCAGCCGGCCATCGCCAAGGCACCGCTCTACGCCGACTGCCGGTGGAAGACCCAGCGCGTGGACATCCACGACAACCGCTTCGTGCTCGACGAGTCCGTGGTCAGGTGCACCGAGATGTGCAACCGCATGGCGGTGCTGTCCAACTACGGGACCTATCCGGACTGGTCGCCGTACAAGGGCGAGAAGGTGGCCGAGGCGATCACCCGCAGACAGGACAACCGCTGGCACCACAACGTCTACCTCGGACCGTGGCAGTTCGTCGCCCAGGACCCCAGCCAGGTGCTCGACTTCGACGAGTGGCAGGGCGCGGACTACCGGCAGGACGCGGGCAGCACCCTCGGCCAAGGGTCCGGTGATTGAGATGGACACGCACATGGACACGCACATGGGCACGCAGACGGACGGGCAGCGGGACCCGCGGCCCGGCGCCGCACCGGGCCCCGCCGGCACCCCGAAAATCGTCGGGATCGTCTGGGGACTCCTGGTCCTCAACACCCTCGGCTCCGCCGGGGCGAAGACCATCGTCACGCTGCCCCGCTCCCTCATCCAGATGGTCACCATGGGCGCCCTGGTCGCCGCGTTCGCGCTGGCGCTCGCGGTCAACCTCCGGCTGCGCGTCCGGGCCAGCTCCTACCTGCTCCTGCTCACCCTGCTGCTGGTGACGAGCGTGATCTCCAGCGCCAACCTGGAGTCCGGGTTCGGCGCGCTGTTCCGCTGCTTCCGGCTGACGCTCTTCATCTGCACCCTGTGGCTGCTCAGCCGCTGGTGGGACGGCAGCCTGACGTTCGTCCGGTACCACATCCGGGCGTACTTCGCGGTGCTCGGATCGGTGGCCGTCGGCCTGGTCGTCTCACCGGGCGCGGCCCTGCCCGACCTCTACGGCGGCCGCCTGGTCGGCGCGCTGTGGCCGCTCACGCCGCCGCAGATCGGGCAGTACGCGGCGGTGATCATCGGGCTCACCGCGCTGCTCCTGCTCGGCCGCCGGACCGACCGGACCAGCGCCGCGGTGGTCATCGTGCCGTCCTTCGTGCTGCTCGCGCTGACGCACACCCGGACGGCCACGCTCGGCCTGCTCCTCGGGCTGGCGCTGGCGATCGGCTCGCTCATCCTGACCAGCGCGGCCGCCCGCCGCTTCTTCACGTGGGCGGTGCTGTTCGCCGTGGTGGTCGCGGTGGGCTTCGCCTCCGCGCTGCAGACGTGGTTCCTGCGCGGGCAGAGCAAGGAGAACTTCTCCAGCCTCACCGGCCGGGCCAAGGTCTGGGACGCCCTCCTCGCCGCACCCCGGACGACCTCGGAGAAGTTCCTCGGGGTGGGCCTCGGCGACAAGTCGTTCGGCGGGCTGCCGATCGACAACAGCTGGCTGGCCGTCTACAACGAGCAGGGTCTGATCGGCGTCACCCTGGTCGCGGTGATCATCGTCGTGCTGGGCGGCGTCGCCCTGCTGCGGCCGCCGTCGCTCCAGCGGGCCTGCGCGATCTTCCTGATCAGCTACTGCGCGATCGCCTCGTACACCGAGGCCGGTCTCGGCGACGCCTCGCCGTACCTGCTGCATCTGGCCCTGGCCGCCTCGCTGCTGGCCTCACCCGCGGCGGCGGCAGCTCCCACGGCGCCCGAACTCCCCCGACCGCGGACCCAGGGATCGGAGGCGACCTGACCATGGACATCCTCGTGGTGCACAACCGCTACGGCTCCGCACAGCCCAGCGGGGAGAACAAGGTCGTCGACCAGGAGGTGGAGCTGCTGCGCGCGGCCGGGCACCGGGTCGGGGTGTTCGAGCGGCGCAGCGACGACATCGCCGCCCGGTCCCTCCTCGGCAAGGTCGCGGTGCCGCTCCTCGTGCCGTGGAACCCGGCGGTCCGCGCGGAACTCGCCGCCCGGCTGCGCACCGAGCGGCCGGACGTGGTGCACGTCCACAACGTCTTCCCGCTCCTGTCGCCCGCGGTCCTCGCCGCGTGCGCCGACGCCGGTGTGCCCGCCGTCGCCACGCTGCACAACTACACCCAGGTCTGCCCGCCCGGCACGCTCCAGCGGGACGGCCGGCCGTGCACCGAGTGCGTCGGCTCCACACCGCTGCCCGCCGTCCGGCACGGCTGCTACCGGGGCTCCCGCCTCGCGACGGTGCCGCTCGCCGTCAGCCTGTCGGCCAACCGGCGCCGGTGGTGGTCGGGCGTGGAGCGGTTCCTGTGCATCTCCGCGGCCCAGCGCGACGTCCTGGTGCGCTCCGGCATGCCGGCCGAACGCCTGGCGGTGAAGCACAACTTCGTGCCCGACCCGGGCACGTGCCGGGAGGGCGAGGGAGAGCAGGTGCTCTACCTCGGCCGGCTCGCGGAGGCCAAGGGGGTACGGCTGCTCATGGCCGCGTGGGACGAGATCGCGGCGAGCGGCGGTGTGGGCGTGCCGCTGGTGATCGCCGGCACGGGGCCGCTGGAGCGGGAGGTGACCGCCTGGGCGGCGGGCCGGGACGACGTCCGCTACGCCGGCCTGCTGGACACGGCGGAGTGCCGGAAGGCCGTCGCGCGGTCGGTCGCCGTGGTGGCGCCCTCGACCTGGCTGGAGGCGTTCGGCCTGGTGGTCGTGGAGGCGATGGCGGCCGGGGTCCCGACCGTCGCCGCCGGCCACGGCGCCTTCGTCGAACTCGTCGAGGACGGGGTCACCGGGCTGCTGCACCGGCCGGGCGAGCCCGCCTCGCTCGCGTCCTGCATACGCCGGGTCGCGGCCGACCCGGCCCGCAACCGGGAGATGGGCCAGGCCGCCCGCCGCCGCTACGAGCAGGGCTTCAGCCCGGCCGTCGGCCTGCGGCGCCTGCTGGAGGAGTACCGCACCGCGATCGCGGGGCGGTCGGCACAGGCTCGCGGCGGGGAGACCCGCGCGAGCAGGGGGGATGGGGACAGCACATGACACGATGCCGACTGTGCGGCTCGGAAGCGATGGCGAGCGTCGTCGACCTGGGGGCGACGCCGCCGTGCGAGAGCTTCCTCGCCGTGGACCAACTGGACGAGCCGGAGCCGGCCTACCCGCTGCACCTGCGGGTCTGCACTGACTGCTGGCTCGCGCAGATCCCTCCGCTGATCACGCCGGAGGAGACCTTCAAGGAGTACGCCTACTTCTCCTCGTACTCGACCTCCTGGGTGGAGCACGCGCGCGGCTTCGTCGCCGATGCCGCGGAGCGGCTTCCGCTCGGCCCCGACGCCTTCGTGGTGGAGGTGGCGAGCAACGACGGGTACCTGCTGAGGCACGTGGTGGACCGCGGCATGCGCTGCCTCGGCATCGAGCCGTCGGTGAACGTCGGCGCCGCGGCCCGGGAGGCGGGGGTGCCCACGCTCACGGAGTTCCTCTCCCCGGACACCGGCGCGGCCGTCCGCGCGGAGCACGGCCCGGCGGACCTGGTCGTCGCCAACAACGTGTACGCGCACATCCCCGACGTCGTCGGGTTCACCCGGGGGCTGCGCGCGCTGGTCGCCGACGACGGCTGGGTCTCCATCGAGGTGCAGCACCTGCTGACCCTGATCGAGGAGAACCAGTACGACACGATCTACCACGAGCACTTCCAGTACTACACGGTCGCGTCCGCGACCCGGGCGCTGGCCAGCGGCGGACTCACGCTCGTGGACGTCGAAATGCTGCCCACGCACGGCGGCTCCATCCGGCTGTGGGCCCGGCCGGCCGAGGCGGCCGGCGAGCCGACGCAGCGGGTGGCCGACGCACTGGCCCGGGAGAAGGCCGCCGGGCTGCAGGAACTGTCCGGGTACACCGAGTTCTCCGCCCGGGTGGCCAAGGTACGCCGCGACCTGCTGCGGTTCCTCATCGACGCGGCCGACCGCGGCCAGACGGTCGTCGGCTACGGCGCCCCGGGCAAGGGCAACACCCTGCTCAACCACTGCGGCATCCGCCCCGACCTGCTGGCCTACACCGTCGACCGCAACCCCTACAAGCACGGCAGGTTCACCCCGGGCACCCGCATCCCGATCCTGGCGCCCGAGCAGATAGCCGCCGACAGGCCGGACTTCGTCCTCGTCCTCCCGTGGAACCTGCGGACCGAGCTGTCCGAGCAGCTGGCCTTCGTGCACGAGTGGGGCGGCCGGCTCGTCTTTCCCATCCCGGAACTGAGCATCGTCGAGGTGACGTCATGAAGGTCGTCCTGTTCTGCGGCGGTTACGGGATGCGGATGCGCAACGGCACCTCCGACGACGTGCCCAAGCCGATGGCGATGGTCGGCCCGCGCCCGCTGATCTGGCACGTCATGCGCTACTACGCCTACTTCGGGCACAAGGAGTTCATCCTGTGCCTCGGGTACGGCGCCCACCACATCAAGGACTTCTTCCTCAACTACGAGGAGACGACCTCCAACGACTTCGTCCTGCGCGGCGGAAAGACCGAGTTGCTCTCCACCGACATCGCCGACTGGACGATCACGTTCGCGCAGACCGGCATCGAGTCACCGATCGGGGAGCGGCTGCGCCGGGTGCGGCACCACCTGGACGGCGACGAGATGTTCCTCGCCAACTACGCCGACGTGCTCACCGACGCCCCGCTGCCGGAGATGATCGACCGGTTCGCCCAGCGCGACGCCGGGGCGTCGATGATGGTGGTGCCGCCGCAGTCGTCGTTCCACTGCGTGGAGCTGGGCGAGGACGGCCTGGTGGGAGGCATCACCGCGGTGAGCGAACTGCCGCTGTGGGAGAACGGCGGATACTTCGTGCTCCGCCAGGAGGTCTTCGACCACATACCCGAGAACGGCGACCTGGTCGCCGACGGCTGCGCCCAACTGGCCAAGCGGGGACGGCTGGTGGCGCACCAGCACCGCGGCTTCTGGAAGCCGACCGACACCGTGAAGGAACGGGCCGCACTCGACGCCGCCTACACGAGGGGCGACCGCCCGTGGGCCGTGTGGGAGCGGGACACCGCCGGAGCCAGAACGTGATCCGGCTCGGGGCCGGCCCCCTGGACCGGATCGTCGCGGTGGGCGCGCACTGCGACGACATCGCCATCGGCGCCGGCGGCACCCTGCTGACCCTGTGCCGGGCGCGGCCCGGCATCCGGGTCGACGCGCTGGTGCTCACCGGCGGCGGCAGCGAGCGCGAGCAGGAGGAACAGGCCGCCCTCGCCGCCTTCTGCCCGGGCGCCGACCTGCGGCTGACCGTGCACAAGCTGCCGGACGGCCGGTTCCCGGCCCACTGGGAGGAGGCCAAGTCCGCCGTCGAGGAGCTGCGCGCGCAGACCGACCCGGACCTGGTCCTCGCACCGCGCACCGACGACGCCCACCAGGACCACCGCGGCCTGGCGAAGCTGATGACCACCGCGTTCCGCGACCACCTCGTGCTCGGCTACGAGATCGTCAAGTGGGACGGCGACCTCGGCCGGCCGGCGGCGTACCAGCCGCTGGCGCCGGAGACCGCCGAAGACAAGGTCCGGCTGCTGCAGGAGCACTACCCCTCGCAGCGGCACCGGCCCTGGTACGACCGGGAGGCCTTCCTGGGCCTCGCCCGGATCCGCGGCATCGAATGCCACGCGCGCTACGCCGAGGCGTTCGCCGTCACCAAACTCACGCTCAACCTGGGGGGTTGAACCTTGCGCGTACTACTGACCGGACACCAGGGCTATCTGGGCACCGTGATGGCCCCGGTCCTCAGGGCCGCCGGGCACGACGTCGTCGGCCTCGACTCCGGCCTGTTCGCCGACTGCGTCCTCGGCCCGCGGCCCGAGGACCCGCCCGGGCAGCGGGTCGACCTGCGGGACGTCACCGCCGAGCACGTGGCCGGGGTGGACGCCGTGATCCACCTGGCCGCGCTCTCCAACGACCCGCTCGGCTCGCTGGCACCGGAACTCACCTACGACATCAACCACCACGCGTCCGTGCGCCTCGCCCGGCTGGCCCGCGACGCCGGAGTACGGCGCTTCCTGTACGCGTCGACCTGCTCGGTCTACGGCGCCGCCGGCGGCGACGAGTTGGTGACCGAGGACGCCCCGCTGCGCCCGGTGACGCCGTACGCGGAGTCGAAGGTGCGGGTGGAGGACGACCTGCACGAGCTGGCCGACGACGACTTCACCCCGGTGTTCATGCGCAACGCCACCGCCTTCGGCTTCTCGCCCCGGCTGCGCGCCGACATCGTGCTGAACAACCTGGTGGGCCACGCCCTGCTGTCCGGCGAGGTCCTGGTCCTCTCCGACGGCACCCCCTGGCGCCCGCTGGTGCACGCCGCCGACATCGCACGGGCCTTCACGGCCGCGCTGACCGCGCCGCGCGAGGCGGTGCACGACCGGGCGTTCAACATCGGCAGCGAGATCAACAACGTCACGGTCGCCGAGATCGCCGGGCAGGTCGCCGAGGCGGTGACCGGCTCCAAGGTGGTGATCACCGGTGAGACCGGCGCCGACCCGCGGTCCTACCGGGTGGACTTCTCCCGGTTCCGCGCCGCGCTCCCCGGCTTCGACTGCGAGTGGACGGTGAAGCAGGGCGCGCTCGAACTCGCCGACGCGTACCGGAAGTTCGACCTGACCCGGGAGGACTTCGAGCAGCGCTACACCCGGCTCGCCGTGCTGCGCGCGGCGTCCGGCGCCGGCACCGTCGACGACACCCTCAGGCGGCGCCGGTGACCGACGTGAGCGAGGAGATGTACGCGCTGGTGGAGCGGATGTACCCGCTCTGCCGGAGCATCACCGGCGACGGTGTGCGCGCCACCCTGGACATCGTCGGGGAGTACATCCCGCTGCAGGTGCACGAGGTGCCGACCGGGACGCAGGTGCTCGACTGGACGGTGCCGCAGGAGTGGAACATCCGCGACGCCTACATCGCCGACCCGGCGGGCAACCGGGTCGTCGACTTCGCCGCCTCCAGCCTGCACGTGCTCGGATACAGCGTGCCGGTGTCGGCGACCATGCCCCTGTCGGAACTGCGCGCGCACCTGCACACCCTGCCGGACCACCCGTCCTGGGTGCCGTACCGCACCAGCTACTACAAGCCGGACTGGGGCTTCTGCCTGGCCCAGGAGACCCTGGACGCGCTGCCGGACGGCGACTACGAGGTGCGCATCGACTCCACCCTCGCCGACGGCCACCTCACCTACGCCGAGTACGTGGTCCCCGGCCAGGTCGCCGACGAGGTCATCGTCTCCTGCCACGTCTGCCACCCGTCGCTGGCCAACGACAACCTGGCCGGCATCGCGGTGGCGACGTACCTGGCCAGGGCCCTCGCCGAGCAGCCGACCTACTACACCTACCGGTTCCTGTTCGCGCCCGGCACCATCGGGGCGATCACCTGGCTGGCCCGCAACGCGGAGCGGGTGGACCGGGTCAGGCACGGCCTGGTGCTGGCCTGCGCCGGGGACCCCGGCCACCTGACGTACAAGCAGAGCAGGCGCGGCGACGCGGAGATCGACCGGGTGCTCCAGCATGTGCTGACGGCCTCCGAACGCCCGCACCGCGTCACCGAGTTCACGCCGTACGGCTATGACGAGCGGCAGTTCTGCTCGCCCGGCTTCAACCTGGGCGTGGGCTCGCTCACCCGGACCCCGTACGCCGGCTACCCCGAGTACCACACCTCCGCGGACAACCTGGACTTCGTCTCACCGGCGGCGATGGCGGACACCCTCGCCGTCTGCCGCGAGGCGTTCGCCGTCCTCGACCGCAACCGGCGGTACGTCAACCTCAGCCCCTACGGCGAACCGCAGCTGGGCCGGCGCGGGCTGTACGACGCGCTCGGCGGCCGCAGCGACACCAAGCAGGCGCAGATGGCCATGCTCTGGGTGCTCAACCTCTCCGACGGCGAGCACAGTCTGCTGGACGTCGCCGAGCGGTCCGGGCTCCCGTTCGACACCGTGGCCGCCGCGGCCGACGCCCTGCGCGGCGCCGACCTGGTCAAGGAATGACGCACATGACCACCCAGGGGGAGAATCCGCAGAAGACGGCGCTGCCGGCCGGGTCCGCCAAGCGGGCCCTCGTCGGCAGGCTGTCCTGGGGCCTGGCCGACCAGGCCGCCTCCAGCATCAGCAACTTCGCGGTGGGCCTCTACGTGGCCCGCTCGCTGGGGGTGACCGCGTTCGGTGTCTTCAGCCTGGCCTGGGTGACCTACGGCGTGGTGCTCAACGTCTCCCGGGGCCTGGCCACCGACCCGCTCGTGGTCCGCTTCAGCGGCGTGCCGGAGGCCTCCTGGCGCGGGGCGGTGGCCCGGTCGACGGGTACCGCGCTCGGCGTCGGTTCGGCCCTCGGCGTGCTGTGCGTGGCGGCCGGGCTCGGCCTCGGCGGCCGCGTGGGGCCCGCCTTCGCCGCCCTGGGCCTCATGCTGCCGGGGCTGCTCCTCCAGGACGCCTGGCGGTTCGCGTTCTTCGCGGCCGGCACCGGGCGGAAGGCGTTCGTCAACGACGTCGTGTGGGGCATCGCGCTGGTCCCGGCGCTGGTGGTGGCGGCCCACGTGGACACCGTCGCCGCCTTCGTGCTCGCCTGGGGCGCGTCCGCCACGGTGGCCGCGGGGTACGGCTACCTCCAGTCGGGCATCCGGCCCCGGACGGCCGAGGCCCGCGGCTGGCTGCGCGAGCAGCGCGACCTCGGCTACCGGTACCTGGTCGAGAACGTCAGCCTCAGCGGCGCCAGCCAGGTGCGGGCGTACGGGGTCGGCGTGATCGTCGGCGTCGGCGCCGTGGGCGCCATCCGGGGCGCTGAGCTCCTGATGGGCCCGTTCCTCGCCGTCCTGATGGGGCTCTCGCTGGTCACCGTCCCGGAGGCGGCACGGGTGCTGCGCCGGGCCCCGCACCAACTGGGCAGGTTCTGCCTCCTCCTGGGCGGCGGGCAAGCCGCAGGCGCGCTGCTCTGGGGCTCGGCGCTGCTGCTGATGCCGGACCGGCTCGGCGACCTGGCGCTCGGCGACGTCTGGCACTCCTCCTCGCACCTCGTCGTGCAGATCACCCTCAGCGTCGCGGGAGCGGGCCTCGGCACCGGCGCGGCGGCCGGACTGCGCGCCCTCGGCGCGGCCCGGCGCAGCCTGCGCTGCCAGCTGTTCGCCTCCGCCTGCTACGTCGGCGGCGGGCTCGGCGGCGCGGCCGCCGGCGGCACGGCCGGCTCGGCCTGGGGCGTCGCCGCCGCGACCCTCAGCGGCTCGGCCCTCTGGTGGCTGCAACTGCGGTCCGCCCTGCGCGAGCACCACCACAACCCCGTTCCCGAAGTGAGGACCTCATGACCGCCCGACCCAGGCTGAGCATCGGCCTGCCCGTGTACAACGGCGAGGAATACCTGGCCGAGTCGTTCGACGCCCTGCTCGGCCAGACCTACGAGGACTTCGAACTGGTCGTCTCCGACAACGCCTCGACCGACGGGACCGAGGACATCTGCCGCAAGTACGCGGCGCAGGACTCCCGCATCCGGTACCACCGGCTGCCCCGGAACATCGGCGCCACCCCGAACCACAACCACGTGTTCGCCGAGTCCCGCGGCGAACTGTTCAAGTGGGCCTCGCACGACGACCTCTACGGCCGCGACCTGCTCCGGCGCTGCGTGGACGCGCTGGACGAGCGGCCGGACGTGATCCTCGCCCACACCGACCAGGCCGTCATCGACGGCGACGGACAGGTGACCGTCCCCTACGCGTACACCCTCGCCACCGGCTCGCCGCACGCGCCGGAGCGCTTCCGCAGCCTCCTGTTCGAGCCGGGCGGCGACGACTTCTACGGGGTGATGCGGGCCGACGTGCTGCGCCGGGTGAAGCCGATGGACAGCTACCACCACGCGGACCGCACGTTCGTCGCCGAGATCACCCTGCACGGGCCCTTCCACCAGGTGCCGGAACTGCTCTACTTCCGCCGCGACCACCCGACCCGCGCCGAGCGGGCGAACCCGTCCAAGCGCTCCCGGTGCGTCAACCTGGACCCGCGCCGGGCCGGCCTGCTGCACTCGACGCCCCGGCTGCTCGCCGAGTACGTCTGGGGCTTCGCCTCGGCGATCCGGCGGGCGCCCCTGTCCGCGGCCGACCGGCGCGCGTGCTACCGGCACCTGGCCGCATGGATGACCAGCAGGGTCCGGCCGGGCGCCGGCGAACGGGTCGAGGACCGCGCCCCGGTCGACCCGGCCCTGCTCACGGTCTCCGTCGACGCCCTCGTCGCCGGCCGCGAGGGGAGGGGCAGGGCATGACGTCCGCGGACGGAACGCCGGTGCGCGTCGGGTTGTTCGGCCTGCTCGGCTCCGGCAACCTCGGCAACGACGGGTCGCTCGAAGCCGTTCTCGGGTACCTCCGCGCCGAGCACCCGGACGCGGCCGTGGACGCGCTGTGCGGCGGGCCCGAGGCGGTGACGGCCCGGTTCGGGATCCCCGCCACGCGACTGCACTGGAACCGCGCCGAGTACCGGACCGCCTCCCGTGCGGGCGCGGTCGTGGCGAAGGGCCTCGGCAAACTCGTCGACGTCTTCCGCACCGCCGCCTGGGTACGCCGGCACGACGTGGTGATCGTGCCCGGCATGGGCGTCCTGGAGGCCACCCTGCCGCTGCGGCCGTGGGGCTTCCCGTACGCGCTGTTCCTGCTGTGCGCGAGCGGTCGGCTGCTCGGCACCCGGGTCGCGCTGGTCAGCGTCGGCGCCGCCGAGATCAGGAGCCGCCCCACCCGCGCCCTGGTGCGCTGGTCGGCCCGGCTCGCCGCGTACCGGTCGTACCGGGACGGCCAGTCCCGGGACGCGATGCGCGCGATGGGCGTCGACACCGCCCGTGACGAGGTCTACCCCGACCTGGCGTTCTCCCTCCCGACACCACAGGCGGGCGCGCCCACCGGCACGCCGGGCCGCGTCTGCCTCGGCGTCATGGACTTCCACGGCGGCAACGACGACCGCGCCCGCGCCGACGAGATCCACCGGCGCTACCTCGACGGGACGATCAGGTTCGTCCGCACGCTGGTCGAGGAGGGCAGGCCCGTGCGGCTCCTCACCGGCGACCAGTGCGACCTGTCGGTGGTCGCCGCCATCCTCGACGCCGTCGACTCCCCGCTGGTCACCGCGGCCGAACCGGCCTCACTGGCCGACCTGATGAACGAGATGGCGGCCGCCGACACCGTGGTGGCCGTCCGCTACCACAACCTGATCTGCGCGCTGAAGACCGGAACGCCCGTGCTCGCCCTCTGCTACGCGGCGAAGAGCGACGCCCTCATGGACCGCATGGGCCTGGGCGCGTACTGCCATCCCGCCCGCGAGGTCGACGCCGACCGGCTCCTCGAACAGTTCCGGGACCTGGAGAAGCACGCGGCGGAGCTGCGGCAGACCCTCGCCGCGCGGAACCGGGTCGCCGCACAGCAACTCGCCGAGCAGTTCACCGCCCTGACCGCGACCCTGTTCCCGGCGGACGACCACACCCACGCCCCACGGAAGGCTTCATGAAAGCGACCGAAGTCCCGGAGATCGCCGGCGCGTTCCTGTTCGAGCCGACGCCGTACGCCGACGAACGCGGCTTCTTCTGCCGCACCTTCGACGCCGACGTGGTCCGCTCGGTGGGCCTCGACCCGGACGCCTTCGTCCAGGACAGCGTGTCCCGCTCGGTCCGCGGCGTGCTGCGCGGCCTGCACCTGCGCTCCGGCGCCGGCGAGGCCAAGCTGGTGCGGTGCTCGTACGGGCAGATCTTCGACGTCGTCGTGGACCTGCGGCCCGACTCGCCGACGTACCTGGGCCGGGCCTTCTTCGAGCTCTCCGGCGAGACGCAGAAGACCGTGTACATCCCGGCGGGATGCGCGCACGGCTTCCAGGCTCTTACCGAAATCGCGGACACCTCTTACCGTATTGACCGTCAGCACGATCCGTCCGAGGACGTGACGATCGCCTACGACGACCCGGAACTCGCCATTCCCTGGCCGCGGCCGGTCACGTCGATGTCCCAGCGGGACCGGGAGGCGCCGAGCCTCGCCGAGGTCCTGAAGCACCGAGAAAGATGAGGTCGGCGTGCACACCCAAGAAACCGATGGGTTCCTCCTGCCCCGCTCGCGGCAGGCCAACGAGCGGCTGCACGCTCTGATCCCAGGGGGCGCGCACACCTACGCCAAGGGCGACGACCAGTACCCCGAGAACCTGGCCCCGGTCATCAGCCACGGCAGCGGTGCCCACGTGTGGGACGTCGACGGCAACCGCTACATCGAGTACGGCTCGGGCCTGCGGTCGGTCAGCCTCGGCCACGCCCACCCGCGCGTGGTCGAGGCGGTACGGCGGGAACTCGACCGCGGCAGCAACTTCGTCCGGCCGTCCATCGTCGAGCTCGAGGCCGCCGAACGCTTCCTGGCCACGGTGCCGACCGCCGACATGGTGAAGTTCGCGAAGAACGGCTCCGACGCCACCACCGCCGCGGTGCGGCTCGCCCGCGCCGTCACGGGACGCTCCCGGGTGGCCCTCTGCGCCGACCACCCGTTCTTCTCCGTCGACGACTGGTTCATCGGCACCACGCCGATGAGCGCCGGCATCCCGGCGGCGACCACCGAGCTCACCGTCTCCTTCCCCTACGGAGACCTGGCCGCCACGGAGGAGCTGCTCACGCGGTACCAGGACGAGATCGCCTGCCTGATCCTCGAACCCGCCACCCAGTCCGAGCCGCCGCCCGGCTACCTCGCCGGCCTGCGCGACCTGGCCGACCGGCACGGCTGCGTGCTGGTCTTCGACGAGATGATCACCGGCTTCCGCTGGTCCGAGGCCGGTGCTCAGGGCCTGTACGGCGTCGTCCCCGACCTCTCCACGTTCGGCAAGGCGCTGGGCAACGGATTCGCCGTCTCCGCGCTGGCCGGGCGACGCGGCCTGATGGAACGGGGCGGACTGCGCGATTCCGGTGACCGGGTGTTCCTGCTGTCCACCACGCACGGCGCGGAGACGCACTCCCTGGCGGCCGCGATGGCCGTGCAGGCCACCTATGTCGAGGAGGGCGTGACCGCACGCCTGCACGCCCTCGGCGAACGGCTGGCCGCCGGTGTCCGCGACGCCGCGGCCGCCGCGGGCGTCGGCGACCACGTCGTCGTCCGGGGCCGGGCCAGCAACCTGGTCTTCGCCACCCTCGACGAGAACCTGCGGCCCTCGCAGCAGTACCGCACCCTGTTCCTGCGCCGGCTCCTCGAGGGCGGGGTGCTCGCCCCGTCGTTCGTGGTGAGCAGCGCCCTCGAGGAGGCGGACATCGACCGCACCGTCGACGTGGTGGCCGAGGCATGTGCGGTGTACCGGAAGGCGCTGGAAGCCGCCGACCCCACCGTCTGGCTGGCCGGACGGGCCGTGAAGCCCGTGTTCCGCCGCCTGGCGTGACGTGACGTGAGCGGCGCCCCCACGCGCCGGTGTCAGGCGTCCGCCCCCGTCTGGCCGGCCACCCGGTCGGCCATGGCGTCAGCCGTGCGGTCGGCCATGCGGTCGACCAGCCACGCGGTCGCCGGTATCACCGCCAGCGCGGTGCACCAGCCGCCGAGGGCGTCGGTCGGGTAGTGCGCGCCCAGGCGGACCTCCGCCCAGCCCATGGCGGCGCCGGCGGCCAGCGAGGCGGCGAGCACGAGTGAGGTGCCGGCCGCCGTGCCGAGGCCGAGCCGGCCGGTCGCGAGCAGCGCCGCCATGAGGGCGAGAGCGGTGAAGAACGCGGTGTGCCCACTCGGGTAGGACAGGTTGCCCGGGCCGTGGATGGTGCGCCCCACCACGTGCTTGAGCAGCGTGGTCGTCCCCACCGTCAGGCCGGTGCCGGCGGCGACGAGCACCGCCGCGCGGGGCCGCCGGAGCAGCAGGCAGCCGGCCACGCAGGCCACGATCACCATCGTCGATCCCGCGGGTTCCCCCAGGAAGTCCAGGGCCAGGGCGACGTGCCGCCACGGCGGCCGCACACTGTCCGCCGTCGGCGGGACGATCCACCGGTCCACCCGGCCGGGCTCGCTGTGTCCGGCGTACCGGACCCCGAGGACGACGACCACCAGCGCGGCGAGCACCGCGATCGGCCCGAGCCACCGGCGCAGTGCCGAGGGCAGCACCGTTCGCCCCGCGGAGCGGGCCGGCCCGACTTCCACGTCCGCTCCTGCCAGGCGATCCAACGTGAGCCCCCCGTCGTGTCCGCTCCCCCTCCAGCGACCATAGCCGTCCCACGTCGGGCGGGTGGCCGGACGGGGCGGACGACGTCGCAGTCCAGGCGCCGCCGGCCGGCCCGGTTCGGCACCGGACGGCACCAACGCGGCGCTGGACCTCGGCAGTCTGCGCGCCTCCCCCGTCCCCCGACTCCCCGTGTGCCGCCCGCACTCAGGCACGTGGCCACTTCCGGAGGGGCGCAGACCGAGGGCCTTACGCCCAGCAGCCGTTGACGGTGGCCGCGAGGCCGTCGAGGGCGTCCTTGGTGGCGGCCGGGTCGGCGGTGGAGTTGTTCTCGATGAAGGAGAAGATCTTCCAGCGCCCGTCCGCGGCCTTGGTCAGCCCGCTCAGTGCGATCGCACCGGTGAGCGTGCCCGTCTTCGCCTGCACCTTGCCGACGGCGCACTGCGAGTCGGCGGTGTCGAAGCGGCCCCATTCGGGACCCAGGGTGGAGCCGGCCTCTCCGGCGACGGGCAGGCCGTCGATGATGTACCTGAGGGTCTTGGCGTTGCGTGCGTCGTCGGCGACGTCGAGGATGTCGGCGATGCTCCGGGCCGGGATGCGGTTGGCGCGGGACAGCCCGCTGCCGTCGTGGATCTCGTAGTTGACCAGCGAGACGCCGTACCCGCGGAGCACCTCGCGTACGACCGCCGTGCCGTCCTCGAAGGTCGGCCGCCGGTCGGCGCCGATCGCGGTCATCCGCAGCAGGGTCTCGGCGATGTCGTTGTCGCTCACCTTGAGCATGTGCTCCACGATGGCGGACAGTCTGCCGGACTGGTGCCGGGCGACCGGCACGTCGCCCTTCGCGGCCGAGCCGCGGGTGACGTCGCCCGTGACCGTGACGCCCTGCTGGGCGAGGAACCCGGCGAAGACCTGGCCCGCGTCCAGCGACGTGTCCGTGACCTGGTGGCCGTCGACCACCAGTGCCCGCACCGGTGCGACGGAGTCCGGGTAGTAGCCGTCGTTCCAGCCGGTCGCGAGCGTGGGCTCGGGGAAGAGGCTGTCGTCGACCTGGACCTTGACCGAGGTGAGACCGGCGGCCTTGAGTCCCGCGACGGCGGTCTTCGCCATCGCCTCGAGGTCGGCGCTGGTCAGGGTGCGGTCACCGCCGCCCACGAGAGTGAGCGTGCCGTTGCCGTAGACGGCCTTGGTGGTGAAACGGTGGCCGGGGCCGAGCACCGTCAACGCGGCGGTGGCGGTGCCGAGTTTGGTGTTGGACGCGGGCATCAGCGCGGTGGTCGCGTCGTGGCCCCAGACGGCCTTGTCGGACGCGGCGTCGATGACGACGCCGCTCAGCGTGGAGCCGAGGCGGGTGTCCTGGACGCGCGTGTCTAGATTGGCCGCGATCTTCTGCTCGGCGGGGTCGAGTTTCCTGGCCGTGGTCTTGGCGGCGGTCTTGTCGGCGGCGAAGGCGGTCGTGCCGAAGAGGATCGTTCCGGCGATGGGGGCGGTGACGGCGACGACGGCGACCCGGCGGAAGGCGGGGTGGACGGTTCTCGCCTTGCGGTGCCGAGCGGTGGTACGGACGGAGGATGGGGGGTTGGACATGCAGGCCTCGTCGAAGTACTCGTGGGACAACGGGAGTTGGGAGGGAGATCTTGAGTTCCCAAGAGGGAAAGCTACAGGCGTGATCCTGTTCTCCCCGCCCGGTTTCCTGCGTCCGGTCCCACGGATCCGGGGAGGCCGGGCCGCCCCGGACCGCGCTGCCGTGCCCTGACCTCGGCGTGGACCCGCGGCCCGAGGGCAGGGCGGGAGGACGGCCTCGCGCTTCTGGCCGGCCACGGCACCGGCGTGGCGGTCCTCGTCCCCGGGCCCCGGGACTGCGCGCCCGCCCGGTGCTACGGCGAGGTGGGCCGGTCCGGGGCGCGGAGCACGAGGAGGGTGATCTCGCTGGGCGCGAAGACGCGGAACGGCGGGCCCCAGAAGCCGGTGCCGCGGCTGGTGTAGAGGAGGGTGCGGGTGCCGTGGCGGCTGAGGCCGGCGAGGGCGGGCTGGTCGATCCGGACCAGGTGGTGGAAGGGCCAGATCTGGCCGCCGTGGGTGTGGCCGGAGAGCTGGAGGTCGACACCGTGGGCTGCCGCCCGGTCGACGAACTTGGGCTGGTGCGCCAGGAGCAGGACGGGCAGGTCGGGGTCGGCGCCGTTCAGGGCTCCGGCGAGGTGGGCGCGGTGGCCCGCCAGGCCGGAGGACTCGGCGGTGACGTCGTCCACGCCGGCGACC
This sequence comes from Streptomyces sp., assembly GCF_019510245.1. GTDB lineage: Bacteria > Actinomycetota > Actinomycetes > Streptomycetales > Streptomycetaceae > Streptomyces. Next base: position 17,281 of record NZ_JAEKKT010000144.1, on the reverse strand, counting down.
ACGAGGGTGTCGCCGCCGCGTTCGAGCAGCAGGTGGCGGTTGCGCAGCGGCTCCCAGCCCAGCTCGTCCATCAGGTCGACCCAGCCCTGGGCCTCGCTGTAGTACTCGTGGTTGCCGGTGACGTAGACCCGGGCCCGGGTCGCCCGCACGGTGCCGAGCGGGACGGCCTGGGCGCGGCGGCGTTCGGCGGTGCCGTCCGCGATGTCGCCGGTGTGGCAGACCAGGTCGGCCTCCAGGGTGTTCACCGTCTCGCACACCCGTGCCGACCACCGGGCGCGGTCGAGCGGGCCGTAGTGGGTGTCGGTGATGAGGGCGACGCGCAGGCCGTCCAACCCGGCGCCCAGCCGGGGGAGTCGCACGTCCAGCCGGCGCACGCGCGGCACGCGGCGGGCCTCGGCGTACCCCCAGGCGAGCAGTACGGCGGTGGTGCCGAGGACGGCCCACGTGACGATGCGGGCCCGGTCCTGGCCCGTGCCGACGCCGGCCACGGTCAGGGCGAGCCGCAGGAGGACGCCGAGCAGGACGGACCAGGTGAACAGGACCCAGCTGGTGCCCAGCAGGGTGTCACCGAGGATCGCCGCCCGGTCCTGCTGGCGCCGGCCGTGGCCGCGCACCATCGCGAGCGGCATGCCGACGAGGCCGAGGGCGAACAGGGCGGTGCCGCCCGACGAGACCGGCAGCGGCCAGTGCTGGCCGGTGTACAGGAGCACCCAGCAGGGCACGGTCCACAGCAGGACGGGGGCGATCAGGGGGATGTAGCGCATCAGGCGGTGCAGTCGGCTCCGCCGCGGAGCCTGCGCTTCCCTGTCGGCGGGTCGGGTGTCGCTGGTGTCGGTCACGCTTCCCCTCTCAGGCTGCCGTCCCGCGCACTGTATCCGGTCGCCCTCGGGCCGTTCGGACCGGCGTGAGAAGCACAGGTGCGGCACCCGGGCCCTTCGGCGGCCCCGTGGGCGCCGGCGCGTGTTCAGCCCGGGTGCCGCCGTCTTCCTGGCCCGCAGCGTGGTCGCCGTCTTCGCCGACGGTGCCGGCCCGCTCATCCTTCGCAGCGAGGCCGGCATGGCCGCGTCCGCGTCCTCGGCGGCGAGGAGGCAGCCGCCGGAGTGGAAGACCAGGGAGGTTCCCGCCGTACGGCACACAACTCACGCCGGAGTGGGCCACAAAGCCGCAGCGCGATCAGGACGTGGACCAGTACGCGGCCGCATGGGCCAGTGCCCGGCCCTCCAGGATCGTGACCATGCGTTCGAAGAGCTGGACGGCGGCGGGGCCGGACCAGTTCTCCGGCAGCACCTCGCGGGGCAGCCCGGGGTCGCGGAACGGAAGCTTGCGCCAGTGGTCGACCACGGCGAGATACGTGACGTAGGCCTGCCGCCCGTCGATGACCGCGGCCTCGGTGAGACGGTCCGCCGCACCCTCGTAGGCGCCGATGAACTCCCGGTAGCGCAGGTCGATCTCGTCGAGGTCCCAGCCGCCCCGGACCATGGCCGTCAGCGGCTGCCCGGCGACGTAGTCGCCGACGAACAGGGCGCACTGCTCGGTGAGGTCCAGTTCCGCGATGGCGCGCTGCGCGGCCGGGAGCATCCGGGCGGGCGCGATCCAGACCGCGGAGCCGATGTTGCCGAAGCCGAGCGAGGTCAGGTGACCGGTCAGCCGATGGCGCAGCGCGCGGGCGGACTCGGGCACGGAGAAGTTGACGAAGCACCAGCCGTCGCCGAGTTCGGCCGGCTGCCGGGCGTGCCAGATGACCTCGTCACCGGCGGCCAGCGCCTCCAGTGCCGCCGGGGTCAGCGCGTAGCCGCGCATGCCCGCGCGGCTCTCCGACTCCAGCCAGCCCCGCTTCTTCAGCCGGAAGACCGCCGTGCGGACGCTCGCGGCGTCCAGCCCCGACGCGGTCAGCAGCTCGACCGTCCCGGCGATGGGCATCCAGTTGCCCATCTTGCGCACGATCGCGCCGAGAAAACTCACGAGCACGGTCCGGGACCGACGCGCCGCTGTGGTGGGCCGGTCGCCCTTCGTCTCGCTCATTCCAGTGAGTATGCCGGACCGCGATCGCATGATCGGACCGCCCCGGTGGACCCAACGGGCCCGGTCAGCGCCGCGACCCACTCCTCGGGCCAGGGCACACTCACGGCGCCGCTGGCACGGTCACGGCCGATGTGCACGGTCACGTAACGGCCGTGCGCGGCCCGGCCGCCCGGACGGCCCCGGAACTCCTCGCCCCGGACCTCGAAGGCGAAGGTCATCGAGCTGGTGCCGATCCGCACCAGCTCCACGACCGTGCGCACCTCCTGGCCGAAGACGAGCGGCGACTCGAAGTCCACCTCGTAGCGGACGCGGGGCGCCGCCGCGAAGTAGTCGTGGAGGCCGAGCCCGGCCATGAGCGAGGCCTCCGCCGCCTCCACGAACCGCACGACGGTGCTGTTGTGGTAGATCCCGGCCGCATCCGTGTCGATCCACTCGATGCGCGTCCGGTACACGCCGACCACGTTCGCGGACGCGGGCGCGGCGGTCACGCCGGCACCGTGCGCGCGGCCGGGGTCCAGCGCAGGTGCACAGCACCGCCGGCGCCCTCGCGCAGCAGCGACAGCCGGGGCGGGACCTTGTCGGTACGGGAGGTGGGCGGCTTGCGCCGGCCCGCCGCCCACTGCACCGGCCACTCGGCACCGGCCCCGCGGTACTCCTGCTCCGCCGCGGCGTGCAGGGTCCACTGCGGGTCGTAGAGGTGGGTGCGGCCCAGGGCGCACAGGTCGGCCCGCCCGGCGAGCAGGATCGAGTTCACGTCGTCGTACGAGGAGATGGCCCCGACCGCGATCACCGGAACCCCCGCGGGCCCGGCCACCCGGTGGCGGATCCGGTCGGCGAACGGGGTCTGGTAGGAGCGGCCGAACGCCGGCTTCTCGTCCTTGGCGACCTGGCCGGAGGAGACGTCGATGGCCGCAGCGCCGTGCTCGATGAACGCGCGGGCGACGTCGACGGCGTCGTCCGCGGTGTTGCCGTCCGGCATCCAGTCGGTCGCCGAGATACGGACCGTGACCGGGATGTCGGGCGGGACGGCCTGGCGTACGGCGTCGAAGACCTCCAGCGGGAACCGCAGCCGGTTCTCCAGGGAGCCGCCGTACTCGTCGGTGCGCCGGTTGGCGACGGGGGAGAGGAAGGAGGAGAGCAGATAGCCGTGGGCTGCGTGCACCTCGACGAGGTCGAAGCCGGCCGCCACCGCGCGCACGGCGGCGGCGGTGAAGTCGGCGACCACCTTGTCCATGTCCGCACGGGTGGCCTCCCGGGGCACGTGGCAGCCGGCGCCGTACGGGAGCGCCGAGGGGGCGATCACCTCCCAGTTGCCCTCCTCGAGCGGCTCGTCCATGCCGTCCCACATGAGCTTGGTCGAGCCCTTGCGGCCCGAGTGGCCGAGCTGGAGGCCGATCTTCCCCGTCGTACGGTCGTGGACGAAGTCCGTGATCCGGCGCCAGGCGTCGCGCTGCTCGTCGGTCCACAGTCCCGGGCAGCCGGGCGTGATCCGGCCCTCGGGCGACACGCAGACCATCTCGCTCATGACCAGGCCGGCGCCGCCCAGCGCCTTGGAGCCCAGGTGCACCAGGTGGAAGTCGCCGGGGACACCGTCATCCGAGGAGTACATGTCCATCGGGGAGACGACGACGCGGTTCTTCAGCTCGAGCGAGCCGATCCGGACCGGCTGGAACATCGCCGGGGCGGCCTCGGGAGCCTGCTGGTGCCGGGCGAACTCCGCCTCCATCAGCGCGGCGAACTCGGCGTCGCGCTCCTTGAGGTTCTCGAAGGTGATGCGCCGCGAGCGGGTGAGCAGGTTGAAGACGAACTGCGCCGGGTCCTGGCCCGCGTACATGCCGATGTTCTCGAACCACTCCAGCGACGCCTGCGCGGCCCGCTGGGTCGACTCGACGACCGGCCTGCGCTCGGCCTCGTAGGCGGCCAGTGCCTCGGCCACCGTCGGATGCTCGTGCAGGCAGGCCGCCAGGGCGAGGGCGTCCTCCATGGCGAGCTTGGTGCCCGAGCCGATCGAGAAGTGGGCGGTGTGGGCGGCGTCGCCGAGCAGCACCACGTTGCCGGTGGACCAGCGCTCGTTGCGGACCGTCGTGAAGTTCAGCCACTTCGAGTTGTTGGTGAGGATCCGGTGGCCCTTCAGCTCGCCGGCGAAGATCTCCGCGATCCGGGCCACGGCGTGGTCGTCGGAGACGCCCGGCGGGAACACCTGGTCCTCGGTGCGGTCGAAGCCGGCCCGCCGCCAGACGTCCTCGTGCATCTCGACGATGAAGGTCGAGCCGGTGTCGGAGTAGGGGTAGCCGTGGATCTGCATGGTGCCCCATTCCGTCTGCTTGACGAAGAACTGGAACGCCTCGAAGACCAGGTCGGTGCCGAGCCAGATGTACTTGTTGTGCCGCCGGTCCAGCGACGGCCCGAACACGTCGGCGTACTTGGTGCGGACGGCGGAGTTGAGGCCGTCGGCCGCCAGCACCAGGTCGTGCGTGGCGCGCAGTTCGTCCACGTCGGGTGCCTCGGCGCGGTAGTGGACGGTGACGCCCAGGTCGGCGGCCCGCCGCTGGAGGATCTGCAGCAGCTCCTTGCGGCTCATCGCCGCGAAGCCCTGGCCGCCGACGGTGAACCGGTCGCCGTCCACCTCGATGTCGATGTCCGTCCAGCGCGCGAACCGGCTCTCCATCGCGGCGTGCACGACGTCGTCGGCGTTGTCGATGCCGCCGAGGGTCTCGTCGGAGAAGACCACGCCGAACCCGAAGGTGTCGTCGGGCGCGTTGCGCTCCCAGACGGTGACCTCGTGCGCGGGGTCCAGCTGCTTCATCAGAGCGGCGAAGTACAGCCCTCCGGGGCCGCCGCCGGCGATAGCGATCCTCATGGCCGACCTTCCACGATCTGCTCCGTCACGAGCTGACGGAGCTTGAAGTGCTGCAGCTTGCCGCTGGGGTTGCGCGGCAGCGCGCCGGTGAAGCGCACGTCGCGTGGGTACTTGTACGGCGCGATCTGCTGCTTGACGTGGTCCTGGATGCTCCGGGCCGTGGCCGCGTCACCGGCCACGCCGTCGCGCAGCACGACGAACGCGCAGACGATCGAGCCGCGTTCGGCGTCCGGCGCCGCGACGACGGCCGCCTCCATGACGTCGGGGTGGGTGAGGACGGCGGCCTCCACCTCGGGACCGGCGATGTTGTACCCGGACGACACGATCAGGCCGTCGTTGCGCGCCCGGTACCAGAAGTAGCCGTCCTCGTCGCGGAGGAAGGTGTCACCGGTGACGTTCCAGCCGCCCAGGACGTAGGCGGCCTGCCGCTCGTCGTCGAGGTACCGGCAGCCGACCGGGCCGATCACACCGAGCAGGCCCTCGGCGCCGGGCCCGAGCTCCGTGCCGTCCGGTGCCAGGATGGTCGCGCGGTAGCCGGGCACGGGCTTGCCGGTCGCCCCGGGGCGGATGTCGTCGCCGTCGGCCGAGATGAAGATGTGCAGCATCTCGGTGGCGCCTATCCCGTCGATGACCTTGAGGCCGAGCCGGTCGCGCAGTTCCTCCCACAGGCCCTGCGGGATGTGCTCGCCCGCGCTGACCGCGCGGCGCAGCCCGGTGAGCCGGTCCGCCTTCCCGGACTTGAGCATCTGCTGGTACGCGGTCGGGGCGGTGGCCAGGACGGTCACCCCGTGTTCGGCGACGAGGTCGGCGAGGGCCGCCGGCGGCACCGGCTCGGTGAGGAAGGCGCAGGCGCCCGCCCGCAGGGTGAAGACGACCAGCAGCCCGAGGCCGAAGGTGAAGGCGAGCGGGGCGGTGCACGCGACCAGGTCGTCGGGGAGCAGCCGGAGCGTGTGCTTCCCGAAGGTGTTGTCGATCGACAGGATGTCCCGGTGGAAGTGAGTGGTGATCTTCGGGACGCCCGTGGTGCCGGACGTCGGCCCGAACAGCGCGACGTCGTCCGCGGCGGTGTCGGCCGCGGTGAACCGGCCCGCCTTCGTCTCGGCCCGTTTGCTCAGGTCGTCGGCGGAGTCGCCGCCGTAGGGCACGACGACCAGGTCCGGCGCGACCGACTCCCGCACCGCGAACACGTCGTCGAGGAAGCGGTGGTCGACCAGTGCGACGGTGGGCCGGGTCTTCGCCACGACGGGCGCGAGCTCACCGGCCCGCAGTACGGCCATGGTGGTGACGACGATCCCGCCCGCCTTGACCACGCCCAGCCACGCGGCGACGGTCCAGGGGGTGTTGGGGGAGCGCAGCAGCACCCGGTTGCCGGGCACCAGCCCGAGGTCCTCGGTGAGCACCTGGGCGATCTGGTCGGCGCGCCGCCGGAGCTCGCCGTAGGTCCAGACGTCGCCGTCGGGGGTGCGCAGCGCGGGCCGGTCGGGGCCGAAGGCCGCCATCGGAGCGTCGATCAGCTCGACGGCGGCGTTGAGGCGTTCCGGGTACCGGAGCGACTCGGTGGTGAACTCCAGCACCGGCCACTGCCCGGCCGGCGGGAGATGGTCACGGGCGAAGGTGTCGGTGTGCCCGGAGGGCGACAGGGTCATCGGTGACCTCCGGCGCCGGCGCGGATCATGCCCTCCTGGACGACGGTGGCCAGGTGGGTGCCGTCCGGGGTGAAGAAGCGCCCGGCGGCGAGCCCCCTGCCGTCGTCGGCCGCGACCGCCTCCTGGGCGTAGAGCAGCCAGCCGTCCACCACACCCGCCCGTGGCGCCCGGTGGAACCACATCGCGTGGTCGAGGCTGGCGGTGACCAGCCCTTCCCGCGCCCAGGGCAGGTCGAGGACGCGCAGGACGGGCTCCAGGATCGTGTAGTCGCAGACGTAGGCGAGGGCGGCGGTGTCCCGCTGCGCGTCGGTGAGCCCGTCGACCGGGCGCAGGGCGTCGAACGGCCGGACCCAGACCGCCTGGTGGGGCTTGTGCTCGCCCTCGACGGCGAGGTAGACCGGGCCCGGCACATGGCGCATGTCGAAGCCCCGGCCGCCGCACCAGTAGTCCTTGGAGACCTCGGTCATCGTCCCGCCCCTCCGCCCGGCGAGATACTCCGCGGAACCGGGCAGTTCCTCGGGATCGGGCAGGCCCGAGGTGTCCAGCCACCCGGGCAGGCCGTCGGCATAGGTCCCGCCGGGCTCGCCGGCGGCGAAGTTGGCCAGGCAGACGTAGAGCGGCTTGCCGTTCTGGTAGCCGCGCACCTGCCGGGTCGCGTAGCCCCGGCCGTCGCGCAGCAGCTCCACCTCGTAGCGGACCTCGGCGCCGATGTCGGCGGGGCGCATGAAGTAGGAGTGCATGGAGTGCAGCGTCTTGCCGTCGTCGACGGACTTCATCGCCGCCGCGGCGGCCTGGGCGACCAGGTCGCCGCCGTACGCCTTGGGCCACGGACAGGGCTGGGTGACCGCCGTGAAGGCGAGGTCGAAGCGCTCGGCCTCGGCGGGGGCCAGGGTGACGGCGGCCGTGAAGACCTCGGAGGTGGTGTCGGTCATCAGGGGCGGTCCGTCCAGTCGCGCAGGTCGGAGTCGGCGACCTGGGGGAGGTTGACCACGATGTTCTCCGGGGTGCGGGTCGTCATCCAGGTCAGTGGGTTGTTGCGGTCGAGGTTGCACTCGACGTGGGGCAGGAACGGCGGGACGAACACCCAGTCGCCCTCCGCCATGTCGATGTAGTCCTCGAACTTCGCGCCGAAGTAGATCCGGGCCCGGCCGGAGAGCACGTAGCCGCCGGTCTCGGCCTCGCCGTGGTGGTGGGGCACCGAGCGGTAGCCGCCGTCGTTGTGGACCTTGCCGAACCAGATCCTGGTCGCCGGGGTGTGCTGGATGCTCACGCCGGAGATCCGGGTGGCGCCGGCGGACTGCCCGGTGTCGCCGGGTTCCGAACCCCCACGGGTGACGACGGGTACCCCCAGGCCGCTCTCGGTGGCGTACATCGAGTTGTCGCCGTCCAGGACGTACGGACCGGGGACCTGCTGACCGGGGACGTGCTGACTGGGATCGGGGTTCATGAGGGCTCCTCGTCGGTGGATGAGCGGGTGTCAGCGGGTGGCGCGCCGGTGGACGGCCGGGGTCTCAGCCGGTGAGGCGCACGGTGTTGCGCAGCGTGCCGATGCCGGGGATCTCGGTCTCCACGACGTCGCCGTCGACGAGGAAGCGCCGGGGCTCCCGGGCCACCCCTACGCCGCCGGGCGTGCCGGTCAGCACGAGGTCGCCGGGGCGCAGCACGGTGAACGTCGAGATGTACGCGAGCAGGTCGGCGGCGTCGAACACCAGCGTCTTCGTGGTGTCCCGCTGGACCTCCTCGCCGTTGACCCGGCAGATCACCTCCAGGCCGGCGGCCGGGTCGGCTTCGTCGGGGGTCACGACCACCGGGCCGACGGGGGTGGAGGCGTCCCACGCCTTGCCCTGGAACCACTCCAGGGTGCGGTACTGCCAGTCGCGCACCGAGATGTCGTTCGCCACGGTGTACCCGGCGATCCCGTCCAGCGCGGTCGCCCGGTCGGCACGGCGCAGGGTGGCACCGACCACCACGGCCAGCTCGGCCTCCCAGTCCACCTGAAGGCCGGCCGGCAGCACGATGTCGGCACCGGGACCGGTGAGGGTGTCCGCGTACTTCGGGAAGAGCGTGGGGTACGACGGCAGCTCGCGCCCCGTCTCGCGGATGTGGTCGGCATAGTTCAGCCCGCAGCAGATCACCTTGCCCGGAGCCGGCAGCGGCAGCACCGGAACGGCGTCGGCCAGAGCGGCCCCGGCCAGGTCGGCGGAACTCCGGACCGGCACCGTCGCCAGCAGGGCCGACAGGTCGGCGGCCGGCAGCGCGCGCCAGACGCTGCCGTCGAGCACCGCGGCACTGGTCCCGGCGGCGTGGGCGACGGTGGAAAGACGCATGGGCTCTTCTCTCTCTTCGGCGCTGCGCACCCTCTCGGATATTTCATTATTTCCGCGAGCGTCATATCACTGTCAATAGATGCTACGGTGTGGCGCCAGACAGCACAGGCCCGGTACAGACCCGGCAACGCCCCGCAGGAGCTCTCCATGGCGACCAACTCGACCCCGGTTCCGGTCAACCCCGCCTCCTTGCCCAAGCCCAGCGGCTACTCGCACGGAACGCTCAGCGGCAACACGCTCTACCTCGGCGGTCAGACCGCTCTAGACAAAAACATGAAGATCGTCCCCGGGGGCATCGTCGAGCAGTTCAGGCAGGCGTTCGGCAACGTCCTCGCCACGCTGAAGGAAGCCGGTGGTGTTCCGGAGGACCTGGTGAGCATCACGCTCTACCTGACCGACATCCCCGACTACCAGGCGCACGGCCGGGAGATCGGGGCGGTGTGGCGCGAGCTCGCGGGGCCGGTCTATCCCGCGATGGCCGGCATCGGCACCACGGGCCTGTGGCAGCCCGAGGCCCTGATCGAGATCCTCGGGGTCGCGGTCATCCCCGACGAGCGCCTCGTCCGACCTGCCACGACCTGAAGCCCCCCGGGAAGCGGCCGGGGCGTGCTGCGCGACCTGCGCCGAGTCGAACCGGAGGAACGCCTCTGCGCCGGGTGGACCAGTGTGGCGTGCTGGCTGCGCGCCTACCTGCTCAGTCTGTCTTCGATCCAGGTGATGGCGAAGTCGACGACTTCCGCGGCCTCGGACAGATGGCTGTCGGCAGCGCCCGCTCTGCCCTGCCGACCGATTCCGTCGGCGAGCATGTCCCGGACGATGACTTCGAACGGGTCATTCCCTTCGGGCAAGGCCCTGTTCTCCGAGTCGATGTCGTGGAAGCGGCGCCAGACCCGCCGGCCCCGCACGAGTACGGGCTGTTCGTAGTCCACGAACCGTTTGCCGGGGGTTTTGGCGAGCGCCTCGGCGTGGTGCAGCAGCGTCATGGTGTCCAGGGGAGCGCCGAGCAGCGGGACCCGGCCGCCGTGGGCGGGATGTTCGGCTCGCAGGGCGTCCTGCCAGTCCTGTGGCCAGGTGGCGAAGTCATAGGGGGCGCGTCGTTCCGGCCGCAGGTCACCATGGGTGTTCCCCGCGGTCCGACGACGTCGTGAAGGGCGCCGATGACGGTCTGCGGTCCGCCGGCCACGTTGCCGATGGCGGACATGCGGGTGCGGAACATGACCACGTCGCCGTCTCCGAAGCCGAGCGCCGCCAGGGCACGGCTGATCAGGCTGCGGGTCACGGGACCGCTGGGAAGGTCAGGCTTTGTCCAAGCGGTCGGGCGGGTTCCCGCGGTGTGCGTCACACGGTGTCTCGTCGGGTGCGGCCGCGTCCGCCGGGTGTGGGGCACCCGAGGGGTCGCGTACCGGAGAGCTCAGGCTGGACGACGCTCCCCGAGGGCTTCCGCCTCATACATGCAAGGAGACAAGTCCCGGCCCGAGTCGTCGGCAACGTCGTCACCACCTTGACTGGTGACGCTTCCGGGTGCAGCCTTGTGGCCACAGAGCCGGTTGACGCGGTTCGAGGCGACGACATGGAGGCCACCGTGGCAAACGAGTCAGCGACGGACGAGGCGGCAGCGGCACGGCTGACCAGGTTCGGCAAGCTGCCGGAGCGTGTCCATTTCCATGAAATGGTCGAGGAGAAGAAGGCCGCACCGAGTGGTGCCGATATCGCCTCCTACAACCCCGAGGGCTCCTGGAACCACTTCTCGTGCCTGGCGTTGGATCTGGGGTTGTGACCGCACTGGTGACCGGAGGGGTCGAGCGCCTTGGTCGCAGGCGCGGCGGCTGACGTGCCAACCGGTCGGTCGGGGCGAGGCAGGTGTCCGTCCAGTTAAACTTGCGGCGTCAAGTAAATTGGCGGACACCCGGAGGGGGCATCTACGCCATGGGAATGACTGCCACGGACCTTGCCGCGGGGCTCTTCAAAGTGCTCGAGACAGGGGATCCCGCGCTGGCCGCCCGAGTGGTGCACGAGGAATTCCGCAACCGCGAAGCCTCCGTCGCGCCTTCGGCGTGCGGTATCGCCGGCCCTGCGGGTGTGCTGGCCTCGAGTGCGTGGATGCGGTCCGCGTTCGAGGACCTGCGGCTGCCCTTCCTGGAGACGATCCACAACGACGATCAGGTGTGGGTCCGGCTGCGCATGCAGGGCCGTCACAGCGGCGCCTTCGTCCTGTTCAAGGACGGTGCCGTGGACCAAGTGGTGCCGCCCACGGGCCGGGAGATCGACTTCGAGCAGATCCATGTGCTCTCCCTGCGCAACGGCAAGGTGATCCGGCACGAGGCGGTACGCGACGACGTCACGATGCTCGGTCAGCTGGGGGTCTTTCCTCCCACGCCGGCAGCGGGAATGAGCATGCTCGCCTGGAAGGTCACCGGGCGGGCCTCTCGGGCTGCGGCCGAAGTCGCGTCCAGGGCGGCTCGGGCGGCCGGTGCGACGGCGACCGCGCCGAATGACGGGGACCGCCCCGCCGGGTGACCGGCGCCGCACCTCGGCCGGCCGAGCGCCGGTCGAGGTGCCGACCGTCAGTTCGGCGCTATGCGGTCCAGCACCTCCGCGGCAGCGGCGATGTCGCAGCCTTCCAGGCGTGAGAAGACATGACGTCGCACGCTCGCGAGGTTGGTGGGCCATGCCTGCCTCAGCTGGGTCCATCCGGCGCCGGTGAGGACGGCCAGCCACGCCCTCCCGTCGTCCGGCGCCTTCTGCCGGGTCACCAACGACTGCGACTCCAACCGGTTCACCACTCTGGTCATGCCGCTCAGCGACAGCCCGCACATGTTGGCGAGCTCGCTCATCCGCATCTGGTTGTGCGGCACTTCGGAGAGGTGTACCAGGACTGTGTACTCGGTGCTGGTGATCGAATGTCCCTCGAGCATGTCCGCGTCGACGACTCGGGGCAGGAGCGTCATCACTCTGCCCAGGGCGCGCAGGAACGCCTCCTCGTCGGGGTTGAGGGGCTTGAGAGCCGTCACGTCTGCCATGGGCGCAGTCTAAATCCATTCGCCGCGACCCAGTTATTGCACGGTAAATTAAATATATTTCCTTACCGTGGAATCAGCCGGCGACGGCACCTGTCTCGGCGGGGACGTGCTCTTCGGGCTCGCGAGGCGTGTACAGCACCGAGCGCCGCTGCCGGGTCCGGCGGACGCGCCCCTTGGCGACCAGCGACTCCAGCGTGTTCCGTACCACCTGGGGTGTCGGAGTCCGGTCCGGGTGCTTCTCCAGGAGCTCGTCCCGGATCTCCTTCGCCAGACGCGGTTCGTCGTGGCCGCGCAGCAGATCCAGCAGGACGTCCCCGAGCAGGGGATGGCGCGGCTTCTCCTCCGCGCCCGGCCTTGTCGTCCCCCTGCCCTGACGGCCGCTCACATGCCTTCCCTGGCCGGGCACCGACTCGCTCTGTAGCGTGGCGGGCGGTCGTGACGCGTCCGGCAGGCCTTCGTACCGCTCGGCGAGAGACAGGATGTCGGTCAACAGGGCTTCCTCCTGCTGCAACACCGCGATTTTCTCGGTCAGTTCCCGCTGCCGTCGGCGATTTTCCTCAAGGTCCGACGCGGCCTGTTCGACGTACCGCGACCGGAGCGAGGAGGCTGGTCGGCTGGTCACAACCGTTCACTCCCTCTCATCGATGACGCTGCGCATGCTATCCAGACCCGTGCGGGGCGCCCTACCGGGCGGTCGGCCGATCATCGCTTCCAGTGTCGGCCGTCCTTCCCGCAGCAGAGGGCCCGGAAGGACGGGGAGAAGCGCGCGTCGCGGAGTGCTGGGCCCGGGCGAGTCCGGCACGGGCCACGAAGCGGGCCCTCGTACTGCCGCCGTTCAGCCGTCGGAGGCCTGCGGCGCGCTCTTCTTGCGGGCACGGTAGGCGGCGGCCTTGAACTTGTTGCCGCAGGACTCCATGCCGCACCACTGGCGGCGCATCCCCCGGGAGCGGTCGATGTAGATGCGGGTGCACTCGGGGTTGCCGCACTCCTTCATCAGGGGCACGTCCGGACCGCTGAGCAACTCCACGGCCTGCCGGGCGACGGTGGCCAGGGCCTGTTCGGCGGTCGCCTCGGTCCGGCGCCCGGCCTGGCTGAGCTGCGGTGTGGCGGAAGGCCTGCGCGCGGCCTCGTTCAGCCGGCTCAGCGCTTCCTCGTCGTACTCCTGCCCGGCGTGGCGTGCCCGCACCAGCGCGTAGATCGCCTCCCGCACCTCCTTGGCCTGTTCGACGTCGGCCTCGGCGGCGGGTGCGATCGTGTCGACGAGCCCGGACTCGATGAACCAGGCCTCCAGTCGGTCCGGCGTGGCGAACATCTCGAAGCGCACCGTGCGCCGGGCGCGCAGTGTCGCGGCGAAGTCGAGGGCCGGGTTGCCGCAGACGAAAGCATGCTCGTAATTCACGTCACCATTTTGGCGGGTGACTCTCGGCGGCGGCAAGTACCGCGGCCCCCGCCCGGCCGGGCGGGGTGGGGCCGCCCTTGTCAGGCCGCTCCCGGTGTGCACTTCAGGGCCCCCGTCCGGCGACGTCGTCGACCACAGTGGCCGGCGCGGGCCTGTCCGCTGACTTCCGTGCGGACCTGCGCGCACTGCGCACTGAACCCCTTCGCGGCCTACGACCGGCAGTGGCTGAGGGCCGTCCGCGGACGGTGGAAGTCTCCGCAGGCGCGTCCTGTGGGACGAGTCCGGTTGCCCGGTCTCGGAAGTCAGAAGTGGTCCACGTCGACGACCGCCTGGGCGAAGGCGGTCGGTGCCTCCTGCGGCAGGTTGTGGCCGATGCCGGTCAGCGTGCGATGGGCGTACGCGCCCGTGAAGCGGTCGCGGTACGAAGCTCCGTCGCCAGGCGCGGTGAACGGGTCGCGCTCGGGGTCCAGGGTGATGGTCGGCACCTCGATGACCGGCCGGGTGGCGAGCCGCTTCTCATAGCGGTCGTAGCGGCGTTCGCCGTCGGCGAGCCCGAGCCGCCAGCGGTAGTTGTGGATCACGATGGCCGCGTAGTCGGGGTTCTCGAACGCGGTGGCCGTGCGCTCGAAGGTCGCGTCGTCGAAGTGCCAGGTGGGGGAGACGGTGTCCCAGACGAGCCGAGCGAGGTCGTGCCGGTCGGTCCTGTCCTCCATGGCGAGGCGGCCCCGCTCGGTGGCGAAGTAGTACTGGTACCACCACGTGTGTTCGGCCTTGGGCGGCAGGGGCTTCTTCTGTGCCTCGACGTCGGTGATGAGGTATCCGCTCACCGACACCAGCCCCTTGACGCGTTCGGGCCACAGGGCCGCGATGATGTCGGCGGTGCGCGAGCCCCAGTCGAAACCGGCGAGCAGCGCCGTGTCGATCTCGAGGGTGTCCATGAGGGCGACGATGTCCAGGGCGACCGCCGACTGCTGGGCGTTGCGGAACGTACGGTCGGAGAGGAAGCGCGTCGTGCCGTGGCCGCGGAGGTACGGGACGATGACCCGGTAGCCCTGCGCCGCGAGCAGCGGGGCGACGTCGACGTAACTGTGGATGTCGTAGGGCCAGCCGTGCAGGCAGATGACGACGGGGCCGTGCCTGGGGCCGTCCTCGGCGTAACCGACGTCCAGCACACCGGCCTTGACCTGCTTCAGCCGGGCGAAGGAGGTGTGCGTGCCGGGGGTCACGGCGGGCACCGTCGGTGCAGGGGTCGGTTGCCGGTGAAGGCGGCCGGGCGAGGCCTCCGCGTCCGGCCGGAACCCGGCCAGTGAGGCCGCGGCCGCGCCCGTGCCGACGCCCGCGGCCTTGTTGAAGGTACGCCTGTTGATCACGAGGAGCCTCCGTCATCAGTACGTGTCACCAGTGTGCGATGACTGTTCCACAGTAGTCGTCACCGGTCAAACAGGTGACGGATGAAGGATGGCTCAATTCCGGGACGGAGTGATCGCGAGGAAGAGACGGCTTCGGCTGCCGACACACGTGTCTCCGGTGACGCTCCGGAGCACCTCATACGTGTCACACACCTGCCTACGTCTGCCGGAGCCCGGCGAGGGCGAGGTGGTGGGCGGCGCGTGGTCGTGCGCGCGCTCTTCCGGGGCGTGAACGCCCGTCGGCCGAGTCAGGCGTGCGCCGGAACCTGCTGATCCCGCACGCCCAGCAGGGCGCGGCAGTTCGGCCAGAGCGTCCCGAGCTGAGCGGGGTCGTTGTGCAGCTTTGCGAACAGCACCTGGCCCTCGGTCAGCGCCACCATGGACCTCGCGACGGCGCGGGCGTCCGGCACGCTGACCTCTCCCCGCTGCTGGGCCTCGGCCACGACCGCGGCGACCAGTTCCACCTGGGTCTCGAAGATCTCCTGCAGGCGTCGGCGCACGGCATCGGCCTGATTGCTCATCTCCAGGGAGAGATTCCCGAACATGCACCCGAGGACCGATCCGCAGCCGTCCTGACCGGCACGCTGCTGCGTCTCCATGGACTCGAAGAGCTGCCGGAGCCGCTGCAGGGGCTCGGCGTCGCCGTTCAGCGCGGACTCCCACTCGCGCCGCTCGTCGGCCCAGTGCTGGTCGATCACGGCGAGCGCCAGGGATTCCTTGGACTCGAAGAAGTAGTAGAAACTGCCCTTGGGCACGTCGGCCGTCTTGCAGATCTCGGCGACGCCCAGAGCCGAGTACCCCCGCTGTTCGATCAGCGAACGAGCGGCGGTGAGGATCTTGTCCTTGGCATCACTCGTCCGTCCCATGGCGAAAGTATACGACCGACCGACTATCTTGCGCGGAGCCGTCGGCAGCGGCCGTCCGCCCGCGCCCGCCGCCCATGGGACCGTCCTCGCCGGTGGGAGGCCGGGGTTCGCAGCAGCGAGGAAACGGGTCGTGGATTTCGCCCGGCCGACGTGCGCAGCCTGTCTGTATGGCACGCAGGCGAAACACCGGCTCCACGATTCCCGGCACCGGCCGCGACGCGGTCACCGTACCCCCGCGGGACACGGCGTCAGCCGCGAGAGGCGTAGCGCGGTCACCGTGGGTGCACGTCCTGCAGGCCGCGGCCGCTCTGGCGACGGGTATGGGTGTCGGCCGCTTCGTCTACACCCCCATCCTTCCGCTGATGCACGCGCAGGCCGGACTGTCGGCCGGCGCCGGAGCCGACCTGGCGACCGCGAACTACGTGGGCTACTTGATCGGAGCGCTGGCCGGCACCTTCGTCCCCCGGCTGGTGCGCTCCCCGGCGGTACTGCGCGGCTCTCTGCTGGCACTGGTCGCGACGCTGGCCGGCATGGCACTCACGCACAGCACCACCGTGTGGCTGCTGCTGCGCCTCGGTGCGGGAGCCTTCAGCGCGACGATCTTCGTGATCGCCGCCAGTTCCCTGCTCAGCCATCTGCGCGAGCACCCGGCCCACCTGCCCGGCTGGGCCTTCGGCGGAGTCGGGGCGGGTATCGCGCTGTCCGGCGCCCTCGTCCTCGTGCTGCGCACGGTCGGCAACTGGCAGGCCGCGTGGTGGGCGTCGGCGGCGCTGGCCGTGGTGCTCACCGCCGGCGCCTGGGGACTGCGTCCCGAGCCGGCTCCCCGACCGGCGCCGTCGGCACCGGCACCTCGCGCCGGGTCGACCGGGCCGGGGACCCACCGCTGGTTCGCTTGCTTGTTCGCGTCCTACACGCTGGAGGGGATCGGCTACATCATCGCCGGCACCTTCCTCGTCGCGGCCATCAACCAGAGCTCGCCCGGTTGGATAGGCAGCGGCGCGTGGGTGCTGGTGGGCGTGGCGGCCATCCCCTCCGCCGCCCTGTGGGCCGGCCTGGGGCGCCGCTGGTCTCGGCCGGACCTGCTGCTCACCGCCCTCGGCGTCCAGGCCGCGGGCATCGCCCTGCCCGCGCTGGTGGGGGGAGTGGCGCCCGCGCTGATCTCCGCGGTGCTGTTCGGCTCCACCTTCATCGGCGTGAGCACCCTGGCCCTGGGGGCGGGGACGCATCTGCGGTTCCCGCGTGCCGTCGCCCTGCTGACCGCCGGGTACTCGGTCGGCCAGATCCTCGGGCCACTGGCGGCGACTCCGCTCCTGCACCACGGCTACCACCAGGCTCTGCTCCTCGCCGCCTGCATCGTCCTGGCCGCGGCGCTCGCCGCCTGGGCGCTCCGCGTCAAGTTCCCGCACACCGTGCCGGCATGGCGGGCGACCCCGAGTGCCGGATCCGCGTCCGGCCGCGGCCGCCTCACGGCCGAGGCGGAGGCGGCCGCCGAGGCCTGAAGCGAAGCTGGTGGGCGCGGTGAAACGCGCGCCCGGGCGATGGAACATGTCGTCACCTCCGGCGGCCGCCGACGCGCACGCGGGGACGGTCGGACGCGGTCCGTGGCATGCGGCCGGGACCGGGGCATCGCCGAGTTGCCCGACTGCAGTGCCGGACGTGCAATGAGGGAGAAGCTCGCTCATGCCTGGTCACGTACGTGTCCGAGCTGAATCCCGTGCACCCCCGGCTCGTT